>NZ_JXJW01000021.1 GCF_002441695.1 Pseudolactococcus piscium
ATTGTATAATTTGGAAGGGTAGCGAAGTGGCTAAACGCGGCGGACTGTAAATCCGCTCCTTCGGGTTCGGGGGTTCGAATCCCTCCCCTTCCATATTACCTTTGCGGGCATAGTTTAAAGGTAGAACAAAGGTCTCCAAAACCTTTGGTGTGGGTTCAATTCCTGCTGCCCGTGTTTCACAATTTATGGCGGTCGTGGTGAAGTGGTTAACACATCAGCTTGTGGCGCTGACACTCGCGGGTTCGATTCCCGTCGACCGCCTTTGATTCATTTTTTGGGGTATAGCCAAGCGGTAAGGCAAGGGACTTTGACTCCCTCATGCGTTGGTTCGAATCCAGCTACCCCAGTTTAGTGGTTTTTTCCATATAATATGAATTTGCCGGCGTGGCGGAATTGGCAGACGCGCTGGACTCAAAATCCAGTGTCTTCACGGACGTGCCGGTTCGACCCCGGCCGCCGGTATACATGCAAATTCGATTAATTGAGACGTAAGTCTTTTTTTTTATTCATCATAAGCTTTATGTTAGATTTGCAATGTTTTTCATTAAGGCATTAGGATATGATATAATGGGTATAAATGATTCAATATTAAGTATAAATGATATATGGAGAGATGAATATGACAAGCAATACTGTAACTGAGCTGGCTGAAGCATTTGGTGTAACACGTCAGGCCATTAATAACCGTGTCAAAAAACTTGCTGAGGAATATCTTAGTAAGAATGATCGTGGTGTAACAGTCGTTAATGAAGCAGGCATTGAGATATTGGAACAACACTACGGTAAAAAGATTCTTGCAGTAGAAACTGATCTTGAAGCAGATCATCATACTGATCAAGTAGACTTTGATAAGTTAATTAATCAATTATTAGCTGACAAGAATTTGGAGATAGCAAGACTATCTGAGCAGATTACGATAAAAGATGGTCAAATTGCAGAGAAAGATAAGCAACTAGATCAGCAACAACAATTGACAGCTAAGGCTTTGACTGAGCGGGAACAGTCTTTGATTGAATTGGCTGATGAAAAATCAAAAGGTTTTTTTGCTAGATTATTTAAAAAGTAATCTAGTACAGTTTTTTATTTATCTTTATTAGTCAATTTTTTGTAGGTATTATTTAAACTGTTACAGTACAAAGTGTCGTAAATATAGCGTTTCTCCTTGCAAAAGTGAGATAAAAAAGGTATCATTATATTGTAAGTTAAATAGTTAACTTTCAGTTGTTATAAATGCTTAGGCATTTAAATTAAAAGTTTTTGTTTCCATAGGAGGATTACTACAAAATGGTAGTTAAAGTTGGTATTAACGGTTTTGGCCGTATCGGTCGTCTTGCTTTTCGTCGTATTCAAAACGTTGAAGGTGTTGAAGTAGTTGCAATCAACGATCTTACAGATCCAGCAATGCTTGCTCACTTGTTGAAATATGACACAACTCAAGGTCGCTTTGACGGTAAAGTTGAAGTTAAAGAAGGCGGATTTGAAGTTAACGGTAAATTCGTTAAAGTTACAGCAGAATCTAACCCAGCTAACATCAACTGGGCTGAAGATGACGCACAAATCGTTCTTGAAGCAACTGGTTTCTTCGCAACTAAAGAAAAAGCTGAATTGCATTTACACGCTAAAGGTGCTAAACAAGTTGTTATTACTGCACCTGGTGGAAATGATGTTAAAACAATCGTTTTCAACACTAACCACGAAATCTTGACTGGTGAAGAAACAGTTATCTCTGGTGCTTCATGTACAACTAACTGTCTTGCACCAATGGCTGATGCTTTGAATAAAAACTTTGGTCTTAAAGTTGGTACTATGACAACTATCCACGGTTATACTGGTGACCAAATGACACTTGATGGTCCTCACCGTGGTGGAGATTTCCGTCGCGCACGTGCTGCAGCTGAAAACATCACACCTAATACAACTGGTGCTGCTAAAGCTATCGGTCTTGTATTACCAGAATTAAACGGTAAACTTCAAGGTCATGCACAACGTGTACCAGTTCCAACTGGTTCATTAACAGAACTTGTTACTGTTCTTGACAAAAAAGTTACAGTTGAAGAAGTTAACGCTGCTATGAAAGCTGTCGCTAACGAATCTTACGGTTACAACGAAGATGAAATCGTTTCATCTGATATCGTAGGTATCTCTAACTCTTCACTTTTTGATGCTACTCAAACTGAAGTTACTGAAGCTAACGGCGTTCAATTAGTTAAAACAGTTGCATGGTATGACAACGAAATGTCTTACACATCTAACCTTGTTCGTACACTTGAATACTTCGCTAAACTCGCTAAATAATTCTGTTATTTAACGTCGAAAACAGAGAAGCTTAGCTCCTCTGTTTTTTTCTTGCTATTTTTTATGGTAAGATGTAAGAAAATGAATTGGAGATTATGATGGAAACACCAAAATGCGTTACCTGTGGAAGCGAGTTTACTTATGAGTTATCAGATACAACCTTTGGTTGCTCTGAGTGTGGTAATGAGTTTACAGCTTCAGATATTACAGCTGCTACTGCTACTGAAAAATTCTCTGTAGTGGATTCTGTTGGTATTGCCTTAGCAGATGGAGATGATGTGATTATCATTCAAGATCTTGCTGTCAAAGGGATGCCTAAACCAATCAAAAAAGGAACTAAGGCTAAAAATATTAGACTCAATGAAAACGGTAAAAATGGTCATTTTATTGATGCTAAGATAGATGGCTTTGGTGCAATGGGTCTTAAAGGATCGGTTGTCAAAAAAGCATAACTGGCTAATGCCTATCTATTTTCTGGCTTAATCGGCTATAGTTTGTTAAAATAAAAGTGTTGGCCACATGAGGCACAAATTGTATGATAAGCATAATCAAGGATAATTGATTACAAAGGAGAAAAAATGAATATCTATGACACGATGAACCAACTCGAACGTGAATTACGCGCTTTACCAGAATATCAAGCAGTTGTTGCTGCACTTTCAGATGTAAAAGCAGATGAAGTTGCGAGTGACCTATATACTAAATTTATGGCTGTCCAAATGAAGATGCAAGCTGGTCAACTTCAGGAAGAATCAGAGCAAAAAGAAGCTCAAGAATTATTCATGAGCTTGCAAGATAATGCTGTTATGGCTGAGCTTTTGACGAAAGAGCAAGCACTACAAACGATCACAGGTGATCTACAAGATATTATCTTTAAACCACTGCAAGAATTATACGGCCAATAAGCTTCATACCTACCATAGAGAAAAGGGACCGTGATGGTCTCTTTTTTTATTTGGTATATTTTTGCTTTAAGGAAATAGAATAGTATAATAAAGTGAATAAGTATCTAGATTTTTAGGAGCAGAATAATAGACATGAATGATAGACTAAGCTTTCATCACATTGGCAAGCCAGTTGCCTTATCAGAGATAAAAGATAATCCAGCTACCCGCTATAGTACTTTATATGATATGTATACCCTGGATATCTTAAATGAGTTATCCTTACCGATTCAGTTACATGCTTTTGGTGAGAGCTCACCTCTTGACGAACGAATTCAGCAAGAAGCTCATGTTGCTTTTAAGGTAGCTAATATAAAGGAAGCACTGGCTAATAAAGAGGTGATCATGCCACTATATACGCCTTTTTCTGGTTATCAGTGTGCCATGGTCCTCATTAACAGCCAACCGATTGAGTTAATCGAGACCAGTTTATCTGAGCGAGAGATATGGGGAACTGGCATTTTTCAGGATAGTCTGCTTTATTCGGATGACTAGAAAGCAGATGAGGTGAAAATGATGAAAGTTGCATTGTTTGTCGATCATATCTATTCAAAAATGTGTTATCTATTTCTGGTTTTAGGAATCGGGTTTCTATGTACTACGATTTATTTATATATTAAACTGCCGAACGTCATTCCCGTACATTGGGGATCATCATTTAAGGTGGATAGCTGGGGGAGAAAAGAAATACTTTTCATACTGCCAGTATCGCTCTTTATTTGTTTGATGTTATCTGCCAAAAAATTTATCCATGCACATGAGACAAATCCGTTCAGAATCATGGCTGCTGAGCTGGTTTTGTTAGGTGTTTTGACCTTACTAGTCATTGCAATGAGTTACGTTTATGCCATTTATTTTTCGATGCTATAAGCTATTAACGTAAGGACAACTAATAGAGAGAAGACGTGTTTCACTGTCTTTTTTGTTTGCTCACTTGAAGCAATACGATGGCAGTGCTAGCTTACCTTATCTTGTAAAGATGATACATAGTTATCAGCAAAGAGTTGTTGCTTAGAAAATGGTATAATTAAGCTATGAATCTCACAGACTCGATCCAATTTTTGAAAGGTGTAGGACCAAAATCCGCCGAGCGATATCAGCAGCTGGGTATTTTTACTGTGTCTGACTTATTGACTTATTTTCCGTTTCGCTATGATGACTTTGCAGCAAAGCCAATATTTGAGTTACTAGATGGTGAAAAGACGACTATTGTCGGAACGGTAGTCACACCTGCAAATGTTAGTTACTATGGTGCACGACGAAATCGCTTAGTCTTTAAAATCAAGCAAGGTGAAGCGGTTATTTCAGTTAGCTTTTTTAATCAGCCTTATCTCCAAAGTAAGGTTGAGTTAGATGCTGAGATTGCAATCTATGGTAAATGGGATGCTAAAAAGATGAGCATCACTGGTATGAAAATTTTAGCACAAGTAGAAAATAGTTTTCAGCCCGTCTATCATGTCATGCAAGGGATCAAACAATCAGCCTTAGTCACACTTTTACAAACTGTTTTTGATGCAGGTGTGGGTGAGTTGATCACTGAAAATCTACCAGAGTCATTACTGCAAAAATATAGATTAATTGATCGAAAGACTGCTGTACATGATATGCATTTTCCAATAGATGAAGCAGCCCATCATCAGGCATTGCGTCGGATGAAGTTTGAAGAGTTGTTTTATTTTCAGCTGAAACTACAAGCCCTTCGTTTAAAAGATAAGGCGCTTGCCTTTGGCTTGACGATCAAAATCAATGAGCAGCTACTTACGGCTAAAATGAGTGGTCTTCCTTTCGCATTAACAGGCGCTCAAAGTCAGTCGTTAAGAGAAATTCTAGATGACATGGCAAGTCCCTATCATATGAATCGCTTGCTACAAGGTGATGTCGGAAGTGGTAAGACGGTCGTTGCGAGTTTGGCCATGTATGCGGCTGTTCAGGCGGGCTTTCAAGCGGCCTTAATGGTACCGACTGAAATATTAGCTAATCAACACTATGAAAGCTTGCAGGAGCTCTTTCCTGAGCTCTCAGTAGGTCTCTTAACAGGGGGCATGAAAACAGCGGAACGTCGCCTGTTATTAGCTGGTCTTGAGGACGGGTCAATTCAGATGGTCACAGGGACACATGCCCTGATCCAGGACGCAGTCAATTATCAGTCACTTGGGCTTGTCATCACGGATGAACAGCATCGCTTTGGTGTCAAACAGCGGCGTGTTTTTCGTGAGAAAGGACAGAACCCGGATGTCTTGATGATGACGGCAACGCCAATTCCAAGAACGCTTGCCATCACAGCATTTGGGGATATGGATGTTTCGATTATCAACGAATTACCTGCAGGTAGAAAACCGATCACGACACGTTGGGTCAAGCATGAACAGCTGACACCTAGTATTTTACCTTGGGTTGCTGATGAAGTGCGCAAGGGTGCTCAAGTTTACTTTATCTCACCGCTTATCGAAGAAAGTGAGATGATGGACTTAAAGAATGCAACGGATCTATTTGAGGAGTTAACAGCATTTTTCGGTGATAAAGCACGTGTTGCCTTACTGCATGGTAGATTAAAAAACACTGAAAAAGATCAGATTATGTTAGATTTCAAGGCGAAAAAATATGATGTTTTAGTCTCAACAACAGTTATCGAGGTCGGTGTTAATGTGCCCAACGCAACGATTATGGTCATCATGGATGCTGATCGCTTTGGCCTATCACAGCTGCATCAATTACGTGGTCGTGTCGGCCGTGGTGAAAAAAAATCTTATACCATCTTGGTAGCGAATCCCAAATCTGATGGTGGTAAGCGTCGCATGCAAATCATGACAGAAACGCAAAATGGCTTTGTTTTAGCTGAAGAAGACTTGAAGATGCGGGGCAGTGGAGAGATTTTTGGGACACGACAATCTGGTCTCCCAGAGTTCTCTGTGGCAGATATCGTTAACGACTATCCGATTTTGGAGGTTGCGCGTGAGGAAGCAGTCGCGATTTTTCAAGATCCTCAGTGGTCTGAAAAACCTGAAAATCAACTGCTTGTTGCAAGTTTAACAGAAGATGATGTCTTTGACTGAAAGGAATGATGATGAAAAAAGTAGTCGCGATTACTGGTGCAAGTAATGGGATGGGATTTGAAGCAGCTAAGCTGTTTGCAGCCAATGACTGGCTAGTTTATGGTGGTGCTAGACGTGTGGAGAAAATCCCGATAACACCTAATGTCCATGCCTTATCACTAGATGTAACGGATCATAGCTCAAATAAGGCATTCATCCAGACGATTTTAGCCGAAGCCGGCCGTATTGATGTGCTAATTAATAATGCTGGCTACGGAGAATATGGTCCCGTTGAAGATATACCGCTTGACAATGCTAGAAACCAGTTTGAAACTAACTTTTTTGGCGCCGCTGATCTCGCCCAATTAGTGTTACCGATTATGAGACAGCAAGGATCGGGTAGGATTATCAATGTCTCCTCTATTGGGGGAGATGTCTACATGCCCTTGGGTGCCTACTATCATGCAACGAAAGCAGCACTGCAGCATTGGAGTGACTCTCTTGATATGGAAGTCAGACAATTTGGTGTGCGGTCGATTACAGTCCAACCAGGCTTGACACGATCAGGATGGGGTGATATCGCGATGGCTAATGCTAAGAAAAACTTAAAATCAGCTTCAGTCTATACACCCTTACTGGACCGAGTTGGTGGATTATTAAGCACAAACGCCCATGCCATCGGTGCAAGCTCAGAAAGCCTAGCAGCACTCTTTTATACGGCTACAACGGATAAACGGGTAAAACGGCGTTACTTTCATAGCCTGAGTGATCGCACATTAGTTTGGCTAGCAAGATCACATCCCAATTTGTTTAAGAAGGGGTTTGAGGCTGTTTTCAAATATCTAGAAAAACGGTCGGATAAAGCATAAGAGAACGCCATCCAGGTGTTTTTTTATCTACTTTTTTACTAGAATAGTGGGCTCTTCTATGCTATTGTGTTTATCGTTAAGTGAGAGTTGCCAAGTGTCTTTAGTTATGATAGAATAAATGTTGATTTGAAAAAAATTATAAAAAGATTTATATGTTATTTTCATTAGAGCGAAATTTGAAATGAAAAATGATTATAGATAGTCCTTGTAAGTGGGCGTTTTTTGAGTTTATTTTTTTAAAAAAAATCAAGTTGTGCTAAGGGACAAGTTACTTGTTGCGTATTGGTACACTTAAAAAATTTAAGGGAGATTTTCCATGATAGCAGCAGAAGATGAGGAACAGCAAAAAGGCCTATTTGGCCTCGCCAAAGGATTTCCAACTATTTTAGGGACGGAATTTGCCGAGCGTTTCTCATATTATGGCATGAAAGCCATTCTACTTTACTATATTATTAATACAGCAGCACAAGGTGGACTAGGGCTACCACGGGCTGATGGTGTCGCAATTTCTTCTTTATATGGGGCACTTATTTATATGTCAACCATTTTAGGTGGGTGGCTATCAGACAGAATCTTTGGGGCTTCAAAGATTGTGATTATTGGTGGTGTCTTTATTTTAGCGGGTCATATTGTCCTTTCGCTACCTTTTGGTGAAATCAGTTTACTGATCTCACTTGCCCTATTGATTATTGGCACAGGGATGCTAAAACCTAATGTGTCTACTTTAGTCGGTAGTGTGGTCAAGGATGAAAAAGATGCTGATGTCGCCTTTTCAATCTTTTATGTCGCCATCAATATAGGTAGTTTTCTATCACCAGCTTTGGTTTCCGCCTTACAAATTCGCTACGGTTTCCACGTTGCTTTTTCAGCTGCCGCGATTGTAATGGGTCTCGGTCTCGCTATCTATACTTGGGGATATGCTAGATACTTGAGACATCAAATCGATGTTTCTGCTCCGAATCCGATTTCAAAAGCAGAGCGGGGCAAAGTATGTTGGACAATTATTGGCCTGTGTCTACTAATTGGCGGCGCATTTTTCGCAAGTGTCATGACGCATACGTTTTCTGTTCAGTCCCTTTCAAAGGTGGTCACAGTTGCAGCAGTCTTGCTAACGATTTACTATTTTACACATATTTTAAGCAGTAAGCTTGTTACGTCTCCTGAAAAACGTAAGGTTGTCGCTTATATCCCTATCTTTCTATCAGGGGTTGCACTTTGGGCTGTAGAAGAAGGGGGCGGCACGATTGTGGCAGAGTTTGTGACGCGGTCTGACCATCATTTTATCGGCCTTAAAATTGCAGATGCCATGATCCAATCCGTCAATCCGTTTGTCGTCGTATTTGGTACAGCAGCTATGGCAGTCGTTTATAAGATGTTTGCAGACAAGTTACCCAACTTGTTTCAACGGTATGCGATTGGGATTGCCTTAGTTGGGGTGAGTTATTTACTCTTGCTACAACCTGCTATGACTGGACGTGGGTTCTCAGCAAACTGGATTGTCCTATCTCTAACCGTTGTCGCCTTTGGTGAAGTATTAATTTCACCAATTTCACTGGCAGTAACCAATCGATTAGCACCAAAAGCATTTGAGTCACAGATGATGGCTATCTGGTTTTTATCTAATTCAGTTGGTCAAGGGATCAATGCCAGTTTATCAGGCTTTTATCTGAAGCATACGACACTTTATTTCGGTATCTATGCGGCAGTACCCATTTTATTTGCAGTTGGCTTGCTTTTTGGTGCCAAGAAGTTGACTGCCATGATTGCTTAAGTATGTACTTCTTGCACGCTGAGGTTATCTTAACGTGTATTACCAAACAGATGCAAAAAAGCAAAGTAGACTGATAGAGCGTCTACTTTGCTTTTTTTTAGACTTATTTTCCAAGACAGAATTGGCTAAATAATTGGGTGATTAATTCATCCGGTGCAGCATCTCCAGTGATTTCACCAAGAATTTCCCAAGTACGGGTCATATCAACTTGAACAAGATCGACAGGCATCCCGTTATCAAGACCAGTATTTACAGCATCTAGCGCCTCCAGTGCTTGCTCAATCAAGGCGATATGGCGAGAATTTGAGAGGTAGGTGGCATCTTGCTCAACAAGGCCAGCATTTTCAAAGAAGAGGTCATTTATCTTATCCTCTATCTTATCGATGTTGGTATCCTCTAGTACCGAAATCTTGATGACACCTTCTGGTAAGCTGTCCAGCTCAATCTTTTCAGGTAAGTCTGTTTTATTGAGTAAGATGATTCGGTTGCTATCTGCGCTGAGGGTTAACAACTGTTCATCCTGAGGTGTCAGCGCTTCATTTGCATTCAAGACAAGTAAGACTAAATCAGCCTCTTTTAGCGCTTTATGAGAGCGTTCTACACCAATCTTCTCGACGATATCATCCGTTTCACGAATACCAGCAGTATCGACAAGCTTCAAGGGAACACCGTTAATATTTACATACTCTTCGATGACATCGCGCGTGGTCCCCGCAACATCAGTAACGATGGCCTTATCTTCACGTAGCAAGTGATTAAGTAGGCTTGATTTTCCGACGTTTGGTCGACCGATGATGGCCGTGGATAAGCCTTCTCGAAGAATTTTACCTCGTTTAGCAGTTTTTAATAAGTTATCCAGCAGTGTTCTGAAATCGGCCGTTTTTTCACGCAAGAGTTTTGTTGTGAGTTCCTCAACATCATCATACTCAGGATAGTCGATATTGACCTCGACTTGGGCCAGTGTTTCCAGAATATTTTGTCGTGTATTGTTGATCAAAGTAGATAGACTACCATCTAGCTGTTGGACAGCAATCGTCATCGCCTGATCGGTTTTGGCACGGATGAGATCCATGACAGCCTCAGCCTGTGATAGGTCCATCCGACCATTTAAGAAGGCACGCTTTGTAAACTCGCCTGGTTCAGCCATTCTTGCACCATTCCGGAGTAAGAGTTGGAGGATTTCGTTCATGACAGCAATCCCACCATGCGTGTTAATCTCAACGACATCTTCGCGCGTGAAGGTTTTTGGTGCCTTCATAACACCCACCATGACTTCATCAAGCGTGCGTGTTTCTTCTTTGATATGGCCATAGTTCAAGGTGTGACTATCGCATAAGCTCAGATTTTTTCCAGTAAATACCTTGTCTGCGATCGTAATCGCATCTTGTCCAGAAAGTCGGACGATACCGATAGCGCCCTCACCAAGTGGTGTCGAGATTGCAGCAATCGTATCAAATTCTTTAGTTATCATACCTCCTATTTTAGCGCAAAAAGAGGCAAACAGCAATGACGCCGTATCAGGATTAAAAATACCGTAGAGATGGTTGTCCCTACGGTATTTTGTGTATAACAAGTGAATAGCCAAATGCGAGTATTAATTAAATACCATACCACCATCGATGATAAGTGCTTGACCTGTCATGTAATCAGAATCGCTACCTGCCAAATATGATACACAAGCTGCGACATCTGAAGGTTCTGACAATCTACCCAAAGTGATGTTTTGAGAGAATTGTTTAAGTCCCCATTCAGTATCTTTTCCTGCTTCTTTACCAGTTTGTTCAGCAATGCCCATCATCATAGGTGTCTTCACGATACCAGGACAAAAGGCATTAACTGTGATGCCTAGAGGTGCTAAGTCTTTAGCAGCAGTTTGTGTGATCCCTCTAATTGCAAACTTAGTCCCACCATAGACAGCTAATCCAGGATTCCCAACTTGGCCTGCTTGTGAAGACGCATTAATGATTTTTCCGCCATGTCCTAATTGTTTAAATGATTTGACTGCAGCTTGTATACCCCAATAAGTCCCACCTACATTTACATCATATACTTTGCGATACTCATCATAAGTAAATGTTTCAATTGGTGTTTGTGGTCCTAAGCCTGCATTATTGACGATCACATGCAAATCACCAAAATGCGCGACAGCTTCGTCGACTGCCTGCATGACACCTTCTCTGTCTGAGACATCGACTTTAATTGGGATAGCTGTGTTATCACCAAATTTGCTGTTTAGCGCCTTTGCTACTTCAGTAGCTGTTTCAAGATTGAAATCGGCAACTGCTACATGAAACCCGTCAGTAGCCAATCGATAGCTGATTGCTTCTCCAATGCCTTGTCCTGCGCCAGTAATAAATGCTACTTTTTTTGTTGCGTTTCCCATCAGTATGTTTCTCCTCATATATTATTTAACAAGGTTATTGTACAACAATATACAAAAAAAATGTTAATCAAACTGTAATTATTTACTAATAATTGTTTTATTTTACAAAATAGGACAAACTATAGGACTAAAAAGTTGGCCATATGCAAAGTTAAAGGGACTTCTGATCTCTTGATAATTAGGCGATTAAACATAAAATCATACGTGGATATACTAATTTTCAAATATGTCCTATTTTTTCCTCAGAACAAGTTATCTCTATTCTGAGTATTTAGACAGACTATGTTTTCCTATTTAGTTGCTTAAATTGGGTATATGGATAAGATGAAACGCTATTGATAAACACATGATCTGGCTGTTAATATTTGAATTTCGTTGTCATTGGATCAACTTTGCAATACAACCACTGTATAATATGCGTAATTAAGCTATTCATAGATTTACCTCACCCCCCTTTTCACTTAACGTTTACACTTGTAAACAAATTATTTTACTTTGAGAATGGCCAATGTTATACTGTTGAGTATAAACAGTAGTAAAAAAAAATTAGAAATAGGTGGTAATAACATGTTGAAAATCGGGATTATTCTGAGTAGTGTACGTAAAGAACGAAATGGGTTAGCTGTGGCTAATTGGGCAGTTGAAAAGTCACAAGCATTTAGTGACAAAGAGAAAGTTACGTTTGAGCTGGTAGACTTAGCTAGCTATGACCTGCCATTCCTAGGTGCCGAAACCTCTTCTGAACAAGCTAAAGAAATTCAAAGATGGTCAGAAAAAATTGACTCATTTGATGGCTATATATTCATCACTGCTGAATATAACCATGGTGTAACGGGAGCATTTAAAAATGCATTAGATTTCTTAAAGCCTGAATTTAAAAACAAGGCAGTTGCTTTTGTTGGATACGGTGGGGTAGGTGCTGCCCGTTCAATAGAAAATTTAAGAGTCATCGTGGCCGAGTTAGGTCTCGCATCTACACAACGTAATGTCAATTTGTCTCTAATGACAGATTTTGAAAAAATGTCAATTTTTAAACCGGCATCGTTTCATGATTCTGAAATAAAAGAACTTCTTGAACAGCTTATTTCTTGGAGTACTGCACTAAAAACGATACGATAAAACTATAATGGTAAAAAAGGATGTATGACTATGCCAATACAAAATAACTTTGTTAAAAAGATTGATACAAAAAAGGGGATTGAATTTGGTATCTACTCTCTTGGGGATTTAATGGCTAATCCGCATAATAATGACTCTTTATCAGAAAAACAAAGACTCAATGAGTTTATTGAAATTGCAAAAATGGCGGAACAAGCAGGGATTGATGTTTTTGATCTTGGAGAAAGCCATCAAGAGTATTTTGTCTCACAGGCACAAAGTGTGATTTTAGCGTCAATTGTTCAAGCGACAAAGAAAATTAAACTCGTATCGGCTGCCTCATTAATTAGTATCCATGACCCGGTTAGAATCTGGGAAGATTTTGCGACGCTTGATCTCTTAAGTGATGGTCGGGTTGAGCTAGTCGGAGGGAGAGCTTCTCGTGTAGGTGCATTCGACCTTTTTGGGATAGATTTGCAAAATTACGAGGATATATTTAACGAAAAATTTGAATTACTACAGTTACTTAATCGTGAGGAGTATGTCACCTGGAATGGCAAGTACAGATCTCCCTTGAATAACGTTCGTGTGTTGCCTCGACCAGAAAGTGATCATCTGCAAATTTGGCGTGCTGTTGGCGGCCCCGCATCCAGTGCAATAGCTGCTGGATCCACTGGCACACCGATGGTCTTAGCACATTTAAGCGGCCCTACCTCTTATTATAAACGCACGATTGACCTTTATAGAAATGCTGCGCAACAAAATGGATATGATCCAAAAACGTTGCCTATCACAACAGCAGGATTCTTTTATACGGCACAAACGACACAACAAGCGCTACAAGAATATTACCCGCACATTTCTTCTGGTTTTAAGCTATCAAATGGACAAGATTTCCCTAAACAAAATTTTGCACAAGCAACAGATCCAGACAGTATCATTAATGTTGGTGATCCAGAGTTGATTATCGAAAAACTGGTGCACCAACATGAACAGTTTGGTATGCAACGTTATATGGCGCAAATAGATTTTGGCGGTGTCCCTATTGATAACATCAAGCGGAATATAGACATAATTGGGACTAAAATATTACCCGAAGTAAAGCGGAGGACAAGCCTTAAATCATGAAATATCTTTTATTAAATGGGTCTATAGTGGGCAAAAAAACTCGGACCATGCTTGATACGTTTAGCGTGTATTTAGAAAATCAAGTTCTTGATAATGACCGAATTGAGCTGATCGACTTGCGTAATCAACAAATAAATTTTAGTGATGGGCGTAACTGGCAAGATAATCAAGGTGATACGCTTGAGGTGCTTCAAAAAATAATGGCTGCTGATGTTATTATCTTAGGAGTCCCTACCTATCAAGCGGCTATTCCAGCACCTTTGAAGAATCTTTTTGATTTATTACCAGAGGGTGCTTTTTATCAAAAAACCGTCGGGTTTCTTGTATCAGCTGGGACAGCAAAACATTTCTTAGTAATGGAGTTTCAGTTAAAACCAATTTTAAGTTTTATGAAAGCAAATACGCTGTCTAATTATGTTTTTGCACAAGACTCAGATTTCAACGGCTCTAAAATCGATAGTGATGCGATACGCATGAGGTTGGCAAGTTATGCAGAGGATGTAAAAGTCATCTCAGAAACATATAGCAATCAAATTAAAAAACAAGAAAATAGTTATGGATTTTAAAAGTAGTTGTGCTGTAAAAAATGTAGTTATTTGAGGCACATCTCAGTCAAAAACCACCATTTTATAGAGAAACTCTCTATAAAATGGTGGTTTTTTTTAGTTATACAAACTGTTTAAATAAAGTGTGGGATAACAACTGGCTACGATAATAATTGACAAGCTGACTTTAAACATGTTATGATAAAATAAAAATAAACCGACCGTCGGTACAAAAAGGAGTAGCATGAAATCAAAAAAAGGTGAAATAAGGCTGCATGAGATTTTAGATGCAGGTGAGCAGTTGTTTAGCCAAAAAGGATATGATGAGACAACGATTAATGACGTCTTATCACGAGTTGATATCGGAAAGGGGACATTTTACCACTATTTTGATTCCAAGCTATCACTTATGACACGTATAATTGAACGCATGATGGCACAACTTGCTCAGATGGTGACTGACATTGCTAACGATTCCAGTTTAGCAGCTCATGACAAAATGACACAGGTATTATTGCAGCTGAATCAATCCGGCAGCCAAGCCCATGGTATGATTGAGGGGCAATCGGCACCTCAAAATGCAATCCTGCATCAGGCTGGTATTGTGGCATCCGTGCACAGCATGACACCAATTCTAGCTAAAATCATCGAGCAAGGTATCGATGAGGGCGTCTATCATACTCCTTATCCGTTTGAGACAATCGAATTTATTCTTGCTAGCAATCAATTCTATTTTGATGTCAGCGCATTTGGCTGGCAGAAAGAGGAGATGTACCAAAAAGGAAAATCATTTATTCGTATCATGACCCTATCTCTTGGAGCCAAAGCAGGTAGTTTTGATTTTTTATTGCCCTTTTTCGAAGCTCAGGTTAACAAGGAGATGTCATGAGTGCTTATCTAATTGAAAATAGTTCGCTCAAACAAATTCGAAAATCGATTGTTTCAAGTTTGGTTGGGCAACTTGGTTCTCAGTCTTTTAATTTTGCCTTAGGCTTGATGTTGTTAACCAAGACGGGGTCATCATTAAGTTTTGCCGCATCACAAGTCATCGGCCCAATCATCAGCCTGTTATTTGTGCCTATTGTTGGTCCCACTGTTGATAGACTAAGCAAAAAGCAGGTAATTGCGGTGTCACAGATCGCTACGATTGGCGGTTTGATCGGGTATGCATTAAGCCTTCGATACTTTGCGGTTAACATCTTGCCACCGACCCTGATTTTGATCACGATTTTAGCAGTCTCAGATCAGTTTACCTTAACAGCCTACAATGCGGGCGCAAAAGGATTAGTGCTAGATGACCATCAGACCAAACTCAGAGGCTTACAGCAATCTGCGGCGGCTATTGGCCAGTTTATTGCACCGATACTGGGTGCAGCTCTCTACAGTGTCGTCCCCTTCACCTTATTTGTCATCATTGAAATAAGCTGTGAACTGGTAACACTAGGTATCGCTCTATCATTAAACTTCCAGCTCAATGTAGGCGTGGGAGAAAAGCAAATAGGTCAAGATGATTTATCATTTTCAGCTGGTCTAACCTTTTTTAAAAAACAAAAGACCTTAATTTCGTTACTCGTTTTGGCCTTATTCATGAATTTTTGTGTGGGTGCCTTTACGATTGGGATCGCAAGTGTCTTGATTACGAGCTTAAAATTTTCAGCGACGACTTATGGTTTTGTACAGTCTGCCTTTGTGTTCGGTAGTATGCTTTCGGGGCTTGTTATTTCTCAGGTGAAGGCTAGCAAGTATCCCTTGCAAAAGGTATGGGGTGCGATGATTGGTATTGCCTTGTGCTTGCTTGTATTTGGCGTTGTCCCCTTCATTTTTGAGAAATCAGTTTTGACGGCAGGCTTGATTATGCTGACTAGCTTCATACTTGCAGGTATTTCAAATTTAGTAAATGTCCCATTTTTTAGCTGGTTAGGTGAGCATATCCCAGAACAGATGCAAGGTCGTATATTTGGACTGGTCACAACATTTGCGACTGCGCTCACACCGATTAGTTTTGCTATTTTCGGTTGCTTATATGATGTGAGAACACTGCCAACCCTCACGATGAATCTGTGGATTTTTTCCTGCTGTAGTCTAGGTGTTTTAAGTTTGTACGTCATTGGTAGAGTGATTTTGAAAATTGATTTGAAACATGTTACGATAGTTGACTAAGTTGTCTATTTAGGTGAGTAAGTCGTGCGCTAGCCTGCCTTCGTTTTAGTATTGATTTAGCACTATTTATAGGAAGTAGATAGAGGTGAAACTGAACTTTTAAAATACAAAAAATAAAGGTAAAATAGAGCTATGACATCTTTAAACTTAAGCAAAACAGCTTATCTTGCAATTGACTTGCAAGATGGGATTCTCAATAATGGCGTTTTAGCGCCTTATGCGCCTGATGCTGTTTTACTTGCGGCAAACCAATTAGCTGAAGCCTTTAAAAATACAGAAGCGTTAATCACATTGGTAAATGTTGATGCGACTAGTTTTCATTATTTACACCCTGCTCGCTATACACGTGAACAAACAATTAAAGTACCAGACAGCTATATGCAGCTGTCAATGGCGATTGCAACTGATGACACAGCAAGCAATGTGGTGAAAATAACCAAACACAATCCAGGTGCCTTTTTTGGTACAGATTTAGATTTACAGTTACGTCGTCGTGGCATCGATACAATTATCTTATCTGGTCTGACAACTAGTAATGGGGTTTATGCAACAGCGTTAGATGCTTTTCAACATGGCTATCACTTATATATCGTTGAAGACGCGACTTCTGACCGTGATCCAGGCCTGCATCACCTCTTCTTCGACAAACTCTATCCAAAACTTGGCACAGTAGTCACACTTGCTCAAATCTTCTCTATGATAGGTAGATGAGCCGGTGTCGCAAAACAATTTGGGCTAGAGACATCATCAGCTATCAAAGAGATAGGCCAATACGATAAAAAATCGACCAGTTTATTGCCCTAGTCGATTTTTGGTTGAGTTGATTTATTGAGCAGCCTACATTGCAACTGAAACGTAACTGGCTATAACCCCATTTTTTTATTAATTTTTATTGCGGCGATGTGCCGGATAAAAAAACTTTGTAAGATGAATAAAATCGAAAGTAGTACCATATAAAGTAAAACGTTTAGATAAATAGAGACCATTGACTCATTGCTTAATTGATAGGGAAATAGGGTAGTTAAAGATGATGCCAGTTGGTTAAAAACAAGAATACCCATGCAACTGCCGATTAGTATAGCTTCAATATATGTGATACAAACTTCTACTAATAAATCAGAATAAATAGCGTTTGATTTAAAACCAAGCAGTACCTTGAGTTCACTCTCATCATGACGCAAACTTTTTAAGAGGCTATATTTAGAGTTAAAACTAAATAAGATATAAATGAACAAGCTGAAGCATAGGATGCCAACTGAATAGGCTAGTATAGTCAAAAAAATAGTAGCGGGTGAAGTCCGACTAAGTTGTAGTTGCATATCGTCAGCCATGTCGTGATCTGAAATCAAAAATTTGAGTTTATTTAAAAATTGCATCGACGAGAAACACAGGATATTAATAGCCTGTATGATACTTAAAATAACTATACTTTTAAAATCATTTCCCCTTTTAAAATTTCTCTTTATCATATATAAATAATTAGCCATTTACTATCTTTCCATCCGCCAAAAGAATCGTTCTATATTGATACCTACGTTTTATATCTGTGTTATGAGTCGTCATGATAATGGTTGTGCCCTTCTGGTTTAATTCAGTCAAGATAGCCATGACATTCACTGCATTTTGGGGATCTAAATTGGCAGTGGGTTCATCTGCTAGAATGATAGATGGCTTGTCTACGATAGCTCTTGCAATCGCAACTCTCTGCTGTTCTCCACCAGATAGGTTTGCGGGGTATTCAGCTAAATATTGCGCTATCTTTAATCTCTTTGCCCAATACTGTACAATTTTCTTCACATTTTGTTTATTTTCCAACCCCCCTAACCTGTATGAAATATTTTCAAAAACGGTTTTATCTGCTATCAATTTGTAGTCTTGAAATATAATACCGATTTTCTGTCTGGTATGTTGTAGGCTATCAAAATCTAATACCTGTATATCTTGCCCATTAATTATGACAGTCCCTTCATAGCTTAAGAAATTGCCATAGATCAATTGATGAATAGATGATTTTCCTGATCCGCTTTTTCCTACCAGGTATGCGAATTCTCCATCTTGAATTTCCATACTGATATCTCTCAAGACTAAGGCGTCTTTTAGTTTTAAAGTGACATTTTCAAATTGAATCATGCTAGATCCTCCTAATGCGACATCAAATAGGAAACTTAAGTTTCCTATTCAATTTGTTAAGGCTTATATTTTTAGGGGTGTAATAATGAAGAGATAAAATAAAACACTGTATAATTAAATTGTAACACATTAGTACCTATTGGGTTGCATGCGCACGATTTTTGATAGGGCCTATTATCATCCTACCGCGCATTTTGATATAATGAATAAAAGATTAACAGTAGATGTTTACCACGTAAAAGGAGTAGTTAATTTGATAACTTATGGTAAAGGGTTTAAGATACTTCGTGAACAGAAACAGCTTGCCTTGTCCTACTTTGAGAAAGTAGGGATTAATAAAGGCGATTTATCTCGTTTTGAAAATGGGAAAGTCATGATGGGGTTTGAAAGAATCGACCTCATGCTCCAAGCCATGAATGTGAGTCTGTCGGAGTATGAATTTTTGCTGAATCATCACGTGATGGCTTATCAAGACGAATTTTTTAGTCAATTGGAAGCGGCGGATTTTTCTCAAGACCAAGTTAAATTAAGCAAACTCTATGCAGAGGCCTTAAGCTCAGGTGACCCTCACTTATCTGTAGCTGTAAAAGCCTGTCAACAAGCGCTTGATCCTAAATCCCGTGCTATGATTGCCGATTTATTGAATAAAGTCAGTAAATGGGGCTACTTTGAACTATCTTTAGCCTATTTTACGCTCAGAAGTTTACCTACTTCTGAACTGCTCCTTTTTTGTCAAGAGTTTGAAAATAAATGTGGTAACTATATCACGATTCCAAAATATTATAGAAGAATCTACCAAATCGCCTATCGTGCGATAATCGTCTTGTCACTTCGCAAAGAAGTAGGACTTGCTCGGCACATTTTACAGTTAACCGATTATCCTCATCTTGGTCATACTGACTTTTACATAGCCACCCTAAAAGAATTGGCAGAGGGGGTCGTCACTATGACCTTTGATGACCAGATGCTAGGTGAGCAGAAAATCAATGCTGCTTTTGACCTGATGGCACGTTTAGGCAGCCGTCACTTGGTTACTTATTATAAAAAAGAAATAGGCACTGATACTCTATAAAATCCGTTGGGAAAAACCAACGGATTTTATTAGTCCTTTCATCAAAAACAGATTACAATAGGCTTGTTACAACAATCAAAAAAGGCACTTAACTTTTGTGCTTTACTGACAAACTTGAAAGGACAATCTCACATGCACACCTTAACTTATCGAAAAATCGTCAGACTCTCAGGACTCTACGATTTTGTGTTCACCTTACCCTTTGTTACGCCCTGGACTTTCCAGATGCTCAATCAGGTTTTAAATGAGGTGTCACCTACACCTGCTTTTGAACCGATTCATGTCGTCTTTGTTAATCTATTTGGGTCTATCGTCATTGTTTGGTCCATCCTTCGTATCCGTTCTCCCAAGGCCATCTATGGTGCTTATGATGCTGCTAGCCGCTTACTTTTTTTCACCTGGTTTATGACTTATCTCTTAACCTCTGATTTTCATCCTGCCATATTGATCTTCGGTCTCTTAGAAATAATCTGGTTTATCGTGCAAGGTTACGGGTTTTGGAAATTACCAAAATCAGAACGTTATCTCTAAATGATTATGGTACTAAAAAAATCATATCAAAGTAAATTTGGTATGATTTTTTTCGTTCTTAATCTAATAACTGTGCGCCAAGACCAATCAATCCTGGTCCAGTATGGACAACGAGCGCGGGTGATATTTGACCAAACAAGACTTCGCTTGCTTGCGGAATAGCTGCTTTTAGGACCTCAACGAGAATCAAGGCTTCTTTTTCAGCATTCCCATGGGCGACAACGAGTCTTACTTTTTTGTGATCACCAACATAGGCTTTGACGAGGCTAACCGTTTTCTCAAGGCTTTTTTTGCGCCCCCGTGATTTAGCGACGGTATGATAGATACCCTCGTCATTACATGAAATAATCGGGTTAAGCTTGAGCGCATTACCAAGGATAGAGCTGACAAGGCCGATACGACCCCCTTTTTGGAGATATTCAAGTGTTGCGACGCTAAAAAAGATTTTACTTTTAGTGACATCATCGGATAGGGTCTTTGTAATCTGCTCAAAAGTTTGACCTTCTGAAATGAGTTCAGCAGCGCGGACGGCTTGAACGCCAGCACCAATACCGATGTTTTTGGTATCAAACATGAAGGTCTCAAGATCTGGGAAATCTTTGGCAATCAGTCTGACCGAGTTAAATGTACCAGATAAACCACTTGAAATCGTGATCGCAATCAATTGTTTATAGCCATCAGCAATGATTTGCTCGAAGATATTTTGAATGACGGCCCCTTCAGGCAGCGATGTTTTTGGGATTTCGACTGGTAAGCGGTCATAAATCTCTTCCGCAGTAATATCCACTTTATCCGTAAATTCAGCATCTTTATAGATGATTTTCAAAGGAATCACATAAAGATTGTCTGCTTGTGTTAGAGTTTGTGGGACATCACATCCTGAGTCTACAAGGATGGCAATTTTTTTATTTGTCATTTGAGGGTTCCTCTTTATTTTCCATGAGTCTGCTATCAAAAGCAAGTTCAATGCTTTTTTGAGCTAATAGTTTTGCAGCAAGTGATGAGGTAGCAGCTGTGACGATAAAAAAGTCTGGTGAAACTTGCTTTGAGAACAAGCCAGCCGTCTCAACACCTTGTACTTGTTTGCCGACCACGTTGAGCGATTCCTCTAAGACATTACAAAAAATATTGTAAGCTTCATGGATACCACTGACGCGACCTTGATAGACGATACCAGTTTTGATTTCAGGTATGGTCAGCACTTGTTTTAATAGGGTAATTGCGATTAAAAAGGCAAGATGGACACGAGAATATTTTTTCTTGACAGGTGCAGGAATCAGCGCCAACTTAACATAGTTGTTGACCATCGACTTGGTCAGCATCGGTTGTTCTTTCTGCGGTAAAATGGGTGAGAGGTATTTACTAACCAAGCTGATGACCTGGTCCATATAAAGTTCGATATCGGGTAACTCGTCCCAGCGTGGTAAGGTAGCTGTTTCGATTTCATTCCCCCATTCAGAACCAGTGAATAATTTTGACATAAGTAGTGTACTTTCTAGGTGCATGGTATGATATGTAGTTATAGATACTAGATATAGTTTACTATAAAATGAAAATAAAGCAACTTATAACAATTGTGGGTTTTTTAACAAGTCTTGATAGGGGGCTTAAGGCAGGTTAAATGAAACACTTATTATAGTAGCAAATAGGAGAGAATGGATTAGCTGCTTGTATGAGCTAGTAGAGCTGGTGATAAGCTAGTTCATTTCAGGTTAATCTCATTACATTTTAATATATAATCAATAATCAGGTTTTTTTGAAAAAATATACAGAAAAACACTTGACTTATGTATTTTTATGCACTATAATGAATATATAATCAAAAACAACTTATTTAGGAGTGATCATTATGACAAAAGAAAAAATAGTACTCGCTTATTCAGGCGGCTTAGATACATCAGTAGCAATCAAATGGTTGGTAGACGAAGGATACGATGTTGTCGCAGCTTGTTTGGACGTAGGTGAAGGTAAAGATCTTGATTTTATCAAAGAAAAAGCCTTGACTGTCGGTGCAACAGAGTCTTACGTGATCAACGCCAAAGAAGATTTCACGCATAACTATGTCGGCTATGCCATCAAAGGTAACCTCATGTATGAGCAAAAATATCCGCTTGTGTCTGCCTTATCTCGTCCTTTGATTTCAAAAGCCTTGGTTGAAGTAGCGCGTGAAACAGGTGCTACTGCGATTGCCCATGGGTGTACAGGTAAAGGTAACGACCAAGTTCGTTTTGAAGTAGCCATTCATTCACTTGCACCAGACTTAAAAGTCTTAGCACCAGTGCGTGAATGGAAGTGGTCACGTGAAGCTGAAATCGAATATGCAAAAGCAAATGGCATTCCAGTTCCAGCTGACCTTGATAATCCTTACTCGATCGACATGAACTTATGGGGACGCGCGATCGAAGCGGGTATTCTTGAAAATCCTTGGAATGAATGTCCTGAAGAAGCATTTTTCATGACAACTTCTATCGAAAATGCACCAGACCAAGCAGAATTTATCGAGTTAACATTTGAAAAAGGGATTCCAGTTGCGCTAAATGGCAAAGCACTGCCTTTGTACCAATTGATAAATGATGTCAATGTGATCGCAGGTAAACACGGCATCGGCCGGATTGACCATGTGGAGAACCGTCTTGTTGGGATTAAATCACGTGAAATTTATGAGTGTCCAGGGGCGACAGTGATTCTGAAAGCCCATAAAGACATTGAGGATATCACATTTGTTCGTGAAGTCTCTCATTTTAAACCAGTGATTGAAAATGAATTATCAAATACGATTTATAATGGCCTTTGGTTTAACCCAGCGACAGATGCCTTGAAAGCTTATATCGATAGCACACAAGAAGTGGTTAATGGGACTGTTAAAGTTAAACTTTATAAAGGGAATGCGATTTGTATTGGCCGGAAATCACCTAACTCACTTTATGATGAAAACTTGGCAACTTACACAGCTGCTGATGAGTTCGATCAAGACGCAGCAGTTGGCTTTATCAAATTATGGGGCCTACCATCACAAGTGAATGCGCAAGTCTGGGATAAACTCAATAACGAAAAATAAGCGACTTATAGCAAGGACTTCAAATAAACCAAGTCAGGGAACTGGATTTGAGCGAGTAGGACTAATAAACGCTACAGTGATTGCGATTAGTCAAAATAGGATCATGAAATTAAGTGTAGTCAGAGAATTACAATTTCATATTAAGGCGCTATGATAGGCGCTTTTTTGCTAAATCAAGCGATGCATAACGCCCAGATGATTCAGATGATATAAATAGATTAAAAACCCTAATTTTAGGTATACTAGAAGTAAGATGATAGAAATGGTGGAGAATAACATGGCAAAATTATGGGGCGGTCGCTTTGAAGCTGGTTTGGATAAGAAAACAGAAGCTTTTGGGGCATCGATTACGTTTGATAAAAAGATGGCACGTCAAGACTTAAAAGGCAGTTTAGCGCATGTGACGATGTTAGCGTCAACTGGTATTCTAACTGAGCAAGAGGCCGACATCATCAAGACTGGTATTCAAAAAGTCGAAGCAAAATATGAAGCCAACGAGATCGACTTCAAAATTGAGCATGAAGACATCCATATGAACATGGAAACCTATCTCCATGCTGAAATTGGTCCAGTTGCAGGGAAACTGCATACAGCACGCTCACGTAACGATCAGGTCGCGACAGATATGCACCTTTGGGTCAAAGATACCTTGGATGAGACTTTAGATAAACTACAAAATTTAAGAGAAGTTTTAGTTAATCTGGCTTCTGAGCACGTTGAAACCATCATGCCTGGCTATACGCATCTGCAACATGCACAACCAATCTCTTTTGGGCATCATATCATGGCTTATTACAGTATGCTGACGCGTGATGCAGAACGTTTTGCATTTAATATCAAGCATGCTGATATTTCACCCTTGGGTGCAGCAGCATTAGCAGGGACCACTTTCCCAATAGACCGGAAAGAGACTGCTGAACTCATGGGCTTCAGTGACGTCTATGTTAACTCTATAGATGCTGTCAGTGACCGTGATTTTATCTTAGAATTTTTAAGTAATGCTAGCCTACTCATGATGCATCTGTCACGTCTTTGTGAAGAAATTATTCTGTGGTGTAGTCATGAATACAAATTTGTGACACTATCGGATGCTTTTTCTACAGGCTCATCTATTATGCCACAGAAGAAAAATCCGGATATGGCAGAATTAATTCGTGGCAAATCTGGTCGTGTTTATGGGAATCTCTTTGGCTTGTTAACGGTCATGAAGTCATTACCACTTGCCTATAATAAAGATTTACAAGAAGATAAGGAAGGCATGTTTGATACAGCTGAGACGATCTTGACAAGTCTTGATGTCATGAGTGGGATGTTATCCACGATGACAGTCAACGAAGGGATCATGTCAGCTTCTACTGAAAAAGACTTCTCAAATGCGACTGAGCTAGCTGACTATCTGGCAGCTAAGGGCTTGCCTTTCCGCCAAGCGCATGAAATCGTTGGTGCAATGGTGCTAGAATGTACTAAGACCGGCAATTACTTGCAGGACGTGCCCTTATCACGCTATCAAGAAGTATCAGAATTGATCGAAGCTGATATTTATGACACCCTAAATTCAAGAACAGCTGTCGCACGTCGTAATTCTTTTGGTGGCACAGGATTTGAACAAGTCAAGCTGCAAATTGAATTAGCAAAAGCAACGTTGCAACAGGAGGTTAAGGCATAATCTGTCTTAAAAATGGCCATTATGACGAAAACGTAGGTAGGGCTAGATCATAAGTGAACAAATGTGTCTATAGCAAGATGCATTTTTTTCGCTTTTGTGGTAAAATTACTTAGATAACTTACTGTAGGAGAAACTAGTTTGGCACTCAAGAAAGCGTTACGTATTAAGAAAAAAAGAGACTTTGATACTATTTTTTCTGCCCGAAAATCGACTGCCAATAAAAAATTTATTGTCTACGAAATCCCATCGCAAACAACACATTTTAGAGCTGCAGTATCTGTCAGCAAAAAAATCGGGAATGCGGTGGTTCGTAATCGGATAAAACGGCTTGTCAGACATGCTTTGGTTCCCCTCTCATCAGAGTTGTCACAAACAGATTTTGTGATTATTTGTCGACAGGGTGTCGAGACGCTCAGTTTTGAAGAGGTTCAAAAAAACCTAGTACATGTCTTAAAAGTATCAAAAATATATAAAAAAGTCTAAGTTATTTGACCTGATGCGCGTGTCACAGATCGGTTAGCTACAGAAGAAAAAGGAAGAAACGTGAAAAGAAAAATTAAATTATCAGTGCTATTAGCTCTAGGGGTCCTCGTTTTAGCAGGATGTGGTCGTTCAGATATCACTGCACAAACAAGTGGTGTTTGGGAGAAGTTTGTTTATGGCTTTGCTCAAATCATCGACTTCCTATCATTTGGTGGTCTTGTTGGGGTTGGGATCATCTTGTTCACGCTGATCATTAGAACGGTTTTATTGCCACTAATGCATATTCAGATGAAGTCGACGCGTAAGATGCAAGACGTACAACCTGAGTTGAAAAAAATTCAAGCGCAATATCCAGGAAAAGATACAGAAAGTAAACGTATCGTTGCTGAAAAAACGCAAGAAATTTATTCAGAAAATGGGGTTAACCCTTACATGGGCTGTCTGCCGTTACTGGTTCAAATGCCGATTCTATGGGCTTTGTTCCAGGCCATCACCCGCGTTGGTTTCCTAAGAGATGGTCATTTCCTTTGGTTTGATATCTCGGGTCACGATCCATATTTCATACTTCCAGTTCTTGCGGCACTGTTTACATTTGCTAGCTCATGGTTAACCATGAAGGCAGCACCTGAGAAAAACACGATGACAACCAGCATGACTTATCTGATGCCGATTATGATTTTTGTAATGGGAATCAGTGTCGCTGCAGGGGTTGCCTTGTATTGGACAGTTTCAAATGCCTATCAAGTTTTCCAAACCTTACTTTTGAACAATCCTTTTAAGATTCAAGAGGAACGTGAGGCGAAACTCAAAGCTGAAAAAAATAAAGGGAAAGTCAAACAAAAAGCATTAGCAAACGCGAAAAAGAAAAAGAGATAATTAAAGTGTCATGTCTCGGCAGAATGAATGAGTTAAGCTGAGAGACCTATAAAAAGGAGTAGTTAATTTATGGCTATTTTTACTGGGAATACAGTCGATGAAGCAATTGAACGTGGCTTGAAAAAGCTTGGTGTTAAACGAGAAACTGTCCATATTCAAATCCATCAAAAAGATAAAAAAGGGTTTTTAGGCATTGGGAAAAAACGTGCCCGTATCCAAATTGACCCGATTCATGAAGAAACGGTTCGTCAGGCAGATCGATTAGCGACGCGTGGGCTTGATGCAGACTTCATAGCCGAATCACCAAGGGTGCAGTCGGCAATGGAAGCAACGGTTGAGTTATCACAGGTCATCAAGGCTGTAAAAGCTGCTGAAAAAGCAAGTACAGGCGACCTATCTCAGGAAGCTAAAGATGCGATTATCGAAGAAGCAAAACTTGAGATTGCTGAAAAGAAGTTAGTTGACCAAACAAATACGCCAGATATAGAGATAGATGATAGCCAATCAAGTCAGAACAAGGTCATCAAAGAAGTGGCCAAGTACTTGACGATTATTACCCAGGATATAGGTGTGCCTGCATCGGTTTCTGTTAGGCAAGATGGTAATCTCACGATTTTTACACTCAAGTCATCGCAAGATGGTTTGCTAATTGGTAAACATGGTAAAATCTTACAGGCTTTACAGGTTCTGGCTAAGGCCTATGCCAATAGCTTGACTGATGAGCGTGTCACGCTAGCGATTAATGTTGGGGATTACCACGAAAAACGAAAAGTTTACATCACAAGTCTAGCCCACCATGCCGCTAAACGGGCTGCTAAAGGCGAGGTCGTCTATATTAATGACTTACAAGGAAACGAGCGAAAGATCGTACATGCCATTATCGCGCGTGAGGCAGGCGTATCTAGTCATTCAACTGGACGGGAAAATGGCAGATATATTATCGTTACAAAAGAAAAATAAGATCATATTGACATCGCCCGTAAAAAGCGATATAATATTAAGGTATGTTTAGTAACTGATCAAAAGCCTAGGCTAGACATAATGATTGTAGGTAATGCCTACAAACAAAAATTCTGTACAGGAGGAAAAAAACTTATGAAACGCACTTTTCAACCAAGTAAACGTAAACGCCAAAAAACACATGGTTTCCGTAAACGTATGGCAACTAAAAATGGCCGTCGCGTAGTCGCTAGCCGTCGTCGTAAAGGACGTGCAGTTTTAACTGCCTAACACATAAAAAAGAACATGGAAACTCGAGTCCATGTTCTTTTTTTACACAATGAATTAATGACTACCATAGTTTTTTAGTGATAAACCAATCATTTTTTGATATAATTGAAACCGATTACACTATTTTATAGGAGGCAATTATGAAACAACTAAACATTGCAAATACAGAGATGAAGGCTAGCCAAATCGTCCTTGGCTGTATGCGGATGAATGAGCCGGGTAGAGACGCGGCTAAAATTATTCAAACGGCCTATGACCATGAAATCAATTTTTTTGACCATGCTGATATTTATGGGGGTGGTGAATGTGAGACAATTTTTGCTAAAGGGTTAAAAGAGACCTCGATTTCTCGTTCAGATATTTATCTACAGTCTAAGGTTGGCATCAGACCAGGTATTGCCTTTGATTTTTCAAAGCAACATATCATCGAAGCGGTGGAGGGGTCTTTAAAACGACTAGACACTGACTATCTAGATGCTCTGCTCTTACATCGCCCGGATACATTGGTTGAGCCAGAAGAGGTAGCAGAAGCTTTCTCTATGCTCGAAAAAGCAGGGAAAGTTAGGGCATTTGGTGTGTCAAATCAAAACCCTGGTCAAATCGAGCTATTGAAGACTGCTGTCAAACAGCCACTTCATATCAATCAACTACAGTTTGGTTTAAAACATACTGGAATGATTGATACAGGGATTAATGTTAATATGGACAATCAGGCTGGAATTGTCCGAGATAGTGGTATTCTCGAGTATTCTAGAATACAAAATATGACCATCCAAGCCTGGTCGCCTTTCCAATATGGCTTTTTTGAGGGTCCTTTTGTAGGCAATACTAAAAAATTCCCTGAGCTGAATACAAAATTAGCAGAGCTAGCTGACCAGTACGAGAGTACGCCATCAGGTATCGCGATTGCTTTTATCAATCGTCACCCAGCTAATATGCAAACCATCATTGGGACGATGACGACGTCACGCATCATTGAAGTGACTGATGCGGCTGATATTGTCTTAACACGTGACGAATGGTATGCCCTCTATCAAGCAGCGGGTAATCTATTACCATAATAAAAAAATGCTAAAGTCTATCTGTTTAGGAGATACGCTTTAGCATTTTTTCAGTTTTTAAGTTCCTAATTTGAAATTTTGAGCAAAATAACATATAATAAAACTAACTAGAAAATATCAGAAGGTGGGTGGCAACTATGAGTTTTACAGATGAAACTGTACGTTTTGAGTTTGACGACTCGAGCAAAAAAGAGATTGGTGAAACTCTCGCCAGTGTTTATGTATCTCTTGGTGAAAAAGGGTATAATCCCATTAATCAGATGGTAGGGTATGTTTTGTCTGGTGATCCAGCATATATTCCACGTCATAATGATGCTAGAAATAAAATCAGACGCTTTGATCGCGATGATATCGTGGAAGAGCTAATCAAGAATTATCTCAGAGACCAAGGTATTGACCTGTGATGCAACGCATAATGGGGTTAGATGTTGGTAGCGTCACGGTCGGTGTTGCAGTCAGCGATCTTTTAGGCTATACCGCTCAGCCTGTCGAAACGATTCGGATTAATGAAGCAAAAAAAGACTACGGGTTTGACCGTATCGCGGAATTGGTAAAAGAATTCCAACCTGCTAAATTTGTCTTGGGTCTACCTAAGCACATGAATAATGATGAAGGCATTAGGGCGCAAGCAAGCCGTCATTATGGTGACTTACTAGTTGCTGAGTTTGGGATTCCTGTTGCATATCAAGATGAACGGCTCACGACAGCACAGGCAGAGAAGATTTTGATTCAAGGGCATACACGCCGTGAAAATCGAAAGAAATACATTGATAAATTGGCTGCAGTATTGATTTTACAAAATTATCTTGAGAGCCATAACTTTTAAAGAATAACATTAGGAGTCCAAAAATGACTGAACATACACACGACCACGACCATAACCACGAACATGAACAAGAGTTTATCACATTAGTTGATGATCAAGGGAATGAAACATTGTTTGAAATTCTATTGACGATCGATGGTCAAGAAGAATTTGGTAAAAATTATGTTCTTGTCGTACCTGCCGGTGCAGAAGAAGACGATAACGGAGAAGTTGAGATTCAAGCTTATGCCTACACACAAAGTGAAGATGGTACTGAGGGCGATTTGATGCCGATACCAGAAGATGCTAACGAAGAATGGGATATGATTGAAGAAGTATTCAATACATTTGTAGAAGAGCAAGATTAAAGCTAAAAAACCCGCCCTATCTGGTGTTAAATCAGATAGGGCGGGTTTTTTGTTTTGCTATGGGATATTTTTAGTGAGGCGACTATACCCATTCTTGACAATCAGGCGCTTAAATGATAAACTAACGTTAGCTAATTAAAACTAACGAGGAGTGTGGCATGGAAAATAAGTTGATTGAACTCAGAGAAAAATCAGGATTTAGCCAAGCAGAAGTCGCCAGGAAGATTGGCGTTTCTAAGCCATCTTATTGGGCTTGGGAAAAAGGAAATGCGAAGCCAAAAGAAGAAAGTCTGCAAAAGTTAGCTGTTTTATATGACGTTGCCATAGAAGAACTAACGACAGAAACTAACGAAACGGAGAAAGTGATGTCAACATTTGAAAAATCGAGTAAATTAGAACATGTAGCCTATGATATTCGTGGTCCTGTTTTAGATGAAGCTAACCGCATGCGTGCAAATGGCGAAAAGATTCTACGGTTAAATACAGGCAATCCAGCTGAGTTTGGTTTTACTGCACCCGATGAAGTGCTTAGAGATCTAATCATGAATGCACGCGACAGTGAAGGCTACTCTGACAGTAAAGGTATCTTTAGTGCTCGTAAAGCAATCATGCAATATTGCCAGCTTCATGGCTTTCCAAATGTAGATGTTAATGATATCTATACGGGTAATGGTGTGAGTGAGTTAATCGCCATGGCCATGAATGGGCTTTTGAATACAGGAGATGAAGTCCTGATACCCATGCCTGACTATCCGCTTTGGACAGCATCTGTTAGTTTAGCAGGTGGGCATGCGGTTCATTATCTGTGTGATGAAGGGGCTGAGTGGTATCCGGATATTGCAGATATTAAATCAAAAATTACATCTAATACCAAAGCAATCGTCATCATTAATCCTAATAATCCAACGGGTGCGGTCTATCCACGTGATATTCTGCTAGACATTGTTGAAATTGCCCGTCAAAATGACTTGATTATCTTTTCAGATGAGATCTATGACCGAATTATTATGGATGGCATCAAACATATTCCCATTGCCAGTTTAGCACCAGATTTATTTGTCGTGACGATGAATGGCTTATCAAAATCGCACCGTGTAGCCGGATTTCGTGTTGGGTGGATGGTGCTTTCAGGAGATAAAAGTCGCGCTAGAGGCTATATAGAAGGTCTAGATATGCTGGCTAATATGCGCTTGTGCTCAAATGTCTTAGCACAGCAAGTCATCCAAACCTCTCTGGGTGGGACACAATCCGTGGATGAACTCTTGTTACCGGGAGGTCGCATCTATGAGCAACGTGAATTTATCTATAAGGCCATGAATGAAATTCCAGGAATTTCAGCAGTCAAACCTAAGGCAGCATTCTATATTTTCCCTAAAATCGATACGGCGAGATATAATATCCATAACGATGAACAATTTGTTTTAGATTTCCTCAAGCAAGAGAAGATTATGTTGGTTCATGGCCGCGGCTTTAATTGGAAAGATCCTGACCATTTCCGTATTGTTTATATGCCACGAGTAGATGAACTTGCTGTTATTCAGGAGAAGATGACACGCTTCTTACATAAGTATCGTCAGTAAATTGTGTTGAAATAAAAAACAATAAATAATTTTCTGAATATTGTTGTATTTCTGAGTTATTTTGTTATAATGAAGCTATCCAAACTTTATAAAACGGGAGAATCATGGCTACTTTATTAGAAAAAACAAGAAAAATCACAGCGATTTTACAAGAAGGGTTAAATAATTCAAGTGAAGAATTACCCTATAAAGGTTTATCAGAACGTCTATCAGCAGTGATCGACTGTAACTCTGTCGTTATTGACGGACACGGTGATGTACTTGGCTATGCAATGCCATATAAGACAAACAACGACCGTGTTGAGGCGATGTTTGATAAACGCAAACTGTCGACTGAATATGTGCAAGTTGCCTCACGTACTTATGATACTGAAGCAAACCTATCATCAGATGCGCTGTTATCTTTGTATCCACAAGAAGTCGTAAAAGACTACCCAAATGGTAAAACAACAGTGGCACCGATTTACGGTAGTGGCTTACGACTAGGAACATTTATCATCTGGCGCAACGAAGGCGAGTTTGATGAAGAAGATCTTGTCTTGGTAGAGATGGCAACAACGGTTATCGGTATCCAATTATCAAATCTACAGATTGAAAAAATGGAAGAAAGTATCCGTAAATCAGCAGCTGTTAACATGGCAGTCAGCACTTTATCTTATTCTGAAATGAAAGCTGTTAAAGCGATTCTTGAAGAACTTGGTGGAGAAGAAGGCCGTTTGACAGCCTCAGTGATTGCGGATAAAATCGGTATCACACGTTCAGTTATCGTCAATGCATTACGTAAACTTGAATCAGCCGGTATTATTGAATCTCGTTCTCTTGGTATGAAAGGCACTTATCTAAAAGTTGTCAATACTGGTATCTACGAGAAACTTGAAGGCCGTAACTTCTAAAAATTGTAAACGAAAAATAGCAGTAGTCTTATACAAAATCAGTCTAGAGAACACCTGTCGCTGGAAATGGTGTCTGATCCATAAGATGAAAAACACTGTTTTTAGCTTAAAGTGAATAAAAAATGAGGTTACTTGTCGATTGATCAGTAACGAATTAAGGTGGCACCACGATTCTCGTCCTTTTCAGACGATGTTTGTGGTGTTATTTTTATATCAAAAAATTAGCAAAAACCGCAACTTGAAAAATTAACAAACTAGTATGTATATATAAATAGGAGAAAATATGAGAACAAAAACAAGTGAGACGATTACCAAACAGGGTGAAACAGTTACAGTAAAAGGATGGGTGAATTCCCGTCGTGACCATGGTGGTGTCATTTTTATCGACTTACGCGACTATGCAGGCTTATTACAAGTCGTGATTCAGCCTGAACATGTCACGAATTTTTCAGCAGCAGAGCACTTGCGTGATGAGTATGCGATTTCGGTTACTGGAACTATTCGCGCGCGTGGTGAAGGCTTAGCAAATCCAAATTTAGCAACTGGTGAAATTGAATTAGTTGCAGCATCTTTTGAAATCTTGAATGCGTCTAAACCACTCCCAATTTCGCTAAATGAAGCCAATAAATCTAGTGAAGACTTACGCTTGAAATACCGTTATTTGGATTTACGTCGCTCGAAAATGCAAGAGACCTTAAAGCAACGTGCCAAATATTTATCATTTATCCGTCGTTTTATGGAAGACCAAGAATTTTTAGAAGTCCAAACACCTATTTTGGCCAATTCTTCTCCAGAAGGCGCGCGTGATTTCTTGATTCCAAGTCGTATTCATGCTGGTAAGTTTTATGCCTTGCCACAAGCACCACAACAGTTTAAGCAGTTACTCATGGTTGGTGGGATTGACAAGTACTACCAAATTGCGCCATGTTTCCGTGATGAAGATCCTCGTGCGGACAGACTTTACGGTGATTTTTATCAACTTGACTTAGAGCGTGCCTTTGTTGAAGACGGTGAAGAAATCCGTACTGAGATGGAAGTCCTCATCCAAAATTTAGTGACAGAGTTTGCTGGAAAAGCCTTAGTGACGTCTGAAATTCCGCGTATTGCCTATGAAGATGCCATGAACATCTACGGAACAGATAAGCCTGACTTGCGCTTTGGTATGACCTTGGTTGACTTAGATGAGACGCTTGCGACAACAGAGTTTGCTGTCTTTAAAAATGCTAAAAAAGTGAAAGCAATTTGTGTCAAAGGGGCAGCTAGTTTGTCACGTTCACAAATTGATAATTTTACTGAGATTGCTAAAAAAGAAGGTGCTGGTGGGCTTGCCTACTTAACCTTTGTTGATGGTGGCATCAAGTCACCCATCGCAAAATTCTTAACAGAAGCAGAGCTAGCTGAAATTACTGAAAAAACAGGTGCTGAAGATGGTGATATCGTCTTCTTTGGAGCTGGTAAACCTGCTATGGTTAATAAAGTACTTGGTAGAATGCGTAATGAATTTGCTGATTTCTATGATCTTAAAGATAAGAACCAAGTTGCCTTGTGTTGGGTTGTTGATTTTCCATTTTACGAGTATGATGAGAAAAATCGCAAAGTTGATTTTGGACACAATCCGTTTTCACTTCCTAAAGGAGGCCTGTCTGCTTTAGAAGCTGCCAAGACTGATGCTGATAAATTAGCAATCAAAGCAGACCAATTTGACATGGTCATGAATGGCTATGAGATCTGTTCAGGTGCTGTTCGTAACTACAATCCTGAGGTCATGTATAAGGCATTCAATATCTTAGGCTATGATAAATTCTTTGTAGAAGAAAAATTTGGTGCCATGCTTGAAGCCTTCAAGTTTGGTGCGCCACCCCATGCTGGGTGTGCCTTTGGCTTGGAACGTATCTTCATGGTATTGACTGGTGAAGATAATATTCGTGAAGTTGTTGCCTTTCCAAAAAGTGCAGCAGGTGTTGATTTGATGATGGACTCACCAAGTGATGTTGATCCAAAACAATTATCAGAATTGAAGTTGGTTTTGGATATTGATTTTGACTAACCTCCCTATAAACTGATATAATAAAACTTGCAATCAGTCAGTAAGCTGACGAATAAAAAAGGAGCAATCCATGGAAATTACAAAAGAAGATGTCAAGCACGTGGCACATTTGTCTAAATTGGCATTTGACGAAACAGAAACAGCTGAATTTGCTGGCTCATTAACTAAGATAGTCGATATGTTTTTAAAACTAGAAGAAGTGGATACAACGGGTGTCCCATTTACGTCAAATGTGGCTGATAATATCAACACATGGCGTGAAGATGTTGCGGTTTCAGGCTGGAACAGAGATGAGTTATTTAAAAATGTCCCTGAAACTGAAGATGGCTTTATTAAAGTCCCAACGATTATGGAGGACAACTAAATGACAACGATTAAATCACTCCATGACCAATTGGTCAACAAGGAAATTTCAGCAGTTGAGTTAACAAAAGCAACCCTGAAAAATATGAGGGATCGTGAAGGCAAAGTAGATAGCTTTATCACGATTACAGAAGATCAAGCACTTGCACAAGCAGCGGCTATCGATGCACGTGGGATTGATGCAGCTAATCCAGTATCTGGTATTCCATTAGCGGTCAAAGATAATATCTCAACTAAGGGGATCTTAACGACAGCAGCTTCTAAAATGCTCTATAACTACGAGCCTATTTTCGATGCAACAGCTGTGGAAAAACTGTATAGCAATGACATGATCGTGGTTGGTAAAACCAACATGGACGAGTTTGCAATGGGTGGCTCAACTGAGAATTCAGCCTTTAAACCAACTAAAAATGCGTGGGATCAATCTAAAGTACCTGGTGGCTCATCTGGTGGGTCTGCGACAGCTGTTGCAGCCAATCAAGTGTTGTTATCGCTTGGGTCTGATACTGGTGGGTCAATTCGTCAACCTGCATCATTTAATGGTGTTGTTGGCTTGAAACCAACCTATGGTCGTGTTTCGCGTTTTGGCTTGATTGCATTTGGGTCATCACTTGACCAAATTGGTCCGTTTTCACAAAATGTGACAGACAATGCGCTGTTACTTAATGCGATTTCAGGTCATGATCCTAAGGATTCTACCTCTTCAAAAGTGGCTGTGCCTGATTTTTCATCAAAAATTGGTCAAGACATTAAAGGTCTTAAGATTGCCTTGCCTAAAGAATACTTAGGTGAAGGAATTGATCCAAAAGTTAAAGAACAAGTCTTAGCTGCAGCTAAGCACTTTGAAAAGCTTGGGGCAACAGTTGAAGAAGTCAGTCTCCCACATAGTAAATATGGCGTAGCTGTCTACTATATCATTGCGTCTTCTGAAGCAAGTTCTAACTTGCAACGCTTTGATGGGATTCGTTATGGTTTCCGTGCTGAGGATGCGGTCGACTTAGAAGACATTTACGTTAAGACACGTTCACAAGGTTTTGGTGAAGAAGTGAAACGTCGGATCATGCTAGGGACATTTAGTTTGTCATCTGGTTACTATGATGCTTACTTCAAAAAAGCAGGTCAAGTTAGAACCTTAATCATGCAAGATTTCCAAAAAGTATTTGAGAACTATGACTTAATCATCGGCCCAACAGCACCAAGTGTTGCCTATGATTTGGATACACAAGGTCATGATCCAGTTGCCATGTACTTAGCCGATTTGTTAACGATTCCTGTCAACTTAGCTGGACTACCAGGTATTTCAATTCCTGCAGGTCAGGTTGAAGGATTGCCAGTTGGTTTGCAAATCATTGGTAAAGCCTTCGATGAAGCAACGATCTATCAAGCAGCAGCAGCTTTTGAAGCGACTACTGACTTCCATAAAGCCAAACCACTTATCTTTTAAGAAAGGACTTTGATCTATGAATTTTGAAACAGTCATCGGACTTGAAGTCCATGTTGAATTAAATACGAACTCAAAAATCTTCTCACCTGCTCCAGCTCATTTTGGTGCGGGACCAAATGCCAATACCAATATTGTCGATTGGAGTTTTCCTGGTGTTTTACCAGTTATGAATAAAGGGGTTATCGAGTCGGGAATTAAAGCCTCACTTGCCCTAAACATGGCTATCCATCAAGATATGCACTTTGACCGTAAAAACTATTTTTATCCAGATAATCCCAAAGCTTACCAAATCTCACAATTTGATGAACCAATTGGCTATAATGGCACGATTGAGATTGAACTTGAAGATGGGACTAAAAAGACTTTACGTATTGAACGTGCGCATCTAGAAGAAGATGCGGGTAAAAACACACATGGGACAGACGGCTATTCTTATGTCGATTTGAACCGTCAAGGTGTGCCACTCATCGAGATTGTATCAGAAGCTGATATGCGCTCACCTGAGGAAGCCTATGCTTACTTGACGGCGATTAAAGAAATTATCCAGTATACTGGCATTTCTGACGTCAAGATGGAAGAAGGCTCAATGCGTTGTGATGCCAATATCTCACTTCGTCCTTATGGACAAGAAGAATTTGGTACGAAAACAGAATTGAAAAACTTGAATTCCTTTAACTTTGTTCGCAAAGGGTTAGAATATGAAGTTGCCCGCCAAGCAAAAGTATTACGCTCAGGTGGTGTCATTCAACAAGAAACACGTCGTTATGATGAAAAAACGGGCGAAACGACTTTGATGCGCGTTAAAGAAGGCTCATCAGATTACCGTTACTTCCCAGAACCTGATTTACCACGCTTTGAGATCTCTGATGAATGGATTGATGAAGTTCGTCAAACTTTACCAGAATTTCCAAAGGCGCGTCGTGCCAGATATATCGCTGAGTTAGACTTATCTGACTATGATGCAGCACAACTGACAGCGTCTAAAGAAACAGCTGATTTCTTTGAAGCAGCGATTGCTGCCGGTGCAGATGCCAAACTTGCATCGAACTGGTTGCAAGGTGAAGTGGCGCAATATCTCAATGCTGAGGGTAAAAAACTATCAGAAATCGGCTTAACACCTGAAAACTTGACTGAAATGATCCAGTTAATTTCAGATGGTACGATCTCATCTAAAATCGCTAAAAAAGTATTTGTTGAGTTGGCTAAAAACGGTGGCTCTGCGGATGCCTTCGTTAAAAAAGCTGGCTTGATCCAAATTTCAGACCCAGCTGTTCTAATCCCAATCATCTCAGATGTATTGGCTAAGAATGAAAAAGCGGTCACTGACTATAAAGGTGGCAACAAAAATTCTGCCAAAGCTTTAATCGGTCAACTGATGAAAGCAACAAAAGGACAAGCTAATCCACAAGTTGTTCAAGAACTTTTGTATGCTGAATTAGATAAATAAGTAGCAAAATGGCTAGTAAAAAAGCTCAGGAATCGTGTGTTCACGATCTCTGAGCTTTTTATTTTGTGATGAAAACTTTTTTATTTTCCTGAACTGACCACAACACGGAGGTCTTCAACGAGAAATTGTTTAATCTCACCAGCAAATGTTTTGAAGTGGGCACTTTCGTTATGAGCAGCAATAGCTGTCTCATTTTCCCAGTTTTCGATGATGACAAATTTAGTGTCATCTTTTGGATCAGCGAACAAGTTGTAAAACTGAGCTCCTGCTTCTTTTTGAGAGTGAGAGACTAAGACGTCCATCGCTGCTAAATAAGCATCTCTTTGTTCTTTTTTGATATGGAAAAATACATTAATGACGATCATTTTCGACCCCTTTTCTTAGATGAAAGTTCATTATACAATGTTTCTTAGCAGAAGTAAACTATTTGAAATCTGTTAAAATCAGACGATTTATGATCCTTTTACAGTCTGGTCGTGGTGACAGTGGCTAGGAGGGGTTGCATTTCAAAAGAATAGGAGGTAGACTTATAGATAAGCAGTGCTATGCGCTAGTGCTGATCGCTTAACCGGTTATTCAGAACTGGTAGAAGGAGAATTATGTTGACAAAACAGGAGATAAAAGGCCGTTTTGAGCGGACAACTGGCGGTGCATTTCAAGGCATCGATATCATCACAGATAAAGCAACAGGTGTCCAGTATTTATTGGCTAGTAAAGACACAGGTTGTGGCCTAACGCCCTTGATAGATGCTGAAGGGAAACCTGTGATAGCAGCTAGATCAGAACTGAACACAAAGGCCGTAAGTGATCAAACAATCTCCCCTTTTTGATCAAGGCGTCTTTTGCTGGTCTGCTGCTCACGATAAATCAGCGCGTTTATATCTTTTTCACTAACTCAGTATACTAACACCCATCTTGAATGAGATGGGTCTTTTTATGTTAAAATAGAGACATGACAAATACAGAAAAAAACTTACTCTTAATCGATGGTTCCTCGATCGCCTTTCGTGCTTTTTTTGCACTTTATACACAGATTGATCGCTTTGTTGCACCATCAGGGTTGCATACTAATGCCATTTTTGCCTTTCATACGATGTTACGAAATGTCTTAGATAAGGTGCAACCGACCCATGTCTTGGTTGCTTTTGATGCTGGGAAAACGACCTTTAGAACTGAGATGTTTGCAGATTACAAAGCTGGCCGTGCTAAGACGCCAGATGAATTTAGGGAGCAGATGCCTTTTATTAAGGAAATGCTTGAAGCACAAGGGATTACCCATTATGATCTTGCTAATTTTGAGGCAGATGATATTATCGGCACCTTGGCAACCCAAGCTGAAAAAGCTGGCTTTGACAAAGTCACAGTCGTATCTGGTGACCGAGATTTAACCCAATTAACGACAGAGAAAACAACGGTTGAAATCACGATCAAGGGGGTTGCGGAACTTGAGACCTACACACCAGCTTATCTGAATGAGAAACTTGGCTTAACGACTGAACAATTTATTGATTTGAAAGCCTTGATGGGAGATAAATCAGATAATATTCCGGGTGTGACCAAAATCGGTGAAAAGACGGGTATAAAACTCTTGCTTGAGTATGGGTCTTTAGCAGGTATCTATGATCATGTTGATCAGATGAAGACCTCTAAAATGAAAGAGAATTTGATTAATGATCGTGAGCAAGCCTTCCTATCAAGGGAGCTTGCAACGATTGATTTGGATTCACCTATCAAAATCGGCCTTGATGACACCCTCTATCAGGGGGCTGACTACGATAAACTCAAAGCATTCTATAAGGAAATGGGCTTCCATAAATTCCTAGAAGACTTGGAAGGTGTGACAGAAAAAGTTGTTGAAGTCATTGAGTTTACTGTGATAACCGATAAACCAAGCCCTGATATGTTCCATGAGGATCAATTCTTCTATCTAGAAATTTTAGGAGATGACTATCATCGGGATGAGATTATTGGTTTTGCCTGGGGAGATGACAAACGGATCTATGTGGCCAAAGATACAAGCCTACTAGCAGATATTTCTTTCCCTAAAAATACATTTGACTTCAAGAAAAATAAAGTCTTACTAGCACGTCAAGGGATTGATTATCCACTGGTTAGTTTTGATACCATGTTGGCCAAATATCTTTACTCGACGATTGAGAATAACAAAATCTCAACCATCGCCGATTTGTTTGGCTATGATTTAGCTGATGATGAGTTGGTCTATGGTAAGGGGGCCAAGCGAGCTGTGCCAGAAGATGCTGTCTTATTTGATCATCTGGCTAGGAAAATAGCTGCCCTTGTTAAGACGAGAACACCATTAGTGGATAAATTACGAGAAAATGACCAAGAAAAACTCTTGTCTGATATCGAATTGCCCCTAGCAAATGTCCTGGCTAAGATGGAAATCACAGGAATCAAAGTGTCTGGTGGTGTCTTAAGCGAGATTGGGTTAGAAAATGAGCAAGTCATCAAGGCCTTAACGGCAGAAATTTATGAGCTTGCGGGTGAACCATTTAATATCAATTCTCCTAAGCAGTTAGGCGTCATCTTATTTGAAAAAATGGGCTTACCTGTCATCAAAAAAACAAAGACGGGTTATTCGACAGCTGTTGACGTACTTGAACAACTCGCAGCTCAAGCGCCGATTGTAGATAAAATTTTAAAATTCCGTCAGATTTCTAAAATTCAGTCTACCTATGTGACCGGACTCCTAGGTGAAATCATGGCAGATGGCAAGATTCATACACGCTATGTCCAGGATTTGACGCAAACAGGTCGTTTATCTAGTGTCCAACCGAATCTACAAAATATTCCAGTTCGTTTGCCCGAGGGACGTAAAATTCGTAAAGCCTTTCTACCGGAAAATGCAGACTCAGTTTTGTTATCAAGTGACTATTCACAAATCGAGTTGCGCGTGTTGGCCCACATCTCAGGAGATGAACATCTGATTTCAGCCTTCCAAAAAGGGGCTGATATTCATACGTCAACAGCCATGCGTGTATTTGGGATCGACAAACCAGAAGATGTGACAGCAAATGATCGTCGCAATGCAAAAGCGGTCAACTTTGGTGTAGTTTATGGCATCTCAGACTTTGGTCTATCCAATAATCTTGGTATTTCTAGGAAAGCAGCCAAGACCTATATCGAGACCTATTTTGAACGGTATCCAGATATCAAAAGCTACATGGAAAATAGTGTTCGAAGTGCTAGAGATACAGGTTTTGTCGAAACGCTCTATCACAGACGCAGAAATTTACCAGATATCAATGCTAGAAATTTCTCTGTTCGCTCATTTGCTGAACGGACGGCGATTAATAGCCCGATTCAAGGCTCAGCAGCAGATATTCTTAAAGTAGCGATGATTAACCTGGACAAAGCCTTAAAAGCCGGTAACTATCAGGCTAAGATGTTACTTCAGGTACACGATGAAATTGTCTTAGATGTACCTAATGAAGAACTTTCAGAGATACAAGCACTCGTGAAAACAACGATGGAAAATGCGATTTCTCTCGCTGTTCCTTTACTAGTTGATGAAAATAGTGGCAAAACGTGGTATGAAGCTAAATAGGTATAAAAAAAATCAGACTGCCAAGTCTGATTTTTGCTATGTTGTTAGGCGCTTACTTCCTAACAGGTTGGGTTGCCATAGCAGATTTGATATGGTATTTGCGTTTAAGTAGATACCTACCACCAAGAGAAATCAAGCCTATTGCTAGTACGATATAACTATTTAGCGCAATATTGATTGTTTTAGGTAATAATGACGTTAGCGTGAAAAGGGCAATCCAAACGAGAAAAGTTAGGGTTAAAAGGCCGATCGCTTTAAATCCAGGTCTTTTTCTACCTTCGCTCTGTGGTTTATAGACAAGGCGGTACATAAGATAGATGACAAAACCAGCAGCTAGGCTCATGGTAACCAGTGTGATGATACCATATACGATGGCACTTTTGCTAAAGAGGGACATCACACCGTTTAAAATGGCGATAAATCCGAGCATTAAGAGGGAACTATCAAGCCACATCAAGACAGGTGTTTCATTGCTGTTGTTATCCACTTTACCGCTGTTTTTATTGGCGATTTTTGGCGCATATTTTGCAGTGAACTCCGAAGGCGTACCTAGAATATCCTTAGCAAGAATCCGTTGCTCCTGCGCTTCGACAATCTGTGGGAGAATTTCAGATAAAATGACCTTAATTTCCTCGTCTGATTTGCCCACTTTAACAAGTTCACGTGTGATCACATGAACATATTCACTATTTTTTGCTGTTAACTGTTCGATATAATTTTCCATATCCCTATTCTAACAGAAAAAGTAGCATTTTTCATTACTATATTGAAAAAATGATATCGGTTTCATGTAAGCTATCCCGCTTCTTTTACATACGAGACTGAACGTATAAAAATAAATCTTTAAAACGACTTGATTTTAAGCCAAAACATGGTATAATGTTCTAGTATGTTATGAAATGACTAACAAAAAAAACTCGAGGAGAAATATATCATGGCTAAAGTATGTTACTTTACAGGTCGTAAGACTTCATCAGCTAACAACCGTTCGCATGCAATGAACAAAACGAAAAAACAAGTGAAACCAAACTTGCAAAAAATTAAAATCGTTGAAAACGGCAAAGTTAAATCAGTATGGGCATCTGCTCGTGCACTTAAAAACCTTTCAGTTGAACGTGTTTAATTAGTATAAAACTGCCGTGAAATGACTTCACGGTTTTTTTATTGGCTAGAGTATGATAAAATGAGGAAGAGAGCATTCATTAGTGATCACTTTGTTTAAGTGAGTTAGTCCGATGGATGACTAAAAATATGCGCGCCGCTTTTAAGTTAAGTAGGCTTGTTGATAATTTAGAGTGTAAAGCGAGGGAAAATTATGTCTGTGACAATTAATACAAAAAATGGAACAGTTGAAATTGAGAATGATGTTATTTCAACAATTGTTGGGGCATCAACGACTGAGATTTTTGGTGTGGTCGGTATGACAAGTAAACATGCAGTGAAAGATAATTTCAAAACACTGTTACGCCAAGAAAATTATGCTAAGGGTGTTGTGATTTCAGCAACAGATAATGGCGTTGATGTTGACATTTATGTGATTGTATCATTTGGTGTTAAAATTTCTGAAGTGGCAAAAAATGTACAAGAGCGCGTTAAATTTAATTTGGAGAACCAACTGAGCGTGACAGCAAACTCAGTTAATGTCTTTGTACAAAATGTGAAAGTGGTGGCTGATTAATATGGGAAATACAATTAATGCTGGCCAGTTTAAGGAAATGATACAGGCGGCTAGTACACGCTTAAATAGTCGTGCTGAATATGTCAATTCTTTAAATGTTTTTCCAGTACCTGATGGTGATACTGGCACAAATATGGGCATGACGATCACAAATGGTGCCAAAGCTGTTTCTGATAAGCATGCCGAAACTGTAGGTGATGTGGCAGCAGTTTTATCTAAAGGGCTTCTGATGGGGGCGCGCGGTAACTCAGGTGTTATTTTGTCTCAAATTTTCCGTGGTTTTGGTCAAGTCATCAAAGATGAAACTGAATTCACTGCAGAAAACTTAGCAAGTGCTTTTCAAAATGGGATGGAAGTTGCTTACAAAGCAGTCATGAAACCAGTTGAAGGCACGATTTTAACGGTTGCTCGTGGTGCTGCAGCGTTTGCTGGTAAAAAAACGACTGAATCTGATGATGCGATTGACGTACTTAAAGCAGCACTTGAGGGTGCTAAGGTTGCACTAGCTAAAACGCCAGATATGTTACCTGTCTTAAAAGAAGTTGGCGTTGTTGACTCAGGTGGTCAAGGCTTAGTCTATATCTTAGAAGGCTTTGTTGCAGCTGCAACAGGTGAATACCTAGATTCAGAAGAGTTCCAAGCGACACCTGCTGTTATGGATGAGATGGTAAATGCAGAACATCATAAATCAGTAGCAGGGCATGTGGCCACTGAAGATATTAAGTTTGGCTACTGTACGGAAATTATGGTTGGCTTAGGTCAAGGACCTACTGTAACTAAATCTTTTGACTATGATGAATTCCGTAATTACTTAAATGAAATCGGTGATTCATTACTTGTCGTCAATGACGATGAGATTGTTAAAGTCCATGTCCATACAGAAGACCCTGGTATTGTCATGCAAGAAGGCCTGAAATACGGGGCTTTGGTCAAGGTCAAAGTTGACAACATGCGTGAGCAACATGATGCGCAAGTTATCAAGGAAGCAAACGCGCCTACAAAAGCAGCTGAAATCAAGGAATTTGGTGTGATCGCCATTGCTGCCGGAGAAGGATTAGCCAAAATTTTCAAAGATATGGGTGTTGATTACGTGATTTCTGGTGGTCAAACGATGAACCCATCAACTGAGGACATCGTGAAAGCAATCGAACTTGTCAATGCGCGTAATGTCATCATTCTTCCAAATAATAAGAATATCTTCATGGCAGCGCAATCAGCTGCAGATGTTGTTGACATTCCTGCCAAGGTCGTTGAATCTAAGACTGTATCACAAGGATTGACAGCTTTATTAGCTTTTGAAGGAAATAAAACCTTAGCCGAAAACGTAGCAGATATGACTGAAAACTTATCAGAAGTGATAAGTGGCCAGGTAACGAATGCGGTTAGAGATACAGCTATCGATGGGCTTACAATTCATGAAAATGATTGGCTTGGTATGATCGATAACAAGATTGTGATATCAGATAAAGATATGTTAGGTGTCTTAACCGAAACTTTCTCTAAAATGATGACTGACAATGAAGACGCAGAAATCATTAGCATCTACATTGGTGCTGATGGGACGCGTAAGTTAGTTGACAAACTAAGCAAAACGCTTGAAGCTAGCTATCCAGATGTTGACATTGAAATTTTTGAAGGTGGACAGCCTGTTTACCCTTATCTATTTTCAGTTGAATAAGGTAGATAAACAGATTAAGAATCAGGATATCCTGGTTCTTTTTGTCTTGTCAGCCATAAAGTGAGGTCTAAATCAAGACTAAGGCATGACAAAACAATAAACAAAATAGTTGAAATCGATTTGTGCTTCTTGTATTCTTAAGTAAGAAAGCGTTTTATTTACTGAATCGTCAGTATAAGATGGCTACTAAATAAATAAAGGAAAAAACATGAAAGTTATTATAATCGGCGCAAGCCACGGTGGTCACCAATCAGCATTGGAGTTACTAGACAAGCATCAAGGTGCTGATGTGACGATTTATGAAAAGGGAGACTTTGTCTCATTCCTATCATGTGGCATGCAATTGTTCTTGGAAGACAAAGTATCAGGTGTTGATGATGTGCGTAACTTCCGTCCGGAAGATATCGAATCGCGTGGTGGTAAAGTGAAGTCGCAGCATGAAGTATTAAGTTTTGATGCGGCTAAAAAAGAAGTGACTGTCAAAAATCTAGCTACGGATGAAATAGTTACAGATACTTATGATAAACTGATTTTGTCTTCAGGTGTGACACCTGCAGCACTGTCAGTTCCAGGTGCAGACAAAGAGAATGTTTTCTTCATGAGAGGCCGTGCTTGGGCGCTCAAAATTAAAGAAAAAATGCAAGACGCAGCAGTTAAAGATGTCGTTGTGATCGGGTCAGGTTATATTGGTGTTGAGGCAGCAGAAGTCTTTGCTAAAGTAGGTAAACATGTCACAATTATCGATATGATTGATGATGTGCTTGGTAATTACCTAGATAAAGAATTAACAGATATTCTAGCACCAGTCTTCAAGAAAAATAATATTGATCTCGCATTAGGTGAAACAATCTCTGCCTTCACGGGTGATACAGCAGTTACTGGTGTTGAAACAGCTAACGGTGTTATCGATGCAGATCTTGTTATCGTTGCGGCAGGTGTGACACCAAATACAACTTGGCTTGAAGGACTTGTAGACTTAGAACCTCGTGGTCAAATTAAAGTAGATGCTTACTTGCGGACATCTGCTCCAGACGTTTATGCTGTGGGAGATGCGATTCTGCCATTAAGTATTGCAAGTGGCAAACATGCACCAGTTGCCTTAGCATCATCAGCACGTCGTGAAGCCCGTTATGTCATCCGTAACATCGACAAAGCAACACCGACTGAAACATTCCGTGGTGTCTTAGGCACAAGTGCTTTGAGTGTTTTTGACTATAAATTTGCTATGACTGGCTTGAACAACTTTACTGCTGAACGTTCAGGTGCGCGTGTAACAGGTAGCTTCTTCACAGATACATTACGGCCAAGCTTTGTGACGAATGATGGGAATACAGACGTCTATGTCAAATTGAACTTTGACGCTGACACACACAAAATATTGGGTGGTCAAGTGATGTCAACTTATGATGTGACCGCACATATTAACACCCTTGCCTTGGCCATTACGACAGGTTTAACTTTAGAAGATCTTGCAGAAGCAGATTTCTTCTTCCAACCTGGCTTTGACCGTCAATGGTCTCTCTTGAACCTAGCAGCACAAGCTGCATTAGGCGAAACTAAATTCTAATCAGTTAAAATAATAGCAAAAACACCTCTGGTGGTCATGATGTGACCGCAGGGGTGTTTTATTGCGTCAGGTTTTAGATATCTGACAGGACTAACAAACTTAGTACTTGTTGTTCAGTTTTTCTAGTTGCTGATTCAGTTCTTTTACTGTGACTTTTGTATTCACCGTCGCAACGATGTAGGCTAGTAAATAAATGAGGAAAATACTGACCAGTAAGTGACTGTAACTACCAGAAAATCCCATCATTTTGTTGGCTACGATCACAAAAATATTAACTGTTAGATAATGAATGAGCAAGCAAACCATGAAATTCAACGCATCGACATTAAAAATATAACTTGATATGCCAACGAAAATAGAGAGCAGAAACACGTAAACAATAGCAGTGATGTCTACGACAGCACCATTGTTGAATAAGAGGACTAATAAGTAAATAAAAGAACCGATGCCTAGGGCTTTGAAACTGCGTTGGATTATATCCATTTGATTGTTCCTTGCTATAAAATGTATTATGCGAGTAGGCGTGACTGAGCACGAATTGCGCGAATAGTATTGCCGAAAAATAGGCCAACAGTAAAGCCTGCGATGATGCCATAGCTGATATTAAATGAGACCTGACTATATAATGCAGGCTGGGCAGATAAGAGGACATTTAAGGCATACTTGATACAAAAATTGATGATCATGATACATAATGGTATCTGACTACCTGTTTGCATTAGCACAGTATGCTCGACATAAAAGGTCTTGTTGCGGTAGATATAGAGGCTAGCAAAAGCGCCAAAAGTTAAAAAGATCAGGTAGCATGGGATTAAATAAAGTGGATAGCTAAACTTTGTAGCAATCGTGTCCACGCTCCATAAAATGAAGATGGCTGGCATGAGACAGGATTTGCCGACAGACACCTCAGTGTCTTTTAAGAGGGTTATCCCCTTCTTGATGATGATCAGTAAGACGATCCAAACCCAGATGGGCGTGTGTGTGATGATTGACAGGACTAGTGTGTATAACTCAGACATGAATAACCTCTTTTCTTTTATGTCCCAATTATAGGCAATCGGTGCATAAAAAGATATAGGGTTTCACACATGTTGCGTTAATTGCGACACTTCAGGTAAAAAAGATTTAAGAAGCTTTGCCTAGATAGTCCTTAAATGCCTTGATATATCTTCGGCTAACCACTAATTTCTCGTTAGTAGACAGTTTGATCAGTAAATTGCCGCCGATATTCGTCTCAACTGACTGTACTTCATAAATATTAACGGCATTGTTTTTAGAAATTTGTATAAAGTTACTCGGTAATATATCCAACATTTTGATAAACGATTTCTTGAGCCAGTAAGTCCCGTCTGTCGTATATAAGCAAATGTTTCTATCTACGTAATCAATATACAGCACATCGGCATACTTGATTTTGTGCTGTGTATTTTCGTGCAAATCTGTTACCAGAATGGTTGCACTGGATTGCGTTAGCATGCTGATGACTTTATCAATCGTTGCATTAAGAGAAAATAAGTTGAAAATCACAGATTCTTGATCTGATTGATTGGTTAATTGGTTAATTTTGATTTTGATATGTTCAGCTACGGTCATTTTTGTCACCTTTTCAATAGGAGTGCCCTATAAATCCTGTATGTGTATTGGCTTATTAGTTAAGTATACTTTATTTTTTAAAAAAAGTTAACCGATGATCTATCAAGTAAAAGTATTAAAATAAAATAGACAGTTAGGTTAATACTTATTAGTATACTTTTTCTTTTTTGAAGTGTAAACTATAAGATAGACGACATAAAAAGAAAGCAGTAACTATGAAGATATTAGTTCTTATCGCCCATCCCAGCCTATCGACATCGCGATTCAATCAAACTTGGAAAATCGCATTAGCTCATCATGAAGTGACTGTGCATGATCTCTATGCCAGCTATCCAGATGGGAAGATAGATCCTCAAAAAGAGCAAGACTTGTTGATCCAGCATGACCGTATCGTTTTTCAATTCCCCCTGTATTGGTACAGTACACCTGCTTTACTTAAGCAGTGGCAAGATGAGGTGTTAACCTATGGCTTTGCTTACGGCTCAAAAGGAACATACTTACAAGGTAAGGAGCTGATGCTAGCTATTTCCGCAGGGTCATCTGAGGCAGACTATCAAACAGATGGCCGTAAAGGGTATACCATGACTGAGGTATTGCGTCCGCTTGAGATGATGAGCCAACTATGTAGCTTGGTCTATACTCGACCATTTATCGCTTATGGCGCTAATGAGGCAACTGATGAGGAAGTGAAGCAAAGTAGTAAAGAAATGATTGCACATATTTTAAAAGTAAATTAGGTGATATGTCCCTCAAAATATAACTGTTTGAAATTAAGTATGGCCTGCTTGATTTTTTTGTAGCCATTTCTTAATCAGGTCATCTCCTGTATCTTCACAACTAGAAAGACTGTATTTGCTACCCTACAAGCACTAAAATATGGTAAAATAAAGTAAATACTCTTTTGAAGGACATGTGATAATGATAAATGATAAACAACTAGCAGCGCAAGCATTGGCGGCTGTTTTGGATAACGCACTAAGTGAAGCAGAAATTACGAGCTTACTTGAAACACCCAAAAAATCAGAGATGGGTGATTTGGCCTTTCCTGTTTTTTCATTGGCAAAAACATTACGCAAAGCACCAAATATGATTGCCCTTGATCTTGTGGAAAAAATAGCGACAACTGGTTTTGAAAAAGTGGTTGCAACAGGACCTTATGTGAACTTTTTCTTGGATAAATCGGCTACAGCGACAGCGGTCTTGTCAGGTATTCTTACCCAGGGCACGGCTTATGCAACCCTAGCTAAAAATGGGGAGAATGTCGCAATTGACATGTCTTCACCAAACATTGCCAAACCTTTCTCTATCGGTCATTTGCGCTCTACGGTCATCGGAGATGCGCTTGCTGAAATCTATAGCAAAATCGGCTATAAACCGGTTAGGATCAATCACCTGGGAGACTGGGGCAAGCAGTTTGGCATGTTGATTGTTGCCTATAAAAAATATGGCAACGAAGCAGCGATTCGTCAAAATCCGATTTCTGAATTGTTGAAACTCTATGTCCAGATCAATGCTGAAGCAGCTGAAGATCCTACGGTCGATGAAGCGGCGCGTGAGTGGTTCCTAAAACTGGAAAACGGAGATGCGGAAGCACTGGCATTATGGCAATGGTTCCGTGATGAATCACTTGTCGAATTTGATCGCATTTATAAAGAATTAGATGTGACATTTGATAGTATGAATGGCGAAGCGTTTTATAATGATAAGATGGATGAAGTCATCGATATCCTGTCTGAAAAACAGCTTTTGACGACATCAAATGGGGCAACGGTTGTTGAACTAGAGGGATTTGAAAATCCTGCTTTGATCAAAAAATCTGACGGTGCAACGCTTTACATTACCCGTGATTTAGCGGCTGCCCTTTATCGTAAGCGGACTTACAACTTTTCGAAATCACTTTATGTGGTCGGTCAAGAACAGTCTGGACACTTTAAACAACTCAAAGCAGTGCTTAATAAAATGGCCTACGACTGGTCTGATGATATTCATCATGTGCCATTTGGCTTGGTCACAAAAGATGGTAAAAAATTATCAACGCGTAAAGGGAACGTCATCTTATTAGAGCCAACAATTCAGGAAGCGGTCAAACGTGCTGCTGCACAGATAGAAGCTAAAAATCCCGATTTAGCTAACAAAGCAGCAGTTGCACATGCTGTCGGAGTTGGTGCCATTAAATTCTATGATTTGAAAAATGAACGCCTAAATGGCTATGATTTCAATCTAGAGGAGATGGTCTCATTTGAGGGAGAAACTGGTCCTTACGTCCAATACGCACATGCACGGATTCAATCTATTCTCAATAAAGCTGCCTTCAAACCTGAGGCAGTACTTGGCCAAACCTTATCACTTTCGGACGATGAGAGCTGGGAAATCATCAAACTCTTGCAAGCTTTTTCTGATGTGATTGCCAGAGCCGCGAGAACGTTTGAGCCATCAGTTGTTGCTAAATATGCAATTAACTTAGCGCAAGCCTTTAACAAATATTATGCACATACGCGTATTTTAGAAGAGAGTGACGAAAGAGATGCACGTTTGTCACTTGCCTATGCAACCGGTGTTGTCTTAAAAGAAAGTCTCAGACTTTTAGGTGTTGAAGCACCAACAGAAATGTAAGATGATAAGCTAGTTACCTGTAGTGTTAAGCTGTAGATGACCGTTTATAAAGTCTGATCATCACCATAATAAAGAAACTCCCCCAAGCTATATGAGAATAGTTTGGGGGAGTTTCTTTGCTTTAGTGATGGCAGTCATGTGATTGGGAGGTACCCCTCTTGATAGTGTGTGTTGTCAGCAGCATAATAAGTAACAGAGCGATGGGTGAAATCGACAGTATACACCACTACACCAGCTGACCAGATATTTTTGAGAAAAGCAGGGAATGTCGTTTGACCTGCTTGATCTAGTTTTAAAGCCTTGATTAGCGCAGCTTTATTAAACGGTGGGCATGAGCTAGGTGCTTTGATTAAAGATGTGCCAGGGATGACTAGTGCGTCATCACTGGTAAAATAAAAGCTATCACCTGAAGGCAGATACCAGGTGTTTTTTAGAAAGCCCGCTTGTCGTAAACAGTCAGCTAGATAAGGGAATCCCCCGACTGCTGGCCGTATTTTTTGAGACTTCTCCATGGCTTGTTGTAATTGCTGTTCAATTTTCATTTTTGGCTCCTTTCAGGATTAAAGATAAGCTAATGATATAGCTATTAAACCATATTTTGAAGGGAAATACACGGGATATGCTATGGTTGGCAAGCATCACTCAGGACTTAACTTTTTTTAACAGGTGAAGGTATTGCTCATGCACTATTGTAACTTTTGTGATTACCATTTTTAAATATAGCGTTTTCAGTTGTCTATTGCGGTCTCAAGCGGTTAAATGGTATAATGGGCTTATGAAGAAACAAGACCGTCAAGAGATTATTCGCGAATTAATTCGTAATAATAAGATAGATACACAAGAAGAATTATCACAGCGCCTGATTAAAGTCGGTGTGACGACAACACAAGCTACCTTATCCAGAGATATTAGAGAACTCGGCATCATTAAGAATCGCTTTGATGAAGGGAATTTTTATACGCTCTTTGAACAGGCTGATAGTGCGGAAAATAGCGGGTTTATCAGAGCCAGCATGAGTTTGTCAGATACCTTATCTGCTTATGTATCAAGTGTCAGCAGGGCTGTTTTTATTATCATCGTGCATACAGGCCTAGGGGAAGCTGATTTATTGGCAACTGCTATAGATGGCTCAGGCCGTCCAGAGATATTAGGGACGATTGCAGGTGCAGATACCTTACTTATCACTTGTCAAGATGAAGCAAGTGCAGCAAACTTTGAAAGAGAAATACAAAATGCCATCCAATCAAACTGATCGTGCCTTAAGTGACTACGATCTCACAGTTAACAGCCTCTTGAGTAAGTTAGCACAACATCCCACAGTGATACAATTCCAGGCTGCTGAAAGCAAATTAAAAGCAACAAGTGCGCTCTATGCCCTTGAGGTAGAAATGAAAGCATTAGCCAAAGATGCTGTGCTATATAAGAAAATCGGCAAAGTCAAAGCCTATCAGGAAACGATGGCACGCTCAAAAGTGGTTGAAGCACAGCTAAATAATGAGCCAATACTCATCGATTACCGACGGAAAATGACGGCTGCTAACGAGCTATTACAGCATCTCTTACAAAATTTAGAAACACAGATTAACGAGGAACTTCATCGTGAAAATTGACAACACACAGGCAAAACCGGTCGAGAAAATCTCACCGGGTATGAAGCAGTATCTGGATATTAAGCAAGACTATTCAGATGCTTTTTTACTATTTCGGATGGGTGATTTTTATGAACTCTTTTATGAGGATGCTGTTAAGGCAGCACAAATTCTTGAGCTGACTTTAACGTCACGAAATAAGAACTCTGAAAATCCGATTCCGATGGCAGGCGTCCCGCACCATAGTGTCCAACAATACATCGATACCCTGATTGATTTGGGGTATAAGGTTGCGATTGCCGAACAGATGGAAGACCCTAAGCAAGCTGTTGGCGTTGTCAAACGTGACGTTGTCCAAGTGATTACACCTGGGACTGCTGTAGATGCCTTAAACACAGACAAAGCCAATAATTTTTTAGTGGCGATTGATCAAAATCAAACAGGCTATGCGTTGAGCTATCTGGATTTGGCCACGGGAGAATTTTTTGTCACATCTCTGCCAGATTTTGAGACAGTTGTAGATGAGATAGCCTCTCTTAAAGCTAGGGAAGTTGTCGTCGGCTATGACCTAGCAGACAGTCAGCGTCAGGTACTTGAAATCCAGCTAAATGTCTTGGTGTCATCTGAGCAAACAGGGTTTGATAATGCTGAGCTTGTTAGCGACACACTAGCCGTATTAGAAATTGCAGTAGCGTCTAAGCTATTAAACTATGTGATGACGACACAAAAACGTCAGTTAAGCCATTTACAAGCGGTGCAGCATTATGAGATAAAAGATTTTCTCTTGATGGATGCGGCCAGTAAGAGAAGCTTAGACTTACTCTATAATGCACGAACGGGTAAGAAATTTGGTAGTCTTTATTGGTTGTTAGATGAAACCAAAACGGCCATGGGCACACGGATGCTAAGGATGTGGATTGATCGACCTTTAGTAAGTGCAACTGCTATTCATAAACGTCAAGCGATCAGTCGGGTCTTCTTAGATCACTTCTTTGAGCGATCAGATTTGACAGAGACACTTAAGGGCGTTTATGACATAGAGCGATTGGCCTCACGTGTTTCATTTGGGAAAGCTAATCCTAAGGATTTGCTACAGTTAGCACAGACCCTATCAAATGTACCCGCGATTAAGACTGTCCTGACTCAGATGGCATCTGCCGAGCTTGAGACCTTAATCTCCCAATTAGATCATATGCCAGATTTACTTGAGCTGATTACTAGCGCGATTGACGAGCATGCTTCTGCAAGCATTACAGATGGCAATATCATCAAAAATGGCTTTAATCAAACCTTGGATGACTACCGGGTTATCATGCGTGATGGGACGAGTTGGATCGCTGAACTTGAGGGTAAAGAACGCTTGAATTCAGGGATTAATAATCTTAAAATCGATTATAACAAGAAAGATGGCTATTTTTTCCATGTCACCAATGCCAATCTGACACAAGTGCCAAGTCATTTCTATAGAAAAGCAACCTTGAAAAACTCGGAGCGTTACGGGACTGAGGAACTAGCACGTTTAGAAAGCCAGATGTTGGATGCGCGTGAGAATTCTGCCAGTCTGGAATATGATCTCTTTCTTAAAGTACGTGATCAAACTGCTGCCTTCATCTTACGCATTCAAAAATTAGCTAAAGTCATCGCTGAAATTGATGTGCTCCAATCCTTAGCAGTTGTTGCTGAAAATAACCACTATATACAGCCTATTATCGCCAAAAATGGCCAAACGATCAATATTTTAAATGGGCGTCATGCAGTGGTCGAAAAAGTGATGGGTGCACAAGAATACGTACCGAATTCTATCGTGTTTGATCAGGATACGATGATCCAGTTGATCACAGGCCCTAACATGTCTGGTAAGTCGACTTATATGCGTGAGTTAGCCCTGACTGTGGTCATGGCGCAGATGGGCAGTTATATCCCAGCTGATCAAGTAGATCTACCGATTTTTGATGCCATTTTCACAAGAATTGGTGCTGCTGATGATCTAATCAGTGGGCAGTCAACCTTTATGGTGGAAATGATGGAGGCCAACCACGCCATTCGTCGAGCAACTCAAAACTCATTGATTTTATTTGATGAATTAGGTCGTGGCACAGCAACCTATGATGGCATTGCCCTAGCCCAATCGATCGTTGAATATATTCATGAACGTGTGGGGGCAAAAACACTATTTGCAACACACTATCATGAATTGACAGCACTTGAAACGTCCTTAGCAAACTTAAGAAATGTCCATGTGGCGACCTTAGAAAAAGATGGAGAAGTGACCTTTCTCCATAAAATCGAATCAGGTCCCGCGGATAAGTCATATGGTATCCATGTCGCCAAAATTGCTGGTTTACCAGCAGATTTACTTGATCGCGCTAAAACCATCTTATCCGAATTAGAGACGGATATGCCAAATCAGCCGCTAGTTCAACAAGCGATTGAACCAGAGCAATTAGCACTTTTCCAAGAAACAGATGAACTTGCAGCAGTAATCAAGCAAATTGATGTGATGAATCTCACACCGATGGAAGCCATGAATCAGCTCTATGAGCTTAAAAAAATGGTGTGAGGTTTCTACATAAACAAAAAAATGGCTCTATAATAAATCGTGTGGGAAATA
>NZ_JXJW01000022.1 GCF_002441695.1 Pseudolactococcus piscium
GCGCCATGACTTACAGTCTCATCTTTGAAAAATAGCTTGGCATCTATCCCTAATTTTGGTATACTAGTCTAAAGTCCTTTAAGTCATGCCGAGAGCGTGATAAGGTTGCAGATCAAGATCAAAGCGAACCGTAGGATTTTTCTACGGTTTTTTGTTTTTCTGAGAAAGGTAGTCACCTTCTCACACTGTTATCAGGCATATCGACCCACTTAACTTTTCATGATATGAAAAGCCTACTAGCTAAGAAAGGTTATGATGATTTTACAAGAAGACATGTTGATTGTGTCAAATATAAACATCGCACCACGTGTATTTAGAATGGTCTTAAAAGGTGAAATCGTATCAGATATCACAGCACCCGACCAATTCTTACATATCCGAGTACCGAGTCCAGATAAAATTTTACGTCGACCTATCTCTATTTCTGAATATAACAAGACCGATAAAAGTTGTGTTATTATTTACCGAGTTGAGGGTCCGGGCCTTGCAGTCGTTGCTGAGATGCAAGCAGGACAAACAATAGATGTGATGGGGCCACTCGGCAATGGCTTTGATATGACAGGGCCTTTTCCGAATGTGAAAGCCCTGATTATAGGTGGTGGTATCGGTACTCCCCCCTTAGTCCAGTTAGCAAAAGACCTGACTGCAACTGGTATAGCAGTAACAGTGCTTTTAGGATTTGCACAAGAATCAGCCGTTATTTTAGAAGCTGAGTTTGCAGCTGCCTCATCACACCTTGAGATTGTAACAGATGATGGCTCATATGGTCAAAAAGGAAATGTTGGCTTATTAATGGATGATCTTGATCTCATGAGTTATGATGCGATTTATGCGTGTGGTGCACAAGGGATGCTCAAAGCTGTTGCCAGTCGTACTGAAACACATCCAAACGCCTTTATCTCGATGGAAGCGCGTATGGCCTGTGGTATGGGAGCCTGCTATGCCTGTGTCGTTCATGTTGCAGGAGATGAAACGGGTCAGAAATCTCTAAAAGTTTGTGATGAAGGCCCAATTTTCAGAGTTGGTGAGGTGGTTATCTGATGACAGAAAATAGATTAGCGATTCAACTACCAGGGCTGGACTTGAAGAATCCGATTATACCTGCGTCAGGCTGTTTCGGATTTGGACAGGAATATGCCAAGTATTATGACTTAGAGCGTTTAGGTTCAATTATGATCAAGGCAACAACGGCTATTGCACGTTTTGGTAATCCAACACCACGTGTCGCTGAAACGCCATCAGGAATGCTAAATGCGATTGGCTTGCAAAATCCAGGTGTCGATGCAGTTATCGCTGACAAACTACCTTGGCTTGCGACCCATTTTCCTGAGCTGCCGATTATTGCAAATGTTGCAGGTTTTTCAAACGAAGAGTATGCCATCGTGAGTGAAAAAATCAGTCGTGTCAAAAACGTGACAGCTATTGAACTTAATATCTCTTGTCCCAATGTCGATCATGGCAATCAGGGCTTGCTGATTGGTCAGGTTCCTGAATTAGCCTATGCTGCAGTTAAAGCTGCGGTAGCTGTCTCAGAAGTCCCTGTCTATGTTAAGTTAACCCCTTCTGTATCGGACATTGCTACTGTTGCTAAGGCAGTAGAAGATGCAGGTGCGACAGGCTTTACCATGATTAATACCTTGGTTGGCACAAGATATAGTTTGCAAACACGACAACCAATCATTGCAAATGGGACAGGTGGCATGTCAGGACCAGCTATTTTTCCAGTAGCGCTTAAACTCATTCGCCAGGTTGCCCAGCAATCCAGTTTACCCATTATCGGTATGGGAGGCGTTGATTCTGCAGAAAGCGCCTTAGAAATGATGATTGCAGGTGCATCGGCTATCGGTATCGGGACAGCAAACTTTACAGATCCATTTGCTTGTCCTAAAATAATAGATAATCTGCCAACCTTAATGGATAAATATGGGATAACAGATTTAGCTAGTTTTGTAAAAAACTGTCAGGAGGAAATTCGTGGGTAAATATACAGAAAACAGACCAGTTATTGCTATGGACTTTGCAGGAATGGACGAGGTTAAATCGTTTCTTAGTAAATTTGAAGTAGATGAGCAATTGTATCTTAAAGTCGGGATGGAATTATTCTATGCAGCTGGACCAGACATCATCAAGTATATGAAGTCTCTGGGTCATGATGTCTTTCTAGATTTAAAACTTCATGATATTCCAAACACTGTCAAGTCAGCTATGAAGGTCATCAGACATCTCGGTGTTGATTTGACTAACGTTCATGCAGCTGGAGGCGTTGATATGATGTCGGAAGCCCTGGATGGGTTGGCAGGCACGACTAAATTAATCGCCGTCACCCAGTTAACCTCAACAAGCGAGCAACAAATGCATGATTTTCAAAATATTCAAAGCAGTTTGACGGATTCAGTCATCCATTATGCGAAAAAAACGCAGGAAGCTGGACTTGCAGGTGTTGTCTGTTCAGCACAAGAAGTTGCCATAATCAAACAAGCAACGACGTCAGAGTTTATCTGTTTAACCCCTGGCATCAGACCAATCGGTGCAGCCATTGGTGACCAAAAACGTGTCATGACACCAAGTCAAGCAAGAGCTATCGGCAGTGATTTTATCGTGGTTGGTAGACCAATCACACAAGTCATAGACCCAGCCTTAGCTTATAAACAAATCAAGCATGACTGGACCCTTTCTGAGTAGGGGATGGGAAAAAACCAATAGATAATTTGTTTAAAAATAGTTAGAGGTTAGTATTGCTATAAAAAAATAATAGGATCGTTGGCTATAGTCGTCACTATTAAATTCTTTTGCTCAACTAGAGGCTGGCCCTTGTAAATAGATTTTTTTTTTGGTAAGATTGGAAGTATAACGAAAAAGAAATAGTGAGATTTTTAAATAATGGCAACTTATAATTTAACCCCTAAAGATATTTATGATGCAGAGTTTGATGTGAAAATGCGTGGCTACGATAAGGATCAAGTAAATGATTTATTAGATGAAGTCATCGTTGATTATGAAAAATTTCAAGAAGAAATTCTTTCTCTACAAGAAGAAAATGAATTTTTGAAGAAAAAAGTTCAAAATGCGGCGGCTACACCTCATGTTGCTGTATCTGAAAACACACAACGCTTTAACCCAATCGCGTCAACTCCAGCTGCAAGTGCAACAACTGATGCGCTTGCTGGTGGTCGTGTGACCATGAAATCGGCCAATAATTTTGACATTCTAAAACGCTTAAATCGTTTGGAGCGTGCTGTTTTTGGCCCGCAAGCACAACCGATGCAAGCAAATTCAGAGCAAGCAACACCTGCTGAATAAACAACAGCCTAGTGACTTTAAATCACTAGGCGTCAAGTAGATTTAAGACAATTTAACAACCAGTTTTTGGATAATTGCGCGACTTCTTGGGTTTACCCTTGTGAGTCGTGAGGAAAGTCCATGCTCGCGCGGGCTGAGATTGCCCGCAGTGTTTGTGCTAGGCGAAACAATAAGCCTGGGTAGGTGTGTCAGACCTAACGGCTGAATTTTAGCTAAGTTTTCCTAGGAAAATATGCGACAAATTCTGTAAAAGTGCCATAGAGACGAGTTGCTTTGGAAACTTAGCAAGTGGAACGTGGTAAACCCCTCAAGCGAGCAACCCAAACTTATGGTAGGGGCACTTGTCACGCGGAATTGAACGTACGACGAGGTTATGTTAAAGGGTTCTTTAACATAACAGACAGATGATTATCGAAGGTTAACGCACAAGCGTTAACTGGAACAAAACATGGCTTATAGAAAACTGGATGACAGGGGCTGGAGCGTAAAGCTCCAGCCCTTTTTGAAATTTTGCAAATGGTCTAGTAAAAAAGATAGAAAAGATAAAATGAAAAATAATTTTAATTTAGTTGCAACAGCAGCAGCAGGCCTTGAAAGTTTGACAGCAAAAGAATTACGAGACTTAGGCATTGAAACCAAAATGGACGATCGGTCTCGTGTCTTATTTTCTGGTACGAAAGAAACAATTGCGACAGCAAATTTGTGGTTAAGAACAGCAGACCGCGTTAAGATTATTGTAGGGGAATTTCCTGCAAAAACGTTTGATGACTTGTTTGAAGGGGTAACCGCATTACCGTGGGAAGACCTATTACCTTTTGGTGCACAATTTCCGATTGCCAAAGCTAAGGCAATCAAATCTACCCTCCATAATGAGCCTAGTATTCAAGCCATCACTAAAAAAGCGATCGCTAAAAAATTACAAGTGCATTATCATCGTCCTGAAAATGTGCCGATTCCTGAGACAGGTGCCTTGTTCTCGATAGAAGTCGCTTTACATAAGGATGTTGCAACGATTATGATCGATACAACGGGTGATTCCCTCTTCAAACGAGGCTATCGTGTTGATAAAGGTGGTGCACCAATCAAAGAAAATATGGCAGCGGCCATCATTATGTTAACCAACTGGCGTGCGAATATGTCACGTCCCTTTGTTGATCCAACATGTGGATCAGGGACCTTTTGTATAGAGGCTGCCTTGATCGGTATGAACATTGCGCCAGGCTTTAATCGTGACTTTGCTTTTGAAGCATGGCCATGGTTTGAAGACGAGATCTTTAAAAAAGTCCGTGATGAAGCTGAAAGTAAAGCAAACTATGATGCTGATTTGGACATCTCAGGCTTTGATGTTGATGGCAGAATGATTCAGATTGCGCAAGAAAATGCTTTGGAAATCGGTTTAGAGGGTATTGTCAAATTTAAGCAATTGAGATTACAAGATTTTCGGACGGATAAACTGGATGGTGTCTTGATTTCAAATCCACCTTATGGTGAACGACTTGGTGATGAAACAGCTGCTTTCCAATTATATGAGGAAATGGGTGATACCTTTAAACCACTTGAAACTTGGAGTAAATATATCATCACAAGTGATTTATTATTTGAAGAGCACTATGGTAGTCAGGCAACTAAAAAACGAAAACTTTATAATGGTAGACTTCGAACAGATTTATACCAGTATTTTGGTAAGAGAATAAAATAATATGGCTAAAAAAAAGAAAAAATCAACTTTTAAAGAGAAGACAATTGCCTTAAAAGATGTTGAAAATTTAACAGTGGAACAGATTGCGGCGCAGTCTGATACATTAGCATCTGAAAATAAGGATAAAGAAAGTACGCTTGATCGATATATTCGCCAACACCGTTCTGAAATTGAGAGTGCTAAAAAGGACAGACATGCAAAAACGGTTGAAGCTGCCAATGCATTAGATCAATTTGTTAGAACAGCTAGAGAAGATGCCAATACGCCAGAGAGCGATCTATCAGGTGTTGATAAAAGCCTAGACGTATCTGAAGCACCAGTGTCTGACAGTAGCCTAGATGGATCTGAAGCACCAGTGTCTGACAGTAGCCTAGATGGTTCTGATGCTTCGGTTTCTGACACATCTGATACGTCAGTGGTTGACAGTCAGGCGGATGCAACGGATACAGCAATAACAGATAGTGATACAGAAGCTCATGATGGATCAGAGTCAGCGCATCAGGTCGCGTCTGAATCAGTTAAAGCAACTGAGGCGTCACAGGAGGTTGACCCTGTATTCCCTGAAATCCAAGGTAGTTTTGATACTGTGCTGCTAGCAGCAGATGACGCAGCAGTAAGTGTTGGGTCGATTGACTTTGATACTGCTGAGGAAGCACAGACGGATACAAATCAGCCTAAACTTGATGATGCTACACCGGTTGATGACTTAAAAACAGCTGAAGAAGTAGCAGTATCAGCAGTTGTTGACACAAAGTCTGACACATTTTCTGAAATCTCTACTGTGCCACCATTAATCGTAGAAGATAATACGGGCTTAGATTCAGCTTTAGCAGAAGATCAACTATCTGAGCAGCAAGAACCTGTTGGGGCTTCGAAGACTCCTGTAGCTGAACCTAAAAAGAGCAAAAAACCAGTCATCATTGGTATCTGTGCCTTGATATTATTGGCTGCTGGGGGCTTAGTTTGGGCTAACCTTAATCAGTCCAAGCAAAAAGAAGCTGATAAAACGAGTCAGTCAAGTCAGAAAAAATCTGAAGAGGCTAAAGCAACAAAAGCATTTGATCAACAATATGCTGGCTTTTTTACTGATGATAAACAAACAAAACTTAAAAATGACCAATTTGCTAAAATAGGTGAATTAGTCAGTGCAGTAGACAAGTTGAAAGCTAACGCTGATTATCAGTCTTTGAAAAAGAAGGTCGATGCGCTTAAAACTGAGATTTCAGTTACCGAAGCGATGAATGCAAACTTTGATAAGGCCATCATTGTGGATGGTGTTCTAGATAAGACTGCTGTCGTAAAAGATGGCGTTAAGCTAAGCTATACTGCTACTGAAAATGATGGGTTAAATAGTTTGTTGAAAGAAGCGATCGCACATGGTCAATCCCAACAAGCTGAGAAAGCAAAATCTGCAGCGGCTGCTTCTGCTGCAGCACCTGTTGTAACACCGGAAACGTCAAACACAACGACGAATCAAGCTGATGGTGCAACTAATCAGGCAGCTGGTTCGATGAATCAAGCTAATACTGGAACTAATCAGTCGACCGCACCTGCAACAAACGGTGGCGGCGCTTCAGCTGGATATGGGCTAACAACTGCACAATATCAAGCGCAATATCCTGCAATCACACTTGAAACAGGTAGATCACGTGTCCCAGTAGATCCAAATGCCAACTTAAGTGATGCTGCTTTTGTCTGGGCGAGTGGTATTAGAGAATTAGTCTTACAAAAATGTCGTGATCGTGGTTATATTACAGGAGATGCCTATATTCTCTTACCAGCCAGTATCCAAAAAGGAAATGGCTACTATAATCTTTACAAAACTGATGGGACTTATCTTGTATCTATCAATTGTAAAACAGGTTATTTTGTCGGTAATGCAGCTGGTCATGCAGATAATTTAGACTACTAACACACAAAAATAGTTGGTTGATTTTTTAGCAATACATGAACATACGATGTCTGTTTTCCTTATCAATCTCTTATAATCCGAACGTTAATGTAAAAACTGCTGTAATTAGGCAGTTTTTTTGTGGTTTCTAAACTGATATACGTTATGATAGTCATATAATAGATGAAACACTTACGACGTGTGTCATAAGTGAGACCTGTCATTATCAAATTAGGAGAATAAAATGACTGAAAAACGGACACTACTTTATGAAGGCAAAGCAAAAAATCTTTACCTAACCGATGACGATAGCATCGTCCTTGCCCAGTATAAAGACCAAGCAACAGCACTTAATGGCAAAAAGAAGGATCAAATTTCAGGTAAAGGTGCCTTAAATAATCAAATTACCAGTTTGATCTTTCGTGAGTTAAATCGTCGTGGTGTCCCAACCCATTTTATTGAGCAAATTTCTAAAACCGAACAATTGAATACGAAAGTTGATATTATTCCATTAGAAGTTGTCGTGCGTAACTATACTGCAGGGTCATTTTCAAAGCGATTTGATCTTGCTGAGGGCATCAAATTAGCAACACCGATCGTCGAATTTTATTACAAAAACGATGACTTGGATGATCCCTTTATCAATGATGCCCATGTTAAATTTTTAGAGATTGCAAGTGATGAAGAAATCGTCATGTTGAAAGAAAATGCCTTAGCTATTGACCTCATTTTGACTGACTTATTTGCTAAAATTGACCTTAAATTGATTGATTTTAAACTTGAGTTTGGTCGCTTGCCTGATGGGACGATTATCTTAGCTGATGAAATTTCTCCCGACACATCCCGCCTTTGGGATGTGGATAATAACCATGTCGACAAAGATGTTTACCGACGTGATCTAGGTGATCTAATCCCAATTTATCAACGGGTACTTACTGATTTACAAACAGAATTTGAGGGGAAATAATCTCGTGAAAAAACGTATTTTTGTTGCTAAAAAACCAGAATTTAAGGTGAAAAATCAAGCACTATTACATGAGTTACAGCACAATCTGCAATTGTCGACTTTGACATCAGTTAACATCGTCCAAGTTTATGATGTTTTCCATGTCACAGATGATTTACTAACGACTGCTGAGCAAACGATTTTTTCTGAAAAAGTGACAGACTATGTCTTAGATGAGGAAACAGTAAAACTAGCACTAGATAAAAGTAAGTTTTTTGCCATCGAGTCCCTTCCTGGCCAATTTGATCAACGTGCAAGCTCAGCAGAAGAAGCCTTATTTTTATTAGGTGCAGACAAAGATGCAGTCGTTAAAACGGCACAACTCTATCTATTAAATGCTGATTTATCTGATGCTGAATTTGAAAAAATAAAAGGATATCAACTTAATAGTGTCGACTCACGCTTTAAAGCAATCGATCAAGCCATTCATGACGAAGAGATGCTACGTTCAGCTGATACAATCCCTGTTTTAGCTGGCTTCATTACGATGACAGCAAGTCAAATTACTGACTTACATGCTAGCTACGCATTAGCCATGGAAGTTGCTGACTTACTCTGGATACAAGATTACTTCAAACAGGTCAAGCGTGATCCGTCTGAAACTGAGTTAAAAGTGTTGGATACATACTGGAGTGACCACACGCGGCACACCACATTTGAAACTGAGTTGAAAACAATCGATTTCTCTCAGTCAAAATTCAAAGGGCAACTCCAAGTTACTTTTGATAAATACCTGAATATGCGCAAGGAAATTAAGCGGACTGAAAAGCCAACGACCTTAATGGAATTGGCGACTATTTTTGGTCGCTATGAGCGTGCCAACGGCCGTTTGGACGACATGGAAGTCTCTGATGAGATCAATGCCTGTAGTGTAGAGATTTCAGTCGATGTGAATGGGGTTAAAGAACCCTGGTTACTCATGTTCAAGAATGAAACACATAATCATCCAACAGAGATTGAACCTTTTGGTGGGGCATCGACCTGTATCGGTGGTGCCATTCGTGACCCCTTGTCAGGCCGTGCTTATGTTTACCAAGCCATGCGCATCACGGGTGCAGGGGATATTACTGCACCAATTTCAGAAACACGTCATGGCAAATTACCCCAACAAGTTATCTCTAAAGGCGCAGCACATGGCTATAGCTCATACGGTAATCAAATCGGCCTTGCGACAACCTATGTTAAGGAATATTTCCATCCGGGATTTGTAGCTAAACGTCTGGAAACAGGAGCTGTTGTTGGTGCCGCACCAAAAGAAAATGTCTTACGCTTAAAACCACAAGCTGGCGATGCCATCATCTTATTCGGTGGTAAAACTGGCCGTGACGGTGTAGGTGGGGCAACAGGCTCATCTAAAGTGCAAACCAAAGATACAGTGGAAACAGCGGGTGCTGAAGTACAAAAAGGGAATGCCATAGAAGAACGTAAAATTCAACGCCTTTTCCGTAATCCTGATGTCACGCAACTTGTCAAAAAATCAAATGACTTTGGTGCTGGTGGTGTCTGTGTTGCAATCGGTGAATTAGCTGATGGTGTTGAAATTGACTTAGATAAAGTGCCTTTAAAATATCAAGGTCTTTCTGGAACAGAAATTGCCATCTCAGAATCTCAAGAACGGATGTCAGTCGTCGTTGCAGCTAAAGATGTTGCCCAATTTATTTCTGAATGTGCCAAGGAAAATATCTTAGCTGTTCAAGTTGCACAAGTGACTGAAAAAGCGAGTTTAAAGATGCTCTGGAAGGGGCAAACAATCGTTGACATTGATCGCGCATTTCTAGATACAAATGGCGTGCGTGTTGTCGTTGATGCGACTGTGACAGACTCAGATTTACCGATCCCATTTGAAAAAACGACAAGCTTAGATACTTTAAACACGGATTTAAATGGTCTTTTATCTCAGCTAAATTTTGCCTCACAAAAAGGCTTGCAAACAATCTTTGATAGTTCAATCGGTCGATCAACTGTGATTCAGCCTATCGGTGGTCGCTACCAATTAACACCTGCTGAAAGTTCTGTCCAAAAATTACCAGTACTTACTGGTGTCACAAATACGGTGTCGCTTTTGTCTCATGGCTATAATCCTGAGATTGCCTCATGGTCACCTTATCATGGTGCAGCCTATGCAGTAATTGAAGCAACAGCACGTTTGGTCGCAACGAATGCCAACTGGACTAGCGCACGTTTTTCTTACCAAGAATATTTTGAGCGCATGGATAAACAAGCTGAACGATTTGGTAAACCACTCGCAGCTTTACTTGGGTCTATCGAAGCGCAAGAACAATTAGGCTTGCCATCTATTGGTGGTAAGGATTCGATGAGTGGGACATTTGAAGAGTTGACAGTACCGCCAACCCTTATCGCATTTGGCGTGACAACGTCTGAAGCGGACCGTATCTTGTCGCCTGAATTGAAAGCTGTAAATGAGCATATTTACTATATTCCTGGTATTGCGATTGCAGAAACAATCGATTGGGCAAGGGTTAAAGCAAACTTTGACTTAGTATCTGACTTACAGGCATCGTACAAGATAACAGCCGCGATTTCAACCAAGGCTGGTGGGGTTGGTGAAGCGATTTCTCTCATGACTTTTGGTAACAAGATTGGCGCTAAAGTTGATCTTGCTCAGGTAAGCGACTTGATTAAGGCTGAGTTTGCGGGCTTCATTATCACATCACCCGATGAGATTGCAGGCTTACAGAAGATCGGTCAGACTACCGAGGACTTTCTACTTGATATTAACGGTGTCTCACTTTCAGGTGATGCTTTACTAGCTAGTTTTGAAGCTCCTTTAGAAGCGGTCTATCCAACCTTATTTGATCAAAATGCTAAGCTTGAAGCGATTGAGACGACCCCCTCTAGCACGCAAATCAAGGCACCACATCGTGTCGCCACACCTTTAGTCTATATTCCAGTATTCCCAGGGACAAACTGCGAGTATGACACAGCAAAAGCATTTGAAGCTGCTGGTGCTGTGACTAAGATTGTTCCATTTAGGACGATGGACATTTCAGAGTCAATCAAAGATATGGTTGCTAACATCGAGCAGGCAAATATCCTCATGTTTGCAGGCGGATTTTCAGCAGCAGATGAACCTGATGGCTCAGCTAAGTTCATCGTGAATATCTTATTAAATGAAGCTGTCAAGTCAGCTATCGAAGCATTTATCGCGCGTGGTGGCCTAATTCTTGGCATCTGTAATGGCTTCCAAGCCTTGGTTAAGTCAGGCTTATTACCATATGGTAGCTTTGATAGCTTATCTGATCAGTCGCCAACACTTTTCTATAATGATGCCAATCAGCACGTCGCTAAAATGGTTGAGACTAAGATAATTAATACCAATTCACCGTGGTTAACAGGCGTTGCAGTAGGAGATATTCATGCCATTCCAGTTTCGCATGGTGAAGGCAAATTTGTCGTGTCACCTCAAGCCCTTGAAGACCTAAGCAAGAATGGTCAAATTATCAGCCAATACGTTGATTTTAAAGGACAAGCAACGATGGACTCTGCTTACAATCCTAATGGCTCTGTCGCTGCGATTGAGGGCATTATCAGCAAAAACGGACAAATCCTAGGGAAAATGGGACATTCTGAACGCTATGAAGCAGGCTTATTTAAAAATATTCCTGGTAATAAAGATCAGAAACTTTTCGAGAGTGCAGTTGCCTATTTTAGAGGGTAAAGGCAAGAAAATAAAGACAGATGTAATGCAATAAGTAGAAGACAATGGCTCAGATATTCTGAGGATTGTTTTTTTAATTTCATCGATTGTGAGTCATGTAGTTGATAAGACCAGCTAAGTAATCCTGCGTCACCCGTTACTTAATTCATACGAGAATTAGCGCACAATAAAACTCCCCATATTGGAACCTAATCCAGTTTATGGGGAGTTTTATGATGGATAACACGTCATTGAAGTGCTTCCTTTGTGAATCGGACTATCATCATTGATCGCTTATTTAAAAGCTTTCTCAACGCCGTCGATCATGAGTTGTGTTGATTTAATCCCGCCACCACTTAGGTACCAAAGACTTGGATCAAGTTCAATCACTTTGTTGTTTTTACCAGCTGTTGTTTTCTTCACTAATTCATTGTTAGTTACAGCAGTTTCTGAGCTGTCACCACCAATAGCTTTTGTTCTATCGACAACGAATATGACATCTGGATTTTTTTCGAGCACATACTCAAATGAGATTTGTTGGCCATGAGTAGAGGCTTTGATTGTGCTATCAACATTTTTGAAGCCAAACGTATCATTGACAATGGCATAACGTGATTTTTCACCGAATGCTGCTAGCTGACCTTCATTTGAGATCACAGTTAAAGCTGCTAGTTTTGATTTTTCAGCTTTTGCTTTCAATGTCGTGATGTTTTTTTCTAATTTAGCAACTTGCTTAGTTGCTTCGTCAGTTTTACCATAAATACTCGCGATCGTCATGATATTCGCTTTTGTAGATTCCCAAACTTTGGTTGTATCAATTGCTAAGTCTAGAACAGGTGCGATTTTTTCTAAGTCAGCTTTAAAACTTTCTTGACGTCCAGAAATGATAATGAAATCAGGTTGTAGTGAATTGATTTTCTCTAAATCAGGTTCCTTTAGGCCACCAGCACTTGCAACTGTTTTAAATTTAGATAAATAAGTAGGCAAGTTTTTAACTGCGACAGCAGCAACTGATTTACTTTCACCTAAAGCCTCTATTGTATCTAGTGACCCATTATCAAATACGACAACTTTACTTGGGCGAGTCGGAACAGTTATTTTTTTACCTTTTGAATCTGTCACTTCTATTTTTTTAGGCAATGCCTTTGTTGTTGTCGTTTCTTTAGCACTATCAGATGTTGCCTCTTTTTTAGTGCCACAAGCAACGAGTAGTGTCCCAAGTAGTAGTGTCCCAGTAAAGACAGTGATTAATTTACCAAGTTTCATAATTATTTTCCTTTATTTGTTTAATATATAAATAGTGGGAAGTTATTTGTCTAGAAATACAGACAAAATTTCTTACCCTCTATTTCTTTTATACGAACTGACATCTCATATAGCGGGTTTAAAATATGTTCATGAATGATCTGATCTGTTTGATCATGGGCAAATATTTTACCTGATTTCATGGCGACGATCTCATCTGCAAAACTTGCTGCAAAATTGATATCATGTAAGACGATGATCACAGTCTTACCAAATTCTGTGACTAGTTTGGTAAGGAGTTGCATCATCTGCACTGCAAAATTCATATCTAGATTATTTAGTGGCTCATCAAGTAAGATATAGTCTGTATCTTGTGCTAATATCATAGCGATGTAAGCACGTTGTAGTTGCCCACCCGATAAGTTTTGAATATTTTCCTCTGCTAATTCGGTTAAGCCGAGTTGGGCAATGGATAAGTTAATTTTCTCTTTATCAGTTGGTGTTAAATTGCCCTTAGAATAAGGAAATCTAGCAAATGCAACCAATTCAAAGATCGTGATGTTCATGTTTAAATGATTCATCTGTTTTAAAATAGACAGTTGTTGTGCCAGGTCACGAGATTTGAAGGATTTGAGATCCTTACCTTCTAGGTAGATGTGACCAGTCTCTGTCTGGATTAATCGACTCATTGTCGCTAGAAGTGTTGATTTTCCAGCACCATTGGGGCCAATAAAGGCGGTTAATTTGCCTTTTTTAATCGTTAAATCGATCTCATCTAATATCGTTTTCTTACCAAAAGACTTTGAAAGACCTTCTATTTTCATCCCTTATTTCCATTTCTCTTATATAATATTTGTCCGATAAAGTAGCACCCGCCAGTAAACTCAATGATGACATTTAAGGTTGTATTGAAACTAAAGATATGTTCAACAAGAAACTCACCAAATACCAGAAGTAATATCGCGATCAAACTACCTGTGATAAATATCGCTCTATGTCGATAAGTCTTGGTAATTTGGTAGCTAATATTTGCCACGATGAAGCCCAGAAAACTAGTGGGGCCAACTAGTGCAGTAGATACACCAACTAAGGCAGAGATTGCAAGCAAGCTCATTAGCTGTAGCGCTCTTACATCAAGGCCTAGATTCACCGCATAATCATTCCCTAGATGTAAGACATCTAGCTGAGGTGCTAACCACCATAAAAAGAGGCAGAGCAGGGCGATCATGATACTGGCAACCAATAAATGGTCGGCTTTAACATTGCTAAAACTAGCGAAGAGTTTGCCTTGTAAATGATCATATTCATTAGGATCAAGTAGAATTTGTAGAAAACTACTGATATTTCCGAAAAATGTCCCAAGTATCATACCAATCATCAGAAAGAGAAATAGGTTATGCTTAAACTGCCTTAATAGTGAAAAGGCAAGTACCGTGCTAACCGACATCATGAGGGCAATCGATAAGAAGAAGTTACCCAGGCTAGATAGGGAGGTTAAGTTATGACTACCTAATAGAAAGATAGATAGGGTTTGCAACATGACATAAAGCGAATCCATACCTAAAATATTAGGCGTCAATAATTTATTTTGCGTTAAGGTTTGAAAGCTGACTGTTGCAAAACTACAAGCGATACCAACAAGGATAAAGCCCAGAATTTTTTTTAAGCGAAGCGCTAAAGCAAATTCGATGTTCCCATAGGTGTGGTAGGTTAGAAAAAGTGCACAGCTCCCTAAAACAGCAAGTATTAAAATCAGATAGGTTAATTTTAGCTTCATTTTGCTTGTCTCCGACCTTCTTTGAGTAAGAGTGCAATAAAGCAAACACTACCTAAGACACCAACGATTAAACTGGCTGAAATTTCATAAGGTGAAATGATTGTCCGACCAATGATATCGCAGATAATCAGGAAGGCAGCGCCGAAATAGGCTGTCAAGGGCAGGTTTTTTTTCATTTGATCCCCAAACTTTAAGGTCACAAGGTTTGGAACGATAATGCCTAGAAAGGGAATATTACCGACACTAACAAGGACAATACTAGATGTGAGTGCGACGATCCCTACGCCAAACAAGCGCATTTTTTGATATGAAATCCCTAAATTAGTCGACATTTCTTGACCCGCCGCGATAATTGTAAATTGATAGGCGAACAGATAAATCAAAATAAACAAAGGGATTGATAGATAAAGCAGTTCATAAGACCCGCGCATCACAATCGAAAAGTTTCCCTGCAACCAAGACGTGACGTTCTGTACCAGTTGATATTTAAAAGCAAAGAAGTTTGCAATACTACCAATGATATTACCGAACATAATCCCAACCAAAGGTAACATAATGCTACTTTTACTCATAATGTAGCGTGACATGAGTAAAAATAAGCTGGTGCCTAAGAGTGCGAAGACAAATGCCATACTCATTTTGGTTAGGCTAGTCGCATTTGGTAGGAAAATCATCACAAAAACGATCCCTAATTTAGCACTATCCATTGTCCCAACGGTATTTGGTGAAACGAATTTATTTTGCATCAGATTTTGCATGACAAGACCTGATACACTGACACTTGCGCCGGCAATCAGTAGACTGATTGTTCTAGGGAGTCTTGACGCAAGTAGAACAAGATGCTGTCTACTCGTCCAAGTACTGATGTCAAATGGTGGCACATTAACTAATCCAATGAAAATAGATGATATGATGAGTAGCAAAAAGAAGCTGATAAATACTAGTTTTTTTGTCATAATACTTCCTTACTACTCACTTTCTATATGTTTTTAAAAGCAGAGGCCTCTAGCTTCAATGTGAATGTCAAAAAGTTTTGACATTTTATATTAAAACATAATTGACCCGTTTTTTCAATATCTATTGTAGGAATAGTTATAAAATAATGAAAATAATCCCTGTTTTTTTCGTATAAGACATATAGAGGGTGAAAAATATGTATGATGTAAGAGAAGCAGAGTATCCGATGCTACCACGTGAACGCTTAAACGTGCTTGGCGAGTCCTACCTATCCGATCAAGAGTTGCTCGCTATTTTATTAAGAACTGGCACAGCCAAACTGTCTGTTTTAGAATTAGCAGGTCAGATTTTAAAACATTTCGTCACACTTGAAAATTTTAGAAAGTCGAGTATTGAGGAATTGATGACAATTTCTGGCATCGGCATGACTAAAGCAGTCGAAATCAGAGCGATGATAGAGTTAGGCAAAAGAATTAAGACGACAGAAAGAAGTAGAGAAGGACAGGTTAAAGGGTCCCAACAATTTGCGACGATCCTGATTGATGAGATGTCAGATTTTGATCAAGAACATTTAGTCGCCGTTTATTTAGATGGCAAGAACAAGATTATTAAGAAAAAGACGATTTTTGTAGGGACAGTTAATTCGGCTACTGCTAATCCGAGAGAAATTCTTCATTTTGCGGTTAAGACACTGGCAGCTAGTCTCTTAGTTGCCCATAATCACCCTTCAGGAGACCCAAATCCTTCTGATGCTGATTTAGTCTTTACAAAGCGTATAGCAAGTGCTTGTGACATAATTGGTGTCCAGTTTATCGATCATATCATTGTCGGTGATGGTTGCTATTTTTCATTTAAAGAAAATACCTTGATCTGATCTAGCTTCAAGGACAGGAGGCCTTATTAGTGACTCGTGAGGCCTTTTTGCCTAATTATATGTAAAAGAGCATGGGCAAGTAGGTTTACTAGGCTCACGACTGACTAGACGGCTTTTGAGGTTACCCCAAAAAACACCACCCACAAAGATAAAGAGCAGTTACTTGATATTGGCCTAGTTATTTATTATAATAAGTTAAGAAGGATAGGAGAATTATGATGAAAAATATGAAGAAAATCTTAACACCAAAACGTGTTTTATCATTAATCGTCTTTATTTTAGTCCTTATTTTTGGCTTTCAAAATATGGGGTCAGTAAAATTAAGTATTATTTTCTTCTCTTTAGACATCCCCTTACTCATTTTGATTTTTGCAATTTATATCATTGGTGTGTTTACGGGTTGGGCTGTAAAGAGAAGTGATGTTAAAAAAATTGTTGACAATGCTCAAGATGAAACAAGAAAAGAACTAAAAGAATTACAAGAGCAACTGAAAAATAAGTAACGAGAAACCTAAGTATCTCAGTAAATGTTGAGATGCTTTTTTTGTTTTATCTTTAGCCTATAAAGTGAGCGGTTATAAATTGAAAACAGCATATCTAAAGAAGCCTAAATCTTCCTCGCGGACATTATACATGAAATCAGGGTGCCATTGGACGCCTAGAAAGCGTAAAGTGGGATCAGTTGACTGAACAGCCTCTATCACATTATCACCGAGTGATTTTGCGATGACTTCAAGTTGCGGTGCCACTTTTTTTAAACTTTGACGATGAAATGAATTGACATGTGCCCGAAGACCATACACTTTTTCGAGTGGTGAGTGTTTTTGGATACTCACATCGTGAGATGTCTGTGTGACTGGTGTTTCCTGCCAATGTTGATGTGTGTGTTGGTTAAGTGTCCCACCAAGGGCGACATTAACGAGCTGCATGCCACGACAGACACCGATAATTGGTTTATTCTGCTTGATTGCCTCGTTAATCAGGGCAAGTTCAAAGGCATCACGTTCCCGGTTGTAGTCATTAGACTTAATCGTTTCTACTTCCCCATAAAATTCAGGGGCTACATTTTGGCCGCCTGCTAAGACAAGTTTATCAATCATAGAGATATACCGTTTAGCGCTTAGCGGATCACCAATTGGAATCATGATGGGAAGCCCGCCAACAATCTGTACAGCCTTGATATAGCCTGAAGGATTATAGGATATAGCCATATGCCCCATATCATCACCAGCATCTCGTCTTTCATTTGCAGCGACTCCAATGATAGGTTGTAAAATTGTCATAATTACTTTGTTGTTTCTTTCTTATCTTGCATGAAAAATAATAGCGTTTGTAACTCACTAGTCAAGTCAACTGACTGGACAGTAATATCATCACTCACCTCTAGCCGTCTTGGTGTGAAATTTAAGATCCCCTTAATACCAGCCTGAATTAAGGTATCCGCAACTTCCTGGGCACGGTCACTCTGAACAGAGATAATTGCAGTTTCGATGTTGGCATCTGCAAGATTCTTTGTAAGATCTGAAATGTTATAGATTGGGATACCATCCTCAGTTGTCGTACCGACAAGTGGGTTACCAGATACATCATAGGCCTGTGTAATTCGCATTTTATTGCGATCATGGAAACGGTAGTTGATCAAGGCACGACCTAAATTACCAACACCGATAAGGGCAATATTCGTTTCTGCTGAATCACCTAGTAAGTTACTAAAAAAGTCACGCAATGCGAGCGTATCATAGCCATAACCACGTCTGCCAAGTTCACCAAAAAGGGAAAAGTCACGTCTAACAGTAGCTGAATCAACCCCTAATTTTTTAGCGATTGCTTGAGAATTTGTGCGCTCAACTTTATCTGCCACAAATTGCTTGAAAATGCGATAGTACTGTGGCAAGCGCTTAGCAGTAGCCTTAGGTAGTTCTTCATTAAATTTTGTTACGACCATTAGTGATGGTACCTCCATAAGTATTCTTTGTGAATAGATTACCAAATCTTTGTGAAGTTGTCAAACAAAATGGCTTAGTGATTAGATAAAGATTAGGAGTTATGATAGAATAGACTTATGATTTTACTACAAGGAAACAATATTTCTCGAACTTTTGGTGCAGATGTTTTATTTGAAAAAATAAATTTTACCATACAAGATAATTCCCGCGTGTCGCTTGTTGGTCGAAATGGTGCTGGAAAATCGACCTTATTAAAAATAATTGCTGGCGTGGAAACCCCTAGCTTGGGTGATATCTCAAAAATGAAGCAGTTGACCATGTCCTATCTAGCACAAGAAACGACCTTCTCATCAGATCGTACAATTTACGATGAAATGTTAAGTGTTTTTGAGGTGCAAATCAATCAAGAAAAGCAGTTGCGTCTCATGGAAGCTCAAATGGGTGATTTGACAGGAGAGGCGTTAGCTAGTTTGATGACGCGCTATGATGTGTTAACAGAAGACTTTCGTCAAAATAAGGGATTTACCTATGAATCCGATATTAAAAATGTCTTAAACGGCTTTAAATTTGATCAGGATTTTTGGCCCCGTGAGGTCATGAGCCTCTCTGGTGGACAAAAAACACGGCTTGCCTTAGCTAAGATCTTACTTGAAAATCCACAGCTTTTGATATTAGATGAACCAACTAACCACTTAGACATTGAAACCTTACTTTGGTTAGAAAATTATTTAAAAAATTATCACGGTGCGATTTTGATTGTCAGTCATGACCGTTATTTTTTAGATAAAGTGACGACTGAAACACTAGAGTTATCTCGGGGTAAACTTGACAAATTTGCTGGTAATTATAGTAAGTACATCGCACTTAAGGCTGAAAAATTAGCAGCGCAAGCCAAACAGTATGATAAACAACAAAAAGAAATTGCCAGTCTAGAAGACTTTGTCAATCGTAATCTTGCGCGTGCATCGACAACCAAACGTGCTCAGTCTAGGCGTAAGAAACTAGAGAAGATGGATCGCTTAGATCAGCCAGTTGGCAGTGATAAGTCAGCGCATTTTACGTTCTCACCTGAAGTTGAGTCAGGCAATGTGGTACTCACGATAAATGCCGGTGCTATAGGGTATGATACAACTGTCCTATCCAGCCCAATTAACCTAGAAGAACGTAAGTATGATGCTATTGCGATTGTCGGACCGAATGGGATCGGTAAGTCAACCCTAATCAAATCGATTGTGGGTAAACTACCGCTGATTGATGGTGAGATCAAACTTGGGGCAAACGTTTCTATGGGTTACTATGACCAAGAACAGCGGGATTTAACTGTCTCAAATACGGTTATAGAAGAACTTTGGCAGCAACATACGCTGATTCCTGAGGTTGAAATTAGAAATAGGCTAGGCGCTTTCCTATTTTCAGGTGATGATGTACAAAAATCAGTTGGCATGTTATCTGGTGGTGAGAAGGCCCGCTTGCTACTAGCCAAGCTATCGATGCATCGGGATAATTTCCTTGTTTTGGATGAGCCAACCAACCATTTAGATATTGATAGTCGAGAAGTCTTAGAAAATGCCCTGATTGACTTTGATGGGACGCTCTTATTTGTTAGTCATGACAGATATTTTATTAATCGGGTTGCAGATAAAGTCTTAGAAATATCAGCCACTGGTAGCAAACTCTATCTAGGTGACTACGATTATTATCTTGAGAAAAAGGCAGAAGAAGCTGAAATTGAGGCGCTTTTAAATGCGGAAGCTGATGAAATACGTCAAAAAGACAAACCGTCAAGTTATCAAGATGCCAAAGCAGATCAAAAATGGCGTCGAAAATTGACACGTGAAGTAGCAGAACTTGAAGCACAATTAAGCAGGTTAGATGACAGAATCGATCAGCTCCATATTGACATGGTAGCCGCTTCAGAAGACTTTGTGGCACTAAATGACCTGCAAAGAGACTTAGATAGCTTGTCCCTTGAAAAAGAAGATGCAGAAGAACAATGGCTAGAAAAATCTGAAGCGCTAGGTGAATGAGGTTGACAGGTCAATACAATATCAAAAATTATGACTACCTCATCGTTGGTGCAGGACCATTTGGTGCTATTTTTGCTCATGAAGCAGCACAGCGTGGCAAACGCAGTTTAATTATTGACCGTCGCAGTCATGTTGGCGGTAATCTGTATACGCATAAAGCACATGGGATTACTGTCCACGATTATGGCGCACATATCTTCCATACGGATAACAAGTTAGTTTGGAATTATGTGAATCAGTTTACTGAATTTAAACAGTACACGCATCAAGTCCTGGCAAATTATAAAGGTGAGCTTTATAATTTACCTTTTAATATGCAGACGTTTTACCAGATGTGGGGCGTTAAAACACCAGAAGAAGCCCAGGCTGAAATTACTAAGCAGCGTCAAGCAGCTGCTATAAAAGGTAGTCCTAAAAATTTAGAAGAACAAGCGATTTCACTTGTTGGAACTGAGATTTATGAAAAACTGATAAAAGGCTATACTGAAAAGCAGTGGGGACGTGAAGCAACTGAGTTACCAAGTTTTATCATTCGTCGCTTGCCGATCCGCTTTACCTTTGATAATAATTATTTTAACCATCGGTATCAAGGTCTACCAGTAGAGGGCTATACAGTCATATTTGATAAACTACTGGATCATGAGTTGATTGATATTCAGCTAGATACAGATTTCTTTACCGATAAGGCAACCTATCTGTCAGAATTTCCACGACTGGTCTATACTGGTATGATCGATCAGTTCTTTGATTACAAGTTTGGGGAATTAGCCTATAGAAGTGTTCGATTTGAGTCTGAGGTGTTACAAACTGATAACGCACAAGGAAATGCTGTAATTAACTATACAGATGGTGAGACACCCTACACGCGAATAATGGAATGGCGACATTTTGACCAAAAAGGAGACGCCGATGTGTCTATTTTGACACATGAGTATCCCCAGGAATGGGACAGTAGTAAGGAAGCCTATTACCCAATAAATGATCAGAAAAATTCTGCCTTGTTCAAACAGTACCGTAAGTTGGCAAACAAGTTGGATAAAGTGATCATCGGTGGGCGCTTAGGTAATTATCAATATTATGATATGGATCAAGTCGTTCATACGGCACTAGTTGCAGTAGATAAAGAATTTAAACGATAACAATAGCTGGATTAGCAGTAACAATTCTCCAAATCTTATGCTAAAATGATAACAGACTATATTTGAAAGAGAGCACAACATGCAAACATTATCACGTGAAATTGCCAAGGACCTACTCGATATTAAGGCGGTCTTTCTCCAACCAACAAATCCATTTACATGGGCGAGTGGGATTAAATCACCTATCTATACAGATAATAGAATTACGATTTCATACCCAGAAGTACGTCGTAGAATTGCGCAAGGTTTTGCAGACCGTATTCGTGCGGAATTTCCAGAGGTTGAAGTGATCGCTGGTGCCGCTACTGGTGGTGTGCCCCATGCAGCATGGGTTGCTGAAATTCTAGACTTACCGATGGTTTATATCCGCTCTAAAGCTAAAGATCATGGTGCAGGTAACCAGGTTGAAGGTCGTATCGTTAAAAATCAAAAAATGGTCATTATAGAAGACTTGATTTCAACAGGTGGCTCTGTCATTGGGACTGCTGAAGCTGCCACTCGTGAAGGCGCTGATGTTTTAGGTGTTGCAGCAATCTTTACCTACGAATTAGCACGTGGGATCGAAAACTTTAAAAAAGCTGATTTACCATTACTTACCTTATCAACTTATTCTGATCTGATTGAAATTGCGAAAGTAATCGGTTACGTAGATGCTGATGAGTTACAGTTGTTGAAGAAGTTTAAAGAAAATCAAACGACTTGGCAGGATTAATCAACTTTTAATCTCTGAACTTGACTGAATTGTATAGAAAGGGCCTCACACACATGCTACTCATAAAAAATGGACGTGTCATGGATCCCAAAAGCCAATTTGATGGTATTTGTGATCTCTTAATCGAAGATGGAAAAATTATTAAAATCGGTGAACATATCTCGGTTGCTGATGCTGAAGTGATTGATGCTAGCGGCAAAATTGTCGCGCCTGGCCTAATAGATGTGCATGTTCATTTTAGAGAACCAGGTCAGACCCACAAAGAGGATATACATACGGGTGCACTTGCTGCTGCACGTGGTGGCTTTACGACGGTTGTGATGATGGCTAATACGAATCCAACAGTATCAACAGTCGATACCTTAACTGAGGTTTTAACGTCAGGTGCACGTGAAGCAATCCACGTCAAAAGTGTGGCGACGATTACGGATAAATTTGATGGGCAACATCTGACTGATTTTGCTAGCCTCTTATCAGCAGGCGCTGTCGGCTTTTCTGACGATGGCATTCCCTTTACTGATGCTGGGAAAGTCCGTCAAGCCATGCAGTTAGCTGTCACGCATGATACCGTTTTATCCCTGCATGAAGAGGACCCACAGTTAACAGGTGTGTTGGGTATAAATGATGGAGAGATTTCGCACAAGTGTGGTGTGACAGGTGCACCGAGCGTTTCTGAGTACAGCATGGTTGCGCGTGATGCCATGCTAGCGCTTGATACACAAGCGCGTGTGCATTTCCAGCATCTATCTGCAGGTCAGTCAGTGGATGTGGTTAGATTTGCAAAATCTTTAGGTGCAAATATCACAGCAGAAGTCACACCTCAGCATTTTTCGATGACTGAACAGGCGATTTTGACACATGCATCAAATGCTAAACTCAATCCGCCCCTTCGTCGTCAATCTGATATTGAAAAGTTGATTGTCGGACTGCAAGATGGCACGATTGACCTGATTGCAACTGATCATGCCCCACATACACATGAAGAAAAAGACCAGGAATTGATCAAGGCACCTTCAGGAATGACAGGTTTAGAGACTGCTTTAGCACTCGGTATGACGCATTTAGTTGCACCAGGCCATTTATCACTGATGCAATTACTTGAAAAAATGACAAGTAACCCTGCTAAACTCTATCAGTTTGACGCTGGCTACCTAGCAGAAAACGGACCAGCAGATCTGCTTATTTTTGATGCGCAAGCTGTCAAGATTATTACAGACGATTTTGCATCAAAAGCTAGTAATTCACCATTTGTCGGAGAAGCATTACAAGGCGTCATCGCCTATACGATCTGTAATGGTAAGGTTGTCTATCAAGCAGGATAAATGTGGTATACAAGGCTTGTATGCCAGGCAAGATGTCTTCGCTACATAAATGTATATCACTGCCCTATGCAATCGCCTAGGCATTAAGTTAAGATTTGGAAGGTTTTTTAGATGAAGTGTTTTGATGATACCTCTTTTAAGGTATTTGATGTTGCAGGATTAGAAGAGCGGATGGTCGCCATTCGCTCGGATATTCAGCCCATATTTTCAGATATCATGACAGCAGTTGCTGAGCGGCTAACGGCTTATACTGGACAGGAAACATTTGTCCATATTGCCCAACATAGAAGACGCTCAAGATATGCCCCGGAAAGTACCTGGTCGGCTATTTCTAACAATAAAAGAGGCTATAAGTCACAAGCCCATTTACAGTTAGGGATATGGGAAGACTACGTATTCATGTACTTATCGATCATCGATAATCCAGCTAATAAAGAAAAGTATGCGACTTATCTAACGAATCACCATACCTTTCCAGATGATTTTGTCTACTCGAGCGACCATACAAAACCTGATTATTTCCCAGTAACGCAAGGGATTGAAGCTGCTATTAAGCGACTAAAAGCTGTCAAAAAAGGGGAGTTTGAAGTTGGCCGTGTGATAAAAAGAGATGCCACTTTATGGGAAACTGATCCGCAAGCCTACATCTTAGCAACATTTGACACATTATTTCCACTTTATCAAGCACTAAACGATTAAAACTATTTATAGTTTTTTTTAATACCCTTATATAAGTTACCCATGGCTTAAAACAATGGGGAAACATGCTAAAATATAAAGATGATATAAAAATAGGAGGTAAAGGGATGCCAGTAAAAATTAATAAACAATTGCCTGCTGTTAAATTATTAGAAGCTGATAATATTTTTGTAATGGATGAAGCGCGGGCTAGTCATCAAGATATTCGAACAATGAACATCCTAGTCGTCAATCTTATGCCACGAAAAATGGTCACAGAAACGCAAATTTTAGCACTATTATCTAATACTCCTTTACAAGTCAAAGTCGATTTTTTGCATATGACCAGTCATAAATCAAAAAATATCACACAAAATCATCTAGATACCTTTTATAAGCGTTTTGACGAGATTGCCACAGACTATTATGACGGTATGATCGTCACGGGTGCACCTGTTGAGGATTTAGCATTTGAAGCAGTCGATTATTGGGATGAATTAACGGCTATTTTTGAGTGGTCACGTTCGCACGTCTATTCAACGCTACATATCTGTTGGGGGGCACAGGCTGGCTTATATGCGAGATATGGGATAGCTAAACACGCCTTAGCTGAAAAACTATGGGGGGTTTACGAGCAATCTGTAGAAAATCCTAAGCATGTTTTATTTAGGGGATTCGATGATGTATTTTTCAGCCCCCACTCACGTAGCACAGAAACTGATGCGCAAGATCTGCCACAGGATTTTGATATCTTGTCCTATGGTGAGACATCAGGCCTGTCTATCGTCGCCAAAAAAAATCTACGTGAAGTCTACAGCTTTGGTCATCTAGAGTATGACCGAATGACACTTGATTTTGAATATCAGCGAGATAAACTGACAAGCGGTCATGTACCAGATCACTATTATCCTCATGATGATCCCAGCCAAACGCCTCAGATGAATTGGTCCAGTGCAGCCAGTCTTTTCTTTTCAAACTGGCTTAATTATGCAGTCTATCAAGATACACCATATGACTTAAGTGAGCTAGCCAAGTATGAATATTATAACCTTTGAACACGTTTGACGTGTTTTTTTATTTATCTCATCTAGCATAATACAAAATGTAGGCTATTTTGAATATGGTAAATAATCTGTAAAAGTGATAACTAGTGAAACAATAATTCATTTATTAAATTTATTTCGATAAATACTTGAAATTATAATTCATAAGAGGTATAATAAAATTGTTTAAAAGAAATATTATTTCATATGGAGGCAAAGATGTACGGTTTCTCAATTTTTATGAACACTGATTTAGATGATCAAGTTAGGTCATATATTGACAAAATGGCGCGTTGTGGGTTTGAAGGTATTTTCACATCAATGCATATTCCAGAAGATGATACACAGCTTTATAAAGAGAGATTAGTCGCATTAGGTCGTCTTGCACAAGCTAATCAGTTAAAATTAATGGTTGATATTTCTGGAGATGCCCTAGCAAAATCAGGTTTCTCTTTCGACAATATCGACCAATTAACAGCAATAGGTGTTACAGGACTAAGAATGGATTATCATATCAGTAATGAAACGATAGCCAAGGTTAGTCAAGTCATAACGGTCAGCTTGAATGCAAGCACAATAACGCAATCAGATATAGATGAGCTAAGAGAAATGCAGGCAAACTTTAACCATCTCGAAGCCTGGCATAATTATTATCCTAGACCTGAAACTGGTCTGGATCGAGAAGTTTTTGTAGACAAAAATCGATTTTTAAAGCAAAATGGCTTTAATGTGATGGCATTTGTTCCAGGAGATAGTCATCTTAGACAGCCTTTATATCAAACCTTACCCACTTTGGAAGCACATCGTTTCCTTCATCCACTAGCTGGGTTAATAGATATGAAAAGCATGTCAGTAGATCATATCTATATCGGTGATGGGGGCTTAAAAGTGGAAACGAGGCTACAGTGTGCTCGCTTTATTCAGGATCAAACAATTAGATTAAGAGCAGTAGCAGAAACAACTGATTTCACTTATGTCGCGGGTAATCATGTCAATCGACAAGATTGTGCTAGAGATGTCATCAGAAGTGCTGATGCTAGATTTAGAAAGATACCACAAATTACTCCAGAAAATACGGTAGTGAGATCAGTAGGTGCGCTTACGATTGATAACTGTAATTATGGGCGTTACATGGGAGAGATACAAGTTGTCAAACGTGATTTAGCTGCCGATCTGAAGGTAAATAGGGTTGGTCATGTCATAGCTGATGACCTAGCGTTACTACCATTCATTGGTCCTGGACAAAAATTTATAATAGAAAAAGAGAAAATAAATGATTGATTTATCAACACTGACAACAGAACGTAGAAATTTAGCAACCACTAATCTTGACCAAATGAGTGTGCATGAAGCATTGACAAAGATGAATCAAGAAGATAAAGGGGTCGCAGAATCTGTAGCCTTAGCCTTACCGCAAATTGAGAAAGTTGCGACTGCAACAATAGCAGCCTTTAACAAAGGCGGACGACTTATTTACATGGGTGCTGGCACAAGTGGTCGTTTGGGCGTACTTGATGCAGCTGAGTGTGTCCCAACTTTCGGTGTCCCCGCATCCCAAGTCGTTGGCTTAATCGCTGGAGGTGACAAGGCAATGACCTTAGCCGTAGAGGGTGCTGAGGATAGTTTATCACTAGGTAAACAAGATTTGATTGATTTGGATTTATCTGAAAATGATATCGTTGTTGGGATTGCCGCAAGTGGTAGAACACCGTATGTTATCGGCGGATTAGACTATGCTACCTCTGTTGGTGCAACAACTGCAAGTCTATCATGTAATCCAAATGCTGAAATTTCACAACATGCTGCCCTACCGATAGAAGTCGATTGTGGACCTGAATTTTTGACAGGGTCTACCCGTCTAAAATCTGGTACGGCTCAAAAATTAATCCTAAATATGATTTCAACCATTGCTATGATTGGGATTGGGAAGGTTTATCACAACCTGATGGTAGATGTTAAACCAACTAATAAAAAATTAGTTGAACGCAGTAAACGCATCATCATGCAAGCGACTGACTGTCGTTATGAACTAGCAGAAGTGACATTCTATGAGGCAGATCAAGATGTTAAGCTTGCCATTGTCATGATACTGACAGGGTCTAACGCTGAAGAGGGAAGAAAGAAGTTAGTTAAAGCAAATGGCTTTGTTGGCAAGACACTTAGTTAATTCTAAAGATAAATAGGAGAGGGAAAAATGGCAGAAGAAAAAATCAGTCGTATTGCAAGAGAGATTTATGAGCAGGTTGGTGGCACACAAAATGTCAGCAAATTAGTGCATTGTATGACGCGTGTGCGTATGAGTATTATAGATGAGTCAAAAGTTAATTTTGATAGCCTTAAAGCAATTGAGGGTGTCATGGGGATTGTTAAAGATGAGACCTTGCAAGTTGTTATCGGTCCTGGTACTGTCAATAAAGTAGCCCAAGAAATGGTTAGTATAGTTGGCGTCAGACTAGGTGAAAGCTTTCCAAGTAGTGGTGAGCAATCCATTGATGAGTTGATGGCCAAGACAAAAGCGGATGCAAAAGAAAAATATAATAAACCATCTAAATTTAAAGCCATACTCAACACCATTTCTAAGATTTTTGTCCCACTGATTCCAGCCTTTGTTGGGGCTGGCCTAATTGGTGGCTTAGCTTCAGTTTTAGGCAACCTGGTAACATCAGGTACGCTTGATGCTGGGACATGGTTACAATTTATCACAGTGCTTAAGATTATCCAAGCAGGGATTTTTAGCTACTTAGCGCTTTACGTTGGGATGAACGCAGCCCAAGAATTTGGTGCAACACCAGCCTTGGGTGGTGTTATCGGTGCAGTGTCTCTCCTAACGGGTATGAACCCTGAGGCACCCCTTAAAAATGTCTTTAACGGCTCAGCCCTTGCAGCTGGTCAAGGTGGGATTATTGGTGTCATCTTTGCTGTCTGGTTGCTGTCTATTATTGAAAAACAACTCCGTAAAGTGATTCCAGATTCGATTGATATCATTGTCACACCAACCATTGCCTTACTCGTGATTGGCTTTGCTGAGATTTTTGTGATCATGCCGATTGCAGGTGTTATTTCCTCTAGTTTAGTCGGTGCCATTAACATGGTTCTCCAAGTCGGCGGTGGGTTCTCAGGCTTTATTTTAGGGGCGTTATTCTTACCTATGGTCATGTTTGGCTTGCATCAAGTTTTGACACCGATTCACTTGGAAATGATTGCGAAAACTGGTTCTACCCAACTTTTACCGATACTTGCCATGGCAGGTGCAGGACAAGTCGGTGCTGCAATTGCCCTTTGGATAAAATTAAGAAAAGATAAAGAATTTGTAGAGCGTGTAAAAGGTGCCTTGCCAGTCGGTATTTTAGGCATTGGCGAGCCATTAATTTATGGGATTACGCTACCGTTAGGCCGTCCCTTTGTGACAGCCTGTATTGGTGGTGGTATCGGTGGTGCGATTATCGGGACACTTGGACACGTTGGGTCTATCGCGATTGGCCCTTCAGGTGTTGCCTTACTACCACTTATCGCAAATGGTAGATGGTGGATCTATCTATTAGGTTTATTAGGTGCCTATATTGGTGGCTTTATTGCGACTTATCTATTTGGCATTCCAAAAGATGCTAAGGCAAAAGCAGACCATTATGGCGAAAAAGTTCAGATGGAGACCTTGCAACCAACATTACGTGTTGTCACGACACCTAACTTTACAACGTCGACTATATACTCACCACTGACAGGTCACGCTAAAGACCTGTCGACGATAGCAGATGATGTTTTTTCTAGTGGTATGTTAGGACAAGGCATTGCGATTGAACCAACGGACGGTCAAGTTCTATCTCCTGTCGATGGTGTTGTGACAAGTGTTTTTCCGACAAAGCATGCGATTGGCGTAACAAGCGATGACGGTGTTGAAATCTTAATTCATATCGGGATGGATACAGTTTCCTTAAATGGAGAGGGATTTGAAAGCTTTGTAAAACAAAATGATCGTGTCCACAAAGGTGATCTTATGCTGCGTGTTGATTTAGACAAAATAAAAGCAGCCGGTTTGTCTGTGCTCACACCTATTGTTGTGACGAATTCAAGTAGTTATAAAGCAGTTAAGATAGCACCAAACAATCAAGTGAGTAAAGGTGATTTAATCCTTACCATAGAGAGTTAATCAAACAAGAGGTTGGTTTATGCCAGCCTCTTTGCTATAATTAGAACGAGAGAAATGGAGACGAGATGGATACTTTACTGCTAATCAGAGGAAAATATGCGACACTAACAACTGTCGAAAAAAAAATAGCTGACTATATTTTTAAATCTGGTGAAACTATCCTAGAAAAAAGTGTACAAGAGGCTGCGCAAGAGATCGGTAGTTCATCTGCATCACTCGTCAGATTTGCTAGGACACTTGGTTATGACGGTTTTTCTCAGTTGAAACAAAAGTTAAGCGTTGCTTACGCCATACATGCTGATAATAAAGCCTACTATGAAGAAGTAAGTGATGCGGAAACGCCCTCGTCTATTAAAAATAAATTAAAAGTCCGAATTAATCACATGGTCGAAACAACCAACACTGGACTTTCAGATGAAATGATTGGTGCTGTTGTATCCTGTATTGATCAGGTAAGTGTGATCTTTGTCTATGGTATTGGGGCATCTGCAATCGTTGCCCAAGATATCTCTCAAAAATTCAACAGGATTGGTAAACAAGTTAAGTTCATCCAAGATACCCATCTTTTAGTCTCCGCTATGTCGATAGAAAAAGATTCGGCAGCCTTTATCGGCATTTCCATGAAGGGTGAAACCAAAGAAGTGATTGACCTTGCAAGTGTTGCTAGGGAGATGGCAGTGCCGGTTATCGGGATAACGTCTAAGTCGGATACAAGCTTAGGACAGTTGTCAACCTATATCCTCCACTCATTATCGGGTGAGGATTACCAGATGAGGACAGCGGCTACCATGAGTCTCATGGCACAACTTTATGTGGTGGATATTCTTTTCTATATGTACGTCTCTGAACATTTTGAGCAGAGCTATGAGAAACTACAATTGACTAGACAAGCGATTGACCTATTACAAAATAAGGTAGACTGATAATACGTCTTATTAAGTAGGTTAAACATGAAATAGCCATCATTTTTACACAAGCAGTAGTTGCTTGTGCATTTTTATTTAGAGTTAATCAATCGTTAGATTATATTGTCGAACAACAATGTTTTTATGTAATTTAGCAGAATATATAATCTTCGTGTGTTATACTAGAGGTGCAGGAAACAGTCGATAGACCTAAGATATGTATGCCCTGTATATGATGAGAGGGTATCTATGGATAAACAAAAGTTGACTGACTTAGGTGAATTTTATGCGACACAGCGAAGCAGTCGTGGCTATACGCAAGATCATGTTGCGACCAAGGGCTTAAGCAAATCTCAAATTTCAAATTTTGAAAATGGCAAGCACATGCTGTCTGCTAGCAGTTTACTGTTAGCTATTCAAGGGATAAACATGTCAGCAAATGAGTTTTTCTATGCCTTGAATAACTATCATGCGTCCCCCATACAAATATTAACTGCTAGGCTGATTGAGATTCAGGAAAGTGAGGATGTGGCAGGTGCCCATCGTTTACTGCTTAAAGCACCACAAAGTAGTCATGACGCACTTCAAAATGTCATGATTAAGAGTGTGATAAAGGAAATGACCGGTCATAATCAAGTGACACTAAGAGAAGTTAAACTTGTTGGTGACTACTTGACGAGCATCGATGAGTGGACAGAATTTGAGCTTGCTATCTTTGGCTTTTGCATCGAGATACTTGATGTCGGGGATATCTACTGGTTGGCTAAAGAAATGATCGAACGCACAGCGTTTTATTCAGAACTCGTCTTAAATCAACACATTATCAGACGAATCAGTCTACATGTATTTGCCTACATGATTGTGCATGATGAACTTGCCTACGCACACTATTTTAGTCACCAGTTAAAAACACTCATGCATGAACGGTGGCTGACGGATTGGCTGCGGTATCAGTTCTTAAAAATGCTCCTAGCCTTTAAGCAAACAAACGAGCCGCAACTAGTTCTTGATATGGCAGCCAGTATTGACTGTCTCATGATGTTAGATGCCCAACAGTTAGCCAAAAAATTGATCAAGTTACTGTCAGCTACTACAGATTATGCATATAAAGAGAAGTAAGAACTATCTAGCAACAAAAGATAGTTAATTAGAGGAGTCGCGTATTGAGAACAATTACTTAATAATTGTTCTCAATACGCGACTTTTTAAGTATACTTGATTCGCATGATAAAATGATAATGTATATCAATTCTCATCTCTTTTGGCTGTTATTAGCAATCAAGAGAATTGTAAAAGTTGAACACAGGTATCCAAACATGCGGACCTTTGATCACACATTTTAAAGGATCCTATATGACAGCGGCTGGGGGAAGTAGCTGTTGATCAACTGATTGGTGTAGCTGTAGAAATAGTAGATATAGGAGGCAGATAATGACGACAAAAAGAATAAATTACTTGATTATTATCATCACAACACTTAGTTTGATGCATAGATTTTTAAATCTTCAACTTAAAGATCCGTCTTTTATAATAGGATTCGTGATAGCATATTTAGCCATGAGAAAAGGACAAACTTATCAATCATTTAGGAAAGTCTATAATTGTGATACGTTTAAAATTGAGTTTAAAAGTATGTGGCATATTTGGGAAGTTATCTTATCAATCGAAATCTATTTTTTTACTTATCAATTTAATGTTGGTATTTTAAAGGGCTTAACAACAAATTTTCGTGACAACTTAATATTTTCTATTATCCCTTGCTTAATCATTTATCGGTTTATGATTTATAGCAGTCTTGAACTGAATTATTGAAAAAAATTTAAGTTAGAAATCCGGAAATCAGAAAAACACGATTGAGATGGAGGACACTGTGAAGCAAATTTATTGTCGCATGTTAGCTAATTTCGTAGCAATGCTATCTCTCGTTTTAATGCTAGATATGCTTAAGGAAATGATAACCGATTGTACGATGGTGTTTAATTTGTATATAGCAAGAGATTTATGGGATACAGTCATGCTATATGTAATCCTTTCCTGCACGGTAAAAAAACAATGTTCAAAAATACACTTATTTTTCCTTTATGGCTTACTATACTTTTTTATCAGGATAGGAGAAACATTTTCTGAAATAAGACAGGTTATCGATTCACCTATAAATTATGTTTTGCTTTTGATTGCTGGTGGGATTATGATTCAGTGGTTGATTTCGTTTGGGAAGTCTAAATAAGTTTACTTCTAAAATAAGGTATTCTATACGATAAAATTCTTTACCTGAGCTTGTCTTTGAGGGGAAGTCTATTTTCTAGAAGTTATCACTACAAATAATATAAGGATACGGAGCTAGTATGACACTATTAACGATAAAGGATTTAAGTTTTAGATATAATGATCATTATGTCCTTAAAAACTGTAATTTACAGGTAAATGCTGGAGATATTGTCGGATTAATTGGCGATAATGGTGCAGGTAAAACAACGCTAATGAAATTAATATCAGGTATCTTACCCGACTATAGTGGCGATATTACCGTTAACTCAGAAACGATAGGTGTCCTCATTGAAAATCCTACTTTATATCCTAATATGACTGTTCTATCAAACTTACACTTTTTTTGTAACTTATATAATAGACCTCAGGGGGTTATAGATGACTATAAAACGATTTTAAATGTTGAATCTTATCTCAATAAAAAAGTGTCGAAACTATCTATGGGGATGAAGCAGCGGATTGGTTTATTCGTTGCCTTAATTTGCTCTGAGACTTTTATTCTTTTAGATGAACCTACAAATGGTTTGGATCCTACGGGTATTTTAGAATTGTTAAACTTAATTAAAAGGTTGGCTAGAGAAAAAGGAATTACGTTTATTATTTCGAGTCACATCTTGCAAAATCTTGAAGTAATCTGTACGAAACATATTTTACTAAGGCATCAGAAAATCACAACTTTAGATACAGGTAAATACTTGCGTTATAAAATATATAGTTTTGATATTAGTCAAAAAAACTTGGTCCAGTTACTAGAAAAAGGGGCATTTGAATTTGAACAAAATAAAAGAGATATCATTGTGTCGGATGTTGTCGCGATTGAGTCTTTTTTGAAAGCCCACCATATCTTGATTGAAAAAGAGAAAATAAAATTGAGTGAGGTTTATTTTGATGAAAAATAGATTTAAAATCATCTTCCTTAAGCAAGACTTGCTCAGTCTGACAACAGTTGTCTTGTGGTTCTTATCTTTGCTTTCAGGATTTAGCATTATTTTTTCAAGATCTTATTTATCAGGCGGATTCCGTGTTGATAATGTCTATGCCATGTTTTCTATGTTCTCAAACTATCTACTAATTTATATGTCTGTTCAGCTATTTGGTAAAGAATTTAATTATAGAACGATAAATAGCATTCGCATATGCGGTAGAAGTCATTGGGAAATTATTGTTAGAAAATTAGCAGTAATACTTGTCCTCGCCATATTAACGGCTAGCTTGTCCTTTTTAGTATTGCTTTTTGATCAGCTTATATTTAATCAACTAGAAGTTAACTTAGGTATTGTTTTTGGACAGTTACTATTAGCATATGTTACCTATAGCATATTTTTGTTTGCGTTAGGTAGTCTAATTATATTTTTAATCAAGCGTACACTTCATGCCTTTATCGCTATATTTTTGATATTGAAGATTGCTATTGCTCTCATGAATGTATTAAGTAGTTTTGAGTTTACTTCATATTTAATTAATTACATCCCTTTATCATTTTTGGAAGATTCCTTTTCCTTTGCTAGATATACACCGAAACAAGTCAGTGTTACGCTAATTTGGAGTGCTATTATGTTAGGTGCTTTATCGATGCTTTACAGAAAGAGAGGCTATAAATGACAGTAAATCGCATGACCAGGGTTAAGCGGCCTATGCTAATGACAGTCAAAAATAGCTTGCTAGGATTAAATTCCCCATCCAGATATGGCAATACCGAGATAGTATCTCTTATCTATAGCATCGCTGATTTGTATTTATATAATTTGACCGCGTACTAGTCAGATATTAAAGACTAACTAAATGAAATATGTTAAACTAGAGCTATGACTTATTATGATCAATTTAAAGAAAATGTTGTGCTGCCACAAGCAATATTGACCCATCTTTTAGCTATTTTTCCTAGCCTTTCTAGTTTTAATGTTTGGTTGTATTTTTACGGAGACGAGTCGCTTGCACCCAGTCAAATTGCTGCGACCTTGCATCTGACAACAGCTGATGTTAACCAGCTGATTACGCGTCTGGGAGAGGCAGATGTCTTAAACGCGGAGTTTGATGAGACAACTGGCGAGATGCGATTTGATACCCGACCTGCCTTTGCCAAGCTGGATGCGATATTAGCGGCTGAAGCTGATACTAGTCTGGTTGAAGCAGTAGCTGAAGTATCTGATATTTCAAAACTAATTGCAGCTTTTGAACCTGAAATGCCTGGTGGCTTAACGCCGATTAATATAGAAGAACTACAGAAATGGCTATCTGAGGATAAATTTGACGCAACCTTAATCTTACAAGCTTTGCGAGAAGCAGCATTAAATCGCAAGGTTTCTTTGCCTTACATCCGTGCGATTTTAAGGAATTGGCGTAGTGATGGCATCGTGACGGCGCGTGACATCGAAGATAACCGAGAAGAACGTGAGATAATCAAGGGGGGGCAGAAGTCAGATAGCGCACCACTTTCAGAAGATTATTTTAATTCTGTAGATAGTCTACGTAAAATGTGGGGGTATGATCGTGCTGAGTAAAAAAAGATTTACAGAAGTACTTGAGATCATCGCAGACATGTTTCCTGAAGCACATGGTGAATTGACTTCAGATACACCATTTCAATTACTGATTGCCGTGATTTTATCAGCTCAGGCAACAGATAAGGGGGTCAATAAAGCGACACCAGCCTTATTTGCTGCCTATCCGGATAGTAAAAGTTTGGCGCAAGCCGCTGTTTCTGATGTTGAACGTTTAATCAAGACGATTGGGCTTTACCGGAGTAAGGCTAAAAATATCATCAGAACGGCGATCATGATAGAAGAAGATTTTGGAGGTCAAATTCCGCAAGATAAGGCCTTGTTACAGACCTTACCTGGTGTTGGCCGTAAAACGGCTAATGTTGTGCTGGGCGATGCATTTGGTATTCCAGGCATAGCGGTTGATACGCATGTTGAGCGGATTTCAAAGCGTCTACAACTTGTCAAACAGTCTGCTACAGTTACAAAAGTTGAAGAAAAGTTAATGAAGGTCGTACCAGAAGAGGAATGGGTAACTACCCATCATCGCCTCATCTTTTTTGGCCGCTATCATTGCACAGCACGTGCACCAAAATGTATGGCATGTCCGGTGCTACCTTATTGTCACTTTGGAGGAAAACTAAGTTCAAAATGAAATATGAAAAATTATCAATTCGCCTACAAGAGGTAGGTGAATTTGTCCCACAAGATGCTGTACTACTCGATATTGGTAGTGATCATGCTTATTTGCCGATTCATTTAGTCAGGACGGGGCGGATTAAAAGCGCGATTGCAGGGGAAGTTGTCCAAGGGCCATACGATAGTGCCAAGTCAAATGTCGCAGAATTTGGCTTATCTGATAGCATTACAGTCCGCCTTGCGAGTGGTTTAGCAGCATTTGATCCTGAGATAGATGGTGTAGATACGATTACGATCGCAGGTATGGGTGGTCATTTGATCGCGGATATTTTGGGCGAGGGTCAAGAAAAACTAGAACAGATATCAAGATTAATTTTACAGCCTAATAATGGTGAATGGTATTTAAGAAATTGGTTACAAACGCATCAGTTTCAGATCTCCCATGAGACGATTTTGATAGAAAATGATAAACTATATGAAATTATTGTCGCATCTCCTAGCAAGACATTAATCCAACTATCACAAGATGACTTACGGTTTGGTCCGATCTTAAGGCAAGAAAAATCAGAGGTTTTTCGTCTGAAATGGCAATCCGAATTACGAGCTCATCAGGCGATTCTTTCGCAGATACCTGTATCAGCTACAGATAAGCGACAGGAATTTTTGGACAAGATTGCTAAGATTGAAGAGGTGTTAGATGTTAGCAAGTGAGTTTTTCAGTCAATATGAAGCCTACTGCCCTAAGGCGCTAGCTATGGCAGATGATCCAGTAGGTCTTCAACTTGGCACGCTTGATAAAGAGATCAAAACAGTGATGGTCGCCTTAGATATACGTGAGCAGACAGTTCAAGAAGCCATCGATAAACAAGTGGATGTGATTTTGGCAAAACATCCGGTCATCTTTAGGCCCCTTGATAATCTGACCGATCAAGATACGCAACAAAAAATTATTTTAGATTTGGCACGTGCAGGGATCGCGGTCTATACGAGTCATACCAACATCGATATCGTGTCTGGCGGATTAAATGATTACTTCTGCGAGGTGTTAGAGATGACAGAGGTTGAGGAACTGACAGATTTTGGTCTTGGTAGAGTAGGGAATATTCAACCACAGACTTTAGCAGTGTTTGCTGATAACCTGAAGGCACGTTTCGAGCTGACGGGACTAACAATCGTGTCTTATGATCAATCGCTAAGCAAAATCATTAAGCGTGTCGCCATCTGTGGGGGAAGCGGTGGTAAATTTTATCCAGATGCCTTGGCAAAAAAGGCGGATGTCTATGTCACTGGAGATATCTATTATCATACGGCACACGACATGTTATCTTCTGGCTTGACTGCTATAGATCCTGGCCATCATATTGAAGTCTTGTTTATCAAAAAAGTAGCACAAGTACTTAGCGCCTTCAAAACAGATGTGACGGTTATTGAAAGTAGTGCGTTGACCAATCCTTTCATCCGTCATTAAGCGCCAGAAATAGCTATTATAAATCTTTAAAAATCAGGTATTGTATACTTGGTTTTTTTGTTTTTAAATTTTATTTTTTGGGAAGCAAAAAAACGGGAAAAGTTAATTAAATTACTTGACAACTTCCTTTTAGTTTGTTAAAATGTCGGTATATATAATATAACACTTTTGATGTATAGATATTAAGGAGACCATCATGGCACAAATTAGTGTAACCCCAGAAGAACTAAAAGAACAAGCACAAGTCTATATGCGTTCAAAGGAAGAGATTGAGCTAGCAATTCAAAATGTGAACCGTATGAACGATACGATAGCCCAAGAATGGAAAGGTGCAGCGTTTGAAGCCTACCTTGAACAATACAACCAGCTGTATGTAAACGTTCAAAAATTTGAGGACTTACTTTCGGATATTAACCAGCAGTTGACGAGATATGCTGATACGATTGCTGAACGTGATGCACAAGATGCGCAAAGTTTTGGATTTTAAAAGTGAGCGCCTTTTAAGGTGCTTTTTTTATAGAAAAGTATGAACCAAAAGCCTTGAATAAATCGGCTAACTATATCCTTGCGGTATCAAGCATCAATTTAGCTGATTTAACTGCCGACTAAAAACAGGTCGTTTTAGATCATGTATCGATTAAATCGGATGACAACACATTGAACTACTGGCTCTATATGGGACGTGGGGATTTTTGAAACAAATGAGCTAGAGACAAGAGAACGATTTTTGATAGATAATCGCTTAAATTCGAATGAGTTAATTTTTGTCGTCTATTTATTAGGGGATCGTTTAAAAAAATTAGTTTAACGCATGAGTTTGCGGGTATAAAATCACCAGTTAAGACGCGACTCATCTTAGATAGAGACCGATTGATCGTTGATGTAAAAGAAGCAAGTGTCTACTATAATGACCCAAAAATCGTTGGGCGGTATAAAGTGGCACCTCACCCATATGGGTCTATCGTATGCAAGAGTTAACTGAATCTGAGGTCTCAGATGTTGGTGTACAGAGG
>NZ_JXJW01000023.1 GCF_002441695.1 Pseudolactococcus piscium
GTCGCAGGTTCGAATCCTGTCTTCCCGATTGATCGAAAGATCATCTAACACATTTTGGCGGTGTAGCTCAGCTGGCTAGAGCGTCCGGTTCATACCCGGGAGGTCGGGGGTTCGATCCCCTTCGCCGCTATTTTTTTTCAGTTGGACCTTTAGCTCAGCTGGTTAGAGCTCTCGGCTCATAACCGAGCGGTCGTTGGTTCGAGTCCAACAAGGTCCACTTTTTTTTGGAGGATTACCCAAGTCTGGCTGAAGGGAACGGTCTTGAAAACCGTCAGACGTGTAAAAGCGTGCTAGGGTTCGAATCCCTAATCCTCCTTGTGTCATTTTTACTGAAATTTAGTTTAAATGTCTATAATATTGGCTCGGTAGCTCAGTTGGTAGAGCAATGGATTGAAGCTCCATGTGTCGGCGGTTCGATTCCGTCTCGCGCCATGTTTTAAGATATATGATATTTAGCGGGTGTAGTTTAATGGTAGAACCTTAGCCTTCCAAGCTAACTACGCGAGTTCGATTCTCGTCACCCGCTTTACCATTTGATTAAAATGGTTCATAATTCATATCCTATGCATCGTTAGCAGTTGTTTAAACGATAATTAGGGCGCATAGCTCAGCTGGTTAGAGCGCACGCCTGATAAGCGTGAGGTCGGTGGTTCGAGTCCACTTGTGCCCATTTGTTAAGTCAATTAATGCTATTCAGACTTTCAAAAATGTATGTTAAATGTTATACTTAAGAAGTTGGGGAAGTACTCAAGAGGCTCAAGAGGACGGTTTGCTAAATCGTTAGACTGGGAAACCGGTGCGCAGGTTCGAATCCTGTCTTCTCCGTCTAATACGTCTATTGTAGAATAGGCGTTTTTTTGCCTATGTATGTAATGGATAACTTGTTTTTGATGAATAGGTGCTGTTGTTTCTTTATAGTGGATGGATTGGAGATTTCATGGCTAGACTTGATAGAGATAAGATAGAAGAAATCAAGACAAGTATTAATATTGTAGACGTGATTTCCCAGTACGTGCAATTATCAAAGACTGGTAGTAACTATTTAGGTCTATGCCCATTTCATAATGAAAAGACCCCGAGTTTTAATGTCAATGGTGTGAAGCAATTTTATCATTGTTTTGGGTGTGGTAAGTCTGGAGACGTCTATAAGTTTATAGAAGATTATAAACAAGTCTCTTTCATGGATGCTGTCGTAGAAGTTGCTGAGATTGGTGGTCTGACTTTAGAGTTAGATAGACGGGAAGCTAAAGCTAATCCTCATCAGCCAATTTATGACTTACATAATCAGGCTGCACGGATTTACCATACTGTTCTAACATCGACCGAGGCTGGTGAGCAGGCTCGTGACTACCTTTATAGTCGAGGGATTACTGATGCCATCATAGAACGGTTTAGTATTGGCCTTAGTTTAAACGATCAAGATTTTTTATATCAAAGCGTCAGTCAAAAATTTGAAGAAGCAGTTTTAACAAATTCTGGTCTGATTACGTTTGCTGAAAATAGAATATTTGATAGTTTTCGTGGGCGGATCATGTTCCCACTAAAAAACGAGGACGGGCAAGTGATTGCCTTTTCTGGGAGAGTATGGCAAGCTGATGATGTGGCAAATAAGACATTAGCCAAGTACAAAAATTCGACGACAACCCCGATTTTTAATAAGTCTGAAGCCCTATACAATATAGACCAAGCAAAAAAAAGTATTAAAAAAAATCAAGAAGTTTATTTGATGGAAGGTTTTTTAGATGTCATAGCTGCCTATGAAAATGGCATGACAAATGCTGTAGCTAGTATGGGTACTGCACTAACTGAGGGCCATATAAGACAACTTAGACGGCTTACTAAAAAGTTTATTCTGGTTTATGATGGAGATAAGGCTGGTCAAGCTGCAATTTATAAGGCACTGGATATGCTTGCTGCTGATGAGGTTGAAATTGTCCGTATTCCAGATGGGTTAGATCCGGATGAGTATAATAAGACCTATCCAAATTCGCTTGGCGATTTGATGACAAACAGCAGAATCGTACCAGTTGAGTTTCTGATGGATTATTTGAGACCTGACAATCTTAGTAACCTCCAGTCTCAGTTAGCTTTTATCGAACTGTTGGCGCCTAAAATTTCTGCTATTGCATCGCTTACAGCCCAGGATGCCTATATAAAGCGATTAGTTGAGATTTTACCAGATTTCGAGTATAATCAAGTAGAATCCGCTGTGAATAAGCGGCGTGAACATGTATCCGTCATCTCACAAATTGATCAGGATGATTTCTTTTTTGATGATGGCATGGCGCCACCTCCTCCACCAGATTTTGAGGATTATGCTTTTGATACTCAAGCCTATGCGACGAATAGTCCTAAAACGTTCGAAAAAAAGTATACACAAATTGAACGTTCAGAGTTACATTTATTACATCGCATGATATATCATCGGCATGTGTTAGCTCGTGTGTCTTCGGTATTAGACTTTCAGTTCATACATCAGCGTTATCAGCAGTTATTTGAGCAGATGAAAGAGATGGCTGATGTTACTGAAGTGAGCTTATTAAACCAGATGACAGGAGATGATCTTGAGACAGTTTATGAGGTCTTATCGTCTGTTAATGTACCAGATGATGTCTCGGAACAAGAGATAGATGATCTATTGAAAAACTTTGTTCAGGCAGCAAAATCTACACAGTTGCAGTCCTTACAAGAGCAGTTGAAACAAGCAAAACAAACTGGTAATAAAGCCTTAGAATTACAATTAACCTTGCAAATTATTGCGCAAACACAACAAGATGGGGTATAAAAGTGGCAGAGATAACTAAAAATAACAAAAAAATTGGTTCAGCATTTAATGTTGCGACAGCTGAATTTATTCGGGACCATAAAAGTTTAGGTCAAGCAGTTGATGATGATATCACGACTGAACTTGTCACTGAATTTGAATTAGATACCGATGGTATTGAAGCACTGCTTACAAAAATTCAAGATGCAGGCATCTCTATCATTGATAAAAACGGTGAACCGTCTGTAATGGCGCTTGAGTCGTCAAAAGTTGAAGTAAAAGAAGCTAAAGAAGAAATCGAAGAGATCGTAACAAATGTTCGGATAGATGATCCAGTTCGGATGTATTTAAAAGAAATCGGTCGTTTCCCCTTGCTTACTTTTGATGAAGAGACAAAATTAGCTGAGGCCATTGTCGAAGGTGGTGAAGGTGGAGAAATGGCTAAGCAGATGCTTGCTGAAGCCAATCTTCGTCTTGTTGTCTCTATTGCCAAACGTTATTCAGGCCGTGGCATGCAGTTTCTTGATTTGATTCAAGAAGGCAACATGGGCTTGATGAAAGCTGTTGACAAATTTGACCATACAAAAGGGTTCAAATTTTCAACTTATGCCACGTGGTGGATTCGTCAAGCAATCACACGTGCCATAGCTGACCAAGCACGGACGATTCGTATTCCTGTCCACATGGTTGAAACAATCAATAAATTGATTCGGATTCAACGCCAACTCTTACAAGATTTGGGACGTGACCCATCACCAGAAGAAATTGGTGCTGAAATGGATATTAAGGCCGAACGTGTTAGAGAAATTTTGAAAATCGCACAAGAACCTGTATCACTGGAAACGCCGATTGGTGAGGAAGATGATTCGCATCTTGGTGATTTCATCGAGGATGATGCGATTGAGAGTCCAGTTGACTACACCAACCGTGTGATGCTCCGTGAACAGCTAGATGAAGTCATGGACACCCTAACTGACCGTGAAGAAAACGTTCTTCGGATGCGCTTTGGTCTAGATGATGGTAGAATGCACACACTTGAAGATGTTGGTAAACAATTTAAAGTGACTCGCGAACGTATCCGTCAAATTGAAGCAAAGGCCTTAAAGAAATTACGTCATCCAAGACGTAGTAAACAATTAAGAGACTTCATGTAATTGTATGACAGAATAATGAAAAAGATGTCCTTGGATGTCTTTTTTCATATTTATAATGAGCAATATGCTTGAAAATATATTACAATAAACATATAATGAGTTAAAGGTCAATATTGGTCAAACGATATTTAACCTTTTATAAACTAAAAAAATAGAGGCTATCTAGCGTCAAGTGAGATCTCAAACTGCTTGCTATAGATAGCCTAAGAATTGTAAAGGAGTTACATGATGCTCTGTCAAAACTGTCAACTAAATGAAGCAACCATTCACCTTTATACAAATATGAATGGCACTAAAAAGCAAAATGATCTTTGCCAAAACTGTTATCAAATTATGAAAGCTGGAGGTCGCGAAAATCTGCTAGGTGGGTCAGCTGCTAACCCAGCAAAAAATCAATCAGATAATAACTTTAATCCATTTGACGACCTATTTGGTACGCTAGGCAATAATGCAAGTCGTGCCAATAATCGCTCTGACCAATCAACACCGCCGACCCAATCTGGCAGAGGTGGCAATGGTAATGGTGGTAGAGGCAATAGCAAGGCCAAAGGTATGTTAGAAGATTTTGGCTTTAATGTGACGGAAAGCGCCCGTAAAGGGGAGATAGATCCTGTTATCGGCCGAGATCAAGAGATCACGCGTGTCATAGAAATTTTGAATCGTCGGACTAAAAATAACCCTGTCTTAATCGGAGAACCCGGTGTCGGTAAAACGGCAGTTGTAGAAGGACTAGCACAAAAAATAGTCGACGGTGACGTCCCACAAAAACTGCAAAATAAAGAAGTGATTCGACTTGACGTGGTCAGTCTGGTACAAGGAACAGGTATCCGTGGTCAATTTGAAGAACGGATGCAAAAATTAATGAAAGAAATTTCTAGTCGTAAAGACGTGATTCTGTTCATTGATGAAATCCATGAGATTGTTGGTGCCGGTGCAGCCGGTGATGGCAATATGGATGCTGGTAATATCTTAAAACCAGCGCTTGCCCGTGGCGAGTTACAACTTGTCGGGGCGACGACACTTAATGAGTACCGGATCATTGAAAAAGATGCGGCCTTAGAACGTCGGATGCAGCCAGTTAAAGTAGATGAGCCATCTGTTGAAGAAACGATTACGATTTTACGTGGCATTCAAAGTCGCTATGAAGACTATCATCATGTGAGCTACACTGATGAGGCGATCGAACAGGCAGCGATTTTATCGAATCGTTATATTCAAGATCGTTTCTTACCGGATAAGGCAATTGATCTATTAGATGAGTCTGGTTCTAAGAAAAATCTGACCTTAAAATTTATCGATCCTGAAGAAATTGCTAAGCGCATTCAATCGTCTGAAGATGCTAAAAATGATGCCCTTCGGTCTGAGGATTTTGAAAAGGCAGCACATTTTCGTGATCAGATTGCTAAATTACGTGAATTATCGAAGCAAAAGCTTGCGGATGAAGATACACCCATCATCACAGAAAAAGATATCGAATCTATTATCGAAGAAAAAACACATATTCCTGTTGGTGATTTAAAAGAAAAAGAACAAACACAGTTAATCAATTTGTCGGATGACTTAAAGGGACATGTGATTGGACAAGATGAAGCAATCGATAAGATTGCTAAGGCAGTACGTCGTAATCGTGTTGGCTTAGGTAAGGCAAATCGACCAATTGGTAGCTTTATGTTTGTTGGCCCAACTGGTGTTGGTAAGACGGAGTTAGCTAAGCAATTAGCTTTGGAACTCTTTGGTAGTCAGAACAGCATGATTCGCTTTGACATGAGTGAATACATGGAAAAACATAGTGTGGCTAAATTGATTGGTGCACCTCCAGGTTATGTTGGCTATGAAGAAGCTGGTCAATTAACTGAGAAAGTTCGCCGCAATCCCTATTCACTGATTTTACTTGATGAGATTGAAAAAGCACATCCAGATGTTATGCACATGTTCTTGCAAATTCTAGATGATGGTCGCTTGACAGATGCACAAGGTAGAACGATTAGCTTTAAGGATACGATTATCATCATGACGTCAAATGCTGGTACCGGTAAGGTAGAGGCGAATGTCGGTTTTGGTGCGGCTCGTGAAGGCTTGACCAATTCTGTCTTGGGTCAACTAGGTGATTTCTTTAGTCCTGAATTTATGAATCGCTTTGATGCGATCATCGAGTTTAAGACACTTAGCAAGGAAAATCTACTTAAGATAGTCGATTTGATGTTAGCAGATGTGAATGCGCAAATCAAACGCAATGAGATTCATTTGGAAGTGACACAAGAGGTCAAAGAAAAATTAGTTGAATTGGGTTATGATCCAAAAATGGGTGCTAGACCTTTACGTCGAACAATTCAGGATCATATCGAAGATAAGATTGCTGATTTCTACATCGAACATCCAGACTACAAGAACCTGTTAGCAGATCTGATTGACGATGAGATTGTCATCTCATCAAGAGTAGGTGTTGATCAGGATGACTCGACAGCTATTACATCAACTGTCTCTGACGATAATGAAGCTGAGTAATAAAAAAATGCTTGACCGTAATGGTCAAGCATTTTTTCATATTATTCAATGATTAGCATACCTTCTTTAATAGCGAAAGGATTTGCTTCATTAATTCGATCATAAAACATGATGCCGTTAGTATGGTCGATTTCATGTTGCACGACCATAGCATCATAGCCTCTGAGTTTGAGACGTTGGGTGTCTCCGTTTTTATCGAAATACTCAACAGTGACACGTGCATGTCGCACGACATAACCAGGCACGTCACGATCGACCGATAAGCAGCCTTCCCCATCAGCAAGGGCAGCATCTTGAACAGAGTGTGCCACGATTTTGGCATTGTACATGATGGTCGCAAGGCGATAGGCATCGCTTGTCAATTCAGCTGCTTCTTCTGTTTCAAATTCTTTTGGGACTAGGCAAGCGATGATTTTTTTAGAAACATCAAGCTGGGGTGCAGCAAGGCCAACACCACCACGAAGGCCCATTTTTTCAGCCATGACTGGATCTTGTGAATGACGTAAAAAGGCTAACATCTTTTCTCCGAGAATAATATCTTCATCAGAAAGTGGTAACGTGACGTCTAGCCCTTCTTGGCGTAGTGTTGGGTTGCCTTCACGAATGATATCATTCATATCGATTAAATGGCTTGCTTTAATTAAATTATCTTGTACTGACATGGTACCCTCTTTTTTATAAATTTGGCTTACTAAGCGATTAATATGAACACCTATCTAAAGTTAGATAGGCTGATTAATCAGTTAACAATCTGTGTATTTTACTATATTTAGTGTATATTTGGTGTGTATAGAGCCGAGTATATTATACCACAAATTCGCCTATAAAAATGGTAAAATTGTCCTATGATAGAAAAAGACACGTCACGAAAATTTGAATTAATCTCAAAATATGCCCCTTCTGGAGATCAGCCTACAGCGATAGCAGCCTTATGTGAAGGCATCGAAAATGGTGAAAAGGCACAGATTCTTTTGGGTGCAACAGGAACTGGTAAGACTTATACCATGAGTCAAGTGATTGCCAGGGAAAATCGACCAACACTAGTCATCGCGCATAATAAAACACTTGCAGGCCAACTTTATGGTGAGTTTAAAGAATTCTTCCCTAATAATGCGGTTGAGTACTTTGTCTCTTACTATGATTATTATCAGCCAGAGGCTTATGTGCCATCAAGTGATACCTACATCGAAAAAGATTCGTCTGTCAATGAAGAAATTGATAAACTCCGCCACAGTGCGACGAGTTCGCTTTTAGAGCGCAATGATGTGATCGTAGTTGCATCAGTCAGCTGTATTTATGGCTTGGGTAATCCAAAAGAATATGCTGATAATGTGGTGAGTTTACGTCCTGGATTAGAGATTTCTAGGGATCATTTGTTAAACAGTTTAGTTGATATTCAGTTTGAACGCAATGATATAGACTTCCAGCGTGGCAAATTCCGTGTACGAGGGGATGTGGTCGAAATATTTCCAGCTTCTCGTGATGAAAATGCGTTTCGGGTTGAATTTTTTGGCGATGAAATTGAACGTATCCGTGAGATTGAAGCCTTAACTGGGCATGTACTCGGTGAAGTCGAACATCTAGCCATATTCCCTGCGACTCACTTTGTGACAAATGATGAGCATATGGAAGACTCGATTGCTAAAATAGCAGCAGAACTTGAAGGGCAACTCAAGACCTTTAATGAAGAGGGCAAATTATTAGAAGCACAGCGCTTGGAGCAGCGGACAAATTATGATATTGAGATGCTTCGTGAGATGGGCTACACAAATGGCGTCGAAAACTATTCTCGTCATATGGATGGCCGATCTGAAGGGGAACCGCCTTATACACTCCTTGATTTCTTCCCTGATGATTTTATGATCATGATCGACGAGAGTCACATGACCATGGGTCAGATAAAGGGGATGTATAATGGTGACCGTGCGCGTAAGGAGATGCTGGTTAACTATGGCTTCCGCTTGCCTAGTGCTCTAGATAATAGACCTTTGAAACGAGAAGAGTTTGAGAGTCACATCCATCAAATCGTTTATGTATCAGCAACACCAGGAGACTATGAGTTAGAACAGACAGATACCATCGTTGAACAAATCATACGACCAACTGGCTTATTAGATCCTATCGTTGAAGTCCGACCTAGCATGGGACAGATAGATGATTTATTAGGAGAAATAAATGCGCGTGCTGAGCGTAACGAACGCACCTTTGTAACCACCATGACCAAGAAGATGGCAGAAGACTTAACGACTTACTTCAAGGAAATGGGTGTTAAGGTTAAATATATGCACTCGGATATTAAGACCTTAGAGAGAACGGAAATTCTACGTGATTTAAGACTTGGTGTGTTCGATGTCTTGATCGGGATTAATCTCTTACGTGAAGGAATCGATGTCCCCGAGGTATCGCTAGTTGCGATTCTTGATGCTGACAAGGAAGGCTTCCTTCGCAATGCTAGAGGACTTGTCCAAACCATCGGTCGTGCTGCACGTAACTCGGAAGGGCGCGTGATCATGTATGCGGATAAGATGACAGCTTCCATGCAAATTGCCATTGAGGAAACAGCAAGACGTCGTGAGACACAGATGGCCTATAATACGGAACATGGGATCACACCGACTACGATTATCAAAGAAATACGAGATAAGATCGGCCTAACTAAAGTAGCTGATGATGGTCAAGAAGTAGCCGTCGATTATACAACGATGAATCGTAAAGAACGTAAGTCTGCCATTAAAACATTAACTGAGCAGATGAATGAAGCAGCAGGCAACTTAGACTATGAGTTGGCAGCACAAATTCGAGATACGATTTTGGAGATTAAAGCGATTGATTAGGAACCGATAATATACACTAATCTGTATGTTTCATAAAGTGCTGATGCCTAAGTGCTAATCCTGAAATTGCTATAAATCCTTATTTTAAAAGGAAATGTCTTTATTAGTATGAGTGGAAATTAGTCATAGACTTGACTTTAATCAATAAAGATGTATAATTATTAGTGTTTGAAAAATAAATATACAAGTTTGGAAGTAGAAAAAATGACATTAAAAAAACTAGGCCTAACGCTTATGGCCTTAACATTGCTTGTGACACTTGCTGCATGTGGCACATCATCAAAAAATGGCTTATCTAAAATAAAAGATAAAGGGACTTTGACAGTTGCTGTCAGTCCTGACTATGCACCATTTGAGTTTCAGATGCTAAAAGATGGCAAAAATGTTGTTGTTGGATCTGATATTGATTTAGCAAATGAAATCGGTAAAGCCTTGGGTGTAAAAGTTAAAATCCAGGCCATGGACTTTAACAATGTACTCGCCAGTGTGACCAGTGGTAAAGCTGATATCGCCATCTCTGGTATATCTGCTGATGCAGAACGTAAGAAAGCCTATGACTTTTCAGATAGCTATTATTCAGCACAAAATGTGATCGTTGTGAAGAAATCAAATCAGGATAAACTGAAAACACTTGCTGAGTTTAAAGGTCAAAAAGTGGCAGCTCAAAAAGGATCTGTTCAAGAGAAAGTAGCGACTGAACAGATTAAGGATGCCTCATTAGTTGCCTTGATTAAAACAGGACAAGCAATCAATGAACTTAAAAATGGCACAGTCGAAGGGGTTGTATTAGAAGGCCCTATCGCTCAGTCTTATGTGTCAGCCAACTCAGATTTAATGATTTCAGATATCAAATTAGATTCTTCAGATACAGATAGTTACTGTGTCGCGATGCCTAAGAAGTCTGATGCACTTAAAAAAGAAATTGATCAAGTAATCAAAAAATTAAAAGCAACTGATGCAGTTAACAAATCAGTTAAGAAAAACTTTGAATTAGCACAAACCGCTAAATAATGCGTTAACCTTAAAATAATCATTACTACCCTGTGCTTGCACAGAGCAGGTATGATTATTTTTTTACTTTAAAATGAGCCAAATATGGCAGAAAATAATTAATTTTTGGTCTAAATCCGAACATATAAAGGATAATCGTTAGATTACGAGCAAATAATCTTGACTTTACAAATCATAAATGTATAATTATACTATAAACTAATAAATATACAGAAAAGAGATATAGGATGAAGATAAAGAAATTAGGATTAGTGCTTGTATCACTTGGTGCAATTGTGGCCTTGGCTGCTTGTGGTGCGGATAAGAAGTCTGGTGCAGACAAATATCTCAGTAAAATCAAGGATAAAGGGACATTGACTGTTGCCTTAAATCCTGATTTTGCACCATTTGAGTTTCAAATCATCAAGGATGGTAAAAACGAGATTGTCGGGTCTGACGTTGATCTGGCAAATGAAATCGGTAAATCATTGGGTGTTAAAGTTAAGTTTCAAGCCATGGATTTTAACAACGTTTTAGCTTCAGTACAATCAGGAAAAGCTGACATTGCTGTTTCTGGTATTTCTGCAACAGCTGAGCGTAAAAAAGCCTACGACTTCTCAACACCTTACTATACTGCTAATAATGTGATGATTGTCAAAAAATCTGATCTTGCTACCTATAAAAAGTTATCAGATTTTTCGGGTGTTAAAGTTGCAGTCCAAAAAGGCTCAGTTCAAGAAAACATTGTTAGCGACCAAATTAAGGGTGTTAATGCTGTTAGCTTGATTAAAAATGGTCAAATGATTAATGAGCTTAAAAACGATACGGTGTCAGGTGTTGTCCTTGAAGAACCGATTGCTAAAGCCTATGTGTCAGCAAATCCTGATTTAGCGATTGTGTCGAGTATCCAATTTGACTCATCAAAATCAGATAGTTATGCCATTGCTTTACCAAAAGACTCTGGCAATCTCAAAACAGAAGTTGATAAAGTGATAAAAAAACTCAAGGCAGATGGTCAAATAGACAAATTGGTTGAAAAGAATTTCGAGTTATCACAGAAATCAGCTAAATAAATTAGCCATATGCCATAAAAAATGATTAAAAATAGTGACTTTATGGCTTAAAATCCTGATAATGTGCTATAATAGTATCAATATTTAGTAAATTCTAAATCTTACGTCAACTCTTAATATCAAGAGTGTTGTTAATCGAAAAATGGAGGGTTCATCAGAATGACAGTTTATAATTTCTCAGCAGGTCCTGCTGTATTACCGAAACCAGTACTTGAAGTGGCGCAAAAAGAAATGCTTGATTATCGCAATAGTGGTATGAGTGTGATGGAACTGTCCCATCGCTCAGCTGAATTCGATGAAATTATCAAATCCGCTGAATTGCGTTTGCGCGAGTTGATGGCGATTCCTGATAACTATAAAGTGATTTTCTTGCAAGGTGGTGCGTCATTACAATTCTCGATGATTCCCTTAAACCTGGCACAAAAAAATAAAAAAGCGTATTATCTGGTTGGTGGCTCATGGGGCAAGAAAGCCTATACAGAAGCTGTTAAATTAGCAAAAACGATTGATTTCCAACCTGAACTTTTGGCTTCTTCGGAAGAGACTGTCTTTAACCACATCCCAACCTTTGATGCCAAAACGATTGATAAAGATGCTGCCTACGTGCATTTGACGACTAATAATACGATTGAAGGCACAACAATCTACGATTTACCGGATACAAATGGTGTGCCGATCGTCGCTGATATGAGCTCAAATATCCTGGCTGTTCGCTATAACGTTGCTGATTTTGGCTTGATTTATGCCGGTGCCCAAAAAAATATTGGCCCTGCTGGTGTGACGATTGTTATTGTCCGTGAGGATTTATTGAATGATGAGCCTGTCTTATCATCTATGCTAGATTACCGCATCCAAGCTGACAATGACTCTCTATATAATACACCACCAACATACGGCATCTACATGGCGCGTCTGGTATTTGATTATGTTGCTAGTCTCGGTGGCGTTGATGCCATGGAAACAAAAAATATCGAAAAAGCAAACTTGCTCTATGACTATATAGATCAGTCTGAATTTTACTCAAATCCTGTATCAGTTAAGGCTGATCGTAGCATCTGTAATATTCCATTTGTGACACCAACAGATGAGTTGGATAAGTTATTTAATAAAGAAGCACTTGAACAGGACTTTAAGAATATCAAAGGTCACCGTTCAGTTGGTGGGATGCGTGCCTCTATCTATAATGCTTTTCCATTAGCAGGTGTTGAAGCATTGGTTGCATTTATGAAAGCATTTGAAGAGAAGAATAAAGGATAATCAGACAAACATGGTATATACAGTAAAAACATATAATAATATCAATAAAATTGGCTTACGTGAGCTGGGCAATGGTTTCCAAATTGATGGTGATCACAAAGAAAATCCAGATGCTTATATCATTCGATCTGAAAATCTTCATGGTGCGACCTTACCTGAAAATTTGGTCGCGATTGCGCGTGCTGGTGCTGGGACAAATAATATCCCGATTGACGTAGCAACTGATCAAGGGATTGTTGTCTTTAATACGCCTGGTGCAAATGCAAATGCTGTGAAAGAAGCAGTTCTTGCGTCAACACTTTTGAGTGCGCGTGATTACATCGGGGCAACTAGCTGGGTGAATACACTGACAGGTGAGGATGTCCCTGAGCAGGTTGAAGCTGGTAAAAAACAATTTGCTGGGTCTGAAATTGCTGGTAAAACACTTGGTGTCATCGGCTTAGGTGCGATCGGTGCTAGAATCGCAAATGACGCTGTCCGTTTGGGCATGAATGTTATTGGTTATGATCCTTATGTTAGTGTCGAAACTGCCTGGGGATTAAATAGAGCAATCATACGTGCAACTGAGATCCATGACGTCTTTAAAAACTCTGATTACATCACGATTCATGTGCCATTGACTGAGGAGACGAGAAATACATTTGACCGTGAAGCCTTTGATCTCATGGGTAAAGACGTGACAGTTATCAACTTTGCGCGTGGTGAGCTAGTTGATAACACAGCACTATTTGATGCGATTGAAACGGGTGTAGTCAAACGCTACATTACTGACTTTGGTACAGAAGACTTGCTTAACAAAGAAAAGATTACTGTTTTACCACACGTTGGCGGCTCAACAGAAGAAGCAGAGTTGAACTGTGCGATTATGGCAGGTCAAACAATCCGTCGCTTTATGGAGACAGGTGAGATCATTAACTCTGTCAATTTCCCAAATGTCAAGCAGACTTTGACGACGCCTTTCCGTATTACCTTGATTAATAATAATGTCCCAAATATTGTGGCACGCATCTCAACACGCGTTTCTGATGCAGGTATCAATATCTCAAATATTATTAACCGCTCAAAAAATGATCATGCCTATACCTTGCTTGATTTAGATGAATCAGATGAGCAAAAAGTCCAAGCACTTGCGGATGAATTTAACAAATCTGAGCATATCGTAAAAGTGAGAATCATCAAAAAATAAGGCCATGCCTTAGATAACTGAATTAAAAGGTACTTTATGGTTTGGAGAAAAACTAGAAAGCACCTTTTAAGGTGTCTATCGACAAGTTGAGTATTTTGATGAAAAAGTAAAAATGATGCTTGGTTAAGGTTGAGTTAAGTAATGATTTGTATACTATAGTTACCCCTAAAACATTTTTTCATAACAACTTCCTATAAAAGCATCGCTACCTTAGCGGTGTTTTTTGTATGTAAAATGGAAGGATTTGCGATGTAAATAGGTTGCATACGCATCAGATCGTTGACTTAAAATCACAGATTGGGACAAAATCAGACCACCTTCAATTGACAGTCTCTGTTTTTTGGGATAAAATACAAATATCAATTCATAAATTTTTTATTTTGTTATGCTTTCAGAAAACTGCTGATATCAGTTGGTGCTTGATGTACTTACTGATGCAGTAAACAAGTCTGGGCATATCATGAAAGTGAGGACTATCAAAACCGATGATGACATTTTACTGGTACCCGAAATGCTCAACTTGCCAGAAGGCAGCTAAAGAGCTTGAAGCATTAGGACAAACTGTTGAGAAAATAGATTTAAAAACAACCCCACCAAAGGCTGAGCTGATTTTATCTTGGTTGAAAACATCTGGCCTAGATAAAAAGAAATTTTTTAATACCTCTGGTATCAGCTACCGTCAGCTGGACTTAAAAGATAAGGTGGCTGATTTAACCCTAGAAGATGCTGCTGAATTGCTTGCATCTGATGGCATGTTGATTAAGCGCCCAATCCTGCTGGATGCGTCTGGTCATATCCTTCAAATTGGGTATAGAACGCCATATGAAACGCTGTTAGGCTAATCATCATAAAATAAAAAGAGCGATAAACCACATCATAGTGGTTAATCGCTCTTTTTTGCTAGTGATCAGTTTATAAATCAATTTCGAGTAGGATTGGTGTATGGTCTTGTCTTGCACCAGAGTCAATCATTTCAGATTTAGTAATCGCATTTGCAATTCTCTCTGATGTGATAAAATAGTCAATCCGCCAGCCAGAGTTATTGATTTTACTTGTTTTAGAGCGTTGTGCCCACCAAGAATAGACATTTGACACTTGACCATGGACATGTCTAAAGGTATCAGTGAAGCCAGCTGCTAGCAAGTTTGTAAAGCCATTGCGTTCTTCATCAGTAAAGCCAGGTGAATTCCGATTATTTGTCGGATGTGCTAAGTCGATTTCAAAATGGGCGACATTGTAATCTCCTGTTGCGATGACAGGTTTTTGTGCGTCAAGTGATAGCAGATACTCACGATACTTGTCGTCCCAGATTTGACGCTCAACTAAGCGTTTAAGGCCATCACCCGCATTTGGTGTGTAAACTTGTGTTAAGAAGAAGGTATCAAACTCAAGTGTGATAATCCGGCCTTCACTGTCCATCGTAGATGGCGCACTGATTTCTGGTGTCGTGACAGTTACAGCGAGTTCTTTTTTATAAAGGAACATGGTACCTGCATAGCCTTTGCGAGCTGGCTCTACAGATGAACGCCAAGCAAGGTTGTAGGCTGGGAAACGCATTTCAAGGAGCTCTAGGTGTTTTTTTGTTGGCCCTTTAGCTGATAGTTTTGTCTCCTGTAAGGCGATGACATCGGCGTCAAAGCTAGCAAGTGTCTCTAAGACAGACTGTGATAGCTGCGCACGAGCTGAATCACTAGTTAAGGCGGCATTTAGGGAATCGATATTCCACGAGATAAATTTCATATTCATATCTTTCATTATAACAAAAAAATAGTGGTTCCAATGATGGGAGGTTTCTGAACTATCGGGGAGTTAAATCCGAGAAGCCAGTGGTATCATCCAATTCACGGATTAGTCTGGACTGCAATAAATAAGCCACCTGGTATTTAACTGTTAAGCCTTTTAAGAATGGTCCTAACTGATCATGGCCACTCGCTAATTGAGCTAAGGTAGCTAGATAAGCCTCTTTTTCTTCCAGAGTAGCAATCTTTTTAAAGTAGCCCCAAATATGTTGATAGGCTGTCGTTAACGTTTTAATCGTTGGGACTTGCTGTTCTGCCTCTGCTAATAATCGGTTAAATTCAGTTGCCTTATCGACTGTCCAGTCATTGTTTTTAGCTAACTGTCTGATTTGGTTATAGTGTTGTTGGGAATGGGCCATGACCCAATATTTGTTTTCTGCCCAGTCTTGTTGCCAGCTTGTCATGATAACTCCTAAGTCGTGTGATATGATGCTTGCTTTAAATTATACCAAATAAGTATGCCAAGCGTTAACCATAAGACTAACACTAAGTTTATCCCGTCGATTTCCCTGCTTGCCAAGCAGTAGCTGATGCAATAAAGCTGATGTCAGTGTCATTATCTAGCCTATAAATATGGTATAATAGAAACTGATTATGGCATCTCATCTGATGTCTTGAAAGAGGAAAAAAATTGACTGAAACTAACCAAAAACAAGCTTTTTATATCACGACACCGATCTATTACCCTTCTGGGAAATTGCATATCGGCAACTCTTATACGACAATTGCCTGTGATGTGCTAGCACGTTATAAGCGTTTGATGGATTTTGATGTCTTCTACCTGACAGGGACAGACGAGCATGGCCTCAAAATCGAACAAAAGGCGACTGAACTTGGGATTTCACCACAAACCTATGTTGATGGTATGGCTGCTGACATGAAAAAATTGTGGGCAACGCTTGATATTTCCTATGATAAATTCATCCGAACAACAGATGATTATCATGAAAAAGCGATTGCGGATATGTTTGAACGCTTAATCGAACAAGATGATATTTATCTGGGTGAATACGATGGTTGGTATTCCGTTTCTGATGAAGAATATTTCACAGAGTCTCAACTTGCTGAAGTTTATCGTGATGAAAATGGCGTGATGATTGGTGGTAAAGCACCAAGTGGTCATGAAGTAGAGCGTGTTAAGGAAGAATCTTATTTCTTCCGTATGGGTAAATATGCAGACCGTTTGCTAGCTTACTATGAATCGCATCCTGATTTCATCCAACCTGAGTCTCGTAAGAACGAGATGATCAATAACTTCATCAAACCAGGATTGGAAGACCTGTCTTTATCTAGAACGACCTTCACTTGGGGCGTGCCTGTCAGATCAAATCCTAAACATGTTGTTTATGTCTGGTTTGATGCACTTGCAAACTACATCACAGCGTTGGGCTATGGCTCTGATGATACGACTAATTTTGAGAAGTTTTGGCCTGCTAATGTACACATGGTTGGTAAAGAAATCGTGCGATTCCATACGATTTATTGGCCAATCGTGTTGATGGCATTAGACTTACCATTGCCTAAACAGGTCTTTGGTCATGGCTGGTTATTGATGAAAGACGGTAAAATGTCTAAATCTAAAGGGAATGTTGTCTATCCAGAAATGTTAGTTGAACGTTACGGTTTAGATGCCTTGCGTTATTACCTCATGCGTGCGGTGCCATTTGGTAGCGATGGTATCTTTACACCTGAAGACTTTGTCAATCGTGTCAATTATGATTTGGCAAATGATTTAGGAAATCTCCTTAATCGGACGATCGCTATGATTAATAAATACCAAGATGGTGTGATCAGAACACCAGAAACGCAGACTGCATTTGATGAAAGCTTACAGGCGGTTATTGAGACAGCAACTGCTAATTACCATCAGTCGATGGATAAGATGGAATTTAATGTCGCATTAAGCGAAGTCTGGACGATTATTTCTCGTAGCAATAAATATATCGATGAAACAACGCCGTGGATTTTAGCCAAGGATAGCAGTAGAGCTGGTGAATTAGACAGCGTCATGTATCATTTGGCAGAAAGCTTACGCATTACTGCGGTCTTATTGCAGCCATTCATGCGTCAAACGTCTCAAGCTATTTTCACACAACTTGGTATGACGACAACTGACCCACAGTTGGCTGATGCAGCTTTTGGTCACGAGTTTACAGCGCCAGTTGTCAGTAAAGGTGAGCCAATTTTCCCACGTCTAGATGCTGATGAGGAAGTTGCTTATATCAAGGAACAAATGCAAACAACCTCTCCTGTAGCAGCAGTTACGGCATTTGATCCTGAAGCAACGACGCTTATCTCAGATAAAAAAGCGATCAAGTTTGATGACTTTGAAAAACTAGAAATCAAGGTTGCAGAAGTCATCAGTGTTGAAAAAGTTGAGGGATCTGATAAACTATTAAAATTTGAGTTGGATGCTGGGGATGAAGGCCATCGCCAAATCCTATCAGGTATCGCAGCATTTTATCCAAAACCAGAAGAATTAGTTGGCCTCAAGCTACAAATCGTAGCTAATCTGAAACCACGTAAAATGATGGGCTTGTTGTCACAAGGGATGATTTTATCTGCCGAGTCAGACGATAAATTAACCCTTTTAACCGTGTCTAAAGACGTTGCAAATGGTAGCGTCATCGGTTAATTGATGGATGCCTAGCTTGGGCAACCTAGCTTAAAAATCTAGATGTCAAAAATAGATAGAAAAGGACAAGGCGGATAAGCCTTGTTTTTGGTAGATGATGATTAAAGAAATACGAGATAAAACGACCTTACCCTGGGACTTACTACTGAATGCAGATCCAGATCGCACACGAGTAGCAAGTTATATCACAGATGCGCGTATCTTTGTTTATCAGTCAGATCAAGCAGCCATACACGGCATATTAGTACTAGCTGCATTACCTGAAGCAGGTGAGTTTGAAATCATGATTGTTTCTGTTAGTCCCAAACATTTCCGGCAGGGGATTGGTAAATCACTGCTTAACCATGTCATAGCTAATCTGAGAGCTGCTGATAAGACAGCCAATATTTGGATTAAAACAGGAGATTTAACTGAGGATGCGATAGCCCTGTATCAGTCAGTAGGTTTTGAAATTGTTGCGACTGTTAAAGATTACTTTATTGATAACTATGCAGAGCCGATATACGAGCATGGCGAGCGGTTGAGACATCAGGTTGTGATGAAACTGTTGTAGTGACTTAAGCCAATACAGTTAAGCATTAGCCGATTTTGATGACTGAGGCCGACCACAGAAATATTTTAAGATGTGCTTGCTTGATTGAGGTGAAAGCCACTTTTTTATATGAAATCTATCATTTGTTTTTAACTCGAACAAATATTTACAAATAAATATTGAAAGCGTTTTACAAAAATGATATGATAGTCATATAATAATTTGGATTGTTACCAATTTGGGCAAAACCAAAGAAACCTTTTGTAAGTTAAAAGGGTTCTTTGGTTTTTTATGTTTTTTTAGAAAGCAGAAGTGATAATGAAAAAAGGATATGGCATAGCGCTATCTATTTTGTTAGGGATTGTACTAGTGGGATGTTCGTCTACGACTCATCAATCAAAAAAAATGATTGAAAATAATGGACAACACTCAACTGAAAAAAAAGTAAGTAGCTTACGTGATACACAGTTTGGTAAAGTTCAAGGTGTTTCTGATAAAGATACCTTAAGCTGGTTAGGTGTGCCTTATGGTGAGGAGACATCAGGTGTAAACAGGTGGCAAGCACCCAAAAGTCCTAAGAAGTGGGACCAAGTGCTTGAAACAAAAAAGGCAGGCTCACTTGCTTTACAAGCTTCAGCAAATGGGACGATTGGTAGCGAAAATGCACTTAATTTAGATATTTACCGACCCAAGAATGATAAGAAAAAATTGCCAGTGATTGTTTATATTCATGGTGGTAACAATCAAACAGGCAATGCACAAGAAATCTCAGGTAAATCTTTTGTTAGCACGCATGATGCGATTGTTGTTTCTGTTAACTATCGATTAGGTGTTTTAGGTTTTAATCCATTAGCAGCCCTTAAAACAGGTTCTGATGAAGAAAAATCAGGTAACTTTGGCCTGCTAGATATTGCCTTTTCATTAGATTGGATCAAAAATAATATTGAGCATTTTGGCGGTCAGAAGGATAATATCACAGTTGCAGGATTTTCAGCAGGTGGTCGAGATGTGATGGCAATGCTAGTGTCACCATTATTTAAAGACAAATTTCAACGTGCCATTTCATTTAGTGGCGGTATGACAATCGCTGATGAAGGAAAAAGTCAACAGGTATTTGCTAAGGCTCTAGCACCACTAGTCATTGAGGATAAAGTAAAAGATAGTCAAGCAAGTGCGATAGACTGGTTACTTTCAGATGACGCAGCGGTTAAACCCTATTTACTAACACTTGATAGTAAGAGATTAGCACCTTTAATGGGTAATGCTGGCATTCGTATGGAAGTATTTCCCCATCTATACAATGATGGCGTTGTCATTCCTAAAAAAGGCTTTGATGCGACATCGTTTAATGATGTCCCCTTGTTAATGTTGACTGGAGAACAAGAATTTTCTTTATTTGGTATGTTTGACCCCTACTTTTCAGCAACTGTCGCAAATAATACGATAAATACAGATGAAAAAGTAAGGAACGCGTTCGGGTTTGTCAACAAGTATGGTGGTCAATTATATAGTTTGTTTAATGTTAACGACTCAGCGAGAAAACTAGCTGGGCACTACCACAGCCCAATCTATAATATGGAAATTCAATTCGGTAGCGATCCTAATATGATAGACAAACCAATGAAAAATCTAGCGTCATTCCATGGTGTTTTTGTCCCTCTTTTGGATAGCCAAAATCAAAACTATGCTAAATTCGTGGGTAAATCGTATGATTCAAAAGGTGCCAAGGCTATGCAAGTTGCATATCAGGATTACCTATATGGGTTCATTCTGAAAGGAAACCCAAATCAGAAAAGCTTACCCAAATGGACAGCTTGGACACAAGATAATCAAAAGAACCTATTTTTAGATGCAGATTTACAGACATATACAGCAAAAATGAAAGAAAAGGGGTATATCTATCAAGATGTACTGGCCAATATGTCACAAGATACGACAATTTCAGCTGACCAGAAAGCTGAACTGATTAAGACTGTGTTAAATGGCAGATGGTTTAGTCATGAATTAGATCTAAAATATGATAATGTATCTGATTTTAACAAGTAAGTAAGTACCGGATTATTATAGTTAACTAGTATGTCTAATAAAACATACTAGTTTTTTTATTACTTAAATTAAAAAGTTAATTTTAATAACAATAGGCTTAAAAAATTGATAATTTTATGATATAATTTAATCAGATAAATTAATTTCAGAAAGGATCGTGAAGTTTAGTAAGCGTGTAGAGAGTTTATTCAGGTATCTTTCACATAATTTATCAATAATCTACATTTAAAGTAATAAACAAATGTGGACATAAATGGTCACAGATAGAAAGCCAGGAGATTTTGACAAAGAAAAATAAGTTCATCATATTGATCATCTTATCAGCGCTACTGATGCTTATTGGTAGCAAGAAATACATCTACAAAAAAGTAGTTAAGTATGAGTTAGTCATGCTTGTGAGAAGTAAAGCAGCTAGACAGGTTTTTGAGGGGACGCTCAAAGACTTAGATCCAAATGCATTGACCCAACAAGGGATTATCAAATCCTATCAGATTGACTTTGACAGCATTGAACATTGCTTAAGAGGTGGTGTTATGGTTGATTTAATTATCAATAAAGATAAAAAGCTTAAGGTTTATGATACACTCACTGAGAATACTAAAACAGGTAATTTAGAAGCTGGTTCGGGAGGCTACTCGTCAAAACTTGCAGAGTTAATCGATGCAAATAAGCAATAAAAGTAGAGATTTAGCATAGAGAATCATAATACAAAAAGACAGAGAAAGTGTCCCAGTTTTATAAGCTGATTGATAGGAACAATCCATATGGTTATACAGCTAAATTTACTCAACATGGTTTAGACTAAATTATTTTGGTATAATAGGGGTAATGGAAAATTTACAAGACAAATTAAAGGCATATCAGATTACGTTCAATAAACCGGAGCTTTTAGCAGAGGCTTTCACTCATAAATCTTATTATTTCGAGCATAAGTCATCAAGTGTCTTTCATAATGAGCGCTTAGAGTTTTTAGGAGATGCGGCCTTAGGCTTTATCATCGTCGAATATCTATATAAGGCTTACCCGCATGAGCGTGAAGGTGTTTTAACCGAGAAAAAAATATCGATCGTTCGAAGAGAATCTTTGGCCGATTTTTCGCGTAAATTAGGATTTGATCAGTATTTAAAACTTGGAAATGGCGAAGAAAAAAGTGGTGGTCGTGAGAACGATGCTAATTTGGAAAATCTGTTTGAGGCCTTTCTTGGGGCAATTTTGATGGATAAGGACTTTAATGCCGTCAAGGACTTTATTTATAAGGTCATGATCCCGGAAATCGAAAATGGATCATATGATAAGGTCACAGACTATAAGTCAGCACTTCAAGAGATTTTTTATACAGCAGGCCATATAGATACAAATAATAAGATTCCACTAGAGTATGTTATTGTTGGTCAGAGTGGGCCAGTTCATGCGCCTGTCTTTGAAGTAACTGTTGAGTTTGAGGGTGAAGTGATTGGCCAAGGAAAAGGCAAGTCTAAAAAAATAGCAGAACAAGATGCAGCCCGTTCTGCCTTTGTCAATCAAAAAAAGCAGCAAGAGGATAACTAGTCATGTACTTAAAGCAAATCGAGATGGTCGGATTTAAATCTTTTGCTGATCGGACTAAACTGACATTTGATACAGGTGTGACGGCCATCGTAGGCCCTAATGGCTCTGGTAAGTCAAATGTCACTGAGAGTTTACGCTGGGCGCTTGGGGAGCAATCTGCTAAGAGTTTACGTGGCGCTAAGATGCCTGATATCATTTTTGCAGGCACACAAAAACGCCGAGCACTTAACTATGCAGAGGTTATCGTCACATTTGATAACTCTGACAATTACTTACCGAGTGAAAAAACAGTTGTTGTGACCCGCAGGCTTTATCGAAACGGCGATAGTGAGTTTTTGATTAATGACAAAAAAGTGCGTTTAAGGGATGTCCATGAATTATTTATGGATACTGGACTTGGTCGGGATAGCTTCTCAATTATTTCTCAAGGTAAAATCGAAGCTATTTTTAATAGCAAACCAGAAGAACGTAGGGCTATTTTTGAGGAAGCTGCGGGTGTTTTAAAGTATAAGACCAGAAAGAAAGAAACTGAGAGTAAACTATCTGCGACGCAAGAAAATATGGATCGCTTAGATGATATTATCTATGAATTAGATGGTCAGCTAACCCCTTTGCGTGCCCAACGTGATGTGGCTTTGAAATTCCGTGAACTTGATGAAAAACGTGGACAACTTGGTTTGTCTGTTTTAGTGGCGCAGCTGATAGCAGAAAAGCGTCAGCACGAACAAATAACAGAAAAGCTTGAGACGGTGTCACGATCGTTAACTGCTATTGATCAGGTCGAAACGGCTGTTTCTCGTGAGCTTGCGAGCTTGAAGCAAAAGCGCAGGGATGTCGAGCAGGCACAAGAAAAGATGCAAGATGAGTTGTTGCTGTTAACAACTGCCAAGTCTGATTTTCAGTCCAAAATCACGATCTATCATAACCAGGCACAAATGTCCCAAAAATCAGAAGCAGAACGGACATCACGTATCAAGCTTCTGTCTGATAAAGTAGCAGAACTGGGCGAAGAACTGACTAAACTATCTGATAAACTGTCTGATAATCAGGCGACTAAATCAGATTTGACAGCACAAATTCAAACACTTGAAAGTAAACTCGCGAATTTATCAGAGAATCCAGAAGATGCGATCGAACGCTTACGGGCTGAATTTGTTGATTTAGTCAATCAGGAAGCACAGTTATCAAATCGCATCACTAAAAATACATCTGAGCTGAATAATATCGTGGCAAATGCTGCGAGTAGATCAGATGAAACTAAATTATTATCAGATAAATATACGACATTAAAAGCTGAATTAGCCGAAACAAGTCAGCAGTCGGCAGACTTAAAAGCCTTGATTGCCCAACTACTTAGCCAGTATCAGACAGCTGAAACGGCAGGTAAGCAACTAGATACTGAGCATGAGCAGCTTCAAACAGGTCTTTTTGCTGCTATGGATACGCTAAATAAAACCAAGGCACGTTTGTCAAGTCTTGAAAATATCAGGGCGTCTCATGCCAACTTCTATCAAGGGGTTAAGGCGGTTTTACAAGCGTCAGATCAATTACCAGGTGTGATAGGCGCAATAGCAGATCTGATTAGGTTTGATAAAAAATATGCGACTGCTATAGACATCGCCCTAGGGGCAGGATCTCAAAACGTTGTCGTATCTGACGAACAGGCAGCAAAAGCAGCCATTAACTTTTTGAAAGCGCAACGCTTAGGCAGAGCCACTTTCCTACCACTGACGACCATTAAACCAAGATACTTTAGTAAGTTAGCGCAAGTCTCAGGTATGCCTGGTTTTGTTGATGTGGCACAAAATTTGGTATCTTACGATGCCCAGTTAGCACCAGCATTATCAAATTTACTAGGCAGTGTCCTGATTGTCGATAATAATGACAATGCAAGCAAGATTGCGCGTGCCTTGAATTTTACGGTACGGATTGTGGCTTTGGATGGGACAGAGATCAGACCAGGTGGCTCTTTTTCCGGTGGTGCGAATAAGAAGCAGTCGACAACCTTTACAAATGTGGAGATCGACGAGTTAACACAACAAGTGATCGGCTTTGATACACAGCTCAGAGCATTAGAAACCCAACTTCAAGACGTGCAGGCCAAGAGGCGTGAAGTAAACGCAACCCTTTCTGACCTCCGTCAAAAAGGTGAAGCGAGTCGTCTTGACAGCCAAGCATGCACCCTAAAAGAGCAAGCACTTTTGGCTACAAAAGCAGATATAGCGAGTCGTCTGGCACTGGCAAATGTGTCTGGTGAGCAGACACGTGTTGATAAACTCAAGGCTGAAAATCTATCCAGTACAGAAAGTCTGGACACGATAGCGGTCGAAAAAGACGAAATCAACACGGCTATTACGCAACTGAAAAGTAGTCAATCAGAAATTAAAGTGATGACGGAGCAGGTAAGACAAGACTTGCAAGGCAAACAATTGGCTTGTAATGACATCCTTTCTGATATCCGGCATGAGACGACTGAAATTAAGCGCTTGACTGCCGAAAAAAGTGCCCTTGATCAAGAAATTAAGGCCTTATCTGCTGAAAATGAGACACAAGATGCAGGCTTAACTGCAGACCGTCTAGCAACACTATCAGAAAACTTGAGCAAGGTCAGTGAAAAATTTGATGCGACCAGCATCAAAATGGTCTCACTTAAGTTTGAGCGTGAAGACTTGACGGCACAACTCGATGAGTTAGAGTCAACTTACGCAACAACCAATAGAGAAAAACAAGATTTGCTTGCTCAAAAAACAAGACTAGCCTTATCATTAGAGTCATTAGAAAGTCTTTTGATAAAACGTCAAAATAAATTAATTGATGAGCATCAGATGAGTTTTGAAGCGGCAAAAGCCTTGGCTCAGGAGCTCACCAACTTACCAGAAAGTGAGCGACAACTCCAAGGACTTGAAACACAAATTCGTAGATTAGGCCCTGTCAATCTGGCAGCTATCGATCAATTTGATGAGGTCAATCAGCGACGTGACTTCTTAAATACGCAAAAAGATGATTTGCTGAATGCCAAAGCCTTGTTAGAAGCGACGATTGATGAGATGGATGATGAGGTCAAGGTTAAATTTAAGACAACTTTTGAAGCGATTAGACTAGCCTTTAAAACCAACTTCACACAGATGTTTGGTGGCGGTCAAGCTGATCTCATCTTGAATTCTGAAAATTTGTTGACCGCAGGTATCGAGATTGATGTGCAACCACCAGGTAAAAAACTGGCGAGTTTGAATCTCATGAGTGGTGGTGAAAAATCTTTGACTGCCTTAGCCTTACTATTCTCGATTATACGCGTTAGAACAGTACCGTTCGTCGTTCTTGATGAAGTTGAAGCAGCCCTAGACGAAGCAAATGTCAAACGATTTGGTGATTATATGACCCGTTTCGATGAAAATAGTCAGTTTATCGTTGTCACCCACAGAAAAGGCACGATGAAGGCTGCTAAAGTCATGTATGGTGTCACCATGCAAGAAGGCGGCATCTCGAAAATCGTGTCCGTAAAACTAAAAGATTTTGTAGCAGCAGAACAAGAAACACCTTAAAGTAGCCATCAGATGTCTTTGTCAAGACATCAAATGTATGATTAATAGATTAGCAGACCTCATTTCTCCTTAGGAAATGAGGTTTTTTGGACTTAGCAAGCTAATCAGGTAGTTTGAAATAATAAGTCAACTCATCAATTAAAACTACCTAGCCTTAGTAGCATCCAGCAAGTCAAAGTCTATATTTTTTGTTATAATGAGAGCTTATATAAAATAAGTCTAGGAAAGCCTTGTTTAAAGGGGTTGTAGGAGTTAGAAAAAGATTTAACTACGCTTTTAACTACGTTCGACTTAAAATTATAACGCTTTTAGGATATTGCTGAATTTTTCTGCAGTATCTTTTTTCTTGTTTTCGGAAAGGTGGCTGTATGTGTTCATGGTAATAGAATAGTCAGCGTGACCCAATCTATGTTGTATCTCTTTTGGGTTGACATCAGCGTTCATCAATAGACTAGCGTGAGTGTGTCTAAAGCCGTGGAAGCCAATATTATGAACCTTTGCACTTTTAAAGTGTACTTGAAGCTTTTGACTTTCGTTGGCATAGGTGTAAGAATGACCGTTGTAAGAAAAGACAGGTATATCCTTTAGAGACAATAAGCCTTTGCTTTGCGTTTTTTTCCAATTTTTCAGCAATTTACAACTATCTTTATCAAGTGATACCGTTCTATTGCTTTGTCTTGTTTTGGCACCATTCTGAACTATTCTACCAGTATCTAAGGTCGTTATAATAGTTTTGTTTACCAAAACAGTCGCATCACTAAAGTCAATATCAGACCATGAGAGAGCTAAGCACTCACCTATACGTAAGCCAGTAGCGAGTAGAAAGTGATACATAGTAACGTGCATCATATTTATTGGGGTATCATCTAAAGTATCAAGGTAAGTCAAGAATTGTTTAAGTTCATCATTATCAAAATACTTGATTTTATTAGTCGTCCTAGCCTTCAGCTTGGGAGGTATCACATTCACGGCAGGGTTGCTATTAATTGCACCTAGTTGCATGCCATGGTCTAATATGCGCTTTATATAGTTAAGCAGTAATTTATAGTCTTTGGAATTCCCCTTACTTCTTTTACCATTGGTTATAGTGGCAGTATTAGCGTTCCTAGCCCACTGATTAACGATACCCTGTAATAGTATAGAATTTATCTTATCAAGCTGATATGAGCCAATAGAGGGTAGTATATAGACCTTTAAAAAGTTTTCAGCTACCCTTATACTATTAACTTTGACTGATAACTTATAACCATCAAACCAGCTCATAGCCAAGGATTTAAAATTACGAAAGATGACTTTTTCCCTTGCAATAGTAGACCCATTACTGATAAAATTATTAATAGCTTGATTAGCTTTGATCTCGCACATTTTACGAGTTTTAGCAGTAGCAGTTGTTCTGACCTGCTTACCTGTTAGACTATCCACGCCAAGATAAATATTAGTTCGGTACATTACTGTACCGTCTTTTTTTGTGACTTTTTTTATATTCATGTTCTCTCCAGTTCTATTGTCAGGCAAGGCAATTGAGGTATGAGAAATGAAATATAGTATATAGCACATAAAAGTTAACCAGTTTACTAGTTGTTTAGATAGGTAAATTTATATTAATATAGGATTATTTAAGGTAACAAGGTAACAAAAGAGTATAAAGCTATATATATCAAGGGGTTAGAGCGTTACCGTTCTAAAAAGTAGAGTAACGCAAGGGTAACACGGTAACGATATATACAACCCTCTTTTTATTATGGATAGTTTCACACACGCGTCGAGTGGGGGTTTTATATATTTATTTGTTATCCTTTACCAGATTAAACCATTTATCAGGGAATCCTATTGATCCTAGTATTTTTGTAGTTTCACAACTAGTGAGATACTTACCTAAGTTTTTTTCTCTTTTTCGTATACTATTACAAAATAAATCAAATTGGTTTTTTGATAAGAAAAGTCGCATAGATAGATGGACGTGAAATACACTGTCTAAATGATTGGGCTCCATATTATTAGCTACTGAACTGTTGTATTTTGCGCGTTTCTTCAGTTTTAGTTTTAATAGCCTATTGTCATGCGCAACTATATTTCGAACTTCATTTAAATTTTCTAAATAACTATCGATTTGACTTGGTTTTAAGTCAATATCTTTATTGTATTCTTTGTTAAAAGTTTCGCTTAAATAATTTGTAATTTCTATTTTATCTTCTAGAAGCATTAATTTATAGAAATTTCGTAATTGCCCAAACTCTAAAAAATTAACCAAAACCCATAAAGGTATTTCTTTTTCTTTTATCATGTAATGGGTAATTGAGTTGTTTAGATATTTTTTGTTATAACGGTTAATTGTCTTTTCTAAAGATGAAAACAGTCTACTTGTTTTTAATGGTTCATTTTGAAAATTGTGTGTATGCAAATAAGCCCAACTTTCGGTATGATTTTTTGAAAAATAGTAAGCTATTGATGTTCGTATAAGTGATTCAGCTTTTTCTATGTATCCAAAGAATGTAACTTTTATATTTTTATCAAACATATATATTGCATATAGTTCTTCAAATGTAGAATTTTCTTTATATTTATTAGTATTACTTTGCAAAAAGCTAGCATGTCCATTAACAATGTCGTAATAGTTTGATCTTAATAATAATTGTTTTGCTTTATCGGGGTCTTTGATAGTCAAACCTCGACTATTCAATAATTTTACTTGCTCATCTAAACTTCTAAACTCTAAAGGCATCCATGTTCTCCAATATAAAAAGAAAATACTCCAACTATAATAGTCAGAGTACTTTCTCAGTCCACAGGCAGACCCTGTGAAGTTATCTTGACTACTATTGTATATTTAAGGGTACGATTTGTCAACAAAAATGTATATTTAACTTTTTAAAAATAATAAACCGTTGTTTTATTTCTTTTAAATTTACTTTATTTCACGCGACTATGCGCTTTTTGATTCGTCTATTCAAAAATTATTTTGACCATGTTTTATTCCGTTGCATATAGTGGTATAGCTCGTCTAGGTCGTACAGGTACTTACTACCATTTTTTACAAAAGATATTTTCTTCTCTTTTCGTAATTTAGTAATCGCATCACGTCCAAAACCTGTTTCTTCTTGAGCTCTAACGATGTTACCGAAACCTCTTTTTTTATTAAGTTTCTTGCCGTCCTCAACACCTTGTAAATACGCTAGCTTGGATTGTTCTCTCAAACTTTTTAAAAATTCATCTCCAAAAATTTGGTTTATTTCCATGTTACTCGTTTCTGCGCATATACGCTTTTTTTCCCTAAATTAATAAATACCCGCGTGACAGTGATAGATTTCTCGCCTTTTACGACTTGTTCATACAGTTCGGGAGACTCTTTTTTAACCTTTTTCATACGCTGAACAGTTGCTGTGCTTGTGTTTGCTAATTCGGCAAGCTTTACATTTGTTCTTTCGTTCTTAACTTCGGGTTCCGAGGAACCCGAAGTTAAATCGTTGCGCTTTCCTTGGTTAGATTTTGCTTGACCTACAATCTCATCAATCAAGTCACTACTGCGTAAGATAATGTCAATACGTTGTGCTGACGTTAAATCGTTGTTTGGCCAGTTTTGGTATTGGGCTCATTTGGTGCCAACACCAATTTTAAAAATTGATTACCGATGGCATCCGCAAAATCCGTCGGTTTAATTTGTTTTAGATAGTTA
>NZ_JXJW01000024.1 GCF_002441695.1 Pseudolactococcus piscium
CCTGGAGACTTGACAGGTGCTTTGACGGGTAAAGCTTCAGAGGCTGGTCAGGAGTTTTTAAAAAATATGAAGCAGCTAGTATTTGGGTCTCCAGTGAAAGGGTGTTAAAATCATGGCAGATAAACTAAGACAACGTGTACGACTCGAAGAAAACTACTATGATGATAAACGAAAATACCAGCGTCAAAAAGAGGCAATCCTTGAAAAAGAAAATGCATTTAACCGCGAACGCTCACGCTTAATGGAAAACGTGTACTCACTTATGCCGCAAAGCAGCCACGAATTACACATGCTAGACAATAGAATGTATCAGCTTAATGAAGCATTTTTATCAGAAACTAAACGGGCAACTCGACTACTTGAAGATGAAGCACGCGCATTAAATTCAAGTTTCAATACAGCTTTAAATAATTTGAAATAGGTATAGTAAAAAGGCGCTTTGTCAAATCGTGTGGGCAATAATTCCCATACGATCTATGATAAAGCCAGAAAAAAAGCAGCGTTCGCAACGCTGCTTTTTTGTGCTTGTAATGCCTGTTTAGCTGTTTTTGTTAACGTTCTTTATTGAAATCTCGACGACTAGCGTTCAGCTGTTTTTTCATTGAGAAATGCAAATATTTGACGCTGTGCCAAAGCATCAATCCTAATCACATCATCTTGAAAGTAAATTAAGGTTGAAGGCAAGATGGTTAATCGTTCGGAATGGAAGTTTTTTTGTTCTTGTATCAGACTAGTCTGAGCAAAGTGATAGTATCTGATAAAGTCAGATACATCAAATTTCAGGCGATGTAGGATTTTGATCAATACCTTGTTGTTATAAGCAAGAGGTGTTTTACCTTGCATCTCATCCTGGAGTGCGAGTAGAAACTGACGGCCAGTATGGCGACCTGCAAAATTAACCGTCAGATAATCCAAAGTGGCCTTGTTGACCCTGTCAAATAAGGCATTATAGGTTGCAATCGTCTTAGGTAGCTGATAATGATGCCGCATCTCTTTTATGGCAGTAGGCGTAACGACTGGATGGAGAAACCAATCATAGGTGTGTGTATCAAAAACACCAAAATCATCGGCAAAAATAGTAAAGTAATGCTGGATTTCTTGACTCATGACAATACCTGATTTCTAAAAAATGTCTCTAAAAACTAGCTATAGTGTGCGACAATGCATCTTACTCGGCTTGCTTTGCTGACCCGGTTTGTGTTGGCAATACAATATAGAGCAATGCGTGGTCTATCTCAGCATTGCTTAGCTGGTGAGATAGCATTCGATTACCTATAGTTTACCAAAAATTAGCTAGAGATAGAAATATTTACTATGTCTCGTGATATCATGAAAGTATAGTTGACTGCCATTTTTTTAAGAAATAAGGATAGGCGTGTTAAGACATCTTGCCAATCGATTCAAGGAAGCGCACGACCTTGCTACGGGCATAGCGATATTCAATCTTGTTTTCTTTTAAGAACGTATTGAAGTTTTGCTCGCCTAAGCCGGCATCCTCAACTTCTAATTCTAGCTCATAATCGACTTTGTTTGTATATTCGTTTCGATCTAAGGCCATTAGACCAATCGGTGTCTGATATTCACGACGGGTAGTCGTAAGAGAGCCTAGCGTGTGAATCGCGTCTAGATCAATTGTATACTGATCTAGTAACTCAAGCATACTCTGAAGTAAGGCACCATGACCGAGTAAACTGTCAGCCTTCAAGATGGCCGTAGCTTGCTTAGAAGTGAGGGCAAGATTATGTTCCATATTGCCAACGCGTTGCGGGATTTTTAGTGTCATCTCAGCAGCATCACTAAAGGTACGGATACGTAAAGACAGTTTGTTTTTCCTAAGCTTTAGGTCGGGTGTATCAAAATAATGATTGGTTTGACGGATAGGTTTGATGTGATTAAATCGTTTGCTGAGTTGATCAAATTCTGATAGACTGAGCAATGTTTTATATTCAATTTCAAGATTTGTTTTCATAGAAAATCCTCGTAGTTTATGGTAAAATTAACTAGTAATTATTATTTTCATTGTACTTGAAAAAAGAGAAGATAGCAAGTGTTTACAGCTTGCTATCTAGTGAAAATATAAGGAAAAATAGTGAGTGGTAGGTCGCTAACTAGCAAGTCATGATATATAGGCCTGCTGTTGGTAAACTTGTATTTATGACGACAAGCTTAAGCAGACAAGGGATTGCTGCGTTATACACGAACGATATAAACAACTATGAATAATCGGTATCAAATTATGACAGAAAAATTTAACTGGGAATCCTTCCTTGATCCCTATATTCAAGCGGTCGGGGAATTAAAAATTAAATTACGTGGCGCTCGAAAACAATATCAAAAACAAAATCGTCATTCGCCGATTGAATTTGTGACGGGTCGCGTTAAACCATCTGAATCGATAAAGAATAAGGCACGCTTGCGAGGTTTTACATCAGAAAATATCGCTGAGATGCAAGATATTGCTGGTGTTCGCGTCATGGTGCAGTTTGTGGAAGACGTAGATGAAGTACTGGGCTTGCTACGGAATCGAGATGATTTCAGAATTATTCAAGAACGCGATTATATTCATCATCAAAAAGAATCTGGCTATAGAAGCTATCATGTTGTGATCGAATATCCGGTCGAGATGGTGAATGGTCAGAAAAAAATATTTGCTGAGATTCAAATAAGAACCTTAGCTATGAATTTTTGGGCAACCATCGAGCATTCTCTCAACTATAAGTATCAAGGTGCCTTTCCAGAGGAGTTGAAGACACGTCTAGCAACGACAGCCAAGATAGCTTTTGCCTTAGATGAAGAAATGAGTAAGATTCGTGAAGAGATCCAAGAAGCACAGCTGCTATTTAACCCATCACGCCGTAAGGTTGATGATGGCGTAGAAAATCGGGATGATTTTGATGAAGAAAACAACTGGTAAAAAAGTTTGGATAATAAAAAATCATTATGACAAGACAACGGTCATAGCTGCTGAACTAGAGGCCTTATGTCTTGCAGCTGGCTTTATATTTGATGAAAAACAGCCAGATATCGTCATCTCTGTTGGCGGAGATGGGACTTTATTAGCTGCACTTCATTACTATGAAACACAGCTTGAAACCGTCAGATTTATAGGTGTCCATACAGGACACTTAGGGTTTTATGCCGATTTTCAGGAGCATGAACTAGATAAATTAGTAGATGCGATTAAGCATGAAGACCCTTCTGAAGCCTTTAGATATCCGCTTTTAAAGGTCCAGATTCACTTTACTGATGGTAGCGTGAAGACGCACCTTGCACTAAATGAATCGATTATTAAGCGTGCGTCAAAAACCTTGGTTGCTGATTTTAAGATTTCAGATTTTCTTTTTGAAAAATTTAGAGGAGACGGCTTGTCGGTATCAACGCCAACAGGATCGACTGCCTATAATAAATCAATTGGTGGTGCAGTGATGCATCCCCGGGTTAAAGCCTTTCAAGTGACTGAGGTAGCCTCACTTAACAACCTTGTTTATCGAACACTTGGTGCGCCCATGATTATAGCTGCTAAGGATACAGTGACCTTTGTCCTAGAAGATGCCGATGATTACTTGCTAACAGTAGATCAGTTAGAATATTTTTACGATAAGATTGCCTCAGTTACCTATAGCCTTGATGGTGGGGAGATTGCCTTTGTAAATGGTGGTCATACAGGCTTTTGGCATCGTGTAAAAAATGCCTTTATTGGGGAAGTAAAATGAGATTCACCTTTCAAGCGACCCAGGATGGTGTATTGCTAAAAACCTTACTCAAACAGCAGGGGATCTCCAAAAAATTATTGGCCAAAATCAAATTCGATGGTGGTCAATTGTTGGTCAATGGCATTAGAGAAAATGCCATTTTTAAATTAGCAAAAAATGATCAAGTTATTGTCGATATTCCGTCAGAACAAGCGACACCTACCTTGGTTCAGCAAGAAATGTCCTTAAACATAGTCTATGAAGATGACCACTTACTCGTGATTGATAAGCCTGCTGGGATTGCCAGTGTGACAGGTCAAAATTATCCAGACAAGACCATGAGTAACTTTGTCGCTGGCTACTTAAAAGCCCAGGACTATGACAATCAAAAAGTACATGTTGTGACCAGATTAGATAAAGATACATCAGGCCTCATGCTGTTTGCTAAGCATGGCTATGCCCATAGTCGGATGGACAAGTTATTACAGCAAAAAGGGCTGACCAAGCGTTATTATGCTTTAGTGCACACATCAAGTCAATTATTGTCAGCTGGAGAGATTAAAGTGCCCATTGGTCGTAAAGATGGCTCTATCATAGAGCGAGCAGTCGTAGATCAGCAGCATCCAACGGCTAAATATGCCCATACCTCTTATCAGACTATCGCCTCACATGCCAAATTTACCTTAGTGGATATTCAGCTACATACAGGTCGGACCCACCAGATAAGGGTGCATTTTGCCTATCTAGGTGCACCTTTATTAGGGGATGATTTATATGGTGGGTATCGTGATCAGATATTACGACAGGCGCTACATTGCCACACGCTAAGTTTTTGTCATCCTTTTTCAGGGGAAATCATCAATCTAGAGGCTAGTTTACCAAAGGATATGGCCAGTTTGCTTTAAAATGACCGATATAAATAAGGTAAGCTGGTTTACATGGCGAATGCTTTGCGCTATAATAACAAGGCAAAGTGCGTAATAGCACGCGATTAGGATGATGAAATTGCAGGTAGTGAATGCAACATTCGAGCGCCATATAGGCATAAAATATAAGGATAGACGACTGTGCAAAGAGATGATAATCTGTGTATAAGCTTAGTGTTGCGGAACAGATTTGTTGTGCAATAAAAAATGAATGAAGGAGGTCCTTAAGAGATGACTGATAACAGTCCAGATCCACAAAATGTTTTTTTAGCGTTACAGGAACTGCTTGAGGATAACGACATTCAAGCATTTAGGGAAGGATTTCTCGACCATCATATCTACGATCAGTCCCAGTTTTATCTTGATTTTACAGAAACTGAGCGGTTGGAACTTTATAGTATCCTCTCTCCCCAAGAATTATCAGAAATTTTTGAGAATCTAGATTTTGATGCAGTTGATATCAAGCCCTACCTCAAAGAAATTTCTCCTGAATATCTATCAGCCATGTTTGATGAGATGTCAACAGATAATGCTGCAGATATTTTAACAAATTTAAGCAAGCGAGAACGCCGTTCCATCTTCACCTTGATGGCACCAGAAAATGTATCAGAGATACGTAACCTCATGCACTACGATGAGGAAACTGCAGGCTCTTTAATGACAACAGAGTTTGTGGCAGTTGTTGCGAATCAAACGGTAAGTTCGGCCATGACCGTGATCAAGGCGACAGCGGAAGATGCGGAAACCATTTACTATGTCTATGTCTTAGACAGTGGTAAGCAACTGCTAGGCGTTATTTCGCTACGTAGCCTCCTAATTTCACATGATGATACGCTGATATCTGATATTGTGAACGAGCATATTATCAAGGTTGACGTTGATGAACCACAAGAGCGTGTCGCCCGTTATTTTAGGGACTACGACTTACTCGCCCTGCCTGTCATTAGTCATGATAATCTGATGCTAGGGATTGTAACCGTCGATGATATCATCGATGTTATCGACGAGGAAGCGCAAAGTGATTACTCTGGTCTTGCCGGGGTTAATACCGATAATGTCAATCAGAATCCAATTCAGTCTGCGGCTAAACGCTTGCCCTGGTTAGTTGCCCTTTTATTTTTAGGGATGGGGACAGCTAGTCTTATCGACCATTTTGATGGTTTAGTAAGTCGCGCTTCTGTTTTGGCGATTTTTATCAGCTTAATTACGGGGACAGCAGGTAATGCTGGGACACAGTCTCTAGCCGTATCAGTTCGTCGGATTTCACTTAATGACGATGAGAATAAGTCGTTTTTTGATCTGATTCTGACAGAAATTACCACCGGATTGGTAACAGGAGCTGTCACAGGACTGACGATTTTTGTCGTTGTGAGTTTGTGGAAGGGCAATATCATGCTAGGTCTAGCAGTTGGTGTCGCCATGTTTTGTGCCATTACCGTCGCTAACCTTGCGGGGTCTTTAATTCCAGTCGGTATGGATCGATTAGGTTTTGACCCAGCAGTTGCCTCTGGTCCATTTATTTCGACCATGTCTGACTTAACCAGTGTCTTTATTTACTTTTCAATCGCCGAAGTTTTTATCAGTTTTATTTGACCAGGATTGAATCATTGGGGAATTTCCCATACAAAAAAGCAATAGGATCAGCTGATTCTATTGCTTTTTTAAGCTCAAGTCTTATTTTTTAGCGACGATTTCTACGACGAATGCGAGTGGTCCAGAAGTATCTTTTGAAGGCGCTCTATCACCATAGGCCATATCAGCAGGAATCATCAACTTATAAATTCCGCCAACTTTTTTACCAGCTAATCCTTTTGTCCAACCAGGAATCACACCTGAGAGAGGAAACTCGATCGGTGTCGGTTTGGCATCGGCTGATTTTTTAGTGGTATCAAAAATCGTACCAGCAGCATTCCAACCACTGTAGTTTGCTGAGATGGTATCTGTTTCAGCAATCGTGTCACCAGTACCTGCCTTAAGTTCTTCAACTTTAAGGTCGGTTACACTAGCAGCATCAAATTTTTCAGCCTTAGCTAAGTCAGTAAACACGTGTAAATCTGTTTGTTTCTGCTCAGCAGGTTGGTTAGATGTTTGTTCATTGCCTTGTTGTTTTGAACTAGTCGTTGCCTCTTTTTTAGGCGCATCACTTTGTCGGTTTGCAACATAAACTAAGCCAAAGGCGATAATAACGATGATCGCGAGTAAGCCAATCCATAATGTATTTTTTTTATTAGTCATACTTACTAGTTTAACATAAGACATGCAATTTTTACTAGCCTAAGCTATAGTAAAGTTAAATGAATATAAAGATAAATGAAAAAGTTGTCAAAAGGTCTCTAAATCATGCTATAATTTAGTATACAATCTCTGAAGTTGACCAGCTATTAGGGTGACGGATTAGAGATACTTTATACTAATGGAGAAAAGATGTCTTATATTTTTGAAATTTTACCCCAATTATTTGATGGTCTGAAACTGACTGTCCTAGTCTTTGTCTTGACACTCGTTTTATCCATTCCTTTAGGGATGTTACTTGCTTTCTTATTACGCGTACCGATTGTCAATTGGTTTGTTAATATTTATGTTTGGATCATGCGGGGCACGCCATTATTAGTCCAATTGATTATTATTTTTTATGCCCTACCGATGGTTGGCCCCACATTGCCAAGATTTCCAGCAGCGCTGCTCGCCTTTACCCTAAACTATGCGGCCTATTTTGCAGAGATTTTCCGTGGTGGGATAAAGGCAGTGCCAAATGGTCAGCTAGAAGCAGCAAAAGTGCTCAAGTTGACTAAGTGGCAAACGGTTCGCTATGTCCAAATTCCACAGGTTGTGAAGATTGTCTTACCATCAGTGTTTAATGAAATTATTACCTTAGTTAAAGACTCATCTCTGATCTATGTTGTTGGACTAGGTGATCTACTTAGGGCTGGTAAAATCGCCATGAGTCGTGATGTATCACTCGTCCCTATTATGATGGCTGCCTTGATTTACTTAATCCTGATAGGTGTGCTCACCATTTTATCTAAGAAAATCGAACAACGTTTTGATTACTACAAATAGGAGGCAATCATGCTTGAATTAAAAAATATTGCCAAAAAATTTGGTACAAAAGTCATCTTTGATGCCTTTAATCTGACGATCAATGCTGGAGAAGTGGTCGCTATTGCAGGACCATCAGGAGGCGGTAAAACGACCTTACTTCGCATGTTAGCCGGATTAGAGTCGATCGATGCTGGTCAGGTTGTTTTTGATGAGGAAGTAATCGGCTTAGATGAGTTGATTACACGTAACCTACTAGGGTTCGTCTTCCAAGATTTCCAACTCTTTCCACATATGACCGTACTTGAAAATCTGACCCTTTCCCCTGTTAAAACAATGGGGATAAGTAAGTCCGATGCCATCACAAAAGCTGAGAAGTTACTCACAGACTTAGAAGTGATTGAACAAAAAAATGCCTATCCCTTCAGCTTATCAGGTGGTCAAAAACAACGTGTTGCCCTCGCTCGTGCCATGATGATCGATCCAAAAATTATCGGCTATGACGAACCAACCTCAGCGCTTGACCCAGCCTTGAGAGATCAAGTTGCTAACCTGATTTTAGAGAACAAAGCATTGGGCATCACGCAAATTGTTGTGACACACGACATGGATTTCGCAACAAAAATTGCGGATACCATTGTTAAAGTAAATGCTAAAACGAAAGACTAGGAGACGTATTATATATGAAATTCAAAAAATGGATTAGTTTTGCTGCTGTGTTAGTAGCGGTTATCACCCTTGCAGGATGTGGCAAAAAAGAAGCCAAAGATAGCTGGACTTCTATTAAAGATAAAAAACAAGTTGTGATTGGCTTTGATAATACCTTTGTACCCATGGGCTTTAAGGATGAAAATGGTAAAAATGTCGGCTTTGATATTGACCTTGCCAATGCCGTATTCGCCAAGTATGATGTTAAGGTAAAAATGCAAGCCATCGACTGGGACATGAAGGAAACTGAGTTGAAAAACGGCTCGATTGACCTGATTTGGAATGGTTACTCTGCAACAAAAGAACGTGAGAAAAAAGTTCAGTTTACCAATCCTTACATGACCAATCAACAAGTACTTGTGACGAAGAAATCAAGTAAAATCGATGATGTCGCAGGCATGAAAAACAAAGTCTTAGGCGCACAACAAGGCTCATCAGGCTATGATGCCTTTACCAAACAAACTAAGATACTTAAAGATAGCGTTAAAGATAATGATGCGACACTTTATGATGATTTCAATTCGGCTTTGCTTGATTTAAAAGCCGGTCGTATCGATGGCTTATTGATAGATAACGTTTACGCTAACTACTATCTGACCAAAAATGGAGAATTAGCGAATTATAATATCATTACGACAGGGTATGAAAGCGAGAATTTTGCAGTTGGTGCGCGTAAATCTGATAAAACATTAGTCGATAATATCAACAAAGCATTCAAAACGCTACATACTGATGGCGAGTTCCAAAAGATTTCTGATAAATGGTTCTCTAAGGATGTTTATCCAAGTAAATAACTGCTGAAAATAAGTCTATGGCTTATTTTTTTTGTTAATTTACTTCGCTATTTGAGTTGCTTTTACTAGTCTGGTCTGTCAATATTGACTGAATTGTTCGAAAAATAGTTTTTTTTAATGATTATGATTGACAAACGTGTCACAAAACGGTAAACTAGATTAAAATATGAAAGGTGCTACGGTTGATCGAATGAAAATGTCAAACACAAACTTGCGATTGTTGGTAAAGGATACGTACTAAGAGAATTCTCTTATCGTTCGTATCCTGTTTGGCGTTCATTCATCAAGTAGGACAGGCAAGGCGTCTTACTTTATAGGTGAGGCGCTTTTCTTTTATCAATTTATCGACCTAATGAGTCAGCTGATTATCTAGTATAATGAGCTACTACTATCACACACGAGCTAGAACTATAAGGAGATGTATCATGCGTAAAATAGAATTTTTAGACACGAGTCTTCGTGACGGGGAACAAACACCAGGCGTTAACTTTTCGATCAATGAAAAGGTCATGATTGCCAAGCAACTTGAAAAATGGGGCATTTCAGCGATCGAGGCTGGTTTTCCAGCAGCAAGTCCAGACTCATTTGAGGCAGTTAAACTCATCGCTGAGACCTTGACGAAAACAGCAGTTACAGGGCTCGCTAGAGCAGTCAAATCAGACATAGACGGGGTATCAAAAGCGTTGAAAAATGCAAAATTTCCACAGATTCATGTTTTCATCGCCACAAGCCCGATTCATATGGCCTATAAGTTAAAGAAATCGCCAGATGAAGTCCTTGCCTCGATTACGGAACATGTCAGCTATGCAAGAAGTCTGTTTGATGTTGTGGAGTTCTCTCCAGAAGACGCAACACGATCTGAAAAAACATTCTTATTAAAAGCGGTGCAAACTGCTGTTGATGCTGGTGCGACCTATATTAATATTCCAGATACGGTCGGTTTTACAACACCGACTGAATATTACGAGACCTTTAAGTTTTTGATTGAGAACACCGTCTCTGATCGCGAGATTATCTTTAGCCCGCATTGTCATGATGATTTAGGGATGGCGACAGCTAATACACTCGCAGCCATCAAAGGCGGTGCAGGTCGAGTTGAAGGCACGATAAATGGCATTGGTGAGCGAGCAGGGAATGTCGCCTTAGAAGAGGTAGCCGTAGCGCTTCAAATCAGACAAGACTACTATCAAGCTACCTCTGACATCGTCCTAAATGAGACCTTTGCGACATCAGAACTTGTTTCACGTTTCTCAGGTATTCCAGTCCCTAAAAATAAGGCGGTCATTGGTGGTAATGCCTTTGCCCATGAGTCAGGTATCCACCAAGATGGTGTGCTAAAAAATCCTGAAACTTATGAAATCATTACACCTGAACTCGTTGGGGTTAAGAAAAATTCTCTACCACTGGGTAAACTATCTGGTCGTCATGCCTTTAATGAGAAAATCAATGAGCTCGGCTTTGCAGATGTACCAGAAGACACACGTCAGTCACTTTTTGCTAAGTTTAAGACATTAGCAGATAAAAAACACGATATCACAGATGCTGATATTCGAGCACTAGTGGCCGGTACAACAGTTGAGAATCCTAAAGGCTTCCAGTTTGATACCTTACTTATCACATCAAATCAAGATGGCACACAAACGGTCACGATTAGCATGAAAAATGAAGGTGAGGAGGTCATCGACACCGTCGCAACTGGTAGCGGGTCTATCGAAGCAGCCTTCAATGCCATCGATACCTTCTTCAACCACACAGTTAGGCTAGATAGCTACAACATTACGGCTGTAACAGATGGGATTGATGCACAAGCAGAAGTACATGTCACGGTCGAAAATATCGATACAGGCACGATCTTTAATGCAAATGGTCTAGATTTTGATGTCTTACGTGCCAGTGCGATTGCCTATTCAAATGCTAACACCCTGGTACAACGTGAAAACGCTGGTATCATCACGAAAAAGATCTCTGAAAAAGCAACCCCCGACTTATAATTGAAAAAAGGATATGACATGACGAAAAAAATAGTAACCCTAGCAGGTGATGGGATTGGTCCAGAAATTATGGCAGCAGGTCTAGCAGTCTTAGCGGCTGTTGCACCTAAAATCAACTTTACCTATACGATAGAGGCCAAAGCCTTTGGCGGTGCTGCAATCGATGCGGCAGGTCACCCATTACCCGATGACACGCTTGCAGCAACACAATCAGCAGATGCGATTTTGCTAGCAGCTATCGGTGGTCCCCAGTATAATGATGCAGCTGTCAGACCTGAACAAGGTTTGCTAGCACTACGTAAAGCGCTAGGCCTATTTGCCAATATCCGACCTGTACAAATTTTTCAAGCATTGAAACACTTATCTCCACTAAAAGCAGAAATTATCGAAGGTGTGGACTTCGTTGTTGTTCGGGAGTTGACTGGTGGCATTTACTTTGGGGAACATACCCTAAATGAACGTACTGCACGTGATGTCAATGACTATAGCTATGAAGAAATCGAGCGAATTATCAGAATTGCCTTTGATATCGCACGCGGTAGGGGGAAAAAAGTAACATCTGTAGACAAGCAAAACGTCCTTGCCACCTCAAAATTATGGCGTATCGTAGCCGACGAAGTGGCAAAAGACTATCCAGATGTGACCTTAGAGCATGCCCTAGTTGATAGTTTAGCCATGAAGATGATCACAAATCCGAGTGACTTTGATGTTATCGTGACAGAAAATCTCTTTGGGGATATCCTATCAGATGAATCAAGTGTCTTGCCTGGCACACTGGGTGTCATGCCATCAGCATCACATGCCGAAAATGGTCCGTCACTTTATGAACCTATCCATGGCTCTGCACCAGATATCGCAGGCTTAGGCATTGCCAATCCAATCTCTATGATCTTGTCAGTTGCCATGATGTTACGGGAAAGTTTTGGTGAAACAACTGGAGCTGAGTATATCGAACAAGCGGTGCACCAAACACTTTTAGCCGGTGTCTTAACGAAAGACTTAGGTGGTCAAGCCAGCTTAAGTGAGATGACAGAAGCGATTATCAAACACCTATGACCCTAAACATGAACATAAAACTAAGTTTAATCGGGATACTGGTTATTTGGAATCTCGTCACCTTTTCCTTATATGCCATAGATAAGCATCGTGCGAAAAAGGGGCAGTGGCGTATCAGCGAGAAAACGCTCCTACTAGCAACGCTTTTATTTGGTGGCCTAGGTGCGATCAGTGCAGGTCATCTCTTGCATCATAAGACGCGAAAAGGGTATTTTCAGATGACATGGTGGCTGGGTGTCATCATCGTTATCGGTGCTGTGTATGTTATAGTAAACAACTAGAAAGAAGTGTAATATGGGACAAACAATTTTTGATAAGCTTTGGGAGCGTCACGTCATCACAGGTGAGACCTTTGAGCCCCAACTCCTTTATGTGGATTTCCACATGATTCACGAGGTAACCAGTCCTCAAGCTTTTCAAGGCTTACGTGAAGCTGGACGTAAGGTACGTCGCCCTGACTTAACGTTTGGGACAACCGACCATAATGTGCCGACAGTTGATATTTTCAACATTTCTGATTTGATTTCTAAAAATCAGATTGATACCTTAGCCAGAAATGTTGAAGAATTTGGGATTGATGCGGCGACACATGGTTCTGCACGTCAAGGTATTGTCCATATGGTGGGTCCAGAAACAGGAAACGCCCAACCAGGTAAGGTCATTGTTTGTGGTGATTCACATACGGCGACAAATGGTGCTTTCGGCGCGATCGCCTTTGGTATTGGGACCAGTGAAGTTGAGCATGTCTTTGCGACCCAAACCCTCTGGCAAGTGAAACCAAAGCAAATGAAAGTTGACTTCATCGGCAAACCAGCTAAAGGGGTCTACTCTAAAGACTTCATTCTGGCCTTGATTGCCAAACATGGCGTTGATGCGGGTGTTGGGTATGCTGTTGAATTCACTGGAGAAGCGGTTGCTGATCTTGAGATGGAAGAGCGGATGACCATCTGTAATATGGCCATCGAATTCGGCTCAAAAATTGGCCTGATGAATCCCGATCAAAAAACCTATGACTATGTGGCTGGTCGTGAGTTCTCTCCTAAAGATATGGCTGCGGCTATTGCTGACTGGGAGACCCTCCCTTCTGATGCAGATGCTGTCTATGATAAAGTGATTACCATAGATGTCTCAAAACTTGCACCGATGGTAACCTGGGGCACTAATCCAGAGATGGGGATCGAGTTTACCGAATCATTCCCTGAAATTAAAGATTTTAATGATGAACGTGCCTACACTTACATGGATTTAAAACCAGGTGGTAAGCCATCAGATATCGATCTGGGCTATGTCTTTATCGGGTCTTGTACCAATGCACGGTTAAGTGATTTACAGTTAGCCGCAGAAATCGTTAAGGGGCAAAAAATCGCATCGACATTGACTGCTATTGTCGTACCAGGTAGTCGTCCAGTTAAGGAAGCAGCTGAAGCACTCGGTTTAGATAAAATCTTCCTAGATGCAGGCTTTGAATGGCGGGAGCCAGGATGTTCGATGTGTCTGGGCATGAATCCAGACCACGTGCCAGAAGGCGTTCACTGCGCCTCAACATCAAATCGTAACTTTGAAGGGCGCCAAGGTCATGGGGCACGGACACATCTCTGTAGCCCTGTAATGGCAGCACTCGCTGCAATCAATGGCAAATTTGTAGATGCACGGGAGGTCGTTGCTTAATGGACAAGTTTACAGTATATAAAGGTACCACTGTGCCGATCATGAATGACAATATCGATACAGACCAAATCATTCCCAAACAATTTTTGAAATCAACAGATAAAACTGGCTTTGGGAAAAATATGTTCTTCGAATGGCGTTACCTAAGCGACGGCGAAAGTGACAATCCAGATTTTATTCTCAATCACCCGGAATATCGTCAAGCGACGATCTTGATTTCAGGAGATAACTTTGGGTCAGGGTCGTCACGTGAACATGCGGCATGGGCAATTAAAGATTATGGTTTCCATGCGGTTATTGCAGGCTCATTTTCAGATATTCATTATAATAATGAATTGAAAAATGGCATTCTACCGATTGTACAGCCACTGGAAACACGTCAGATACTGGCGGGCTTATCACCAGATGACACGATCGAGATTGATCTACCAAATCAAGTCATCAGGACGTCAAAAGGTGATTTTACTTTTGAAATTGATGCCGAATGGAAACGCAAACTTGTCAATGGTTTAGATGATATCGGTATTACACTAGAATATGCAGACTTAATCACTGCCTATGAAAAAAAACGACCAGCTTATTGGCAAGCATGATCAGACAACTATCATTGGGAAAGCTTAATGATAGTTTTTTGGATTTGTCTTTTATGGACACCTAATACGAGAATAAAATGATAAAATACTGACGCAAATTGTTACTTATTTTGAAATTGGTCATGGTGTTAAGGCGATAAAGCATAATTTGGCGCTTTTTTTATGTTATAATGGTAGAACGACTACTAGAAAAAAAGAGAATAATATGTTATTTACAGATTTTAATTTTAAACCGTTTATTAATGAGACATTAGAGACTATACACTTTAAAACAGCAACACCCGTACAAGAAAAATTGATTCCGATTGCGCTTGAAGGGCGTGATATTGTCGGCGAATCTAAAACAGGTTCTGGGAAAACCCATACCTTTTTATTGCCGATTTTCCAAAAAATAAATACAGAGATTGATGGTGTTCAAGCGGTTATTACGGCACCCTCTAGAGAACTTGCGACGCAAATTTATAATGCAGCGATGGCATTTACGAAGTTTGATGACAGCATCAAGATTTCAAACTTTGTTGGTGGGACAGATAAGAAACGTCAAATTGAAAAATTAGGCAGCTCGCAACCGCATATCGTGATCGGGACACCTGGTCGTGTTATGGATTTGATCAATGCACAAGCACTCAAGACGTATACAGCAAGTATCTTCGTCATTGATGAAGCAGACATGACATTAGACATGGGATTTTTGACAGAAGTTGATAAAATCGCCAGTACCTTTGACAAAAAAGTACAGATGCTCGTTTTCTCTGCAACGATTCCACAAAAATTGCAACCTTTTCTTAAAAAATACCTCAATCATCCAGTCATGGAAAAAATTGCAACCAAAACAGTCATCAGTGATACCATCGATAACTGGGTCTTCTCAACTAAGGGCCGTGGTAATAATGGCGCTATCCTAGAGATTTTGCAAACACTTAATCCCTATCTAGCCATGATTTTCGCTAATACAAAAGACCGTGCAGATGAATTACATAGCTTCTTAACCAATAATGGCTTTAAAGTTGCTAAGATTCATGGGGGTGTACCGCCACGTGAACGTAAACGGATCATGAAAGCCGTTCAAAATCTTGACTATCAATATGTTGTCGCGACAGATTTAGCTGCGCGTGGTATCGATATCGAAGGTGTGAGTCATATCATCAATGATGGGATTCCACGTGACTTGGAATTCTTTGTCCATCGTGTTGGTCGGACTGGTCGAAATGGCATGGGTGGTACAGCGATTACGCTTTATCAACCCTCTGATGATGCAGCCATTCAGGAACTTGAGAAAACAGGCATTAAATTTACACCAAAAGTGATCAAAGATGGTGAAATTGTAGACTCTTATGATCGTGATCGTCGTAAGAAACGTGAAAAATCAAGAGAAGCGCTTGATATCACGATGATTGGGCTAGTTAAGAAGAAGAAGAAACACATCAAACCAGCTTACAAGAAAAAAATTGGCTGGGAAATTGACAAACAAAAGACAGCTAAAAAACGGATTGAAGGTCGTGCACAAGGCCGTTCTGAACGTAAAGCGAAACGTCAAAGTTTTTAAGAAAATGAGAACTCGTATTACCCTACTGGTAATGCGTTTTTTCTATTTTTTACTGAAAGTGATATAGAAAGGTGATAGGCTACACTTTTTGGCATAAAAAGCAGATTGTACAAAAAAAATAGGCTTTTTGTTCATACCAAAATGAAAGCGGTTGCTATAAAATAGAGTTATCAAATAAAAAGAGGTAGGCCAAATGACAACACTTAAACTAGAACATGTAGATAAAGTTTATCCAAATGCTAAAATAAAGGCAGTAGAAGATTTTAACCTAGACGTTAAGGATAAAGAATTCATCGTATTTGTTGGGCCATCAGGCTGTGGTAAATCAACAACCTTGCGTATGATTGCTGGACTTGAAGATATCACTGGCGGTGAGTTCTCGATCGATAATGTCCGGATGAACGATGTGGCACCTAAAGACCGTGATATTGCTATGGTCTTCCAGAACTATGCCCTCTATCCTCATATGACTGTTTTTGATAACATGGCATTTGGTCTGAAACTTCGTAAATATAAGAAAGACGATATTAAACAGCGGGTAGAAGAAGCCGCTGCCATCCTTGGTTTGACAGAATTACTAGATCGTAAACCTGCTGATATGTCAGGTGGTCAACGTCAACGTGTGGCTATGGGCCGTGCCATCGTCCGTGATGCAAAAGTCTTCTTGATGGATGAACCTTTGTCAAACTTGGATGCTAAACTGCGTGTATCGATGCGTGCTGAAATTGCAAAGATTCACCGTCGTATTGGGGCAACAACGATTTACGTTACCCATGACCAGACAGAAGCGATGACGCTTGCTGACCGTATTGTCATCATGAGTGCGGCTAAAAGTGCTGATGGGACGACAGGTCGTATCGAACAGATTGGGGAACCGAAAGATCTGTATAATGAACCAGCTAATAAATTTGTTGCCGGATTCATTGGTAGCCCTGCCATGAACTTCTTTGAAGTGACGCTAAACGGTGGTGTCATCAGCAATGGTGCTGGACTTAAAATGCAGATACCAGAAGGACAAGAAAAATTACTTAAGAAATCTGGTTATGATGGCAAGAAAATCTGGTTTGGTATTCGACCAGAAGATATCTCAGCTGAAGCAATCGTGCAGGATGTCTTTCCAAATCAACATGTCAGAGCAGAGGTTGTTGTTTCTGAGTTACTAGGTGCTGAAACGATGCTCTATTCTAAAGTCGGCGATACTGAATTTGTCTCAAAAGTTGATGCGCGCGACTTCCGTCAACCAGGTGATCATGTCGACTTAACATTTAATGTCAATAAAGGGCATTTCTTTGATATGGATACAGAAGAACGTATCATTGGCTAAACGAGGAGAAGAGACGTCGCCTGACGTCTTTTTTTGTGACGATATTGTGCGGGATTTAAGTTGATTTAAGGATTATCTAAGGAAATAAGTGAATTTATAAATTATTGTGCTATAATAATTTATAACTATTTTCAGAAAGAGATTGTATATGAGTTTTAATTTTATTGACAAATTTTTACCCTATTTTAATGATGGCCTGATCATAACCTTGATGATATCGGCATTCGTAGTTATTTTTGGGACGATTCTTGGGACTTTGATCGCTTTAGGCAAGTTATCTAGTGTGCGCCCGATTCGCTGGTTAGCAAATATTTACATAGAAGTTTTTCGTGGAACACCCATGTTAGTACAGATTATGATTGGGTTTCAGGTACTTGGTAAGATGCCACTACCAGAATTCCAACTAGGTATTTTAACGGAAGATTTGTCACGTCTTGTGCCAGGTATCATCGTCTTGTCGATGAATTCAGGTGCTTACGTGGCTGAAATCGTCCGAAGTGGGATTAATGCAGTGCCAAAAGGCCAGACAGAAGCCGCCTACTCATTAGGCATTCGACCACGCCAAACGATGATTAAGGTCATTTTACCTCAGGCGATTCGGAACATTTTACCAGCCTTAGGTAATGAATTTGTGACCATCATAAAAGATAGCTCACTCCTTGCTACTATTGGTGTCATGGAGCTTTATAATGGTGCACAGACGACGAGCTCAACAACCTATCAAAGCTTATCACCTTGGTTACTCGTTGCGGTTTATTACTTTGTCGTCACCTTTATCACGAGTCGCTTGATTAACCTACTTGAGAAAAAACTTGGGAGAGGATATGTGAAATGACCACACCAAATTTGATTGAAATTAAAGGCTTGCATAAGTCATTCGGTAAAAACGAAGTGTTAAAAGGCTTAGATATTGAGATAAAAAAAGGCGAAGTTGTCGTGATGATAGGACCATCAGGTTCTGGGAAATCAACTTTTCTAAGAACGATGAATCTGCTTGAGACACCAACAAAAGGCGATGTTTATTTTGAAGGCACAAATATTGCTGATAAAGCAACAGACGTCTTTAAGCATCGCGAAAAAATGGGCATGGTTTTCCAACAGTTTAACTTATTTCCTAACCTGACAGTTCTCGATAATCTAACCTTAGCACCAGTTAATACGGGTAAATTAACAAAAGAGGCTGCCAAAGAGGTTGCTATTGCTTTACTAGCTAAAGTCGGTTTATCTGATAAAGTCGACGCCTATCCACAAAGCCTATCTGGTGGGCAACAACAACGTGTAGCAATTGCGCGTGCCTTAGCCATGAATCCAGATGTGATGCTCTTTGATGAGCCAACATCAGCCTTGGACCCTGAGATGGTAGGCGATGTTTTATCTGTTATGAAAAATCTGGCTAAGGATGGCATGACAATGGTTATCGTCACACATGAGATGGGCTTTGCTAAAGAAGTGGCGGATCGTGTGATTTTTATGGCAGATGGTAAAATAGTCGAGTCTGGTGAGCCAAAAGCCTTATTTGATAATCCAAAAGAAGTGCGGACACAAGAATTTCTGGCACAAGTTTTATAACCTGATAGAGATGATGTTTCTAGCCTGAGATAGTGGTCATTTTTTCTATCTATAAAGTCAAAAAAGCACAGTAAACACACACGAGCGCTAAAATTAGCGCTTTTGTGATATAATGAGTGTTCAGAGATGATATCGTATCTGTGTGTACTAATGAAATGAAATGAAATGCGGGGTTAACCTATGGAATACAAACAAATTAATGATAAAACAATAAAAATTTCTTTGACATTTGAGGATTTAAAAGAGCACGATGTTAAAATGAGTGACTTTTTAGTCAACCAAGGTATGGTTGAAAAACTTTTTTATGAGCTAGTCAGCGAACTAGAGATAGAGGATAAGTTCACGAATACAGGCATGATGACCTTTCAAGTTCGACCACATCCTAAGGGTGTTGATTTATTAGTGACTGAAGAAACGGACATAGATAATATGCAGTTTCCTGAAGGATCTGAGGGCTTACAAGAAATGATGGATGAAGCGATGGGGCAGATGGGTGATTTAGCCAGCATGCTAGATAACTCAGAGAAGCAACCAAATTTTGACGTCATGGATGATCATGCAGACTTCGTCTATTTCATTTTGAAATTTAACACCATGTCTGATGCCATTAGACTCAGCAAGGTTGTCAAAGATGACGTCGAAGAATCAGAACTCTTCCAGTTCCAGGATAAGTTATACCTGACGATTTTGGATAATCAAAAGCGTAAAGGTGTTAAAGAAGTGAGCTTATTACGTGCTAGAATGCTAGAATATGGACAACCATCTGATTATTCTAGAGAGACATTGCTTGAACATGCAACGACGATTTTTAGAGACGAAGCGCTCGAAAACCTACAACAAGTTTAAGCGGCGAGAAATCGCTGTTTTTTGGGTTTTAATTGGCTGTTAGGCGCGTGAGGTGGCCATCAGAAACTTTTTGGTGCTACCTAGGGTTAAAAGAAAATTTTCTAAATTTTTGGTATAATAAGGTATATGCATAATATAACAGAATTTCCATTTACAATTAAATATATTATTATCTTGTTGGTGACAGCAATCATTGCTTTGATTTTGACACCAATCATGGTTGTGGTTTCTAGAAGAATTGGTGCAGTTGATAACCCAAATGCACGCCGTATTAATACAAAGCCGATGCCATCTGCAGGTGGTGTTGCCATTTTTATTGCCTTTTCTGTGATTACTTTGTTTGTCTTGCCACGATTTGTCGGCCTTGCCAACTATAACCGTGTGGATGCCACATATCTTGAGTATATCTGGCCTTTTGTTCTGGGCGGCGGAATCATTGCCTTAACTGGTTTGATCGATGATATCGTAGAATTGGGTCCCAAGACTAAATTTGCAGGCCAAATTTTAGGGGCATGTGTGATTTGGTTTTTCACAACCAGTCGCTTTGATAACTTCAAGATACCATTTGGTGGTCCGCTCTTGATATTTCCAACGTGGTTATCTTTTTTGGCGACGATTTTTTGGATTTTAGCGATTACTAACGCCTTAAATCTGATAGACGGTTTAGATGGTCTAGCAAGCGGTGTCTCCATCATCAGTTTAACAACTATGGGGATTGTTAGTTACTTTTTTTTAGGAACAAATGATATCTATCTGCCGATTACTATCTTTGTTTTGGTATTTGCGATTGGTGGGTTCTTCCCTTATAACTTCCCACCAGCTATCATTTATCTAGGGGATACAGGGGCCCTCTTTTTAGGGTTTATGATTTCAGTGTTATCCCTACAAGGCTTGAAAAACGCGACAGCAGTCGCTGTGGTCACACCCATGATTATTTTAGGTGTTCCCTTAACAGATACGGTTGTAGCCATGGTCAGACGTAAGTTAAATGGCAGTAGTATCGTTGAAGCAGACCGTATGCATTTACATCACAGATTACTCAGCTTGGGTTTAACATCTCATGCTGCAGTATTAGTTATTTACGGTATAGCAGGTGTGTTCTCCTTTATCGCTTTAATTCTGAATGTCTCTTCTCGCTGGGGAGGTATCTTCTTGCTCATATTTAGTCTGATAGGGTTAGAAGTCATGATTGAACTAGTTGGTGTCTTAGGTGAGAATCGTACCCCACTCTTAAATTTGGTTAAGTTTATCGGTAATAGTGACTATCGACAAGAAGTGAAGAAAAAGCGCAAGATGTAAAGCTTTCTAGACAAAATGATTCTATTTTGTCTATTTTTTTGTTAAAATGAGACTAGTCATATTAAATACTTGGAGGAAATTATGTCTATATTAGAAATTAAAGATTTACACGTTCGTGTTGAGGAAAAAGAAATTCTCAAAGGTGTAAACTTAACCATAAATACTAACGAAATACATGCGATCATGGGACCAAATGGTACAGGGAAATCAACACTTTCTGCTGCGATCATGGGTAACCCAAATTTTGAAGTGACACAAGGCGAAGTCTTGTTGGATGGTCAAAATATTTTAGACTTGGATGTCGATGAACGTGCGCGTATGGGTCTTTTCCTGGCCATGCAATATCCGAGTGAAATCCCAGGTATCACTAATGCTGAATTCATGCGTGCAGCGATGAATGCTGGACGTGAAGATGACGATAAGATCGGAGTCATGGACTTCTTGAACAAGCTTGATGAAAAAATGGCTTTGCTTAACATGCATGAAGATATGGCTGAACGTTACTTAAACGAAGGCTTTTCTGGTGGTGAGAAAAAACGTAACGAAATCTTACAGCTCTTGATGCTTGAACCAAAATTCGGTATCCTAGATGAAATCGACTCAGGTCTTGATATTGATGCCCTAAAAGTTGTTTCAAAAGGGATCAACGCAATCCGTGGCGAAAACTTTGGTGCGCTCATTATTACCCATTACCAACGTCTACTTAACTACATTACACCTGATGTTGTCCATGTGATGATGGAAGGCCGTGTTGTCATGACAGGCGGCCCAGAACTTGCAGCCCGTTTAGAGTCAGAAGGCTACCATGGTATTGCAAAAGAGCTTAATATAGAGTATAAAGAAGAAGCTTAAGAGGGCAAATAATATGACGAAAGAAAATATTATCGCTTTTTCACAAGCGCATGCGGAACCAGAATGGTTACAAGCACGCCGGAAAGCGGCATTTGATAAAATTAGTGAGTTAAACCTCCCTTTGATTCAACGTGTCAAATTAGACCGTTGGAACTTTGGGAATCACACTGTTAGCGATTCTGTTGCAACACCAAACGTCGTTGACTTTACAAACTTAGGGGATAATCCGAAATTAATCCAAGTTGGGACGACGACTGTTTTTGAACAACTCTCACCAGAGTTAGTCAACAAAGGTGTTGTGTTCACAGATTTTTATTCAGCTTTAGAAGAAATTCCAGAAGTGATCGAACAGTATTTTGGTAGTGCTTTAGCCTTTGATGAAGATAAGCTAACAGCCTACCATACTGCTTACTTTAACTCTGCAGCAGTTTTGTATATACCAGATAATGTCGAAGTTGATGTGCCGATTCAAGGTCTCTTCTACCAAAACTCGGATGAAGCAGTTGAATTTAACAAGCACGTCTTGCTTGTTGCAGGTAAGCATTCAAAAGTTTCTTACTTAGAACGTTTCGAAAGTCTTGGCAATGGCAGCGAAAAAAGCACAGCCAATATCGCAGTTGAGGTTGTCGCGCTAGAAGGCTCACAAGTTAAGTTTTCAGCAATTGACCGTTTGGGCAGTAATTTAACAACCTTCATCAGTCGTCGTGGTCGTTTGCAAAAAAATGCAACGATTGATTGGAATCTTGGTGTGATGAATGAAGGTAATGTCATCGCAGATTTCGATAGCGACTTGGTCGGTGAAGGTAGCCATGCTGAACTTAAAGCAGTGGCAATCTCATCTGGTAAACAAATCCAAGGTATCGATACACGTGTGACCAACTATGCACCACATTCTATCGGACATATCCTACAACATGGCGTTATTTTGGAAGCTGGTACCTTGACATTTAACGGGATTGGCCACATCATCCGTGGTGCTAAAGGTGCTGATGCACAACAAGAGTCACGTGTCTTGATGTTATCAGACAAAGCACGTTCAGATGCCAACCCAATCTTGTTAATTGATGAGAATGACGTAACAGCTGGTCATGCTGCCTCTATCGGTCAAGTTGACCCAGAAGATATGTACTATCTGATGAGTCGTGGTATCGACAAAGATACTGCCGAACGCTTAGTCGTTCGTGGCTTCTTAGGCGCAGTTATCGGTGAAATTCCAGTTAAAGAAGTTCGTCAAGAAATGATTGACGTGATTGAAAGTAAATTAGACAAACGTTAAGTATATAACGGATAGAAATCGTGTCAAAAGGTATCAGCGTTTGAATTTTTCAGCTAGTTTGAACTCTATGAGGGCTTATGATCGTTAACCTGATATAAAAAACTTAACTTGGGACCTTATCCCTTTGTATAGGATAGAAGTGAGACAAAATGAGCCTAGAGATAGAAAAAATTAGACGTGACTTTCAGATTTTAGACCAAATCGTTAATGATGAACCTCTGGTTTATCTCGATAGTGCCGCAACCACACAAAAGCCTAAACAGGTGCTTGATGTCATGCGTCGCTATTACGAACAAGATAACGCCAATGTCCACCGCGGGGTACATACTCTGGCTGAGCGGGCAACGGCTGACTATGAAGCAAGTCGTGATAAAGCACGTACTTTCCTCAATGCCAACTCTCGTAAGGAAATTCTATTTACGCGTGGGACAACAACTGGCTTGAACTGGGTTGCAAAATTTGCTGAACAGATTTTACAACCAGGTGATGAAGTCGTTATTTCGATCATGGAACACCATTCAAATATCATCCCTTGGCAACAGGCAGTCGCTAAAACAGGTGCTGTTTTGAAATTTGTCTATCTAAAAGATGGTGAATTGGATATGGCTGACCTTGAAGCTAAAATAACAGATCAGACAAAATTTGTCAGTATCACGCATGTCTCAAACGTACTAGGGGTTATTAATCCAGTTAAGGAGATTGGTCAGATCGCCCATCGTCATGGGGCAATCATGGTCGTTGATGGTGCCCAGTCAGCTCCCCACATGCAAATCGATGTTGTAGATCTAGATTGTGATTTCTTCACCTTATCTGGTCATAAGATGGCTGGACCAACTGGTATCGGTGTTTTATATGGGAAGGCAGACCTGCTTAACCAGATGAATCCGATCGAGTTTGGCGGCGAGATGATTGATTTTGTCTATGAACAAACAGCGACTTGGAAGGAGCTGCCTTGGAAATTTGAAGCAGGGACACCAAATATCGCGGGATCAATCGGTCTTGGGGCAGCAATAGACTATTTGACTGAAATCGGCTTGGCTGATATTCATCAACACGAACAAGACTTGATTAACTATGTCATGCCCAAATTGCGTGAGATTGACGGTCTAACGATTTATGGCCCCGTTGATAATAACCGACGCGGTGGGGTTATTGCCTTTAATATCGACGGCTTACACCCACATGATGTGGCGACAGCCCTTGACATGGAAGGGGTCGCTGTTCGTGCAGGTCACCATTGTGCACAGCCTTTAATTAACTATTTAGAGGTCCCAGCGACAGCACGCGCAAGTTTTTATCTCTATAATACCTTTGCTGACTGTGATAAGTTAGTAGAAGCGATTAAATTAACCAAGGAGTTTTTCAAACATGGCACTATCTAAACTTGATAACCTCTATCGTCAGGTGATTCTTGATCATTCTAGCCGACCACATCACTACGGTGAATTACATGGTGGTGAGACGGTCGACCTCAATAACCCAACCTGCGGTGATGTCATTAAACTGACCATGCAGGTGGATGATGACAGGATTACAGACATCGCCTTTAACGGCTCTGGCTGTAGTATTTCAACAGCCTCAGCGTCCCTCATGACCGATGCAGTTATCGGTAAAACAAAGGCAGAAGCCCTTGAATTAGCAGATATCTTCTCAAAAATGGTACAAGGTGAAGTTGACACGCGTCAAAAGAAATTAGGCGATGTAACCCTCTTATCGGGTGTGGCTAAATTTCCACAACGTATCAAGTGTGCGACATTAGCATGGCATGCTTTGGAAAAAGCTGTTGAGAGCGAAAATGATAGCGCGGCCATCGGCCACCTGTCAGGACATTAAGAAAGTTAAGATGACACAAAATAAACAAGCATTAACCTTTGATATCAAACGTAAAATACCAAATACTTTAGCTAGAAGTGGCACGATTTCGACACCTCATGGTGACATTCAAACACCAGCCTATATCGGTGCCGCTACGGCCGCAACTATGAAAACCTTGACCAATGCTGAAATCGATGCACTTGGTGCCCAATCTATTTTATCAAACACCTACCATCTGATGTTAAGACCTGGTGCGGATTTGATGGAAAAAGCGGGTGGTATCCATAAGTTTATGAACTATAACAAACCTATGTATACCGATTCAGGTGGCTTTCAAGTCTATTCACTTGGTATGGCCTATAAAAAAGGCCTAGATGCGACCAGTCATACGACAAAAGGTTCATCTGAAAATGCTGTTATGAGTGCTGATCAGCTGACTAAAGTAGATAAAGAAGGCGTGTGGTTTAAGAGTCATCTTAACGGCGATAAAATCTTTATGACACCTGAGTACTCGATGGAATTACAACATCAGATTGCTGCAGATGTTCATATGGCATTTGACGAGTTAACATCCCCCTTGTCTGGACGTGAGCAGATCAAGTCTGCACTTGACACGACACATGCTTGGGCTGAACGCTCACTCCGTCGCCATGTTGCACTAAATGCAGTACATGCTGAAAAAGGGGAGAACCAACAAGCCTTATTTGGCGTCGTGCAAGGTGCCCGAGAAGAAGACTTTCGTTATGAAAGTGCGGGCTTCTTAGGTGGGTTGACCCTTGAAACTGGCGAGCAGTTCGACGGTTTTGGTATCGGTGGTACCTTCCAACCAGAAGAGTTGCCAGATGTCTTGACCTGGATAAATGAAACCTTACCTGAAGGTAAGCCACGTCATTTACTAGGCATGGGCGCACAACCGGCTGACCTATTCTTAGGTGTCGAGTTTGGCTGTGATACCTTTGACTGTGTTGCACCAACACGTCAAGGTCGAAATGGTGCGATTTTCACTTATGATGGTCGTATCAATATCACCAATAAGCGATTTGAAGATGATTTCACCCCTATCGATAGCGAATGTGATTGTTATACTTGTTTGACCCATACTAAAGCCTATATCCGTCATTTGTTTAAGGCAAATGAAGTGACAGGTATGGTGCTTGCAAGTATCCATAATGAACGATTTGTTGTTAAAACGGTGGAAGATATCCGTCAAAAATTAAACGAATCAGACGCTGCCTTCTGGGCCTATAAACGCGACTTTCTTGTTAGATACTATGGACAAGAACGTGCAAAAGATTTCCTCTATACTAGTCCAGCAGACTGGCAATGAGATCGGGTAAAACCGTACATGTTATAAAAAATGAAAGGTAGCAAAACAGATGGCAGAAGATATAATTAAACCAAATATTGAAGAAGTTGACTTAGGCGATTACCAGTTTGGTTTTCACGATGACGTGACACCGATCTACTCGACTGGTCGCGGATTGACTGAACAAGTCGTAAGAGATATTTCAGCATCTAAACAAGAACCAGAGTGGATGCTTGAGTTCCGCTTGAAAGCACTTGAAGCTTATCATAGAATCCCACTACCTAAATGGGGACCAGATTTATCGCAAGTTAATTTTGATGATATCATCTATTTTCAAAAAGCGTCAGATAAACCAGCACGTTCATGGGATGATGTACCTGAAAAAATCAAGGAAACTTTTGAACGTATCGGGATTCCAGAAGCTGAACGTGCTTATTTAGCCGGTGCTTCTGCCCAATATGAGTCAGAAGTTGTTTATCACAACATGAAAGACGAATTCACAAAACTAGGGATTGTCTTTACAGATACTGACTCAGCATTGAAAGAATATCCTGAAATTTTCAAAAAATATTTTGCGAAACTTGTACCACCAACGGACAACAAATTAGCTGCCCTAAACTCAGCTGTTTGGTCGGGTGGGACCTTTATCTACGTACCAAAAGGGATCAAAGTAGATATTCCTTTGCAAACTTATTTCCGGATTAACAATGAAAATACGGGTCAGTTTGAACGGACATTGATCGTGGTTGACGAAGGTGCCAGTGTGCATTATGTTGAGGGCTGTACAGCACCAACCTATAATAGTAATTCACTCCATGCTGCCGTTGTTGAGATATTTGCCCTTGATGGTGCTTATGTGCGTTACTCAACCATCCAAAACTGGTCTGATAACGTCTATAACTTGGTAACAAAACGTGCCCGTGCGCTGTCAAATGCGACAGTAGAGTGGATCGATGGTAACTTAGGTGCAGCCATTACCATGAAATACCCAGCTGTTTACTTAGATGGCCCTGGTGCCCGTGGTACCATGCTTTCTATCGCCTTTGCCAACCGCTCACAAGTACAAGATACAGGCGCTAAGATGATCCATAACGCACCGAATACTTCTAGCTCGATCGTCTCTAAATCGATCGCTAAAGGTGGTGGTGAAGTTAACTACCGTGGTCAAGTGACATTTAATGCAGCCAGCAAAAAATCTGTCAGCCATATCGAGTGTGACACGATCATTATGGATGACCAGTCTAAATCAGACACGATTCCGTTTAATGAAATTCATAACTCACAAGTTGCCCTCGAGCATGAGGCAAAAGTCTCTAAAATCTCTGAGGAACAACTCTACTACCTCATGAGCCGTGGCCTCAGTGAATCTGAAGCAACAGAAATGATCGTCATGGGATTCGTAGAACCCTTTACCAAAGAACTCCCAATGGAATATGCAGTTGAGCTTAACCGCTTGATTTCTTATGAAATGGAAGGGTCAGTGGGTTAATTAGGCTCTATAATAAATCGTGTGGGAAATA
>NZ_JXJW01000025.1 GCF_002441695.1 Pseudolactococcus piscium
TAATAAGCTTAATTTCATTAACTAAACTTCCGAACTGGATATGTTGAGTTACGATTCGTGTCTAGCACTTTCTTATTTGATACATTAAATTATAAAGCAAGAGCGTAATTACAAGCAAACTTCTTTTTTTCCTACTACTATGAAAGTTGATAATTTTGATACAAAAAAACCGTATGGAAAGATACTTTCCACACGATTTATTATAGAACCTTTATTATAGATTTTTTAGCGGAACTTACTTAGCTAACTCATAAATGGCTTCTGCATAAATGGCTGCAGCGCGTAGTAAAACGTCAACTGGAATAAATTCATTTGCTTGGTGCATGGTATCGATATCTCCAGGGAACATGGCACCAAATGCTACACCACGTTTTAGCAAGCGACCAAAGGTACCACCACCAATGATTTGTTCATGACCTTTTAGACCGGTTTGTTTTTCATAAACGCTGAGTAGCGTGCTAACCAAGGTGTCTTCCATCGGTACATAGTGTGGCGTATGTTCATGTGCTGACTTAGTCACAGCAGTCACTCCTGCTAATGCAATGAGTACGTCATAAATCTTAACTGAATCCGTTCCTTGTGGGTAACGGAAGTTAACCGCAATCGTGTTGTTAGATGCACTATCTTCAAACTTAAAGACACCTGCATTCATCGATAAGGCACCCATCTTAGGATCTTCAAAGGCGACACCTAGTTTTTCTCCTGCATGGTCTTCTAATAGGATGGTCCCAGCTATCTTGGTAAAGGGTGACACAACACCGATTTCATCCAAGAATTTAGCAAGGTAAGTCGCCCCATTCACACCCTTTTCTGGCATGGCACCATGGGCTGAACGACCATGTAGGATGACAGTCATCTTGTCATCACTAGCAAGTTCTGATTCAAACTTAAGGTTTTTGTCTGCATGTTCCTGAACAAATGCATCAAACTTCGCTTGGATGCCGTCAAGATCTCCTGAAATGATCGCAGTTGCTGATTCAGGTACCATGTTTTCACGCAAGCCACCAGTGAAACTGTGTAAATGAACAGACCCAGTATTTTCACCTGCAACGTGCAAGTATTCTGTAATATTACCTTTTTCACCATTAATAATCGGGAATTCAGCATCTGGTGAGAAACCAAAGTCAGGATCAGGTAGGCCGACATGCTTGAAGTAATAGTCCATATCTCCCCAGCCTGATTCTTCATCAGTACCAGCGATGAATCTGATTTTTTTCGTTAGGGGTACGTTTAACTCTTTAAGAATTTTAAGACCATAGTAACAGGCCATAGTAGGCCCTTTATCATCTGATGCACCACGCGCATAAATCTTACCATCACGGATTTCAGGTGAGTAAGGCGCACTGTCCCAACCTGATCCAGCAGGTACAACGTCCATATGTGCAAAAATCCCTAACACTTCTGCATCATCAGGTAGATCATCTCCATAAGTGAAGTGACCGGCATAGTTATCCACGTTTGTAGTGGCATAGCCATCACGTGCTGCCAAGCTTAGAAATTGTTCTAAGGCCTTAACTGGTCCAGGACCAAATGGTGCTTCTGGTGTCACTTGGCTATCATCTCGTTCTGAGTTAATCTCTAACAATGAGAATAAGTCAGCAATCAATGCTTCTTTACGTGCTGCAACTTCTGCTTTAAAATCAATATTTGTCATTTTCGTCCTAATACTCTTTCTTTATAGTCTTCATATTCAGCTTCACTTATCAAGCCTTCTTCCATGGCAAGTTTAGCTGATGATAGTTTTTCGTACATGGTAGATGAATCATACACAATTTTTTGCTCAGGGCTAGGCTCACCACTCGGTTGAAATGGAGGCGCTTGAGAAAATCCCTGCATGTGGTCATTCATAGTCGACTGCGCATAGAGATGGCCATTCTTAATATCACTAACACCTTCTTGTATCCGTTTAGCGATCCGTCTGACCACACTCTTTGTCCAGAAAACAGAGAAATTATCGCCTAAAGACTCGACACGAACATGCCCCCAAATAATGTGCGTAATCGGCTCGATATTCTTGATATCATTTAATGGAATTGACGAGACTTTATGAAAGAAGGGCCGCCATCTTGCATAGACAAGCCGATTTTCATTGGTAATAATATAGGCGTAATAGCCTTGTGTATTGAAAAATTTAGGCATGGGCTGACCGCCTTCGATTTCATCGCCCTCATCATCATCGTAGTCAGTATGCCTGCCAATAAAGCTTGATACCGCAAATTCGTCATCTAATAAACTCTCTGCCACAACTTTGAAGTGTAATTTTTGTAACCAAGCACCCCAAATATTGAACCCTAATTTATTATCTCGTGCAAAGCGATACATATCATCTGCTGTCCAAAGCTGCGCTTTGTTAATCATTTGTCACCTCTTTTCAGGTTGTTCTTTTTTGACCTTCTCTATAGTTTATCAAAAAATGGAAACAATTGGAAAAAAAGATTATGTTTTTGGGTCACTTTTTGACAAAGTTTCCTTAATCCGCTTGGCAACCTCTAAAGGAATACCAGCTGCTTGTATCTCTAAAATCGTCGCTTCCTGTACTTTGGTTAGAGATTTAAAGGTAAGCATTAGGCTCCGTTTTCGCTTAGGTCCAAGGCCATCAATCCCATCTAATTTACTAGAAAAAGAATTCTTGGAACGGACTTGCCGATGAAAGGTAATCGCAAAGCGATGGACTTCATCTTGAATCCGTTGTAAGAGGAAAAATTCCTGACTTTGTCGGCTTAAAGGGACGATCTCCAGAGGCTCACCAAATAATAACTCCTGCGTTTGGTGCTTATCATTTTTGGCAAGACCTGCGATTGGGATATCAAGGCCTAGATCATCTAAAACGGCTTTGGCAGCATTGATTTGCCCAACACCACCATCCATGATGATCAAATCTGGTAGTACACTCGCTTCTTTAATCGCTCGGCTATACCGCCTGAGAATGACTTCTCGCATACTGGCGTAATCATCCGGGCCTATGACAGTCTTGATTTTAAACTTCCGGTAATCCTTCTTAGATGGTTTGCCATCTACAAAAACAACCATGGCGCTGACAGGACTCGTCCCCATGATATTGGAGTTATCAAAGCTTTCAATACGATGAGGCGTTGGAATCTGCATTAATTGGCCTAGATTTGTGATCGCACCACGTGTTTTCTCAACACTTTTTTCTGCTAAATCAAATTTTTGTTGTAGACTCACACGTGCATTTTTAGTCGCCAAATTGACCAGTTGCTTTTTTTCACCTCGTGAAGGCTGGATAACTTTAGTTTTGGTCAGGGCCTTAACAGATGCCAGATCAATATCTGCTGGAATAAATATTTCCTTGGGAACTAAATGATCATTTTCCTTATAAAATTGGCCGACATAAGTTAGAAAATCTTCATCAGCATCATTATAATAAGGGAACATATTCACATCACGCTGGATTAGCTTACCTTGTCTGACAAAGAAAACTTGGACACACATCCATCCTTTGTCGACGGCATAACCAAACACATCACGATCCTGCAAATCATGATTCATGACACGCTGCTTAGTCCTAAGGGTACCGATACTCTTAACTAAATCACGGTATTCAGCTGCCTTTTCAAATTCGAAGGCATCAGCTGCTGCGTGCATCTTAGCGTCCAATTCGGTAATGATTTTATCCTCACCACCAGTTAAAAATTTACTGATTTCATCCACCATGCCAACAAATACCTTAGGATCAATATCATAAACACAGGGGGCTAGACACTGGTGCATATGATAATAGAGGCAAACTTTCTTGGGGAGGACATTACATTTTCGTAAAGGAAAAATACGGTCTAACAATTGTTTGATTTCATTTGCAGCACCTACATCTGGATAGGGGCCAAAATAATAGGCATTATCTTTTTTAACTTGTCGTGTGATGAGCAGACGCGGATATTTTTCACGTGTGATCTTAATAAAAGGATAAGATTTATCATCTTTTAACATGATATTATACTTAGGCATGTTTTCTTGGATGAGATTAATCTCTAATAACAAGGCCTCAATATTTGATTCTGTGACGATAAACTCGAAATCAACAATCTCCGACACTAAGCGCTCAGTCTTGGTATCATGCGAGCCTCTAAAATAAGAGCGAACCCGATTTCTTAAATTTTTAGCTTTTCCGACATAGATAATCGTGCCGTTTTTATCTTTATGTAAATAACACCCAGGGTTATCTGGTAATAAGTCTAATTTTGCTTTAATCGTTGCATTCATATAGCTTTATTATATCAAAAAAACGCCCTCTCAGACGTTTTACAAGCTTTTAATTAACTGTGGATCAATTAACTTAGTTAGTTTTTTGTGTGGCTAAGAACTGTTCAACCAATCCCGCAATCGCTTTAGACTGGGTATGGTGTAAATAGTGACTACCGTCCAATACTGCTATTTGACCATTTTTAACATCGGTTAACATCTCTTTATGTAAGGCAGTCCAATCTCCGTCTGTTGTGTCTTTGACACTATCACTAGATAAAATATAGAGCACAGCATCATCCTTAGGATAGCTTAGTTTCTTACTCTCATTAAAGTTAGTCGCCATTTGTTTTGCTTCACTTAAGATGGCAGGATTGGCAAAGCCCATTAACGAAATTTTCCTAAAGTCTTTTTTCTCAGCATCACTTACTGGTGGATAGTTCAACATATCCGGATTTACCGCAGTTATGAAGCGGTAGAAACCTGAATTTCCTAGTATAGACAGGCCTTGGCTCACATCAGCATTATCACCTTTTTGATTGGGCACACTTGAGTCAATCCCAATAAAGGTCTTCACTTCATTTGGATAGCGATTCATATAATCCAGAGTATAAATACCAGAAATAGAGTGTCCCATCAGGCTATAGTCCTTGATGTTTAACGCTTGTAAAGCATCATGTAACTCAGTACTCATGTTTTCTAAACTTCGTTTGCTTGATGTTGTATCACTCAGTCCGTAGCCTAGAGGTTCAACCGTTACAACCCTAAACTGCTTACTTAGTTCTTTCCGTAAAGGTGAGAAATCAATGACAGGAGACCCTGTTGCAAATCCCGGTAGCAGGACAATCGTTTGCTTATTCTTTTCTCCCTCTATCAGAACAGTCATCTTATGGCCAGCAACCTTGACTTGTTGACCATATTGTTTGACTGACTGTCTATCCCTTGAGACCAATACCTTATTTGTGACAAATACTGCTGAAAAGAAAAGCACAATCACTAGCACAATCGCGACTATCACATATGAAAGATATTTAAACATTTTTTTCATTACTCATCCTACATTCCTTTTTTGATATAAGACTAGTATACCATGTGCGTTTAAATTATTTTCTAATAAACTACGCATGATATTTTCATTAATGAGACTATATATCAAAGAAAGTTATGCTTGGTTAATAAAAAAATCGCAAGAGAAATAATTCCCGCACGATTTTATGATAGAGCCGATTTATGCTAGAGAATGCATCATTTATGCCATCAAAAAACGCCCTTTCGGACGTTTTACAACCTTTAATTAAAAGTTGTTGATATCGAAATCTTCACCCAAGAAATCAGCAAGTGAGAAGCCTTCTTGTGTTTCTGGTAAAGTGTATTCAGGTTTAGTATTGCGACGTGGTGCGCGTGGTTTAGCATCACGACGTTGTCCACCTTGTGCAGCACTGCTACCAGCTGAATCATTTGTACGTTCTTTACGTGCAGGTGCTTCAGCAAGCGCTTTGATAGACAATGAGATACGTTCTTCAGCAGGTTTCACGTCAAGTACTTTAACTTGAACGGCTTGACCAACTGTCAATACGTCTTTAGCGTTTTCAACACGTTCCCAAGAGATTTGAGAGATGTGAACAAGTCCTTCAACACCAGGGAAGATTTCAACAAATGCGCCGAAATCAGTAATACGTTTAACCGTACCATCGAGAACAGTACCAACTGGTGCTTTTTCTTCGATTTCATCCCATGGGCCAGGCTGTGTAGCTTTAAGAGAAAGTGATACACGACCAGCTTCTTCATCAACTTTCAAGACTTTAACTTGAACAGTTTCGCCAACAGTTACAACATCGCTAGGTTTTTTAACGCGGCCATGTGCTAATTCAGTTACGTGAACAAGTCCGTCAACGCCACCAAGATTGATGAAAGCACCAAAGTCAGTTGTACGTGCAACAGTACCTTCAACGATATCACCTTCGTGTAAGTTAGCGAAAGCTTCAGCACGTTGTGCTTTAGACTCTTCTTCGATAACAGCACGACGGCTTAAGATGAAGCGTTTGTCAGCAGCGTTAACTTCGATGATTTTAGCTTCAAATTCTTCGCCAACAAATTTCTTAGTATCACGAACAAAGTAAGTGTCAATCATAGATGCTGGGATAAATCCACGAACACCGTTCAAGTCAACTGATAAGCCACCTTTAACGTCTTTTAAGACTTTAACAATGACAACTTCGCCTTCTTTGCCTTCAAGGTCAGTAAAAGCTTTACGTGCAGCAAGACGTTTTTCAGAAAGCAAATAAACATTTGCGCCTTCTGATTCTTTACCAACGATTTGCTTAACAACTAATAAATCTTTAACATCACCAGATTTAACAAAGTCATTTATATCAGCATCGCGCTCGCTTGTCAATTCACGAAGCGTTAAAACACCTTCAACACCTGTACCAACGATAGCTACAGTAGCTTGACCGTCTTCAACAGTTAGGATTTCTCCACTTACTACGTCACCAACTTTAACGTCACCGACGCTGTTCAATAATTCTTCAAATTCGTTCATCTTTTAAAAAGTTTCCTCCAACAATTTGACTCTACACATCCGTTAAGATAAATATAGTCCTAATGCTTATTTTAGCATAATATATAATAAAAAGAAAGCGATTTTAGATAAAAATCATTTTTCTTTTAGATTTGATTGGCACCGACTAAAAACGCTGCGATTTCCTCTCGTCTGCCGTCGTGCAAGGCTTGAACAATGTATGACCCAACGATGACCCCATCCACCACTTGATGAAAATTTTTGGCTTGTTCAAGTGATGACACACCAAATCCTGCAAGCACCGGCACGTCAGATAGCTCAGATAATCTGGCAAGATGCGCAGTTAAGTTGTCCGCATAGGTTCTGCCGACACCCGTGACGCCATTGACTGTCACGGCATAAATGAAGCCAGCTGCACCCGTGACAAGTTCAACTTGCCGCTCAAGAGTGCTAGTCAAGGTCACAAGTGGGACTAAGGTGATATCAGTAGCTGCTAAAAATGGCGTTAGCATGGCCTCATGCTCTCGTGGTACATCTGGTAAAATCAAGCCTTTCACAGGTGTTGATTCAAGGTCGGCCACAAATTTTTCGATGCCGTATTTATAAATCGGGTTGATATAAGACATAATCACCAAAGGAATATCGGTCTCGATCGTCTGTAGTGTGTCAATTACTTTTTTTAAGGTGGTTCCATTCGCCAACGCCCTAATACCAGCCTGCTCAATGACTGGGCCATCTGCTACTGGATCTGAAAAAGGGATACCGATTTCGATGGCACTCGCACCATTTTCTGCTAAAAAGGCGATTGTTTCTGCTAGACCATCTAGACCATCTGCATGATCTCCCGCCATAATATAGGGAATAACTAACATCTGACCTTGGTCTGATTTATTTCTTAAAAAGTTACCTAATGCTTTCATCTGTTCTCCAATCGTAGGGTAAAAGCTCGCTCAAGCTGACAACTGTATCCTCTGCAACTAAAACTGCTGTATCTAGATTAGCATCATTTAATTGACTTATAAATTCACGGCAACGACCACAAGGTGGTAGAATTTTTCCGTCTTTTATGGCAACAATTTGCATAATCTGACTACTACCCGCCGTAATCATGGCACTTGCTGCACCGTGTTCAGCACAAAATCCCATTGAACATGCCGTATCAATATTGATACCCGTATAAATTATCCCATCTTCTGCTAGTAAGGCACAACCCACAGACCCAGCAAAGGCAGTATCAGATAGGACTCTTGGCGAGATAACATTAGATGCTTGTATCACTAACTCAGTAAACTCAACCATTAAAAGTCACCTTTATCTGCACGGGCTTTGATTTGCGCGACATCCTTATCACCACGCCCACTCAGGCAGACGATAATCGACGCATCTTTACCATAGCGTTTGGCAATCTCTGGCAACTGGGAAATAGCATGTGAACTTTCTAGTGCAGGAATGATCCCTTCGGTCACACATAGGAGTTTAAAGCCTGCAAGTGCTTCGTCGTCAGTTGCTGACATATACTCAGCACGACCCGTTTCATTCCAGTGACAATGTTCAGGACCAAGACCTGGGTAATCAAGGCCAGCAGAAATACTATATGCTTCTGCAACTTGCCCATTTTCATCCTGTAATAGGCGCATCAAATTGCCATGTAAAATACCATCTGTTCCCCGGTTAATTGATGCTGCGGTCTCCCCACTATCCAGGCCATGCCCTGCTGCCTCCACACCAATCATGTCGACCGATGCATCATTAACAAAGGGATAGAACAAGCCTGCTGCATTTGAGCCTCCACCAACACAAGCCACGACTGCTGCTGGTAACTTACCTTCTTTTTCCAAAATCTGAGCACGCGCTTCACGGCCGATAATTGATTGGAAATCTCTTACCATCTCTGGAAAGGGTGCTGGCCCAGCCGCTGTTCCTAAAATATAATGGGTATCTTCAACACTTGCTACCCAGGCACGTAAGGCTGCATTAACCGCGTCCTTTAACACACTTGACCCATCCGTAACCGATACCACCTCTGCACCCAAGAGTTGCATTCTAAAGACATTTAGCTCCTGACGTTCAACATCAATAGCGCCCATGTAAATCTTACATGACATCCCAAACAAGGCTGCAGCAGTTGCAGTTGCAACCCCGTGTTGACCTGCTCCTGTTTCGGCAATGACCTTGTTTTTCCCCATTTTTTTTGCCAGCATGACTTGTGCTAAGGCATTATTAATTTTATGAGCCCCCGTGTGATTTAAATCCTCACGCTTAAAATAAATTTTTGCGCCACCCAATTTTTCTGTTAAATTTTTAGCCAAGTAAAGTGGGTTCTCACGTCCAACATAATCTTTGAGCAAATAGGCTAGTTCTGCTTGAAATGCCTCATCTGTTTTACTCGCCTCATAGGCTGCTTTGAGTTCTTTGACAGCATACATCAGGGTTTCTGGTACAAAAGTACCACCGTATTGGCCAAAAAATCCTGTATCATCTGGTTTATTATAAGTCATTTCTTCTCCTTTTTAAAAATTATGTAAACAAACTACTTTACACCTAAATACTAAAAATCAAGCAGAGTAACGTATTCTTAGAATAATAGTGTAAGAAAATAAATTAAATAGATACAAATTTTTCTGTTTATATATGTAAACCACTACCTATTTTTTTACTCATTATTTTTGATTTTTGTTTTATCAATTATTATCCACTAATTCTGTTATTTCAGCTTGTAGTTTTTCTTTCTCATATTTAAAATCTACTTCTGAAACTTTATTAGATCGTGTCAAACTATCAGACTTGACTTGAGCTAGTTCTAATTCAGAAATTATGCTTTCCACTCTGATTTCTCTTATAGCAAGAACCATATTATTATATTGAACAAACATTTTTACAGGATTAATTTTCAAAATATTTTGTAGCCCCTTATCAGCAGTTGCAAGATATGGCAAGTAAACTTTATCCAAATTCTCATTTTCAGCTACTATACTTTGTTCTAATAAGCGTACTTGAAATATATCCCATGCAGTGTTATAGATTTTATCCTCTATTTTTTTTGCAGCAATTTGAAGTTTCTCAAATGTTTTTTTAGTTGCTTCATCATTCTTTAGATATAAAATCAGTAGTATAAACTCATTTTCTAAATAGATATACAAAGTATTCAAGCAATAATCCATGAATTTTACAATTTTCTCTTTAATACTTATAGTACTGTTCTTTAAAATAAAAGCTTTCATCACATAGCAACATATAGCATTATATTGGCGATATTCGACACCATTAATATAACTATTTGCTGCTTCCCAAATTTTTTTCATCCAAGTATATTGTTCTGTTGTCAATATAGGCTTAATGCTACCTAAAAAAATTTCTATCTGAGTAACATCGAAAAATACAAATGATTCTATTGTTTCTCCTAATATTTTATTATTAACAGGAGTAGCAAATCTTTCCATTAATGCAGTAGAAATACTATTCGCAAATTTCCTCAGCTTAATAAGCTTTAAAAACTCTATAAATTCCGTATGTTGCTTTACTTTTCTATCTCTAAATATGTTATTAATATAGGTGAGTATATTTAAATCATAGTGTACTATTTTACCAACTAGTAAATGGTTTTCACTATTTTTCGAAGTATTTTTATCAATGATCCATGTTCTTTGATAATCTCCAAGACCGAGTAACTCAAAATTTCCTATTTTTACATTTGCTTCCCTTGTAGAAAAATTTGATTGGTTTTCATCAAATAGATATATTCTGCAATTGTCAATATTCCATTTCTTATATATATTAATTTTTTCAATCGTAGTAGAACAACTTAGCAACTCTTCTACAAAACTATAGATATCTATCATCTCTTTAACTCCACTCTCATATAGTTAAAATGATTAATATGACATTTTGAAAATAATATATTAAATTTCATATCAATACACCTTTTAAAATCTATTATTATCGCATTAAAACACTAGTAACTCATCTTTTCTATAAACGCCTTTATCTTGTCTAAATCCTTGACACCCGAAGTCTCGACACCGCTTGAGACATCAACACCTGTTGGCTTGAAGATACGAATTGCATCTAGCACGTTATCCGAGTTAAGGCCACCCGCGACAAAAAACTGATAGCCTGACAGCATTGCTAAATCAACCTTCTCCCAGTCAAACTGATGGCCACTGCCACCGGCAAATTTTGCTGGTGGTGCATCTAACAAGATGACATGTTGTTTAAAGGCTAGCAGTTCAGCTGGTAATTTGCCATCTTTAATCCCAAATGCTTTAATTACGGGAACAGAGAGTTGATCTGCGAAGTCAGCACTTTCTTGTCCATGTAGCTGAACCATATCAAGGCCAACAGTTGCGATTGTCATCTCGATATTTGCTAAGCTTTCATTGACAAATAAGCCAACTTTTTTTACAGTCTTAGGGACACTTCTCGATAAGTACTTAGCATATTCTGGTGTGACTTGTCGCTTACTCTCAGCAAAGACAAAGCCGATATGCGTCGCCCCATTTGCGACTGCAGCTGCTACCGCATCATCTGTCGATAGGCCACATATTTTAATCCACATGGCGCTTGACCTGTAACTGTTTAGCCGCAGCTGTCGGATTCCCATCTTTCATCAAGGCTTCACCAACAAGGACTGCCCTAAAATCAGCTGCCACTTGCTCGGCTTCTAAGTGTGACTTGATGCCAGATTCAGAAATATAAAAGCGATCTGCTTGCTGTAAACTAACTAAATCCAAACTGTTTTGCAGGCTAACTTCAAAGGTCTTCAAATTGCGGTTGTTAACCCCAATCAGCTCAGCACCAATGCGATGGGCAACCTCGAGTTCAGGTGCATTATGCACTTCAACCAAGACTTCTAATCCTAGGGAAATAGCAAACTGATAAAGCTTTTGCAAGTCAGATTCAGAGAGACAAGCGACGATTAATAGTACAATCGTTGCGCCACTATTGACTGCACGCACAATCTGCTTTTTATCGATGATGAAATCCTTGTTAAGGACAGGGATCGATACATTGTCTGCAACTAGCCTTAGATCACCGATAGAGCCCTTGAAAAAGACTGGATCAGTCAAAACAGAGATAGCAGATACTCCTGCTGTTTCATAACTTTTTGCCTGAGCCAATACATCAACTGTCATGTTGATTGCACCCAGTGACGGTGAGGCACGTTTGACTTCCCCGATCACTTGTAAATAAGCCTCGTCCTCACGTAAGCGTTGCACAAATCCTTTTGTTTGACGCACGGGTCTGGGTATCTCCATGACCATCATGTCGACTTCTCGTCTTTTTTCTGCAAGAATTTTATCTAAAAAGTTTTCCATTTAATCTCTTTTCTTTACTACTTGATGTTCTAGCTGAATAAAGCCAGCAATGATTTGACGATAAAGGCTTTCTACTAGCCTAACATCCGTACCTGTTTCAAGGGCATATCTGCTAACTTTATCAATCACTTGTGCAACTCGATCAGGTGCTTCAACTTCTTGGGCAGTCTTTTTAACTTGACAAGCTTACTTGACCAGGGCACCACGTGACGCAATTAGCCTAACCAGTTGCTGATCAATCTCATCAATTTCTAGTCTAATATCAGCTAAAGGCTTTGTCATTATTTTAACTCCTGCATCTCAACTAGTTTTGCCATGGCAGCACCACTTGCAATCACTTCACGCGCCTTTTCGATACCTGCTACTAGAGTTGGGACAAGACCTGCGGCAAAGAACCCAAGGCCTGCATTCAAGACAGTGACTTCAAGGAAAGGACTGGCTTCATTTTTTAAGACATTGGTCAAAATAACGGCATTTTCCTTACCTTCGCCACCTCTAATTTCCTGCAAGGTAACACGGGTCATCCCAATACTCTCATGGTCAAACGTATGGACTGTAATCTCGCCACTTTCATCTAATAGTGCATAGCGATTCAGACCGTCAAGACTCGCTTCATCCATGTTATTTGGACCACTGATGACCACTGCACGACGCCGGCCTAATGATTTTAAGACTTGAGCAGTGGTCTCCAACAAATCTGGTCTGGATGTCCCTAATAACTGTGTATCTAAGTCAACTGGATTTGTGAATGGCCCGATCAAATTCAAAATGGTTCGGACTTCTAACTCACGCCTAACGGGCATCACATATCGCATATTGGGATGAACATGCTGGGCAAATAAGAAAACCAAGCCAGTCTTGTCGAAAATATCTGCTAATTCTTGTGGACTATGATATAAATTAATCCCCAAACATTCCAGGACATCTGCCGACCCTGATTTTGATGAAATCGAGCGGTTACCATGCTTGGCCATCTTGACACCACCAGCGGCTAAAACAAAAGCTGCTGTTGTAGATACATTAAAAGAGAAAGATAAATCACCACCCGTGCCACAGTTGTCCATGGCTGTTGTGACTGTCGTGGGTATTTTTAAAGCCTTCTCACGTACCACCTCAACGATCCCTGTCATCTCTTCGACCGTTTCGCCCTTCATGGCTAGACCAATCAAAATCGCTGACAGTTGAGAATTTGTGAGTTCACCATTAAACATAGCATTGGCGAGTTGGTTGATTTCATAATGGGATAAATTTTCTCCCTGCATCAACTTCACTAGATTTTCTTTCATCTTATTTGCTCCTTTTATCCTTTTACAAAGTTTTCAATCATCCTTAACCCATCTGGTGTCCCGATACTCTCAGGGTGAAATTGCATGCCATAAATCGGTAGACTTTGGTGCTGAATCATCATGATTTCTTGGTCATCTGTCGTTCTTGAAATCACATCAAATCCCTCTGGCATTTCTGAGATGACGATGGAATGATAACGCATGATTTCATGCTCACTTGCGATGCCTGTCAGTAATGCGGATGGTGTCAGCGTCTCAGCAATAGATGTTTTGCCATGCATGACCCGCTTTGCCAAATCTAGCTTACCACCAAACACTTCAGCGATGGCTTGATGTCCTAGACAAACCCCTAAAAGTGGTTTCTTTCCTGCAAACTCGTGGATTAATTGCTCCATTTCACCCGCATCGACAGGCCAACCAGGACCAGGAGATAGGACGATTTTATCAGCTGTTTGGGCGACATCATAGAGCCTGGTATCGTCGTTTCTAAGTACGGTAACCGTATCAAATTCGCCGATATATTGGGCCAGGTTATAGGTAAAACTATCATAATTATCAACTAATAAAATCATTGCTCTCTCCAATCTTGGTCATCGCCTTAGCCTTGTTCAAGGTTTCTTGATATTCATTTTCAGCAACACTATCAAAGACGATCCCCGCGCCTGCTTGGGCATGGGCTTTGCCATCTTTAAGGACCATCGTCCGCAAGGCAATCGCAAAGTCCATATCTGAATTACTAGATAAATAGCCGATAGCACCAGCATAGATACCCCGTTTTGTTTTTTCTAACTCATAGATCCGTTGCATGGCACGAATCTTTGGTGCACCAGATACCGTACCAGCAGGAAGCGTCGACTTGAGCGCATCAAGACTAGAAACAGTATCTAGCAAGTCGCCTTTTACGACACTCGTCAAGTGCATGACGTAACGGAAATATTCCACTTCCATATATTTGGTGACCTTTACAGTCCCTGTTTTTGAAATCTTGCCGATATCATTTCGACCCAGGTCAACCAGCATCCGGTGTTCAGCAACTTCTTTTTTATCTGCTAGTAGGTCTGCTGATAAAGCATCATCTTCTTTATCTGTTTTACCTCTGGGTCTGGTTCCCGCAATCGGGTTAGTCACAACGACACCATTTTTAACTGATACCAAACTCTCAGGACTCGCGCCCATAATCTGATAGTCACCAAAGTCCAAGAAATAGAGGTAATTTGAGGGATTAGTCAAGCGGAGATTACGGTAATAATCAAATGGATTACCAGAAATCTCGCTTGTCAGTCGTTGACTCAGCACAATTTGAAAGATATCGCCATTTTTGATGTAGGCTTTTGCCTGGTCGACCATGCTCATAAATGTTGCTTTCTCAGTGTTTGAGGTGAAGGACAGTTTATTGAGTTTGACCGATTCAAATTCTGCTTTATGGGGTCTTGTCAGATGAGATAAGACTAACGCCATGGCAAGCGCCATATCCTCAGTAGACCTGCCACTATAGATATCTGACTCGACGATCGTAATCTGCTCTTTCTTATGATCAAAAATCAGATAAGACTCATATAAAAAGAAATGTAAGTCTGGCGTACCGATAACATCTTTCGGAATCTCGCCGATTGTCTCATATAACGCGATCGTATCGTAGCTCACAAAGCCAATCGCCCCACCTGTAAATGGTAAGTCTGAAACATCATTACTTTTAACAGTAAGCTGTTCCAGATAATCAAGCGGGTCTCCAGATTTCACTTGCCCATTATCAGTCAAGATACCATCCTGAAATTTAAGTTCATGAACCGGATTATAGGCAATCATGGAGTAACGTGAGTTCTCCTTTTCTCGTGGAATAGACTCGAGAATCAGCTTATGGCGTAAATCCAAGCGTAGATAGGCCAAAATAGGTGTGATGATGTCAGCGTTAATTGTTTTTCTTAGCGTCATAAACTTACTCTTTCTAGTATAAAATGTTACAAAAAAAGTCCTCGACGAAATGATTATCATTTCGTCGAGGACGTTATCACACGCGGTGCCACCTCGATTATAGAGAAAAAACCTAGCTTAAAATAGTATTTCCCTATCTCTTATTTCCCTCAAGCAAGGGAATGTGCGGTATCGAGCACTGACGTGATTCTTATCGTTTCGAATCAGATTTGAATGAAGATGCTCACTAACCTACAGGTTTTAAAGCATCTTCACGCATGATCGCAGCCCATTCACTTGACAAAACTCTTGTCTCGCAATCACCGACAAGTCTCTGAAAATTTTGCAGTCAAGTTACTTCTTCTGCTAATAGTTAAATTTTACGATTATTCTGATGACTTGTCAAGCTAAAAACTTATTTATTTTCACAAGTCTTTATTTGGCTTTCAAGATCACAGCCAACTGCCTATTTATTGATCTCCAAAGTTAATGAAATCTCGACAACAGGACTTTTAATTGCTAATAATTTATCATTTTCTAACTTGACCACTGTACTCATCTTGTCATTTGACAACTCAAAAGCTTCTGTTTCATACGGTTTTTCTGGACTATAGACACCCCCTTGTATTATGGCAACATCCGCCTTGCCACGCTTATTGATTATTTCTGGTAGCACCGTATTAAGAGAAATTTTATAGGTACCAGCAGGAAATTGTTTGCCAACTAAATAACTGCCACCATTGGTCAGCTTGACTGCCTTATTTTTCACATCTAGTTTTGCAAATTTTGCTGGTTTCATTTCAACTTCCTGCTGGCTTGCTAGTTGAACACTTTCCCCTTTATCAAAGAATTGACCCACAAGTGTCTGGCCAACTGTTGGCAGGCGACTAATCGCCTGTGCACCATCTTGTCCTTTAAGTGTCGTCACATCATAGTAACCTGACACATCGATTATGACATCTTTTTGTTCGCTCGTCTGATTACGTAAGGTCTGTTTTTGTCCGAGTTCTTTCAAAATATCTGTCTTAACAGGCTGTTTCAAAAGCAAGACGCCTCCAATGACAAGGATAATCCCAATTAACCCTAACCCCATTTTTTTGAACATCATCACCTACCTTATTTATCCTGCGATAAATTAATCACATGGTCAACGTTTTCATAAATATCTGGATCATGTGTCGCAAAAATGACCACGGTATCCTCATTAGCTAAGCCTAGGAGTAAGTCTCGAATTTCACTACCAGTTTTAGCATCTAGTGCACCAGTAGGCTCATCTGCTAAAATAAGCCTTGCACGTTTCAATAAAATCCTTGCAATCGTAACACGCTGAGCTTGACCGCCAGACAAACTGTAAATTTTTTGTGATAAGAAACTGTCGTCAAGTCCGACTTTTTGAAGCGCTTCAACTTGCTTTATCTTATTTTTTTCTACAACACTTAAGTTCTTACTGATACTGATATCATCAATTAGCGCATAATTTTGAAAAATATAGCCAAGTGTTTGTTTGAAATATGTTTTCTCCTTCATTTTCCAAATATCTTTATCCGCTAATAAAATCTGACCGCTACTTGGTTTTTCAAGTCTTGCTAAGTTATTTAGTAAAGTCGTTTTCCCACTGCCAGATTGACCGATTATGGCATAGGTATGCCCGGCCTTAAAGGATAGGTTAACAGCTTGATAAACCGTTTTATTGCCAAACGTTTTGCTTAAATTTTTAACTTGTAACATCTCTACCTGCTTTCCACTTATTCTAGAGCATCCTTAATCACGTTCAAGCGCTTAGTTTTCAAGACTGATTGATTCAGACACACGATGACCAGAATTTCCAGTAAATAAACACTTAAAATAAGCACGGCTAGCCCCATATCTTGAAGCACTAGACCACTAAATAAGCCCACACTCATCACACCTAAAACGAGGGGAGCAAGAATTAGAAGTTGTGACTTACCTTGATGACCTGAAAAAAGATAAGTTACAACGAGCATTTTTGCTTGTCTCTGATACTGATTTTTCAAATATTCCCATAAGATAAAACCTGATGAAATCATTACACCCAGCAAAACTAGCAAAGCACCTTGGATTTGGCTAGCAATATTTTCAGCTAATACCGCCGCATTTTGACTGATGTTATCGACACTCATTAACTGACTTTCATACTTATTTTTTTTCAAATATGGTAAAATCCCTGTATTTTTTACCAAACCATTTTGATATGGACCTGATATTATCTCCTGTCCCATGGCTAATAAATTACTATCTCTATCGATCAAGTTTTGATCTATCTCTATCAGAATCTGATCATAGACAACTTGTTTCGGGAAACGCTTACCAAAAGGAATAGCTTGGTTGAACAAAAATAGCTTTTGACCATCTGGTATGATCAAAACTTGAACTTGTTCCGGTTTTACCTCTGTATAAGCAAATGATTCTGCTAAAACATTATTTTGAATGCGCTTAATATCTTTCTCAAATTGTTTTGGTACATAAAGTGTTAGCAAGGTTTTTTTCGACTTATATCCATAATCATTTTTAGGGTAAAGCGTCCGATTCAGTTTGATGAATGCCGATGAGACATATTTCGTCTGTTTTGAGAACTGACTATCTGTCTCTAGCGGATTTTCAATATAAGTTTGATAAGCAACTTCTTTTTCCCTATCAAATTCAGAAGCTGAAAGATAGACAAAACCCTGCTCATCATTAAAACTTTGGAGATAAGTCAATTCTTTTTTTCTTTGTCCCACTAGCCAGTCATGATCAATCATATGATCAGCATTTGTGTTCTCTTGTTCTGAGTCATTAAAATTAGGCTTAACATAGTTTTTAAGGACTTGCCAATTTGTCAATTCTTTTTGATAGGTTTTCAGTTCAGTAACTGATTGTAAGACCGTATTAACTGATAGTGTAAAAATAACAATTGACATTAAAATACTGATGAGATAAATCAGTGAGCCCACACGATTAATATATCGATTTTTTAGAATACCTGCGATATCTGTTAGTTTAACTAGCACTATAAACAGGACACTTGCTAATCCTATCAACCCTAATAAGATAACCGACATGACTAAGAGCATTAAGCCAAAAATTTGACTGTAAACATGATCAAAACCACCATTACGCAAACAAAACAAGCTATAAATCAAGGTATTCACTGTAAATAGAGTAAGTAGGTAACATTTTAAATTAGCTAGTAAATAGGCGATTAGCCTACCAAAGCTCCTATAGACCATACTGGATTTGATTAAGAGCATTTCAACAGCATAAATCGTGATGAAAAATACAAAAAACAAGGTCCAAAAGCTTGGCGCACGTACCCCACTGATAAAGGTGATGGTTGGTGCTAGTTTGAGATTGATTTGATTCATCTTGAATTTCAGCATCTCATCTTTCAAGGTTTGCTCAAACCTTTTACTATTAGTAGGCTTCTTGATATAGTAGACGCCTGTTAAAGGAATACTTTTCAACGCATCAACATAGCGTACTTGCTTGCCAATTATCGCCGTTTTTGTTTGACCATTTTTAGTAATAAAGGCTTTATAAACAATGATGTTTTCTTCTCGTGCGACTTGATTTAACTTATCAAGTGTTTTTACTTTATCTTTTCCAGTATAATCTGTCACAAACATAATCGTATTGGCTGGATATTTGATATCCCGACCGATCTCTTTAATACTACCAACCAAGATGATACTTAGAAAAATGGCAAATAGGCTAACGATGACTATCCGTATTTTCATAAAGTCCTTTCTTTACTAGAAATCACGCAATTCGATTTCTTATTATACTAGTCCCTAAATATATAGATAGACAAACAAGTATAAACCCAAAACCACTCAGACGATTCATACTTGATTTTGGGTTTACGTTTTTTTGACTATAGTTAGTTGGGCCTGAACCAATACCCTATTTAACTCGTGACAATAACACACTAACATCTGAGTTTGATTTCAAGGTTAAGATATCATTTTTTTTGACGGTCAGTTCTTTTTTTCTTATCTTTTGGGTAAGTTTGATACTATTCATCTGGTCATCTGCTGCACCTAATTGTTTGATATTCAACGAAATAGAACCAGTTTCTCCGTCCTTTAAGCCTGCATCTGTCAACTCCCCCTCATAAGTCACTTGGTAGGTCCCGGCTGGAATTTGACTGCCTACATAGTAGGTGCCATAATTGTCTAACTTGATTTTGTCACCAGAAAATACGGTTAATTTAGCAGGTGCTACGCGAATTTCACCTGCTACCTCCAAGGTTAAGGTATCGCCTTTTTCAAAATATTCGGCTACTACAGTTTGTCCAACGCGTGGTGCACCAATCGCAACAATATCTTCAGTGCCACTCACCGTCTCAACATCATAGTAGCCAGTTTGCTTAATCTTTATAGCTTTAGGCTGATCCGTCTTATTAATCAATACTTGAGCTGTACCACCATTTTTTTCAGGTAATGGTATCGCATTGGCCTGTTTTTGATACCAGATCAACCCAACTGCGACAATAGTGACACCCAACAATCCTATTCCGAATTTTTTAAACATACTTTTTTTCCTTTAACGCCACAACATCGATCACTTGGTCAACTTGCTGGTAGACTGCTGGATCATGTGTGGCAAAAATGACGAGGGTATCTTTTGACACCAGCGATAAAAGTAGGGCAATGATGTCTTGACCAGTTGCCTCGTCTAGTGCGCCAGTTGGTTCATCTGCTAAAATAATCTTTGCCTCCTTTAACAAGAGACGTGCAATGGCAACCCGTTGTGCCTGACCGCCAGATAGCTGATATATTTTTGAGGTCAATAATGATGGGGCTAAGCCAACTTTTTCGAGTACAGCAATTTGTACCCCTTTATTATGTTTAACCATCGATAAATTTTGCGCTACAGTCTCATCATCTACTAAGGCATAATTTTGAAAAATATAACCCAAATAAGTTTTAAAATAGCGCTTTTCGCGCATTTGCCACAAAGAGGCTCCTGCTAATAACAGTTGTCCAGAACTTGGTTTTTCAAGCCTTGCAATCAGATTAAGTAAGGTTGACTTCCCACTACCACTTTCCCCAATTAAGGCATACGATTTCCCTGCTTCAAAAGTCAAATTAAGTTGATCAAACAGCTGATGCTTACCGTATTGCTTACTTACATTTTTTAATTCAATCACATCAAGTCACTTTCTCCTTTTAAGATGGTCATACGCTTGTGTTGCATGATCTCTTGTACAACAAACACGAGTAATAGGGTTAAACCGATATAAACGCCCAATGACCAGAAGACAAGGCGGACACTTGCTCCCTTATAAAACGCCACGCCCATAGCCAGGCCGATACCGATGACGAGTGGCAAACTCGTTTTCATGATTAAGCCAGCTGATGTTTTGCCTAGTAGGGTTAATAAGCATAACTTCTTAACAACCAAGGATAAACGTAATTTTAAGAATTCGTAAATCACAAAGATTTGCATCACGAATAGGCCTACCATGACAAGAGCTGAACGCACCATATCTCCTTCAGCTTGCTTTTGATAGTTGACCAAATTTTGGTAGGTATCAGAGATATTCACCACATCACGGCTTAATTCAGCTGCTTTGATAGCCTTGGGCAGTTTCTCAGCCAAATATAAGGTATCCAAAATAGTAGCTGAAACGTCTCGATTGACTGCAGCTGAATCTGACATTTGATCATAATCATATTGGGCAATGATTTGACCGGTCATGCGAGTCAAAGGTTGGTCATTATCCCTTAGCTGTGTCACATCGGAGACAAATAGTTTAAAGTCGTCGGGGATGATGATCACATCAAAATCTGTGGGTTTCAAACCTGAATTAATCAACTTACTGGTTACAACTGGTAAGATGTCTGCTTGGTAACCTTGATATTTTTCTGGCACATAGACTGTGACTGGTTTTCTATTTTTATAGATGCTCGCGTTACCCTCAAACAAAGTCTGACTTAACTTAACAAGACCTGGACTCACCTGCCAAGTTTTAGCAACCCATTCTTTTTTGATCTGAATCGTTCTTGTTGGTTGATTAAAATCAAGTGCCCCTATCGTTTCACCTGCGTCCAGCTCGTTTAAAAATGACATATCTTGCGGTACACGAATGAACAGCTTTTCATCTTCCGAAAACTGGCTATCAAATAAACGCCATTTTTTATTATAGGTATCTATTTTTTCATCATAAATAGCCCTTTCTTCTTTTGTTTTGGGCATATCAGTCATAAATGCCGGACTAGTATAGGATAACTGGGCAAATTTTGACACAGATTGCCATTTTTTTACTGACACTTGACGATACTTTGATGCTTGATATCCTTTTTGATAGACAGTTACCGCCGTTGTCATCAAGCTCATGCTCAAGATGATTGCAAGCAACCACATATAAGAAAAGAAACGGCCTGTTTCCTTATGCTTCAAAATCACAAGCATGGGGATTAAGCTAACATAGCTGAAAAAAATGAGATTAATCACTAAAATAATCAATCCTAGTAAGACCCCAATGACAGCTAAAATCAAGGCTAAGCTGATCACTAACATCGTGCCAAAATAGTGATTCGTGATACTCAAAACAATCCCAGTTACAAGCAAACCTAGGATGACGGATAAACCTTCTTTACCTAACTGTAATCTGATCTTACCAAGTGTCCGACCCACCATTACCTGTCGAATTTTCGCCATTTTTAAGGCTAATAAACTGACTGAAAATAGCATCAGACTCATCCAAAGCGTCTTCGTCCGGATTGAGCTACCATATAACAACTCACCTGCTATACCCTCCCATCCTGTCGGATGGACCGTTACTTCGGCCTTAAGACGTGCTAATTGCTTTTGTTTTGCCTTAGATAAGTTACCATCTACATAATAAATACCTACTGGTGATAGCTGCTTTAATAGGTCAGGATTTTTTGTCAGGTCAGATTTCTTGGGAGGGTCACCAAAAACAAACCCTTTTAAATCACCATTTTCTACCACACTCCGATAAATAATCAAGTGATTTTCGTTTGCAAACTGCTCAAGCGAGTCAAAAAACTGCTCACTTGAGGTTGACACCTTTGATACATCTAGACCACTTTGGCTCGGATAAGGTAACTCGCCTGTTTTAAATAAGCCAATCTGACCAAAACCAATGACTGCAAAAAAACAACTAAAGACAAACAGAACGATAAATCGTCCTTCCAACATCTGTTTGATTTTTCTTATCATAGTCATCGATCTACACCCATCATTTTACTGGTTTTAATACAACAGATAGTCCTAAATCAGTTGTTTTTACTGCTAAAAACTGCTGATTTTTCACCTTAATCTCGAGACTAGGCTTATCTTCTGTCAGCTTAAAACTCTTCGACTCTTTTATATTATCAGGGGCATAAACAACGAGTTGTACCTGCCCTGCCATGGTATTTCCTGATTTATCTGTCCATTCACTGAACGCGCCGTCGATCGAAACAGTATAGTCACCACTAGGAAACTGCTCTCCGATTAGGTAATTACCTATCTCAGTAAGGACATAAGCTCCTTTTTTTTCAGCAATTTTCTCAAATTTTGCTGGCTGATAAGTTGCTACTTCCCCAGCATATAAGCTGATGGACTCTCCTTCATCGACATACTGGCCTAGACGTGTTCTACCAAGTTCTGGAATTTGACTACGTGCTTTTTCAGCATCGTTTGCTTTCAAAGTGGTGATATCATAATAACCCGCTTTTTTGATTGTGACTGTCTTAGCTTCCTCACCCTCATTTTTCACAAT
>NZ_JXJW01000026.1 GCF_002441695.1 Pseudolactococcus piscium
CGAAATATGCCTTTTGTCTCCAGTCTGAACAGAAGATGCCTTCTGTTTTTTTTGTTGGCCATTATTCAGCATCATCATTATCAAGTTGCAGGTAGTTGACTTAAGTCGCACTTGGTCTAGCAGGTTTAGATTTGACTAATTTTAAGAGTTCATCTTCTCTATGATCAATGATATTATTTTCGTAAGTCAAAAAAGTCTGCCTAAACTCTGTTGGTGATACATTAAAATTTTTCTTGAATGCACGATCAAAGACCACCTGAGAATGGAAGCCAACTTCGTAGACAATATCAGTAATGGATAGGGAAGAATATAAGAGCAGTTGGACTGCCTGATTGAGACGAATTAGGATCAAGGCACGTTTGGGTGTCAGATTATATTGCTTTTTAAATAGCCTAATCAGATAACTCTGATCGATATGACAGTAGCTGGCGACCTCAGGAATCGAGATATCCTCAAAATAATTTTGAAAAAGATAACTCATGGCAGACTTAGCAATCGGATTAATCGTCGTTTCAGCAACCGGAAAGCTCACATAAGTATCGTTGATCGCGGCAATGATTGCCATAAACTCATATAAACAAGCGTTACGCTTTAAGGCATCTGAAAAACTATCCCCCTCGACCATAATAGCAGAAACGACATGATGATAGAGGCTTTCTATAACTTGTTTATCGGCATTAAAAGAAAAAGTTGTGGCAAAAGGGGAATTGGCCATAATTTCATATAAGACAGTCTCGTCACAAGAAAATCCGATCCAAACATAAGACCAAGGGGCAAGGCTATCGGACTGATAGGAAAAATAACTATCAGCTGGCAGAAAAAATACCCCACCCTTTTTTATTTTGTAAAGTTTATTATTGATTGATAAGGTCCCCTCCCCATCAAATACAACATGTATTTGGTGGGTTTTCTTCTTTAAAGGACCGACTGTGTGTAGGGGTAATGTCTGTGAAATACCTGAATACTCATAAATCAGGGGAGACTTGAGCCATTGATTACTAGAAATATCATAGATAGTATGTTCCATGATTTGATTATACCCTTTTCTATTGCTTAATGCCAAAAAATATTTCAGTTTAGATAGCTAATAAAAAAAACTAAGCCTTGTTTTTAGGGCTAAACCTTATATTTAAAGACATCAGGCTACTATCTAGTAATATGACAACATTAAACAAGTTACTTTTCTTAAATAGGATAGTCCAAAAAAAGTTTAGTTCTGCGCTAAAAAGGCTAAGCTAGCGTGAGCTGAATAGCTTAAACTTAACTTAGGTTCCAGATAGGAGCAAACCACAAACTATTATTCATTATAAAGGAGTTGTCAAATGAAATCTTGGAAAAAAGTCCTCACTGTAGGTGCTGTATTAGCAACCACCCTCATTGTGACGGGATGTAGTAGCTCACGCTCGACATCCTCGGATAAAAGTACAGACAAAAAGGAGAAACTAGTTTATATCTCAATGCCGACAGAAGCAGAAGAACGCTGGGTCAAGGATGGCAATGAGCTAAAAAAACAAATTAAGAAATCGGGTTACAAAGTTGACTTAACTTTTGCCCAGGATAAAGTTGAACAACAAAATTCCGATATCGAAAATGCAGTGAATAAAGGGGCAGCTATTATTGTGGTAGCAGCTAAAGATGGCTCTGCAGTAGGTCCTGCTGTAGAAAAAGCACGGGATGCTGGCGTAAAAGTCATCTCGTATGACCGCCTCATCTTAGATACGAAAGCAGTTGACTACTATGTTACTTTCCAATTAGAGAAAACAGGGGTATGGGAAGCAAATTATCTGATAGAAAAACTTGGTCTTGATAAAGGGAAAAAAGGACCATTCAATGTCGAGCTATTTACTGGTTCAGCTGATGATAACAATGCAAAATACTTCTTCAAAGGCGCTTGGGAATTATTACAACCTTATTTTGAAAGTGGCGCTCTAGTTAGCCCTTCAGGTAAGGTGACCAAAAACTTTAAACTTGAAAACTGGCAAGATATCTCAATTGATTCTTGGAAAATGGAAAAAGCGCAATCTGAAATGGAATCACGTCTTGCCAAATATAATGGCGGAAAAACACATCTGGATGCGGTACTTTCACCATATGATGGCATCTCAAAAGGTGTAATCAATGCGATTGAAGGACAAGGTATGCCTTGGAAACCAGGAACAGACCAATGGCCTTATATCACTGGTCAAGATGCAATGGTAACTGCTCTATCAGATATTCTTGATGGTAAACAAGGTGAAACAGTTTGGAAAGATACGCGTGCCTTAGCAACAAAAGTGGCTGAAGTTTGTGTGACGATACTGGATGGTAAAAAAGTGAAAACAACTGAGACGATGAATAACAACAAATTCGATGTCCCTTCTATCCTTTTAGACTCCAAATCAGTTACTAAAAATGGGGCTTCTGATGCAAAAGATACGATATCCGTTAAAGATGTTGTAGATAGTGGCTATGTAACAGCAGAAAAAGTTGGCTTGAAATAAGCCATCTCATAACGATTAACTAAGATGTTTAGTTAATCTGTTAGGGCACCTTCTTAAAACCGCTTGACATGCGTTTTGTGGTCATTTAAAAAAATCGACACAATCTTGATAGCCTGATGCGTATAAGTCTATTAAGATTACCGATGCATTTGAAAATGAACCTCAGACACAAGGCTGCGGTTTTAGAGGTGCTCTTTATATCTGAATCGTATTAGAAAGGTAGTAATGGGTATTTTAAAAAGTATTGATAAAAGTAAAAGACCAGTTGGTAGTGATGATATTATCCTTAAGATGAGCCACATTCGCAAAACATTTGGTCCAGTCATTGCACTAAAAGATGTCAGCTTGTCAGTTAAGCAAGGTCATATACATGCAATTTGTGGTGAGAATGGGGCTGGTAAATCGACACTGATGAATGTCTTATCAGGTGTCTATCCTCATGGCACCTATGATGGTCGAATTGAATATGATGGAAAAGAGGTCAAATACCAGTCATTACGAGATTCTGAAAAAGATGGGATTGTCATCATTCATCAAGAACTAGCGCTATCACCTTTTCTATCAATTGCAGAGAATATTTTTCTAGGAAATGAACAAAAAAAAGGATTTAAAATTGATTGGCATAAAACGCGTGAAAAAGCACTGGCCATCATGAAAAAAGTGGGACTTGATGAGAGCCCAGATACACCCATTAACCAAATTGGTGTTGGTAAGCAGCAACTTGTTGAAATTGCCAAAGCGATCAGTAAAGATGTGAAGGTATTGATACTGGATGAACCGACATCTGCCTTAAATGATGATGACTCGCTTCATCTCCTACAATTAATCGAAAATTTACGAGATGAAGCAGGTGTGTCATCTGTCATCATCTCACATAAACTCAATGAAATTAGTCTGATTGCGGATGAGGTAAGTATTATTCGAGATGGTGAATCGATTGGAGATGAAATCTTGATTGATGCGACACATCCGCTAGATGAAGAAATCCTGATTGCCAGAATGGTGGGCCGTACACTAGATAGTCGATATCCGCCTCGTGATAAGCGAATCGGAGAAGAAATGCTTGCTATCAAAGATTGGACGGTTTACCACCCTGAAGATCCTCAGCGTAAAATAGTCGATCAGTTAAGCTTAAACGTTAAGGCTGGTGAAATCATTGGCTTGGCTGGCTTAATGGGTTCCGGTCGAACAGAATTTGCCATGAGTTTTTTTGGGCAAGCATATGGGACGAAAATAAGCGGTGAAGTGCTCTTAAAAGGTAAAAAAGTATTCTTCCATAATGTTAATCAAGCCATTAAACATGGCATTGCTTATGTGTCAGAAGACAGGAAGACCTATGGCTTAAATCTACTACAAAACATCCGAGAAAATACGGTTTTAGCGGGCTTAAATCGAATATCAAATAAGTTTGGTGTCATTGATAAGCATCAAGAAATTATCAGTGCAGATGGCTTAAGACAGCACTTACATACGAAATCTTCTTCTATAGAAACCAATGTCAGCACCTTATCTGGTGGTAATCAACAAAAAGTGGTCTTTTCAAAATGGCTATTCAACTCACCAGATATTCTGATATTAGATGAGCCAACTCGAGGGATTGATGTCGGGGCAAAATATGAAATTTACGAAGCCATCAATTCACTTGCTGGCAATGGTAAAGCTGTCATCGTTATTTCTTCAGAACTACCTGAAATTCTAGGGATTTGCGACAGAATTTATACAATCAGTAATGGTAAGGTTACAGGATGCTTTGAAAAAGAAGCTGCGACACAAGAATCTTTGATGAAATACATGACACTATAAACGTTTAGGAGTAAAAAAATGAATAAAACAGGTCAAGAAGCTTCCTTCAAATCTTTGATTTCTCAAAATTTGAAGCAATATGGGATGATTGGTGCCTTGGTCGCACTCGTGGTCTTCTTCCAAATTTCAACAAATGGGTTATTACTATTACCTAACTCCTTTGTTGCTCTGATACAACAAAATGCTTATGTTTTAATTCTCTCCATGGGGATGGTGATGATTATTATTGCCACCCATATTGACCTATCTGTCGGTAGTCAAGTTGCCTTCATCGGTGGGATACTAGCCATTCTGATGGAAAAAATGCATGTCAATTGGGTCTTTGCCATTTTTGTTGCCATAGCGGTTGGCTTACTCATCGGTGCTTGGCACGGTTTCTGGGTTGCCTACGTCGGCATACCAGGCTTTATCACAACACTTGCGGGTATGTTATTATTTCGAGGTCTATCAACCATCTTAGTCGGTGAATCAGTTCCCATTAAATCGCAAGCCTATCGTAATATAGCTAAAGGCTACTTACCAAACGTACTTGGCTTTGCGGGTCCATTTGATGTGCTGACCCTTGTTATTGGGATCCTCATCATTGCCTTCATCATCTATTCAACACTGCGTAATATCAAGCGTGCAATCTCCGCAGGCATCACTCTATCAAGTAATGATAAAACACTGAAGTATATTACTGCTGGTGTTGGCATCATCGTCGTTGGCTTTGTTACCTACCTACTGGCACAATCTGGAAATGGAACAGAAGGTGGGATGCCGATTACTTTAGTTATCGTTGGTCTCTTGTTTGTCATGTATCACTTCATTACCACATCAACTGTTTTTGGTCGTCAAGTCTATGCAGTAGGTGGCAACCGTAAAGCAGCAACACTATCTGGTATTAACACGCGCTTAGTCGACTTCAAACTCTTTCTCCACATGGGATTCTTAGTATCGATTGCATCTATCGTTATGCTATCACGTTCAGCATCAGCAACAGCAGTTGCCGGACAAGAATTTGAGATGGATGCTATCGCTGCCTGTTTCATCGGTGGTACAGCTGTAACGGGTGGTGCGGGTACCATCCCTGGTGTAATGATTGGGTCAGCTGTTATGGGTGTACTGAATCAAGGTCTGTCATTACTAGGGGTATCGTCTGCATGGGTAAAAGCCATCAAAGGGTTGGTTCTGTTATTAGCAGTAGCCTTTGACATTATGTCTAAGAAGAAGAAAAGATGATGATTAATTGGAAAAAATACGCTAAATACCTATACCCAATTGGTGGCATCGGGGTGATATGGTGGGCAGTAACGTCAGTCATGTCTGAGTTAAAGCTAGGCACCATCGTTCAAAATAGCTTACCCTTAGCCATCCAACTCGCTTGCTGTCTAATCGTACTCGTTTTAATCATTAGACAATCTATTAGCCTATGGTTTTTATCAAGAAAAAATTAGGTGGTGAGTGGTCAAATTTGGCTAGGCTTAGGACGCATTAAGCAAGTCAGTCATTTGTTTGTATAGGAGGAAAGATGGGCAAGACGATAGAAAAAATAGTATCTGGTCAAACGTCATTAGGGATTGAGCTTGGCTCAACCCGAATCAAGTCAGTCCTAATTGACGATCAGTTTAAGGTTCTCGCTACAGGTAGCTTTGAATGGGAAAATCAATTAGTAGATGGGTTTTGGACTTATTCACTAGACCAGATTTGGCAGGGGATTCAGAAAAGCTACCAAGCTTTGACACGTGATGTCCAAGAAAAATATGGGACTAACTTAACCCACATCGGATCAATTGGTATTTCAGCGATGATGCATGGGTACCTGGCATTTGATCAAAAAGACGATCTATTAGTGCCGTTTCGTACCTGGAGAAATGCCAATACGACTCAGGCAGCTGCAGCATTATCAGAGTTATTTCAGTTTAATATACCAGAACGATGGAGTATCTCACATTTATATCAAGCCATGCTAGACAGAGAAGCACATGTTACAGATGTCCGCTATTTAACAACACTAGCAGGTTATGTACATTGGCAGTTAACAGGTGAGCGAGTATTAGGCATTGGTGATGCGTCAGGTATGTTTCCGATTGACGTTACGACAAAGCAGTATGCGCAAGAAAAAGTAGCAAAATTTGAAGGACTTATGTCTGCAAATTCGCTATCATATGGGCTATTAGACATACTACCCAAGGTACTCGTGGCTGGTGAAACTGCCGGGAGTTTGACAGCTCACGGGGCAAAGCTACTTGATTCAACCGGAAAGTTAAAGGCTGGCATACCATTTTGTCCTCCTGAAGGTGATGCTGGAACAGGAATGGTTGCGACCAACAGTATTGCCAAACGAAGGGGAAACGTTTCTGCGGGAACCTCTGCCTTTGCCATGCTTGTCCTAGAAAAAGACTTGCAGCACTATTATCCAGAAATAGATTTAGTGACAACACCTACAGGTAGTCTAGTAGCTATGGTCCACACCAATAATTGCTCATCAGAAATTAACGCTTGGGTGCATCTCTTTGAACAAGTTGCTCAAGTTACGGGTGTATCGATTACCAGAGATCAATTATTTGAAAAACTCTTTAAGGAAGCTTTAACAGGAGATAGTGATTGTGGTGGCTTACTTTCCTATGGTTATCATTCCGGTGAAAATATTACCAGGATACCTGAAGGACGACCACTTTTTGTCAGAAAGCCAACTGATGACTTTACTTTAGCAAATTTTATGCGCATGCAGTTGTTTTCCGCTTTTGCTGCCCTCAAAATAGGATTGGCTATTTTAAGGCAAGAGCAGGTAGAAATTGATCAGATTGTTGGTCATGGTGGCATCTTTAAAACAGCAGTCGTAGGCCAACAGATCCTCGCTGCAGCCATGCAAGCACCAGTCACAATAATGGAAAATGCTGGTGAAGGCGGCGCGTGGGGAATTGCAGTTTTAGCAAGTTTTTTAAGACAAACAGAAGAAAAAGACTTAGCGGTATTTTTAGATGACCTCGTCTTCTCAGATGTTGTGGGGACAACAATCGCCCCTGATTCATCAGATGTCATTGGCTTTAATCAGTATGTCAAAAACTATCAAAGAGGGTTAGCAATTGAAGCAGCTGCGATTGCGCAGTTAAGCTAGTCTAAGTGGAGGGAAATATGTTAGAGCAATTAAAAGAAAAAGTGTTTCAAGCCAATCTTGATTTACCCAAGCATGGGTTAGTTAAATATACTTGGGGAAATGTCTCTGAAGTTGATCGTGAGACGGGCTTATTTGTTATCAAACCAAGTGGTGTTGATTATGCCTCCTTAAAGGCAAGCGATATGATTGTTTGTGACCTTGAAGGACACGTAGTTGAGGGAGAGTTGAATCCATCATCTGATACCCCCACACATGCAGTCCTATATAAAGCCTATCCTGAGATAGGTGGGATTGTTCACACGCACTCTACTTGGGCAACGATTTGGGCGCAGGCTGGTTTAGATCTTCCAGCGATGGGCACGACGCATGCTGATACGTTCTATGGCTCAGTGCCATGTGCCAGATATTTGACGCAAGAAGAGCTTGATCAGGGGTATGAGGCGCAAACAGGTCAGGTGATTATCGATACATTTGCTGCGCGTGATCTAGACCCATCAGCAGTGCCAGGTATCTTACTTCATGGTCATGGTCCTTTTACATGGGGCAAAGATGCTAAGACAGCAGTGATGCATGCGGTCGTCTTAGAAGAAGTAGCTAAAATGAACTTGTTTACGCGAGAGTTAAATCATTTTGCAGAACCGTTACCACAGCACATATTGGATAAGCACTATCTGCGAAAACATGGCAAGCATGCTTACTATGGTCAAAAATAAAAAAGGGGAATATAAAAATGCTCGTAATTGATAAAAAAGAATTTTGGTTTGTGGTTGGCTCTCAACATTTATATGGCGAAGCAGCATTAGCCCAAGTAAAAAAAGACGCACAAGTGATCACAGATGGTTTAAATGATAGTGGCCGATTACCTTACCCAGTTGTCCTAAAAGAATTAGCAGTTTCGGCTGATGTGATCACACGTCTTATGAAAGAGGTCAATTATCAGGATGAGGTGGCAGGTGTTATCACATGGATGCACACCTTTTCACCTGCAAAAATGTGGATTCAAGGCACGAAGTTGTTACAAAAGCCCTTGCTACATTTGGCAACACAGTTCAATGAAACGATTCCATGGGAAACGATCGATATGGATTTTATGAATCTGAATCAATCAGCACACGGTGATCGTGAATATGGCTTTATTAACGCGCGGTTAAATAAACATAATAAAGTCGTCGTTGGCTATTGGCAACATGAAGCGATTCAGCAACAGATTGCAGACTGGATGGATATTGCAGTCGCCTTTAACGAAAGCTTGGCGATTAAAGTTGCCAGATTTGGTGATAACATGCGTCAGGTTGCCGTAACAGAGGGCGACAAGGTAGAAGCACAAATTCAATTTGGCTGGACGGTTGACTATTTTGGGATTGGTGATTTAGTTCAAGAAATTGATGCCGTAACTGATGATGAAGTTGATAGCTTGTTTAAAACTTATGAAAACCTGTATGACTTTGATTTTGGGACATATGAAGCAGCAACTTGGACAGCACATGTTAAAGTACAGGCAAAACAAGAAATTGGCCTGCGTCGCTTTTTAGAAAAAGGACAGTATACAGCTTTTACAACAAATTTTGAAGATCTATATGGTATGGCACAACTGCCTGGTCTTGCTGTGCAGCGCTTAATGGCAGAAGGATATGGTTTTGCAGGTGAAGGAGACTGGAAAACAGCAGCTATCGACCGCTTAATGAAGATTATGGCCAGAAATCAAAATACTGGCTTCATGGAAGATTACACATATGAACTAGCAGAAGGACAGGAAGCCATTCTACAATCACATATGATGGAAGTCGACCCAAGTCTAGCTAGTAATAAACCGAAAATTGTCGTCTCACCACTTTCTATGGGTAATCGACAAGATCCTGCGCGTCTGGTATTTGATGGTAAATCTGGTCAAGGTGTTGTTGTATCGATGATTGATTTTGGAACACACTATAAATTATTAATCAATGAAGTGACTGCTTTTGAGCCAACTGATCCAGCACCTCATCTGCCAGTTGCTAGAGTGATGTGGACACCAAAACCAAATTTCCATGACGGCATTAAACAATGGATTGAGTCGGGTGGTGGACACCATACTGTTGTCTCGCTTAATTTAACATGTGATCAGATTGAAACTTGGGCGAAATTAGTGAATTTAGAAACAATAGTCATCAAATAGGGGTGCCTCTTTAGTAGATGCCTAATCAGTAGCAGTAACTTTATTTTTAGTCTATACGAGCTATAACACTCAGTATTAGCAACCATGTCAAGCATTATCTTGACATGGTTTTTTAGTCACTATTAAATAGCAAAAGTTCTTAAATATTTTTTTCAAAAAATGCTTGACAAAGTATTTGAAAACGGTTACAATGAATGAGTCGAGTTAGTTCGCCGAACGAACTTTCTTTTGAAAAACTTATTGACTCGTAAAAGACGAGTAGGAGGAAGCGCAAGATGACATATTTTCCAGAGATTGAACACATTCAATACGAGGGTGTAGACACAAAAAATCCTTTTGCATTTAGACACTACAACCCTGAGGAAGTGGTTGCAGGCAAGACGATGAAAGAACATCTCCGCTTTGCCATTGCCTACTGGCATACCATGACACAAGATGGCTCAGACCCCTTTGGTAGTGCAACTAATCAACGGCCTTGGTTTGGTGAGACAGCCCTCGAAACAGCGAAAAATCGTGTTGAGGCTTTCTTTGAAATCCTGGTAAAACTAGATGCCCCTTACTTTTGTTTCCATGATATCGACATCGCACCAGAAGGAGAGTCGCTAGCAGAATTCTTTGATAATCTAGATATCATCACTGATCTGATCAAAGAAAAGATGGATGAAACGGGCATTAAACTCCTTTGGAACACAGCTAATCTATTTTCAAATCCGCGTTTTGTCAATGGTGCCGGGTCATCAAATAATGCTGATGTCTTTGCTTACTCAGCAGCGCAAATCAAAAAAGGCTTGGATATCTCTAAAAAATTAGGCGGTGAAAACTATGTCTTCTGGGGTGGTCGTGAAGGCTATGAGTCCTTGTTAAATACCGATATGGCCCTTGAACAAGACAATATCGCCCGGCTCTTTAAAATGGCGATTGCCTATGGTGAAAAAATTGGTCACAAACCGCAATTCTTGATTGAGCCGAAACCAAAAGAACCGATGAAACACCAATATGATTTTGATGCGGCAACAGCGCTTGCCTTCATCTTGAAGTATAACTTGCAAGGCGATTTCAAACTCAATTTGGAAGGCAACCATGCGACATTAGCTGGTCATACATTTGAGCATGAATTAACTGTCGCTCGGATCAATGATGCGCTTGGCTCTATCGATGCTAACCAAGGAGATGTCTTACTTGGCTGGGACACAGATGAGTTTCCGACAAATGTTTTAGACACAACGCTTGTCATGGTTGAAATTTTGGAAAATGATGGTCTGGCACCTGGTGGCATTAACTTCGACTCAAAAGTGCGTCGCTCATCATTTGCGGCTGAGGATTTGTTCCTGGCACATATTGCAGGATTTGATACCTTTGCACGCGGCTTGAAAGGTGCAGCGGCGATTCGAGAGGATCAGTTCTTGTCGGATTTAAAAGCCAAACGATATGCCAGCTATCAAACAGGCATTGGTGCCAACATTTTAGCTGACAAAGAAGACCTTGAGTCCTTGACTGCCTACTCGCTAGAGCATGGTGGGGAAATTACAAATGCGTCAAGTCATATTGAACTCGTCAAATCACATCTGAATGATTACTTGGTTTGATTGACTTAAGTAACTAAATCCTGTCCTAAACATATAGAGTAGTTGAGGTAAGAGGCCTACAACTACTTGATTATGTTTAGGAAATATAAAGATAAAGAGAGACAAAAATGAAGCTTAAGAATCCAGTATTGCCAGGGTTTAATGCAGATCCATCTATTATCCGTGTTGCAGATACTTATTATATCGCAACCTCGACTTTTGAATGGTTTCCGGGCGTCAGAATTCACACATCAAAAGATTTGATTAATTGGCAATTAGTGGCACATCCGCTTAGTACAGTTGACTTACTTGATATGAGAGGGAATCCTGCCTCTGGAGGGATCTGGGCACCTGATTTATCTTATTTTGATGGCACTTTTTGGTTGGTCTATACAGACACCAAAATAACAGATGGTGCTTTCAAAGATGTGACCAACTATCTGACAACAGCACCGTCGATTAATGGCCCGTGGTCAGCTCCCATTAAGCTTAATGGGGTCGGATTTGATGCCTCCCTTTTCCATGATGATGATGGTAGGAAGTACCTGATTCAACAGACTTGGGATCACCGTGAATATAGACATCCGTTTAACGGCATTACCTTAACCGAATTTGACTTAACTACTAAACGCTTAATGCCAGAAACTGCCAGAACTATCTACCGAGGCACTGCAGTAAAATTAGTCGAAGGACCGCATATCTATAAGATAGCTGGCTATTATTATCTGTTTGCTGCACAAGGCGGTACGCTTTATACGCATGAAGAAGTGGTTGCACGCGCGACAAGTCTAAATGCACTAGCCTTTGAGACACAACCCGGTCAAGCATTTTTAACCAATTTTGATACACCTTATCATGAGATTCAAAAGCAAGGACACGGTAGTTTAGTGAATACACCTGGTGGAGAATGGTATTATGCTTCCTTATGTGGTCGTCCTTGGCATCATGAAAATGAAAGCATAACAGATCCACGTGGCTGGTGTACCTTGGGACGTGAAACAGCCATTCAAAAAGTGGAATGGGATGCGCATGGTTGGCCACATATTATCGGAGGTCATGGGGGTCTTAGCGAAGTTGACGCACCAAAAGATGGCATTCCGACGATAGCAGACAAGCGCAATCAGTATAACAACTTTGATGATGCGCAACTTGATCACAACTTTAATACCTTACGTGTCCCATTTGATAAAAAAATGGGCAACATAAATGATGAGGCACCAGGTCATTTAAGATTATATGGGCAAGGCTCACTTGAAAACTTTTTTGATCTCTCTCTTGTTGCCCGTCGCTGGCAAGATTTCAACTTTAACGCTGAAACAAAGGTTAGATTTAATCCTAAGACCTATCAAGCCATGGCTGGATTGACTAATTACTACAACCATCAGCATTATTCCTGGATATTTATTACCTGGAACGAACTGAATGGGCCAGTGATAGAGGTTGCGCAAAATAATCGTGGCCAGTATACCTCTTTTCTGAAAGATGATGCCATCAAAATACCTGACGGGTGTGAGTATGTGTGGTTCAGAACAAAAAATCGTAAACAGACCTATACCTATGAATACTCCTTTGATGGTAAATCTTACATCAAGCTACCCATTATACTAGATGCAGCCATTCTATCTGATGACTATGTTAACCAAACCATGGGTGGCTTCTTCACAGGTGCATTTGTTGGTTTAGCCGCAGTGGATTATTCAGGCTACCGGACACCGGCAGATTTTGATTACTTTAATTATGAAGCGCTTGAAGATAGAGATAGGACTTAAATCAGCTAAATTTAGCACAGGAAAAGTTAGGAGATTGCTATATGGAGACTTTGTTTTCAATGACAGGTATTGAAAAAAGTTTTGGAAAAGTAACTGTTTTACGTGGGTGTCAGTTAACCGTTAATAAGGGAGAAATCCATGCCTTGATGGGTGAAAATGGGGCTGGAAAGTCGACATTAATGAACATTTTGGGTGGTGTTTTCCCAAAAGACTCTGGGAAAATCATTTATGAAGGCAAAGAAATGAAAACCCTTACACCTGATATTGCTGAAAAACTAGGGATTGGCTTTGTACATCAAGAACTCAATTTGGCAGAAGACATAACAGTTGCTGAAAATGTGTATATCGCAAGGTTGCCCTATAAAAATAAGCTACTCGGCATTATTGATTGGAAAAAGTTAAATCAAGATACACAAGCCTACCTCAATATTTTAGGTGCGACATTTAAGCCAACTGATAAAGTTGTCTCACTATCAACAGCCAACAAACAATTAGTTGAAATTGCTAAGGCCTTAAGCTTGAATGCAAAAGTCATTATCTTTGATGAACCGACCACGTCATTGTCAAATGCCGATGTTGAGGTCTTGTTCATCGTGATACGTGCTTTACGTGATAAAGGGATCTCTAGTGTGTATATTTCACATAGGATGGCTGAAATATTTGAGCTTTGTGAGCGAATCACGATCATGAGAGACGGTGCCTATATTAGTACTGACCGGGTTCAAGATTTGACGAATGATGAAATCATTCAAAAATTAGTTGGTCGTTCTCTAGATAATCTTTACCCAAGAGATCCCACAGAGATTGGTCAGATCCATTTTGAAGCAAAACAGATAACGGATAAAAAGCACTTTTTGAAACCTATCTCATTTGTCGCTAGACAAGGAGAAGTCGTCGGATTTGCAGGACTAGTCGGAAGTGGTAGAACGGAAATCATGCGCTTATTATTTGGTGCAGATAAGTTAGCCAGTGGCAGTATCTGGATAGCTGGTAAGCAAGTATCGATTAAGTCACCAGTTGATGCGATCGCAAATGGGATATGTTTACTGACAGAGGATAGAAAACACCAAGGTCTGGCACAAGGACTATCTATTAAAGATAATATTTGTGTGACAAATCTTAAAAGTTTTAGATTGAACCACAAAGAAATGGACCGTGTTGCGGATCGCTACATTAAAGAGGTAACGATCAAAGTTGCTGATAAACTGCTACCTGCTTCGTCCTTATCTGGTGGTAATCAGCAGAAGGTCGTCTTGGCCAAGTGGCTGAATTCAAACAGTGACATCTATATTTTTGATGAACCAACAAAGGGCATTGATGTCGGGGCAAAATCAGAAATCTATCAAATCATCAATAACCTTGCTAAACAAGGGAAAACGATTATTATCGTGTCGTCTGAAATTCCTGAATTATTAGGGGTGACGGATAGAATTTATGTGGTCAGAGAAGGAAAAATCACAGGCGAATTAACGACCAGTGAAGCGACACAAGAAAATATTATGACTTATGCAACAATGGAGGGGTAACAAACATGCCAGAAACAACCAGTAAATTTAATATCCAATCACTTTTCTTGAAATATTCCGTCTATCTCGTGCTCGTCATTTTATTAGCCTATTTCTCAGTTGCTAACACAAATTTTTTGAGCATCGGTAATATCGGTAACTTTTTTAGACAAATTCCAACAGTTGGTATTTTGACCATTGGCTATACCATGATCTTAATTACAGGCTATGTCGATTTATCCATTGCCTCTATCGCAGCCTTTTCAGGCACAGCAGCTGTCTATCTGTCAACTAAAGGACTGCCTGCTCCAGTAGTCATCATCTTAGCTTTACTGATTGGTGGGTCATTTGGCGCAATTAATGGGCTTTTGATCAAAAAATTAGACTTACCATCATTTATCCTAACGCTTGGCACAAACTATGTGATTCGTGGGATTATCATGTTCATCACAAATGGGATTTATGTCACCGGTGCACCAGATTGGTTTACCAAGATTTCCACCTCAAAGATTTTCGGGAATGTCATCTTTTCAAACACAATCATCTTTGTATTACTTGTCTTAATCTTTGCCTACGTCATGAAGCATACACGTTTTGGTAAATATTGCTATGTGGTCGGCTCAAACCCTGAAGCAGCAAGACTATCAGGTATCAATACGGATAGACATGTTGTCAAAGTCTTTATTATCGAAGGCATGCTAGCAGCTGGTGCAGGTATCCTGTTAATGGCCAACTTAAATGTCGGCGGTCCAAATGAGGGCCAAGGTCTAGATGGGCTAGCCATGGCAGCTGCTATCATGGGTGGTACATCATTTGCTGGTGGTGTCGGGACAGTTGGCGGTGCCATTGTCGGTATTCTCACCCTTCAAGTCTTTACAAATGGTCTTGCGATTATGGGGGTCAATGCCTTCATGCAGAATGCTGTCACCGGTGGTGTCATCATTCTTGCCATCATAGTAGACTATTTCCGTCGTTTAGCTGAAAAGCATGCCTAATCGGTCACGTACAGATCAAATTTTGACAGTTAACTTTAAGGACACCTCTTAAAATACCAGACACAAATTTGCGATTTTAGCGGTGTACTTATGTATATCATAACTTAATAGGAGAACCTAACATGAAAAAATCTAAGCTAATTTTAGCCCTTGCAGTAGCTGCAGCAGCCTTAACTTTTACGACAGCTTGTAGTAATAATGCGTCAAAGGATACAGCGACTAAAAATGGTAAAAAGACACTCTATTTTATCCCTATCGTAGATACAGGTGCTTATTGGAGCCCGATGAAACGTGGTGCAGAAGAGACAGCAGAGAAACTCGGCTACAATATCGTTGTCAAAACTAGTCCACCTGCAGAGGCACAAAAGAATGAAAAACATATTGGTTTCATAAAAGAAGCGATTGCCAATAAGGCAGCAGGCATAGCCATCTCACCTATTGAGCAAAATATGTTTAAGAATCCAATTATTGAAGCAAAAGATGCAAAAATCCCGGTCATCACTTTTGATGCTGACTTGAAAGATCCGAAGAACAGGACAGCTTATGTGGGAACAGATAACACACTAGCTGGTGCAGATCTTGGTAAACAAGCGGCTAAAAAAATGAAGGCTGATGGTATCACCAAAGGCACGATTTCTATCGTATGTGTCGATCGTGCACAACCGACGATGATTCTCCGCGAAAAAGGTGTCAAAGCGGGCTTTAAAGAAGTCATGGGCGATGATGCTAATAACTTCAAGTGGTTGGAAACAATTCAAGACAAGGACCAAGCAGCAGTTTCTAAAGAACAATTAGAAGGACAACTGACCGCTAACAAAGATTTGGTTACAGTCTTCTCTTTGGGATCAGAAGGACCAGATGTAGGCGTTATGGAGGCAATCAAGTCTCAAGGCAAAGCAGGAAAAGTGCTTCACTTTGGATTTGACTATACACCTACTTGGGAAAAAGGCATTGATAATGGGCTAATTACGGGCATTGTCGACCAAGATGCCTACAATATCGGTGTACAAGTGATCAAAAACCTTGACAAGACAGTTAAAGGTGAAAAAATTGATTCAACTATACCAATTGATGTGAAATATGTGGAAGCAAAAGATATCGTCTCATATGGTAAAGAAAAAGAAAAACAAATGACAAAAGAAACAAAAGACTAAGCGACAAGTTAAAAATGATGTTCGAGAGTGAACATCATTTTTTCGTCCTTTCGTATATCTGCTTATAGCCAAAACGTTGGATAAACGCTATCTTGATAGCCTAGACGTCAGTCCAATGATAAAGCACCTGAAAATAAGTGAAAAATATGGTAAAATTGATAAGTCATCGTATGTCAATTTTATGTATTTTAAGGTGAAGTTGATATCGTGTTCAAGATAACTAACGATAAAGATAAAATGTAAGAGAAATACTGAAACGACAAGTTTCAGTAAATAAGGAGTAATAACACATGGTAATCATCCAATGGTTCCCTGGTCATATGTCAAAAGCACGTCGACAAGTTCAGGAAAATTTAAAACATGTTGATTTGGTCATGGAACTAGTAGATGCTAGATTGCCATTATCAAGTCGAAATCCGATGTTAGATAAAATCATCGGCACAAAGCCACGTCTTGTTATCATTAACAAAAAAGACTTGGGTAACGACTTAGAAACGCAAAAATGGGTTCATTATTTTGAAGCACAGGGGATTTTAGCTGTAAAGATCAATTCAAAAGAGCAACAAACAGTCAAAAAATTGACCAAGGCAGCCAGACTAGTCCTAGCTGATAAATTACAGCGTGCGAGTGAACGTGGTATCCAAAACAAAGCGATCAGAACGATGATTATCGGCATTCCAAATGTCGGTAAGTCAACCTTGATGAACCGCTTAGCTGGGAGAAAAAGTGCCATCACTGGTAACCGACCTGGTGTCACAAAAGGTCAACAATGGCTGAAGACAAATGAAGAACTCGAAATTTTAGATACACCAGGTATCTTATGGCCTAAGTTTGAGGATCAAACAATTGGTTTGAAATTGGCCTTAACAGGTGCCATAAAAGATGACTTGATTCCCAAAGATGAAATCACGATCTTTGGCTTAACCTTCTTTAGCAAACATTTTCCAAATGAGCTAAAGGGTCGCTATAACTTAACAGATGATGACCTAGAGCTTACTGTCGTTGACTTAATCATGCTACTAACTAAGAAATACGGCTTCAGAGATGACTATGACCGGTTTTATGATCTCTTTATAAAAGAGGTTAGGGACGGTAAATTAGGGACGTATACACTTGATATTGTATCAGAAATGATGCAAAAGGATGACGAAGATGGCGACGATTAAGGAGATTGATGCGCGCTTAACAGCCATTGATGAGGTCTCAGACCCATTATTTGATACCTTATCCCAGGATACACGTCAAGGTGTTCAAAAGCTAATCATCAAACGTAAGCGACAACTTCAAGCAATAATTGATGAAGATAAACGACTGGATCAATTACTAGCCTATGAACAAGAACTTTACATAAATAATATTATGTTAATCGCCGGCATAGATGAAGTTGGCCGTGGGCCATTAGCAGGTCCAGTTGTGACCGCAGCAGTGATTTTACCAGAAAATTGTAAGATTGCGGGCTTGAATGACAGTAAACAGATTCCAAAATCACAGCATCAGAAAATATATGATGCCGTGATGGCAGTCGCCCTATCAGTTGGTATTGGGATCGTTGATAACCATCAGATAGACCAGGTGAATATCTATGAGGCGACAAAGCTTGCCATGTTAGCAGCCATTGATCATCTTGACGTACGACCACAGCATTTGCTAGTTGATGCCATGACATTAGCAATCGATATCCCGCAAACCTCACTGATAAAAGGAGATGCCAAGTCGATGTCAATCGCTGCAGCATCGATTGTTGCTAAAGTGACACGTGATAAAATGATGGCTGACTACGATAGCCAATATCCTGGTTATGATTTTTCGCATAATGCGGGATATGGTACAAAAAAACATCTGCAAGCACTTGATAGACAAGGTTTCACAGATATTCATCGTCGGTCATTTGAACCCATTAAATCCATGATTAATGACTAAGAGATTAGTCATTTTTTTCATAGTATTGGGTCATTATTTTTGCTTGTTGTGTTGAAATATCGGCATAATCACCAGTTAACTTACTCCGTAGATAGACTGTGTAATCAATCGTTATCATACCCACAAATTCAGCATTTGGATTGGTTTGATTGACTGTCATCATCCTATCTTTAAGTTGATCAACTGTGTCAAGTGTCACTGGTACATCCAAATATAAGGTATTTGTCATGCGTGACAAATTGGCCAGCGCCATGATGTGGCGATTAGGGACAAAGATGAGTGAGCCAGTCGCACTGGTCAAGGTCAAAGATCTGATGCCGATCACACTGACCTTTCCGGTGACCTCTAGGTTCTTAAAGTAAACGGTATCGCCTACATTAACCTGGTGCTCTACAATGATAAAGAAGCCATTAATGATATCGCTCATCAGATCTCGACCAGCGAAGCCCAGTGCAACACCGATAATCCCAGCACCAGTCAATAGCCTAGCAACTGGTAGACCAAAAATAGCTAAAATCGTATAGATATAAAGGAAGACAGTGACGTATTGAAAAATAGAGGAGATGAGACGTGATAGCGTCAGTATACGGGCATTATCTGCCACATTGATGCGGCTATAATTATCAAATAAATGTCTAATGATAACTTTTAGAATCCGATAAAAAATATAAAATAAAACAGTTGCAAGGGCGAGTAGTATCAGTTTTTCTAATACCGTATCTATGTAGGTATCAATATGTAAAAATTTCAAGTGCTATCTCCAAATTAATAATTTTCAGAAAATTGTAGTAAATTCTTGCAAAAATCTGTAAAAAGTACTAAAATAAGTATAACAAATTTTTAGGAAAGATGGGTTTTTATAATCCATAAGAGATGTGGACGTTTATGACGATTGATATTGACTGGGAAAATCTTGGCTTTAATTATATGAAATTACCTTACCGTTTTGTTACCCATTACAAGAATGGACAATGGGAGGCAGGGCAGTTAACTGAGGATGCTACTTTGCATCTATCAGAGTCCTCTCCAGCCCTACATTACGGTCAACAAGCTTTTGAAGGCTTGAAAGCTTATAGAACCAAATCTGGTGATATTCAGCTTTTTAGACCCGATGAAAATGCTGCACGTCTGCAAAAGACTGCGGATCGTTTGATGATGCCTCAGGTCCCAACTGATTTATTTGTCTCTGCAGTCAAATCAGTCGTTAAAGCGAATCATGAGTATGTGCCACCTTATACAAGTGGCGGTAGTCTCTATCTGCGTCCTTTACTAATCGGTGTCGGTGATATTATCGGTGTGCAACCAGCTCAAGAATACATCTTTACTGTGTTTGCTATGCCTGTCGGTAGCTATTTCAAGGGTGGTTTAACGCCAACTAACTTTATCGTCTCACGTGACTTTGACCGAGCTGCACCACATGGTACTGGCGCAGCCAAAGTAGGCGGTAACTACGCAGGTAGTTTATTGCCAGGCAAACAAGCACATGATGCTGGTTATTCTGATGTCATCTATCTTGATCCAGCAACACATACTAAAATAGAAGAAGTCGGTTCAGCTAACTTCTTTGGTATCACCAAAGATAATGAATTTGTGACACCACTTAGTCCGTCTATTCTACCGTCAATTACTAAGTATTCATTACTTTACCTAGCAGAGCATCGTCTAGGACTTAAAGCGATAGAAGGCGATGTTGTCATAGCTGATCTTGACCGTTTTTCCGAAGCAGGTGCATGTGGTACGGCAGCAGTCATCTCACCAATCGCAGGTATCCAAAATGGTGATGACTATCATGTTTTCTACAGTGAAACTGAAGTTGGCCCGATTACGCAGAAACTTTACGACGAACTAGTCGGTATCCAAAAAGGGGATGTCCTTGCCCCAGAAGGTTGGATAGATAAGGTTGAACTAGATTAACATGATCAACTAACTAAATCACTTTACATAATAAAAAATATGTAACAATTACAGTGCTTAGACTTTCCTAGGCACTTTTTTTGCATCAAATTAATCAACTTTCCTAGTAATAGAAAAAAAAGAAGTTTGCTTGCCATCATGAGCTTGTTTTATAATGACTATATCAAATGATGAAAAGGCTAGGCACAAATCATAACTTAACATATCCAGCTCGAAAGTTTAGTTAATGAAATTAAGCTTATTAAATTAATCATAAACACTAACACAATCGTGAAGATACGAAAAAACATTAAATAAATTGTTTTTTTAAGGTTGGTAGTGTTATAATAAATGTAACTAATTAAGAA
>NZ_JXJW01000027.1 GCF_002441695.1 Pseudolactococcus piscium
TTGATGTCAAATTTCCAATCAAATATCAAGACTTGTGAGCAAATCGTGGCGGACTTGAAAGCGGGTAATCACCAGCTGATTCGTGTTTTGAATAGTCATCAGTTATCAGGTTCAGCGTTTACTGCTGGACAAGGACTATTTACGCAGTTAGTCATCCCAACCGTTTCAAAGGCCGATACGGTTATTCAAAAATTAAACAGCAAACTGCAACAGTATGGTCAGTACACAGGCGCTGCGTGTAGTGAAATTCTTGACGAAGATAAGCGCTCAATTAACAGTTAGAGGCATTACGCCGTCAGCAAGCAACACTAAGTTCTCAGATTCACGTTTATCAGAATCAAGCAAGAATTAGTGAGGAAGCAGATATCACAGCGATGTGCTACAGCTATGCAAGTTCACTCACAAATTTTATGGGTATCATTCAAGAAGATAGTCGACAAGTCGAGGAAAAGCTCAAAAAACTGTATGAATTAGATATGAAGCTAGCCCCTTTGTTTAGCGGGATTACAAGTGAGCTTTCTAATCTAACTGCAGTCATTTCTGCAATAGGAAGTGGTAGATTTGATAGTTCAGGTCACTTTTCCATGACATGTAGTAAGACTGATTTGGATAGAATGAATAAATTCCTATTTGCTAAAGGGTCTAAATCTGAGAGTAAGAAAAAGCATGATAATCTTGATTGGAAGAAAATTGGTAAGCTGATAAAAGGAACTGCATCTGGGACAATACTATCTGTGACTGTATCGGATGTGACGTTAAAAATAAAGGCATCTGATCTAGCAAAACTATAGGATATATTGTCCAAACATAAAACAGGTAAGTTTAACTATAGAGGGGTAAGCTATTTTTCGAAAGCGGGTATTAAATTAAAGGATTTTAGAGGTGGTAAGAAATCAGATTTTCAATTCGTTAGAGAATTTTCTAAGAAATTTGAGAAACCCTTAGATAAATTACAAAATACAAAATTTGTGAAAAAAGCTACTTCAAAAATTCCTTCTTACAAGCATAGTACGATTAATAGGGATTTATCAAGTTCAAAAGCAATAAAATCTGTAAACAAATTTACTGGTTCGGGTCAGACGTTTAAAGAAGCTGGAAAATTTGCAAAAAGCTTTAAGATTGCCGGTTGGGTTGGTACAGCTGTAAGTGTAGGTAGTGATTATTCCGAGTTGAAGTCTAAAGGATATTCAAATGGTGAAGCAACAGCATTGACTGCGACACACACAGCAGTTAGTGTTGCAGGAGCATCTGCGGGAAGATCAGCTGGAACTTATGCAGGAGCGGCATTAGGAAGTTTTCTTATCCCTGTGCCAGGTGTAGGTATGGCTGTAGGGGCTGTCGTTGGAGGAATAGTTGGTTCTGCAATAGGTGGTTGGTTTGCAAGTAAAGTAAATAAACAAATTGATAAATCTGTGAAGCATAATAAAAAAGGATTATTTGGATGGGGGATATAAGATGCTTAAATATTTCAACCCTTGGATTTTACGGGATACTAATATTTTAATTGGAGGCGAATTTGATTTAAGAAATAAGAAAGTAGTTTGGCGTGACTATTCAAAAAAGAAATGGAGACGACAACAAGAGAAAATAATTTCCAAAATTTTATCCTTTAGTGCATTAAGTTCACCACTTATCATGGTTCCTTTGATTAATTTGTTTTCTAAAGGAAAATATTCCTCACCACTTATAGACATGTTGGGTGGAAAAAGTATTTTCTGGTTATTGACTATTCTTCTTGGAATACTTGTTTCTCAGTCTGTTACATATCGTGTTTATATGATAAATAACGAAGTAGACGTATATGATGGAGAACTACCTATAATCGTTCAAAAAAATATTATATCAAATGATATAAATACGCGTCTTCGTCATAATCAGGCGACAAATGGTCTTATCGGATCAATCTTTTCAAAGATTCCTTATTTACAATGGATTATTGTGATACCGATTCTTATAGTATTTTTATTAGGCGCCTATTTTGCAGTTAATGATAATGATAGTAATTTGTCGGGACATCTATTTTTCTATATTATTTTCGTCATTTTGGTTGCGACAACAATTGGTTTTATTCAAGTTATATTTTCAATGACTTTTATAATCCTAAAATTAGAAAAAAAGATGGATTTAAACATAACACAGTTAAATTCAGAACAATTACAAGCAGAACTTAATAAAGCTGAAGACTTTTATAAGCGTCACAAAGTTAGTCATGCAGCGATAAAGCGATATTTAGCTGAATATAATAAGTTATTGGAAGAAAAAGAAAAGGAAATTCAAAAATGAATCATGAAACAGAAATTTTTGACACAATTTTACCATTAGGTAGTATCGTACTAGTAGAAGATGGTACTACGCCACTTATGATTGTCAGTAGGGCAGCACTTTTTAACCAAGAGGGCAAAATAGGCTATTTTGACTATTCTGCTGTGCCATATCCACAAGGAATTACAGATGGTAAAGAGTATGTATTTTTTAATTGCGAGACTATTAGTTCAATTATCTATTTTGGCTATGTTAACGCGGAAGAACAAGAATTTGCCAGTGAGTATGATGATTTAGTTGGCAAAGCTGGCTATGAGAAATTTATAAATTAGCTGTTCATATGTTCAGAGTAGTCGTTTTAATATCAAAATTTAAAACATTAAAACACAGTAAGACATTAGTAAAACAGACTATGAAGCATATCTCACAGTAGACAGAACTGATAATGAAAATCATGTGCCTCTCAATCAGGATAGTTCGGAAGCAGAAATGGTTCTGAAAATGATCAAGATAGCAAAATGGGTAGGCTAAAAAAACTGGCAAAATAAAATGACTGTCTTGTACTTTATTATGGCATAACTTGCAAAGCAGCTGAAAATAAGGTATACTAGTAGATGCGATGAGTCGATTCGGTACGCAAGTACCTTATTTACGCTGAGAGATTCGGGGCTTAGCCCGTCAAGGATTGATGGAATCTTGTCAAGAACTGTGAACTTCTTGGCACAGCTATTGTAAAATAGTTGCTCTGGGGTCCCCTTTGTCTTAGGACAAGGGGGATTTTTTTATTTTATTGGCTAACTAGGCATCAAAATCGACCATCACCTCATCAATATTTAGAGAGCATATTAACTTAAAAAGGCTTTTAATCTATCCAGAAACATGATAGAATAGGGATATTAAAATTTTTTAGAAAATTCAAACGAGGAAGATTACATGTCAAAAGAATATGTTGTTGCAGTTGTCGGTGCTACTGGGGCGGTAGGCAGTCGCATGATCAAGATGCTTGAGGCATCAAGTTTGCCAATAAAAGAAGTGAAGCTGCTTGCAACACATCGTTCTGCAGGTAAGATTTTGCAATTTAAATCGCAAGACCTAACCGTTGAAACAACAACAGAACAATCTTTTGAGGGGGTAGATATTGCCCTATTTTCAGCCGGTGGCAGTGTGTCGGCTAAGTTTGCACCCTATGCAGTGAAATCAGGTGCAGTCGTAGTTGATAATACCTCAAATTTCCGCATGAATTCAGATGTGCCTTTGGTTGTACCTGAGGTAAATGCGCAGGCGCTTGATACCCATAATGGGATTATCGCTTGTCCGAACTGTTCGACGATTCAGATGATGGTTGCGCTAGAACCAATTCGTCAACAATTTGGCTTAGAGAGAATCATTGTGTCAACTTATCAAGCTGTATCTGGTGCAGGCGCAAAAGCAATTGCTGAGACAGAACGTCAGATTCAAGAAGTTGTGAATGATAAAAAAGATCCGAAAGATGTTTTAGCCGAAATCTTACCAGCTGGTGGGGACAAAAAACACTATCCGATTGCCTTTAATGCTCTACCACAGATTGATGTCTTCACTGAAAATGATTATACCTATGAAGAGATGAAGATGACAAAAGAAACGAAAAAAATTATGGCAGATGATACGATTGCGGTATCAGCTACATGTGTTCGTATCCCTGTTATCTTAGCACATTCAGAGTCTATTTATATCGAGACAAAAACAGTTGCCCCTATCGCTGAGGTGAAAGCAGCAATTGCAAACTTCCCTGGTGCTGTTTTACAAGACGATCCGAGCCAACAACTTTATCCACAAGCAGTTACTGCTGCAGGACATCGCGAAACCTTTGTCGGTCGTATCCGGAAAGACTTGGACGCAGAAAAAGGGATTCACATGTGGGTAGTTTCCGATAATCTACTCAAAGGTGCTGCTTGGAACTCTGTTCAAATCGCTGAAACCCTGCATGAGCGTGGCTTAGTTCGACCAACAACTGACTTGAAATTTGACTTAATATAAGCAAAAACGATCATTCTGTTTAGGATGATTTTTTTAAATTTACTAGTATGCTTTACAATAATTAACTTAATATGTTACAATGAATCTATATATTAGAGGTTGCAGATACGAAGAATGATAGTCGAGTGGTGGACACGATGACATTATCAGGCGGCGTAGTTGCCGAAAGCAAGCTGATACCACAGTCAGTTTGCTTGGGTCGTTGGGTTAAATCTCGCGAACTGTCTCTTATCTACTTACGAGGAGATGAGAGGTGAGCTAATCAAATCATGATTTGACTAACTTGACAGCCTTTGATTTTTAATCGAAGGCTGTTTTTATATCCCATAAAAGTGAAGAAAAGAGAGTTTATGTCAGTAGCACAATTAGAAAATGCCCATATTATCACAGCTTTAGTCACACCGTTTAAGGCAGATGGTGAAATTAATTTTGCTGCCTTACCAAAGTTGATAGAGCACTTGCTTGCCCATCATACGCAAGGCCTAGTTTTGGCTGGTACAACGGGTGAGTCGCCGACTTTAACCCATGATGAAGAGCTTGCACTATTTAAAGCCGTTCAAGACATCGTAGCTGGTCGGGTGCCTTTGATCGCAGGTATTGGGACAAATGATACTCGGGACTCCATCATCTTTACCAAAGAAGTAGCTGAATTTGGTGGGTTTGCGGCTGGTTTAGCCGTCGTGCCTTATTATAATAAACCAAGTCAGGAAGGGCTGTTCCAGCATTTTACAGCCATAGCTGATGCAAGTGATTTGCCTATCATTCTTTATAATGTTCCCGGTAGAACAGTTGCTCAGTTAACAGTGGAAACGAGTTTACGCTTAGCTAAACATCCTAATATTATTGCCATCAAGGAATGTACAGGCGTTGAAAATTTAACCTATTTGATCGAACAGGCGCCTGAAGACTTTTTAGTCTATACAGGTGAGGATGGGTTAGCTTTTCACGCCAAAGCATTAGGAGCACATGGTATGATTTCGGTTGCCAGCCATACACATGGTGACGCGTTTGATGAGATGTTTGACAAGATAGATAGTGGTGACATCAAGCGAGCTGCCCAAATTCAAAGACAGCTATTGCCAAAAGTTGATGCCTTGTTTTCCCTTGCTAGTCCCGCACCAGTTAAGGTGGTACTGAATCACCGTGGCTTTGACGTGGGTGGTTTGCGCCTGCCTTTGGTTGCAGCAAACACGCAAGAAGCACAAGTCATTATTGATCAGATTGAAAATCATCATTTGATATAAAGTCGAATAAATGGTACACTATTAGTAAGTGTAACTGTACAAGATAAGTCGGAGCTGCACGGTTCCGACTTTTGATTTACAAAAAAAATAATGGAGAATAAGTAATTCATGAGTAATGTAAAAATAGTAGCTTTGGGTGGCGTCCGCGAATTTGGTAAGAATATGTATGTTGTTGAAGTTGACGATGTCATTTTTATTTTAGATGCTGGTTTAAAATACCCAGAAACTGAAATGTTAGGTGTTGACTTTGTTATACCAGATATGAGCTATCTGGTTGAAAATGCGGATCGTGTGGCAGGTGTTTTCTTAACGCATGGTCATCCAGATGCTATCGGTGCTTTGCCTTATCTATTAACTGAGATGGCAGTTCCTGTCTTTGGTAGTCAGCTAACAGTGGAGCTGGCAAAAATCCGTATCAAAGAAGTAGACGGTAGCAAGAAATTTGATGATTTTCATATCGTGGACGAGTCAACTGAAATTGACTTTGGTGCTGCAGTGATTTCATTCTTTTCTACAACGCATACGATCCCTGAAAGTCTAGGGATTGTTGTCGGTACAGAAAATGGTAATGTTGTCTATACGGGTGATTTCAAGTTTGATCCAGCAGTTGGTGAAGGCTATAAGACAAATATTTCACGTTTAGCTGAAATCGGCACGCAAGGTGTCTTAGCACTTTTAAGTGATTCGGCAAATGGCTTGACAAATCTACAGTCTGCCAGTGAATCTGAAATCTCTGATAAAATTTTTGATACGATTTCTGACTGGGATGGTCGTGTCATCATCGCCTCTGTAGCAGGTAATCTAGCGAGAATTCAACAAGTCATCGATAGTGCCATCAAACTAGGTAGATATGTTGCCTTTACTGGTCAAGATTTAGATTTGATTGTTAAAACAGCCAGTGATTTAGGTAAACTTCGGATTGATGACGATAAGATGATTATCGATCCAAAAGACATCAACAAATATGAAGACAAAGAGCTTTTGATTTTGGAAACAGGTCGCATGGGCGAGCCTTTGAAAACATTGACAGATATGGCAACTGGCCGTCATCGTTTTGTTAAAATCAAAGAGGGTGATTTAGTCTATACGGTCACAAGCCCGACGATTTCGTATGAAACAAAAGTAGCTAAAACTGAGAATATTGTCTACCGTGCAGGCGGTATCATGAAGATGCTATCTAGTGATTTAAGAGTTTCTGGGCATGCGAATTCACGTGATTTACAGTTCTTATTAGATATTTTGAAACCCAAAAATCTGATGCCGATTCAAGGGGAATATCGTGAATTACAAACACATGCTGAGCATGCTATGGAAGTTGGCATGTTACCTGAGAACATTTTCTTGGCAAAACGTGGCGAAGTGATTACTTTTAATGCGGAGGGCAACTTTGAACCAAACGGAGTTGTATCAGCTGAAAATGTCATGATTGATGGCTCTGGTGTTGGTGATATTGGGAATATCGTCTTAAGAGACCGTAAAGTACTGAGTGAAGAAGGTATTTTTATCGCTGTTATCACCATATCTAAGCACGAGAAAAAAATTATCAGTAAGACAAAAGTACACACACGTGGGTTTGTCTATGTTAAAAATTCTCGTAACTTGATGAAAGAAGCAGCCATCAAAGTTGATGACAAAGTCAAAGCATATTTAGCTGGAGACAACTTTGACTGGGCTGAAATCAAGTCTGAGATTCGCGATACACTTGGTAAATTCCTATATGATCAAACCAAACGTCGTCCGGTTGTCTTGCCAGTTGTGATGGAAGTACGTCAAAATGATTTCCGTCAAAAACGTCATGTTAAACCTAAGAAAAAAGTAGAAAAAATAGATTAAGTAGATTAAGCCTGAGTCATCAGGTTTTTTTTCTTGTCTCAAGTACCCTTTCTCTACGACTATATAAGTGTTGTTATGCAGTTATAGAATGCTTATTTTATGAAATAAATCAGTATTCTTTAAGAAGCCATAGCAAAAGCTTAAAAAATTTGATATAATAAAAACAATTAACGATACCACAAACCTTTAAATCGTCCAGAGAGGCGTCAAGGCAAGTCGACTAGAGTGAATCTTTTCCTTGCTTGTGCAGGGTTTTTTTGTTGAAAAATAGAGGAGAAATAATGGCTAAGACAAAAGAAATTATCGATGAAGTAACAATGAAACGCGCAATTACGCGAATCACTTATGAAATTATTGAACGTAATAAAGAGCTGGATAACCTAGTCATCGTCGGTATTAAAACACGTGGTGTTTATATTGCGAAACGCATTCAAGAACGCCTTAAACAACTTGAAAATATCGAAATCCCACTTGGGGAGCTGGATACGAAGCCATTTCGTGATGATATTAAAACAGATGAAGACACGACTGATATTCCAGTTTCAGTCACAGATCGTGAAATTATCTTGGTTGATGATGTCTTATACACTGGTCGAACAATTCGTGCGGCGATTGATGGAATCGTAGCAATCGGTCGTCCGTCAAAAGTTAGTTTAGCAGTTCTTGTTGACCGTGGTCACAGAGAATTACCGATTCGTGCGGATTATGTTGGGAAAAATATTCCAACATCACGTAATGAAGCCATTATTGTCCATGTCTCTGAAATTGATGGTGCTGATAGTATCCTGATTAAGAAAGAGGACTAATCAGTGACTAAAAATAACGATGTGATCTACGATGTACACGATAAGCCACCAGTTGGCATGTGGTTTGGGCTTTCCTTCCAACATCTCTTTGCCATGTTTGGCTCAACTGTTTTAGTCCCCATTCTAGTTGGGATTGATCCAAGTATTGCCTTATTTTCTAGTGGGCTAGGCACGCTAGCTCATTTGACTGTGACCAAATACAAAATCCCAGCCTATATGGGATCAAGTTTTGCCTATATTCTTGCCATGCAAAGTCTGATGAAATCAGATGGCATAGCCGCTGTTGCACAAGGAGCGGTAGTTGGTGGGCTAGTTTATCTGATCGTCGCCTTAATCGTCAAGTTTATCGGTAAGGATTGGATAGACAAGGTCTTGCCGCCGATTGTCGTTGGTCCTATCGTCATGGTTATTGGCCTTAGTCTTGCTGGCACAGCTGTCAATGACGCTATGAATAGAAATGGTGTTTATAACCTGACTTTTCTATTGATCGCACTCGTGACTCTATTCTCAGTATTAGCCTTCAATATGTTTGGTAAAGGCTTAACGAGTCTCATCCCGATTTTACTTGGTATCATTGTCGGTTACGTCTTCACCTTAATCGTTCAAAAGCTGACAGGGATGACGATCATCAGTTTCGACGAAATTGCTAAAAGTAGTTGGTTGGGCCTACCTAAGTTTGATATCATGTTTATTGACTATCATTTCAAACTTTATCCGTCTGCTATTTTGACCATGGCACCGATTGCCTTTGTTACCATGACAGAACACTTTGGTCACATCATGGTCCTAAATTCATTAACTAAAAGGGATTATTTTAAAGATCCAGGCCTTGAGAGAACACTGACTGGAGATGGTATCGCCCAAATCATAGCTGGTTTCTTTGGCGCCCCTCCTGTAACCTCTTACGGTGAAAATATCGGGGTTATGGCGATTACAAAAATTCATTCGGTTTATGTGATTTCAGGTGCGGCGATCTTTGCGGTTATCCTAAGCTTCATAGGTAAGGTATCTGCTTTGATTCACTCTATCCCAACACCTGTTATTGGTGGTGTATCAATTGCCCTCTTTGGTGTTATCGCTGCAAGTGGTCTGAAAATTCTTGTAGAAAACAAGGTCAACTTCGATGATAAACGCAATCTGCTTATCGCCAGCGTCATCTTAGTATCCGGTATTGGTGGGTTGACCTTGAATGTTGCTGGCATTTCGATTTCAGGAATTGCCTTTTCAACCATCCTTGGTATTCTCATGCATTTAATATTACCGAAAACTGTTGAAAATTAAAAAATAATTTGCTATAATTAAACAAATGAATAAACTCCTTTAACAACAGTCCCGTGAGGCTGTGAAGGTTGTCCAAGAAAACGTTGCACCTTACTAGAGGTGTACGATAATGGCTACCTTTAAGGTAGCCATTTTTTTATATCACGAGTTGCAACAAGGTAACCGGTTTTCTAGTCAGTGGCAGAATGCTACAAAAAATGTGAAAGGTATGTAAAGTTGACAATTTCACCTCAAGGTATGGTATCAATCAAACATCTCACAAGTATGGATTTGCTAGCAAATGATGAAGTCATGGGCCTCATCAAACGTGCGCAATATCTGAAACATCATCAGATTAAACCAGACTTTAAAAGACAATTTTTTGTCGCTAATCTATTTTTTGAGAATTCAACCAGGACCCACAAGTCATTCGAGGTTGCTGAGAAAAAACTCGGATTAGATGTGATAAACTTTGATGCCTCTACCAGCTCAGTTAATAAGGGCGAGACACTCTACGATACTGTCTTGACCATGAGTGCGATTGGCATTGATGTTTGTGTCATCAGGCACACCGATGAAAACTTTTATCAAGAACTCGTTGATAGTAGAACGATTCAATCCGCAATTATTAATGGGGGAGATGGCTCAGGCCAACATCCCAGCCAATCCTTGCTTGATTTACTGACAATCTATGAGGCCTTTGGTAGATTTGAGGGCATCAAGATCATGATTGCAGGGGATATCACCCACAGTCGTGTTGCCAAATCTAACATGCAGATGTTAAAACGATTAGGCGCTGATATCTATTTTACAGGCCCTGAGAGTTGGTATGATCCAGCCTTTGATATTTATGGTCGCTATGTTAGCCTAGATAGTATGGTAGAAGAGATCGATGTGGTCATGCTGCTTAGAGTGCAACATGAGCGCCATGACTCAGGCACTAGCTTTTCAAAAGCTGACTACCATGAACACTACGGGCTTACGACTGAGCGATATGCTAAGTTAAAACCGCATGCCATCATCATGCATCCAGCACCAGTGAATCGGGGCGTAGAGATTGCTAGCCACTTGGTGGAAGCACCAAAATCTCGAATCGTCGCGCAGATGCATAATGGGGTCTTCATGCGCATGGCAATTTTAGAAGCCATACTAAACGGCAAGGCATGATGACCTGTAGCTACCGATGGATCAGTTACAGTCTAGTCATCACAAACTTACTGACTCAGGTTACAACGCGTGAGATAAGCTGTTCACAATGAAAGAGGATAAAATGAAACGACTTTTAATTTTAGAAGATGGTACAATTTTCGAAGGAACTGCCTTTGGTGCAGATATAGATGTGACAGGTGAAGTCGTCTTCAGTACTGGTATGACAGGCTACCAAGAGTCAATTACCGATCAATCCTATAATGGTCAGATCCTGACATTTACCTATCCTTTAGTCGGCAACTACGGCATTAACCGGGATGATTATGAATCAATCATCCCAACCTGTAAAGGTGTCATCGTTCGTGAACATGCACGATTAGCAAGCAACTGGCGTAATCAAATGTCTCTTGACGAATTTTTACAACGTAAAAATATTCCAGGCATTTCAGGGATTGATACACGTGCTTTAACACGAATTATTCGCCATCATGGCACCATGAAAGCAACACTTGTTAACCCTGGTGATGAAATTAAACATATCCAGGATCAACTACGTGCAACAGTCTTACCAACAAATCAAGTGGCACAGGTCTCAACAAAGACAGCCTATCCAAGTCCTGGAACAGGTAGAAGTATCGTTGTCGTTGACTTTGGCCTCAAACACTCTATCTTACGAGAACTATCAAAGCGAGAGTGTAACCTAACGATTGTGCCACATACGATTACGGCTGAAGAAATCATTGATATGAATCCTGATGGTGTCATGTTAACAAATGGTCCTGGTGACCCAACAGATGTCCCAAAAGCACTTGACATGATTCGTGGCATCCAAGATAAATTCCCAATCTTTGGGATTTGTCTGGGTCACCAACTCTTTGCCATGGCAAATGGGGCGACAACAAGTAAGATGACCTTTGGTCATCGTGGCTTTAACCATGCTGTCCGTGAAATTGCGACTGGTCGTGTTGATTTTACTTCACAAAACCATGGCTATGCGGTTGATAGTGACTCGATTGACAAAACAGACTTGATGGTCACCCACATCGAAATCAATGATAAATCTGTTGAGGGTGTGCGTCATAAATATCTACCCGCCTTTTCAGTACAGTTTCACCCAGATGCAGCACCAGGCCCACACGATGCAGACTATCTTTTTGATGAATTTATGGAAATGATCGATGCTAGTAAGAATGAGAAAGGTGACTTTTAATGCCAAAACGTAAAGATATTAAAAAAATCATGGTAATCGGCTCTGGACCAATCATCATTGGTCAAGCAGCAGAATTTGACTACGCTGGCACGCAAGCTTGCCTCGCTTTAAAAGAAGAAGGCTATAGTGTTGTATTAGTTAACTCAAACCCTGCAACCATTATGACCGATAAAGAAATCGCTGATAAGGTCTATATTGAACCGATTACAGTCGAGTTTGTCACACGTATTCTCCGTAAAGAACGACCAGATGCTATCCTACCAACACTTGGTGGACAGACAGGCTTAAATATGGCCATGTCTTTATCTAAAACAGGTATCTTGGATGATCTCAATATCGAACTCCTTGGTACAAAACTCTCAGCAATCGACCAAGCAGAAGACAGAGATTTATTTAAAAAATTGATGGAAGAGTTAGACCAACCGATTCCAGAATCAGAGATTGTCAATACTGTGGAACAAGCCGTTACCTTTGCTAACGTCATTGGTTATCCGATTATTGTACGTCCAGCCTTTACCTTAGGTGGTACTGGTGGTGGTATGTGTGATAACGAAGAAGAGTTACGTGAAACAGCTGAAAATGGTCTCAAACTATCACCTGTTACACAATGTTTGATTGAACGCTCTATCGCAGGTTTTAAAGAAATCGAATATGAAGTGATGCGTGATGCAGCCGACAATGCGATCGTGGTCTGTAACATGGAAAACTTTGATCCAGTTGGCATTCATACGGGTGATTCGATCGTCTTTGCACCGAGTCAAACATTAAGTGACATCGAGTATCAAATGCTACGTGATGCCTCATTAAAAATTATTCGTGCCCTAAAAATTGAGGGAGGGTGTAATGTTCAGCTTGCCCTTGACCCAGATAGTTTTAACTACTATGTCATCGAAGTTAACCCACGTGTATCCCGTTCATCAGCACTTGCTTCTAAAGCAACAGGTTATCCAATCGCTAAATTAGCTGCTAAAATAGCTGTTGGCTTGACTTTAGATGAGATGATTAACCCTGTTACAGGGACAACTTATGCCATGTTTGAACCTGCCCTTGACTATGTTGTCTCAAAAATCCCACGTTTTCCATTTGACAAGTTCGAGTCTGGTGAACGCCGTCTTGGCACACAGATGAAGGCGACTGGTGAAGTGATGGCAATCGGTCGGACAATCGAAGAATCGTTTCTTAAGGCTGTTCGCTCACTAGAAGTCGGTGCCTATCATAATGAAATGCCTGAACTAGCAGACGTGACAGATGATGCCTTAGTTGAAAAAATCGTTAAAGCACAAGATGACCGGTTATTCTACCTATCTGAGGCGATTCGTCGTGGTTATACGATCGAAGAATTGCACAGTCTAACCAAAATTGACCTCTTTTTCCTAGATAAATTATTGCATATCTTCGAAATTGAACAAGAGCTTTCGGTTAATGTCTTCAATCCAGATATCCTTAAAGAAGCAAAACGCAATGGCTTTTCAGACCGTAAGATTGCTGACTTATGGCAGACTGATGCTGCTGAGGTTCGGAAACGTCGACTGGATAACAAAATCGTCCCTATCTTTAAGATGGTGGATACGTGTGCTGGTGAGTTTGAATCAACGACACCTTATTTCTATAGTACATACGAGTTTGAAAATGAGTCTGTTCGCTCAGAAAAAGAATCAGTTCTCGTTCTTGGATCTGGTCCGATTCGGATCGGTCAGGGAGTGGAATTTGACTACGCAACTGTTCACTCGGTGAAAGCAATTCAAGCTGCAGGTTATGAAGCCATCATCATGAACTCAAATCCTGAAACCGTATCGACTGACTTCTCAGTTTCTGACAAGCTTTATTTTGAGCCATTAACCTTTGAAGACGTCATGAACGTCATTGATCTTGAGCAGCCTAAAGGGGTTATCGTTCAGTTTGGTGGCCAAACAGCGATTAACTTAGCAGAACCCTTGTCAAAAGCTGGCGTTCAAATTTTAGGGACACAGGTCGAGGCGCTTGATCGTGCAGAAGATAGAAAACTTTTTGAGGCTGCCCTGCAAGACCTTGCTATCCCACAACCAATCGGTGCAACGGCAACTAATGAAGCAGAAGCAGTAGCCAATGCCGATAAGATCGGTTATCCAGTCCTTGTCCGCCCATCTTATGTTTTGGGTGGCCGTGCCATGGAAATCGTAGATAACGAAGCAGACTTAAGAAATTACATGCAAACTGCTGTTAAGGCAAGTCCAGATCATCCAGTTTTAGTTGACTCCTATCTCTTAGGACGGGAATGTGAAGTAGATGCCATCTGTGATGGTGAGAATGTCCTAATTCCAGGTATTATGGAGCATATCGAGCGTGCGGGTGTTCACTCGGGAGATTCGATGGCGGTCTATCCCCCACAAAATCTGTCTGCTGCCTTACAGGCAACAATTGCTGACTATACAAAACGCTTAGCAATTGGCCTAAACTGTATCGGCATGATGAATGTTCAGTTTGTTATCTTTGAAGAAACTGTTTATGTCATTGAAGTGAACCCACGTGCCTCAAGAACAGTACCCTTCTTGTCTAAGGTGACAGGTATTCCGATGGCACAAGTGGCAACACAACTCATTCTAGGTAAAACCTTACCTGAACTAGGGTATGAAGATGGGCTCTACCCAGAAGATGACAAAGTCCATGTTAAAGCACCTGTCTTTAGTTTTACCAAGCTACAAAAAGTAGATGCATACCTATCGCCTGAAATGAAATCAACAGGTGAAGTGATGGGGTCTGATGTGACGCTTGAAAAAGCACTTTACAAAGCATTTGAAGCATCTTACCTCCATTTACCAACATTTGGTAATGTCCTCTTCACTGTTGCTGATGATGCTAAAGCAGAAGCCTTAGCCTTAGCCAAACGCTTTTACGAGATTGGCTACGGTATTTATGCGACTGTTGGGACGGCTAAGTACTTTAAAGAAAATGGTATCTATGCAGAAGTTATCGCTAAAATTGGTGAACCTGCCCTAGATCAAGAAAATATCGTCGATAGCATCCGTGCAGGACGTCTCCAAGCTGTGGTGAATACCATGGGTAAAGATCGTAATTCACATAACACAGATGGCATGCTGATTCGTCGGGAATCTATCGAGCAAGGGGTTCCGTTGTTTACCTCACTAGATACGATTGCTGCCATGTTAAAAGTTTTGGAAAGTCGCTCATTTACAACACAAGCAATCTAATTTAAAATTAATTAAAAAATGGAAAAATAGGTGGTAGTCACCTATTTTTTTTTATTGTCAAAAGGGTTTTACTTATTTTTGCCACTAACGTAAAAAGGCTTTTACTTTAATTTTAAAATAGGGAAAAATGGGCAATAAATGCTTATTTTAAAAGGGTTTTATGCTATACTAGTCATAG
>NZ_JXJW01000028.1 GCF_002441695.1 Pseudolactococcus piscium
CCAAACCACCCTTGGAATGCTTTGGGAATCTGTGACATCTGACTACCAAACATGTCGTGGATTGATGGAAACATCATGCCTACACTAAAAACAATTAGAAAAATACCAAGGAACCAGCTTAATAGTGAAAAGCGTTGTTCAAATAACGTCTTGCTAAATATACTTCTGAGCATCCTAATCTCCTTTATTATTTCCTATGTGATGGCTATTTTTTTGGACTAATGCTTCAAATACCGCATCTAGATCGATTACTTCTCTTTTAGGGGCCATTTTTTGTAAGTTGCTCATCAGTTCATTGGCAACAATTTTACCACCAATAATAAAAATCACGCGATCACAAATTTCGGACACTTCACTTAAATTATGAGATGAAATGAATACTGCACCACCATTTTTTTGATGTTCACGAATAATATCGATAAAAGCATTCTGAACAATGGGATCAAAACCACTAGTCGGCTCATCCATAACTAATAGCTTTGGGGTATTCATGACAGCTGCAATCAAGCCAATCTTTTGTCGATTCCCACGACTAAGGTCCTTAATTTTTTTACTTAAATTTGCATCTAGCTTGTTGGCAAGTGCATTAACTTTATTTTCTACTTCTTGATCCCACTTACCACGCAAATTTGCAAAATATTTTAACGCTTGATACCCAGTCAGATTTCGATCAAGATTCATATCAGTTGACAGATAAGCAAGGTGTTGATGAAGTTGTGCAGTATTGTCACGACTTAATTTTTTACCATCAATATAAATTTCACCACTACTTGGACTTGTCATCCCTAAAATCATATCGATCGTTGTTGACTTACCAGAGCCATTAGGACCAACAAAACCAACAACTTCACCTGCAACAACTTCAAAACTTTCATTTGAAACAGCAGTAAACTTGGCAAAATTTTTTGTTAAGTTTTTAACTTTCAGCATATTTTACTCCTCTTATTGTTTGAAAAATAGTATGATTCCTAACCTATCTTTCACTTTAATTATAGCACTTTCGCTTTTTTTTAGTTAGCATAACTTGCTAAGAAAAAAGATCACAATAATGATGGGACCCATTGCTGACTAAAAGGCATTTGTATTTAATTACAGGTTATAGTATAGACTTTATGTTAAAAACTCCTCTCGAAACTTCACAAATTGTAGTAGGCGACGATATGAGCCACAATTCGTACTTTTCTTTTTGTGTCGTAAATTACAAAGTAAATGAAAAAAAATCAACTTTATCTGTTTACAGATAGATCACAAATAAATAAGGTATCAGGTATGCTGATCCTTTTAAATTTTCCGATAGAAAGTGAAAACTGAACATCATAGGACATGATATGCTTGTTTCTATGAAAATACAGCAGACAATTTTTGTCTGTTGTAACCTGCTTATCAGTCTTTTTTTTCAATTTTGCTTATAAGTGGTTTAGAGCAGATAAAATTATAGGCTTTAAAAATGTGTTATAATTAGATAAAGAAAGAACTAAGGAGGTAAACCAAATGATAGTATTAACAATAGATGAAATTAAGGAAAAAGTCACACCGATTGCAAAAAAATATGGTATTAAAGAAGTTTATCTCTTTGGTTCATATGCTCGTGGTGAAGCTGATGAAAATAGCGATATTGATTTAGCATATTCAAGTAATCATTTTATAAAAGCAATAGCACTTGAAGTTGAATTAGAAAATAGTCTAGGAATACCAGTTGATCTAGTTAATCTAGAGCAAATATTATCTGCGGATAGCCCGATTGGTAAAAGAGTTAAACAAAGATTTGAGAGAGAGGAGCTAATGATTTCATGAGAAAAGTTGATATCGAAGAAGATATTTATTATTTACAGCAAATGAACTATTGGGTTGCTAAAGTAAAAGAACGACTTGCTGACGTTAACAGATACGGCTTAGATTTATTAGATGAAATGGTAATTGACAGTTTGGCCATGAATATTGGTCAGATTGGCGAACAAATGAACTCTGAAAAACTCTCTAAATACACACAACAAAAATTTATGAGTGATAGTTATTGGAGTGGTATCAGTAAATTTAGAAATAAAGCTTATCATCATTATGGCAGTCGTGACAAAAAACAAATTTTAGATATTGCTTTAAATGATTTGGATGAATTGGTAGATAGAGTAAATCATATCATTTTAAAATTAAAAATCGATTTGGACGAAAGCAGATCTGAATTTTAGAAAAAAGTAGTCGTTAAGACTAGAGATTATATTGATGATAAATGAAACACAAAATAAAAGGTATCAGGTATGCTGATCCTTTTTAATTTTCCGATAGAAAGTGAAAACTGAACATCATACGACATGATGTGCTTGTTTCTATGAAAATACAGTAGACAATTTTTGTCTGTTGTAACCTGCTTATCAGTCTTTTTTTCAATTTTTCTTATAGGTGGTTTAGAGCAGGTAAAATTATAGGATTTAAAAATGTGCTATAATTAGGTATGAATAATAATGATATTTTAATTCGGTTACGCTATACTTTTGACATCAAAGATAGCGATATGCTACATATTTTTGAGTTAGGTGGGCTAACGCTTAGCTTGGACGAGCTGCGCCTGATCATGAAAAAACAAGACCTAGATACTGAGCGAGATCAAGCGATATCGCGTGAGGATCTAGAGCGCTTTTTAAATGGCTTCATCATTAGCCAGCGTGGTGTCAAAGTCGATAAGGACGGGCAGGCACTACCAGCAACTTTTGACATGACAAGTGATGCTTTGATTAATAATGTGACCATCAAGAAACTAAAGATTGCCATGACTTATACGACGGATCACCTACAAGACTTTTTAGCACAGGCTGGCAAAACAGTTTCCAGCAGTGAATTATCAGCTATCTTGCGAAATAAAGATCATAGAAACTATAAACCCGTTGGGGATCAAATCTTGCGTAACCTACTAAAGGGAATGGCTTTGGAGTACCGTGGTAAGGGCAATGTTTCAGATAGAAAATCTTGACCGACAGCTATATTTTTGCTAAACTAGATTTATAATAATTCAAGGTAGTCAAGTACCAAGAAAAATAGGCAACTATTTTTCGCGTGCTTGATTTTTTGTTTGGAATGAAATAGAGGAAATAATGCAAATTCAAGAAAATTTTGATGTCATCGTGGTTGGTGCAGGTCATGCAGGAAGTGAAGCAGCGCTTGCTTCTGCGCGTATGGGCAGTAAGACGTTACTGGTTACGATTAATTTAAATATGGTGGCCTTTATGCCATGTAATCCATCAGTTGGTGGATCAGCTAAGGGGATTGTTGTTCGTGAAATCGATGCCCTTGGTGGTGAGATGGGTCGTAATATCGATAAGACCTATATCCAGATGAAAATGCTCAACACGGGTAAGGGGCCAGCTGTTCGTGCCCTTCGTGCACAAGCAGACAAGGATTTATATGCGCGTGAGATGAAGAAAACGATCGAGGAAACTGAGAACCTGACCTTACGTCAGGCTGTTGTAGATGAAATTCTCGTTGAAGCTGATAAAATCACAGGGATCAGAACATCGACAGGTACGATCTATTCGGCCAAGACAGTCGTCATTACGACAGGTACTGCCCTTCGTGGTGAGATTATCATCGGTGAATTGAAGTATTCATCAGGGCCAAATAATTCACTAGCATCTATTGGTCTGGCAGATAATCTCCGTGATTTAGGCTTTGAAATTGGTCGTTTTAAAACAGGTACACCACCACGTGTTAAGTCGAGTACCATCGACTACAGTAAGACTGAAATTCAACCTGGTGATGACAAGCCAAATCATTTTAGCTTTTTATCTAAAGATGCAGACTACCTGACGGACCAAATCCCGTGTTGGTTAACCTATACTAAGAATGCCACACATGCCATCATTCATGATAATCTCCACCGTGCACCGATGTTCTCAGGTATGGTAAAAGGCGTGGGGCCACGTTATTGTCCTTCTATAGAAGATAAAATCGTGCGCTTCGCTGACAAACCCCGTCACCAATTGTTCTTAGAACCTGAAGGTCGGGATACAGAAGAAGTCTATGTGCAAGGCTTATCAACTTCTATGCCAGAAGATGTTCAGTTCGATATACTCAAATCGATTCCAGGGTTGGAAAATGCTGAGATGATGCGTCCAGGCTATGCCATCGAATATGATGTTGTCCTACCGCATCAACTACGTCCGACGCTTGAAACAAAACTGATTTCAGGCTTATTTACGGCAGGACAAACCAATGGTACATCAGGCTATGAAGAAGCAGCAGGTCAAGGCTTGATTGCAGGGATAAATGCAGCCCTCAAAGCACAAGACAAACCTGAGTTTATCCTCAAACGCTCAGATGCCTACATCGGTGTTATGATCGATGACCTGGTTACTAAAGGAACGATTGAACCTTACCGCTTGTTAACCAGCCGTGCAGAATATCGGTTGATTTTGCGTCATGATAATGCTGACATGAGATTAACACCGCTTGGTCGCGAAGTTGGCCTAGTCGATGATCATCGCTGGCAAGTATTTGATATCAAAAAATACCAATATGAAAATGAGATGCTCCGCCTTAAGAAAAATAAACTTAAGCCGATTGCTGAAACAAATGCTAAGATAGAAGCACTTGGCTTTAAACCACTTACGGATGCCTTGACTGCAGCTGAGTTTATGCGTCGTCAAGAAATCACTTATGCTATCGCTAATGACTTTATTGGGCAATCAGCCGAAGTCCTTGACTCGAAAATTATCGAGTTGATCGAAACTGAAATTAAGTACGAAGGTTACATCAAAAAAGCACAAGATCAAGTCGCTAAAATGCACCGATTAGAAGCGAAACGTATCCCTAAAAATATCGATTGGGATGCCTTGGATAGTATTGCGACTGAGGCCCGCCAAAAATTCAAGAAGATTAATCCGGAAACGATTGGTCAAGCCAGTCGTATCTCAGGGGTCAATCCAGCTGACATCAGTATTCTGATGATTTACCTGGAAGGTAGATAAAGGCAGGTATCTCTAAGCATTCTTCTTGACAAGCCGCCCCATTACTTGGTAAAACTAAGGTAGCGCATATGACACGCTTTGCCAAGTGCCTTTAGGTAACTTGCAAGTTAGAATGGAGACTTATCGATGAAGTTAGTATTAGGAGAGAACGGTGTTGAATTAGTACACCCAGCAGGTAACTGGCATTTAAAGCAAACGATTGGCTATTCTCCAGTAGAAGCTTTGGTGGCATCAGTCGCAGCATGTAGTATCTATGTCTATAAAAATATTTTAGAGAATTCAGGGATTGCCTTTGAGTTGGTAGATGCGACGGTAAACTATGAACGAGATGCTGATAAAAAAGCACAACCTGTCAGTGAGATTACGATCAATTTTGAGATGAAAGTAGCAGCAGCAGATCAGAAAAAAGCCAGTCGTGCACTACGCCTTATCGCACCAAACTGTCCCGTCATCCAAACCCTAGACGCATCTGTAGTGGTTGAGGAGACCGTTAGCTTTGTCGATTAAGTTGCTTGATATGTTGCAAGTATGCTAGCAAAGTAATTGATTAACAACAAATAAAGTCATTTATTCAGATTAATCATCATTTTATGTTGACATTATCATCAAACCTTGATATACTAGAGAAGTTGAAAAGCAGAGAGCCCCCGCTTTCTCGCCAATATTGCGTAAGCTACTTGGCATCAAAATGAATTTATTCTCTGGTTTCAGAGTTCATTTATAGCGGGCTTTCTACGGAAAGTCCGTTTTGTTTTTCAATGAAGAAGCTGGCTCAGTTAGTCAGCAGAACATTCACAGTAAGGAGAACAATCATAGCAAGAGAAAGAGTAACAATGAATCAGGCGATTCGTGCAAACGAAGTCCGTCTCATCTCTGCAGATGGCGATCAACTCGGTATTACACTGACGCGTGATGCGCTTAATCAAGCCATGGATTTAGATATGGACTTGGTGTTGATTTCAGCACAAGCAACACCGCCTGTTGCCAAAATCATGGATTTTACAAAATTCAAATTTGAGCAAAAGAAAAAACTGAAAGAACAAAAGAAAAATCAGACTGTTGTTACAGTCAAAGAAGTTCGTTTGTCTCCAGTTATTGACCAAAATGACTTTGATACAAAATTGCGTCAAGCAAGTAAATTCCTTGAAAAAGGAAACAAAGTTAAAGTATCTATCCGCTTTAAAGGTCGGATGATTACCCATAAAGAAGTTGGTCAAAAAGTCTTGGATGATTTCGTTATCGCAACCCAGGACATCGCCCACGTTGAACAACGTGCTAAGATGGATGGCCGCCAAATGTTTATGCAATTGGCACCAGGCGAAAAGAAAAAATAATTACTAACTAAACTATTAGAGGAGATTTGAAAATGCCAAAACAAAAATCACACCGCGCTTCAGCAAAACGTTTTAAACGTACTGGTTCTGGAGGACTTAAACGTTTTAAAGCCTATACAAGCCACCGTTTCCACGGGAAAACTAAGAAACAACGTCGTCATCTTCGTAAAGCTGGTATGGTATCAACTGGTGACTACAAACGTATCCGTAAAATGGTTTACTCTCTTAAATAATAGAGCACTAAATCAAGCATAGACTACATTAAACTAAGATATAAATAAGGAGAACTATAAATGGCTCGTGTTAAAGGTGGCGTTGTAAGCCGCAAACGTCGTAAACGTGTACTGAAACTTGCGAAAGGTTATTATGGCGCAAAACATACTTTGTTCCGTACTGCCAAAGAACAAGTAATGAATTCATATAACTATGCATTCCGTGACCGTCGTCAAAAGAAACGTGACTTCCGTAAATTATGGATTGCACGTATCAATGCAGCAGCGCGTATCAACGGTTTGTCATATTCTAAAATGATGCACGGTTTGAAATTAGCTGAGATTGAAGTTAACCGTAAGATTTTAGCTGATCTTGCTGTTACTGATGCAGCAGCTTTCGCAGCATTAGCTGAAGCGTCTAAAAAAGCATTAAACAAATAAGACTTAAAATTTAAAAAAGCTGACTCATCTGAGTCGCTTTTTTTTGTTTGTCAAGTTTTAGGTTAGAAAGCGCTAGCAAACCTATCATGCTAACTACTTGCCAGCTATCAATTTGAGGAGATCAAGTCTGTAAAAATAGGCAAACTGCTTTGTCCAAAAGTGACTAAAATATTTTTCTTTATTTGTCTAACATCTTTTACTTTTTTGTGCTATAATAAATTTGTAAACAAGTTGATTGAATTTTCTATTATCATTTGTTATGCATTTAAATATGAAAGGAATGGGTATTAGTCCGAAACCAGCGATTAATCTCATATAATAGAAATGATCACATTAAATACTTGTCAATTAAAACAAACTTATTTTGTCTCTCAAATACATGGCGATCTGGATACGAAAAAACATTTGCAAAACTTAGGCTTTGTCAAAAATGCACGAGTAGCTTTGATGAATCGGGATAAAAGTAATGGGGTGATTCTGATTCATAATTCACGTATTGCCTTAGACAACACCATTTTAGCTAATATTGATTTATCAAAAGAGATGATTGGAAATGAGCACTTTGCCAAATTGTCGACGATAAAACCTGGTCAGACTGCCTTAGTTTTAGGCATAACAACAGATAATTTGTCAGATGCATCAGATCATGCAGTCAAACGTCGTCTCCTAGATATGGGCGTCACGCGTGGGACGCGCATTTATGTCAGAAAAGTAGCGCCATTTGGTGATCCGATGGAGTTACATGTGAGAGGGTATGAGTTAACCTTGCGTAAAAGTGAAGCAGAAAAAGTAGAAGTGAGTGTACTAGAGCATGACTGACAATAAACGATTTGCCTTGGTCGGTAATCCCAATTCGGGTAAGACCTCGACCTTTAATATTTTGACGGGGTCAACACAATATGTCGGTAACTGGCCAGGGGTAACAGTAGAGCGTAAGTCAGGTAAGTATACGAAAGATAAGTCGATTGCCATTCAAGATTTACCTGGTATTTACTCACTATCCCCTTTCACGCCTGAGGAAAAGGTCACACGTGATTATCTCTTATCTGACGATTATGATGTTGTGATTAATATCGTAGATGCGACCAATATCGAGCGCAATCTCTATCTGACAACGCAGTTGATTGAAATCGGTAAACCTGTTGTCCTGGCCTTAAATATGACCGATTTACTCGTTAGAAATAACATTTTCATCGATACTGAAAAACTATCTTATGCCTTAGGTGTACCTGTTGTCAATATTTCAGCCCTTAAAAATAAGGGGTTTGATGCCTTAATTGCGGCCAGTAAGAAAGCCATCACACCAGATGTTGTGCTGAGTTATGATGAACGATTTGAAGCGACGATAGCTGAGATTTCAGGGGTTACGACGATAGAGAATCGCTTTACCCTCATCAAATTATTTGAAAATGATGCGGAAATGATTGAACTGGCTAAGTTAACACCAACACAAGCAGCAGAAGTGAGTGAAATTGTAACCATCGCTGAGAAAATCTTCTTGGATGATCGCCAAAGTATTGTTGTTAACGAACGTTACCAATATCTAACGACCATGGTTGCCATGGTTGAGAGCAAAACACAAGGTGTTCGGCTCAATATTTCAGATAAGATAGACAGTTTTGTCACCTCACGTATTTTTGGCTTACCTTTTTTTCTCTTTGTCATGTGGGCTGTCTACTATATCAGTATCCAGACAGTCGGCATCGGGGGAACGAACTGGGTTAACGATGTTTTGTTTGGTGAACTTGTCCCCAACTTCGCACAAAAAGCGCTTGATTTTCTACATATCGCACCGATCGGTCAAGGCTTAATCCTGGATGGGATTGTTGCTGGTGTCGGCTCGGTACTCGGTTTTATTCCACAGATTTTTGTCCTCTTTGTTTGTCTAGGGATTTTAGAAGACTCAGGTTATATGAGTCGGGTTGCCTTTGTCATGGACCGTATTTTCCGTCGATTTGGCTTATCAGGTAAATCATTTATTCCGATGTTGATCGCGACAGGCTGTGGGATTCCCGGCGTTATGGCATCACGGACGATCGAAAATGAACGTGACCGTAGAATTACGATCATGGTGACGACTTTCATGCCCTGTTCTGCTAAACTACCCGTTATTGCCTTGGTGGCAGGCGCACTATTTCCAAATAATTCACTAATTGCGCCAAGTGCCTACTTCGTCGGCATCCTGACGATTATCATCAGTGGGATTATGTTGAAAAAAACGAAGATGTTAGGCGGTTCGGTCACACCATTTATCATGGAGTTACCAAATTATCACCTACCAAAATGGTCAAATGTCCTCAAATATGCCTTTGATAAAGGCTTGAGTTTTATCAAACGCGCAGGAACGATTATTTTAGCAACAACGATTCTCTTATGGTTCTTACAGACTTTTGATTTCCATCTACATATTGTTGAGACTGACAAGTCTATCCTAGCAGACATCGGACGTGTCATCATGCCCGTATTTGAACCACTCGGCTGGACCTCTTGGCAGGCGACGGTATCGACCTTTACTGGTTTATTGGCTAAAGAAACACTCGTTTCGACGATGGGTGTCCTCTACCATGCTAAGGCGGGTACTGCGCTAGAAACAGCGATGCAAAGTAACTTTACTCAGTTGTCAGCTTATACGCTGCTCTTGTTTAACCTCCTTTGTGCCCCATGTTTTGCAGCGATTGGTGCTATCTATCGTGAGATGGGCAATGCCAAATGGACTGGTATCGCTGTTGGTTTCCAATGTGGCATCGCTTATATTTTTAGTTTTATCGTCTTCCAACTAGGCAGTGTGTTTGCGACTGGACAAGTCGGTATTGGTGCCGTCCTTGCTGTTATAGCGCTTGCTATCGGCTGTTACTTCCTCTTTAGGAAGCAAACCTATGTCGGTGTCTCTCTTAAAGAAAGTGTGAACGTATGAATCTCCAAACTTGGCTGATATTTGGTCTTGCAATCGCCATTGCTGGCTTCGCCTTTTATAAGTATATCAAGTCTCGTGGTGCCTGTGACGACTGTAATTGTGCCTGTCCAGTGAAAAGAGAAATGAAGTAATTGAAAATGTTATTGGGTACACTCATTAAAGCTAAAGTTTAGTCAATACAGAAAAGCCGAAGAATGTTCTATTTCTTCGGTTTATTTTGTTTCCGCTTAACCCCTTAATCGTATTTGAGGTCGTAAGAAGTCTTTTATAAAATTTTTTTATCGTTTATAGACCGGTTATCTTGTTTTGGTTTCCCAAAATACTTGAGTAAACGTCTAGAGAAGGCGTTATGAAGACTGAGTGTTTTTCTTTCACCACAATCAAAGAGAGTATAACAGTTTACTTTAACTTGATTTTGATATAGCTTTGGTAAATTTCCTACTAAATAAAATAATCGACAGTTCTTCTTATTCGCATTTGACAGATCAGTTTGCTATATTATTGAGCACATATATAAATTGTGATATGAGACTTATAAATGTCTCGGTCATCATACATAACGATAGCTTAATTACGTCGATGATAGTCGACTACATAGACGGTAATCCTGTATTGTAAGTCCTATTTGCCTTTAAAAAGTTGCATTTCCTTTATCTTCACTATCTTTTTGTTCATTTTTACACTAGAATAGTCTTAGAGAGAAACATTGCAACTGAAATAAAAAAGACATTATCGAAAAGGAAAAAAACGTGAAATTATTTGAAAAATTCAAGAAAAAAGCACAAGTTAAACACAAAATTAACCATTCAGATGAAGATATAATAGCCGATATTTTTAAAAAACTAAAACTAAATAAAAATATTATTTTGAAAATTAGCGAAAATAAGGGATTGGCTGTATTTAAAGGTGATTTTCAAAATCAAGAAAGATTATATATTCAAATTTTTTCTAGCATCATCTCAACAAGGGGGGAAGAAAATGAGTATTTTGCAGAAGTTGATTTTGATTATCTTGTGACAATTTTTGAAGATCACCCAGATATTGCATTTGCAGTATTGGATATATTTGATGAAAAACCAATTTATTATCCAAGAAATGCCTTTACAAATCGATATATAATAAAAAAAATACATCAATAAAAATTGGTCAACCATCAAATAAACCAATTGGCTTGATTGAAATTGCAAAAGAATTTTCGAAAAATTGTGAAGAAATTTCTGCTGTTTATTTGGCATTGATGGAAAATAATGGAAGTTACTCATTTCTAATATGTATTGATGGTGGTAATTATGAAAAATTGTCGAAAAAATTTAGCGAATTTATCTATGAGAATGCTCCGGATAAGTGGATTTTGGATAATCCAGTTGATTTTTCAGAGGACATGTTGCAAAAATATGGTGAGGAGTACAGAATTTATCAAAAATAATGCTGCAAAATTTGAAGTCAGATTATCACATCCAACCTCTTATGGGCAGATGATTTTAGCATAAATATCGTTGGAAATGATGTTAAAACTACAGACTTCAATAGTGAATTAATTTTCCCTGATAAACCTAGTCATCTGTCATGTACTGATTAATTTTGTTTTACCTTTCAAGTATAACGTTATCACATAGGATGATGACGTTTTTTGATGCCAAACATCCAGTAAACGCGCTTTTATAATGTAAAATTATCTGAATTCATCTCCTTTAAACTTGACTTTTAGGTAATATAGTCGTAAAATTTAATTATAAACAAGGGAGTCTCTTGACTGTCATCTCGGTATAGAAACTTGTCTAGTTTTACTAGATAAGTTTTTTTGAGTAACGCGTTTACCTTCTAGCTTAGAAAAAAGGAGCTATCACAGTGGCATTTCTGGCTAGGTGTCGTTAAGATAAGTGAAAAAGTGACTGTCTGTGCTATAAAATAGGCCACCTATTTTTTCATGATGGAGATTGGAGAAAAATGACTGAACGACAAGACAATTTGTGCAAGGGAATGGCACTTGGTGCTTACTACAAGAAAACACGTGAAGCACGTGGGTATTCTATTGCTGAAATAGAGACGGATTATCTCCATAGTTCTCAACTATCACGCTTTGAAAAGGGAAAGAGTATGTTTTCAGCAGAGTGTTTATTGTTGGCAATTCAGAGACTGAACATGACACCAACTGAATTTTTTGCTTTGATGCCAAACTATGAACCAAGTAGGTTACATGTATTTATGCAAGAGATAAGTAATTTTGCCATGGAAAACGATATAGTTAAAATGAAGCAAATGCTAAAACCGGATGCCAAAAAAACGATAGATAGGCTCTTTAATATCATGGCTAAGGTTGCGATATTTGATTCATCACAAGAAGACTTAATTACAGATCAAGATCGGCAACTCGTTTATGATTATCTGACAAGTATTCAACAATGGACGCTCTTTGAAATTGATGTCTTTTCGAGTTGTTTAGCGGCACTAGATATAAAATCTGCCTACTACCTGGGGCTAGAGATGTTGGAGAGCAATGACTTATCTGATCTACTAAACTCTCATGGTGATGATGTTAAAAAAGCTTTGATAAATTTATATGTACACTTGATAAGCCATGAATACTATGCACGTGCTGATACCATTAAACGTGAATTATCCAAGCTATTTAATGCGTGGGATATGGAAGGTAGGATTATCATTTATATTTTTGATGTTTTTTCGAGGTACAAACGAGAAAAAAGCGCTGACCTTTTCGAGGAGATACAGCGCGATATTCAAAGTTTAAAAAAATTTGGTGTTACAGCTTTTGCTGAACGAATTGAGATGTTTTTGCAAAAAACTTGAATTGCCTAACCCTAACCTGATGTACCGTCAGTGCCTAGGCAATAGTAGTGAACGTAAAAACTCAAACATAAGCTATCTTCCTTTCAATATTAAGTTGATAGCTTTATTATAACAAATTGAAAGCGGTTTCTAATGCGAATTGCTAATCAGCAAAATTTATGGGGTGTAATTGCTAATCAGCATAGATTTCCTTATAAAATTGTTGATTAGCAATTTTGGGATTTTAGCTAAAAAGGTATGATAGCATTTAGCTTACAAGTCATTTTGTACGGCTATTTAAAATTAAGGGCCTATCTTATAGGTAGGCTTAGCATGAAGGGATTTTGGTAGGTGGGTTATGATAAAAAAA
>NZ_JXJW01000029.1 GCF_002441695.1 Pseudolactococcus piscium
GTTTGATTTTCAAACTTCGCAACAGAACCCAAATTTTAATTAAGGATAGTAATATCATAGATTTTTCTAGAAGTTTCTTGAGGTGAAATTTTCGTTACCTGTCTTTTATCTTCTAAGAAATTACCTTCTTCAAGTGAAGTGGAGAGACCACTCCAAGGTTCCAAAGCAATGAATTTACTTTTATTAGTTGTAGACCACAGAATCAAGTTCGGAAAATCATCAAAATCTACTCGAAGACCTTTACCAGACTTCCTTGACCGAAGCGTTACGCTACGAGACTTGAGCTGGTCAAGTGTAATGGCATCATGGGAAAAAAGTGAGTAGTCCAAATCGAGAATCTTTTGATTTTCCAAAAAAGGTGTCCTATCTTGCAAATCTAATAATCCTGTCTCAGGAAAACTCTTTGGTATCGAGCAAGACTCAACCTCACTAAATTCAATATAATAATCCTCATAGTTTTCACCTTCTACTAAAGGACAATTGAATGCTGGATGGGCTCCAATAAAGTAAGGCATTGTTTTTTCAATTTCCAAGTTCGTTACCTGAAATTCGGTTCTAATTGATTTACCATTCAAGGTATAAACAACTCTCAGTTCAAACTGATATAGGTAATTATCAAGCATCTCAGCATTTGGTTTAATACTGAAAGTCACGCTATTTTCATTAACTTCTTCAAGAGTAAATTCTTCTTTTCGAACAAAACCATGTCTACGAATTAGACCTGTAAAAAAAGGTCTTTCTTGAGGTCTATAAATAGCCCAATCATTACGTAAACTACCACAGATAGGAAATAGAATTGGTGCCTGTCCATTCCAATACTCTGGATCAGCTTGCCAGAGATATTCTAACCCATCTTTGTCTTTAATCGAAGTCAGTTGACCACCAAGTGTTTTAAACTGAACCGTAAGATACTTGTTTTTTAATTCGATAGTCACAGTCAATTCCTTTCTTTTTGTTATTGGAAAGGCAAATAATCTACCTCGAAGTGAACAGTCTCACATATTGCTACATCGAGTAATTGTAAAACTTCCCATTCAAATTCGGATAATGCTAAATCAGAATGGCAAATCCATTCTTTTCCAGGTGAAACATACCAGTTACTACATTTTGTAGTGAGGTAGCTTCAAGCTCAGGAATTATAGGACAATCTTCGAAATTAATAATATATACCTTTTCAAAGCCTGATCTAAAAATCAGATAACAAATTATTACATTCTCAGGTGATATTACTCTATCACTTGAGTTTCTGCTAATTTCTTATACCAATGTGCTGATTTCTTAGGATAGCGTTCTTGCGTATCAAAGTCTACATAGAACAATCCATAACGTTTTTCATAACCATTTGACCATGAGAAAACGTCCATAAGTGACCAAATGAAGTAACCTTTAACATTTGCACCATCCGCAATCGCGTCTGATAAAACTTCCAAGTGTTGCTTCACGTAATCAATACGACCATCATCATAAACAGTATTATCTACAAACTCATCTTTGTATCCGAGACCGTTTTCAGTGATGTAAATCTTCTTGTAATTCGGATAATCATTTTTCACTCGCATGATTTGGTCATACAAGCCTTCAGGATAAATAATCCAATCCCAGTCTGTGCGCGGAACATAGTCAGGAGCTACTCGACGACCAACACCCTTAATTTGGTACTTAGAGCTTCCTTTTTCACCCTTACCATTGTGAATGATTTCAGTCTCACCATCAAAAGCTTGCATCCAATCACTCATGTAATAGTTGATACCAAGGAAATCATTCAAATCTTTAGCTGCTTCAAGTGCTTGGAAGTCTTCATCACGAAGATCAAGTTCTCCACCATTCTCAGCTAGGATATGGTTGACACCTTCCATCGTTTTATCTGAATAGTGCCCAAGATAGGTTGCATCCAAGATAAATTTGTTATGGATGATGTCTTCAAGTTCAGCAGCACGAACATCTGCTGGATTTTCCGGATCATAAGGGTATTTAGTTGGTAAAGCATGAACAACACCAATTTCACCTTTATAACCTTTATCCTTATACAATTTTACAGCACGTGCATGAGAGACCATCATGTTGTGGTGTGATTGGAAGACTTTGGCAAGATCATATTTAATGCCTGGAGGGAATTTACCAACCAAGTATTGACCATCACCAATTGGGCCAATTTCATTGAAAGTTGTCCAGTAGTTTACTTCTGGAAACTCTTCAAAACAGAAAGCGGCATAATCTATAAAGTGTTCTATATTTTCGCGGTTTAAGAAATCTCCATTTGAATGAAGAGCTTCTGGTGTGTCAAAATGATGCAAAGTCACAAATGGTTCAACATGACGCTTGTGGCATTCAGCAAATAGTTTATGGTAGAATTCAACACCTTTTTCATTTACTTCACCGTAACCCGTTGGGAAAATACGAGACCAGGCAATAGAAATACGAATACCATTAACACCATATTCTTCAGCTAATTCTAAATCAACTGGGTATTTATGGTAAAAATCACTTGCAGGTTCTGCTGTATACCAATAATTGTCTTCAAGATACTTATCCCATGCAACTGGGCCTTTACCATCCGTGTGAGTCGCACCTTCTGCTTGATAAGCAGCTGTAGCACCACCAAAAATAAAATCTTTAGGAAGTGTTTTAGTCATATCTATAAATCCTTTCAAAAAAAGCATTTGAGACGATATTCTGAGTTCCGGAAACCAAGGAAATGAAATGCAATGATATGGTTAACAATATTATAAGGAACTGAAAGAATAATCTCGTCTCAAATAACTTTTACAAATTTATTAATCAAACTGTTGTTGAACAAATGCAAGAGCACCTTGTCCATCACGTGTCAATTTGATATATTGAGCTCCTTCAGTTTTTGCAAGTTTAATGCCCAATTTATCTGTTTCAGCCTTCATATCATCGAAGTTTGAAGCGACCTGTGGAGCCAAGATAACCAAGTCAAACTCTGGCAACATTTCACGGTGAGCACCGTAACCACCCGCTGCCGCTTTGACTGGAACATTGTATTCTGCTGCTGCTTTGTTCAAGGCATTGGCAAGCAAGCCACTTGTACCTCCACCTGCACAAAGAACAAGAACATTAGTTTCTTTTGTGATATTATTGTTTGCTGCTACATCTTCTTTAGCAACGCCTGCTTTTCCAAGAACGGCATCTGCTTTAGTAGTATTGAAGTTTGCAGCTACTTTTTCTTTAAAAGCATCGTTTGTTTTACCAGAACGTTCTTCTTCAAGAATTTGTTCATCGTATACCTTAACAAATGGGTAATAAATGATAGTATCAACAACTATCAAGAGACCGGCTAAGATAAATGCTAGAACTTGGAAGTTAGTACCGAGTACAATTCCCAACGGACCAGGAGTAACCCATGGAAGGTTGGTAGAGAATGAGTTCATGTTCAATGTGTCAACAAAGAATTTAAAGATCCAAACGTTGGCAATCGGAGCGAAAATGAACGGTATAAAGAAAATCGGATTCAATACGATTGGTGCACCAAATAAGATTGGCTCATTAACCCCAAAGAATGTTGGAACAACTGAGGCACGTCCGATGGCACGGTTACGTTCTGATTTACAAATCCACATGAACAAGAATGGAACAATCAATGTAGCTCCTGTTCCACCCATGGTAACAATAAACATTTGAGTACCAGAAGTGATAACTTTATCTGCATGTTGTCCAGCTTGGATAAGATGCAAGTTGGTATCGATATTGGCATAAGTGATAGCAGCGATTGCTGGTTCGACAATTGAAGGACCGTGGATACCAACAAACCAGAAGAAGGCATAAGCACCAAAGATAAGTGTAATTCCAAGGTAACCATCTGCAGCTGAGAAGAGAGGAGCAATAAGGGTACCGATTGATTCTGCAACGGTTACATCAAGAGTTGCCTTAACAATGAGTTCAAGTCCATAAAGGAGAACAACCGATACAGTGAATGGAATCAAGTCTTTAAATACTTGAGAGATATTTGGTGGAACCTCTTCAGGCATACGAATAGTAACATTATTTTTCACACAGACCTTGTAAACATTAACTGTCACAAAGGCTGCAATAAATGCTGTCAAAAGACCTTTTGTTCCCATGAAGGCTGTCAAGAAGCCTCCTTCTTTTGCAGGCTCAGCTGCCATCAAAAGGAACCCTACCATAGACGCTAGCATCGTAGATAAGAAGTTAATCTGATTGGTCGCAGGTAGGTCACGGTTCATTGAGTCCGTCAAAGCTTTAGCGGTAGTACCACCAACAAAGAATGCTAGGATACCCATCGAATAGCTATAAGGAGTCATCAAGAAGGTCTCAATGTCTTTTGACCAGTGGAATCCCCAAGCATTTGGGACATAGGCAATAAGGATAAAGATAGATGAGAAAAGGATGACTGGCATACCAGCGATAAATCCATCACGAATAGCACGAAGATAGATGTTTCGAGAGATTTTCTCAAAGAATGGTTTCCGTTTCTCAATAAGTTCAATTAGTTTATTCATTATTTTGCTCCTCTTTTATAAAATTCTATGAGGTGATGAATCACATCTTTTAATAAGATAGTAGTCATTAAGTGGTCCTGACCATGCATCATGGTAACGCTGTATGGAAGTTCCTCCCCAGAAGCTTCTCGAGCCAACATAGCTGTCTGAGAATTGTGAGCCTCTGCAATACAGCTTCCTGCTTCTACTACAAGACTATCTGCCTTAGCGAAATCACCATTTTCAGCCGCTTTAAGCGCTTCCAGAAGTTTAGAGCGAGCATCTCCAGCATAAGCAACAATTTCAAACCCTAAGAGAGTCATCTCTTCTCTGTTCACAACATATCCTCCGTTTTATGTTTTTACTATACTTTATCAGTCCATGGACTAGCTGTTTTAACAAGAACTTTGTTAAGTTCATCAATATTTTCGAATCCAGTAGTACGCAACCATTCACGTGCTGCTTTTTCACCTTCTTTGATGTAAGGTTCTACAGATCCTGCCCAAGTAGCACGTCCACAAAGCACACCATTAAACTTGGCACCTGAGTCGTGAGCAAATTGCAATGTTTCTTGGAACAATTTAGCAGATACACCTGCACTTAGGTAGATGTATGGAAGGTTAGTCGCTTCTTCTTGTGCTTTAAAGAAGTCAGCAGCTTCAGCTTTACTGTAAACCACTTCACCATCAGCAAAACCTTCGACATATTTAACGTTAACTGGTACTTCTACTTTAAGAACATCAATGTTAAAGCGTGGATCAGAGAAAACTTTCATCGCTTCAATGACTTTGCGAGGTTTCACTTTTGCATATTCAACAGAACCTGCATCTGAGATTTCTTCATCATAAGCAAGGATTTCCAAGAAGAAAGGAATATCTTCAGCGACACATTCAGAACCAACACGTTCAATATAAGCTTGTTTTTGTTGGTTAAGTTCATCTGAGCTGTCTACATCATAGTAAAGCAAGAACTTAACGGCATCAGCGCCTTGCTCTTTGATACGTTTTGCAGACCAAACATCCAAGCAGTCAGGCAAACGTTTTGTACTTGATGTATCATAACCTGTTTTTTCATAGGCAAGAAGAAGACCTGCTTCTTTATCCAATGCTTTTGTTGCTGGAAGTCCATATTCAGGGTCAAGCAACATTGAAGAAGCGTATTTTGTAAGTTCATCAGCAACCAAAACCTTTAGTTCTTCCATTTGAGCTACAGTTGGTTCTGTATCTTGATACTGTGCCATCAAACGTTTCAAAGCACCACGTTGGTCAAATGCCAAAGCTGAGATAAAACCGTTTTTATCTGAAAGTTTTTCCAAAGATTTGCGTTTCTGTTCTGTAAGTATCATTTTTATACCTCTTTTACTCCAATTTGTGAGTTTAGTGTTTCGTAATTAGTCATATTCACATGCCCTGTCATTGTTTCTTGAGCATTTAACATACCCAATGTCATCGCATGTTTTAATAAGTCAGCGTCACTTTTTTTACTATTTAAAGCTGATGCAATACCAGCTACCGTTGAGTCCCCTGATCCGACTGGATTAACAACTGGGATATCAGGAATATCTACCTTATAGAAAACATCACCATGTTTTGCAAAGGCACCGTTTCGACCTAATGAGACCACTATCCATTCGATACCACTAAAAAGTGACTCTTTAAGAACGTCTTTAAGTTCTTCAATATCTTTTGTTACTTCTTTTCCAAGCAACTGTGAAAGTTCCTCATTATTAGGTTTGATGGCAGTAGGTTTAGCCGACGATTTTAGAACTGTTTCAAGAGGTGCACCTGAACAATCCAAAACGACTGCTACTCCTTCATCCGAAGCAAGTTGGATAAGTTTTTCATAATAATCGTTGGGAAGTCCTGAAGGTAAACTTCCTGAAATTGTCACAACTTCTGATTGTTTAATAAGATTGCTATAGTGGTCAAGAAAGCCTTCTGCTTCTTCATGAGAAATTGTTGGTCCTTGTTCCAAAATTTCTGTTTGGTTACCCTCGTGTAAGATAGCAATACAGTTTCTAGTGTTTCCTGAGATTTTATAAAAAGCTGGACTAACAGGAGATTGTTCTAATTCGCTTTCAATAAATTCACCAATTTTACCACCTAAGAAACCTGTAGCAGTAACTTTATCACCAGATTCATACAAGACTCTAGTAACATTTAAGCCTTTTCCACCAGCTGTCTTACTAACATCTTTCACCCTATTCACTGTATCAATTTTCAATGTTTCTAGAGGATAAGAGATGTCTACTGAAGGATTTAGTGTGACTGTCAGAATCATTGGTTATACCTTAATCGTGGTACTCACCACGGTCCCATTTTTCAAGGAATTCTGTAAAGAAATCCTCATCTGCTTGATGTGCATTATGTTTTTCAACGTGTTCGATTTTTGCAATCAATTTTTTATTTTCTTCTGTTGGTTTGTACTCAGCTTCAATGAAAGCTTCAATGATGTCATTCATAAGAAGACCACCAGTAATCATTCCACCAAAACCGATAACATTCGCATTAAGTTCTTCCTTAGCATATAGAGCTGACGTCATATCACGAACCAACGCTGAGCGAACACCTGGAACTTTATTGACTGCATTGTTAATGCCGACACCTGTACCACAGATACATACTCCCAAGTCTGCTTGACCACTTACTACTGCTTCACCGACTTTTTTACCATAGATAGGGTAGTGAGTACGTACGTGGTCATATGTTCCGAAATCAAGTACCTCATATCCTTTTGATTTCAAGAATTCTGATACTGCCATTTTTACATCTGTGACAATGTGGTCACATCCAATTGCGATTCTCATTTTTTAACTCCTTTTCTTAACACATCTTGTTAAGCATATCTACTCGGATTTGATGACGTCCGCCATCATATTTACCATTGACGAAACTTTTAGCGATGTTTTTAGCAAGCTCATCACCGACGATTTCAGCGCCAACCGTAATCATTCGTGAATTGTTATGTCCACGTGTCATATAAGCTGAGCGTTCATCTGAAACTTCTGCTGCAACCATACCTTTAATTTTAGTTGCTACCATGAATGGACCAGCTCCATAAGCATCAATTACAATACCTAAGTTTTGCTCATCTTTATTTACTTCAGAGGCAACTGCCAAGGTAACATCAACAAAATCTTGTCCGTCCTTAGTCACATCAATTACCTCAAAACCTTCTTCTACAAGAAAATTTTTCACAACATCTTTTAATCTCGTACCTTTGAGATCTGCACCAACAACAATAGCCATTTTGACTACCTCCTAAATTTTAGAAATAAATGCTACGTAGAAATAGAAAACATTTTGCAAAATGTTCGAGATAACGCTTTCATCATCTCTTTATTTATATAATATCAAACATCCAAACAAAAAGCAACGCTTTTTGTTTATTTTTTGTTTTTTTTTTGTTTTTTTTAAAAATAGATAACACCGTTAAATTATTGTTCATTTTTGTTCATTTAATCCATCACAAAATGGACGTGAAATATCTATTCAAGTATTACAAAAGTCTTTTACTTTCTATAACTTACTGATTAAGAGGTCCTACTTTATTTTCGTCTTATACAAAATCTGACCTAAGCTAATATACGTCAATCCTCTGTTCTTATTTCATCATCTAACGTTTTTTTGTTTGAAATTGTTTGTTTTACCTTGAAAACATTTTTTTTATGATACAATTAAAAGAGAATTATCTTTGGAAAAAAATTACTTTATGAGAGAAGAGTCTTCATATGAACAAAAAACTACGATTAGAAAAAATTTTAGATATGTTAAGGATTGATGGGACCATAACCACAAAAGAAATAATAGATGAACTAGATATTTCCGATATGACAGCCCGTAGAGACCTTGATGCTCTAGAAGCTGATGGACTTTTAACACGTACTCATGGTGGTGCACAATTGCTTTCCTCTAAAAAGACACTTGAAAAGACACATATCGAGAAGAAAAGTCTAAATACAAAAGAAAAAATTGACATTGCTAAAAAAGCCTGCTCTTTAATCAAAGATGGCGATACTATTTTTATTGGACCCGGAACTACACTTGAACAACTGGCATTAGAATTGAAAGGTCGTAAAGGTTATAAAATTCGTGTCATTACAAATAGTCTCCCTGTGTTCTTGATTCTAAATGATAGCGAAACCATTGATTTATTGCTTCTTGGCGGTGAATATAGAGAAATAACTGGAGCTTTTGTAGGTTCAATGGCTTCGACAAATTTAAAAGCAATGAGATTTGCCAAAGCTTTTGTTAGTGCAAATGCTGTTACCCATAATTCTATTGCTACATATAGTGACAAGGAAGGTGTGATTCAACAACTTTCCCTAAACAATGCTGTAGAAAAATTTTTATTAGTAGACAGTACTAAATTCGATCGATACGATTTCTTTAACTTCTATGATCTAGATCAACTCGATACCATCATTACAGATAACCAGATTAGCCCTCAACACTTAGAGGAATTTAGCCAGTACACTACTATTTTAAAAGCGGACTAGAATTATGACTTATAAAAATATTGTTTTTGACCTTGATGACACTCTTTATGACCATCAACTCACCTGAAAATGGAAAATTAAATCGAAAAGGTAATCCAAAACGAGCAGGAATTGATATTGATAATAAACTTAGTTTTAATAAACATATTACGACCCATATATTCCGTCATACGCATATTAGTTTCTTAGCAAAGCAAGGAATACCCCTAGAAGCAATTCAAGACCGTGTAGGGCATTCTAGAGGTAGTCGTGTAACAGAAATTTATTTGCACATCACTAAAAAAACAAAGGATCAAATTATACCTATCCTTGATACTCTTACACAATAAGTGTGGCAAATCTGTGGCAAAACATAAGAAAAAGGCTTGTCCATATTGGACAAACCCTTTATTTTCAAGCTTATATAACCTAATTAAGCTTTACCAGCTGATTAGAATAGGATGTTGCATGTTTTACTACGTCTTTTTCATAGAGTTTCACTAATTCGTCAAAATTTGGGTGCTGTTGTTTGAACGTATCATTATCAATGATAACAACATTTTATTTTGTGATAAAAGAAGCTGAATGTTTTTAGGCGAATAGTTGTGAAGTTTGCCCATAGCTTTTAAAAATGTTGCATACTGATCAGATTGTAAATAATTTTTGATGCCTTTTTTCATATGCTCTGATAAACCTTTTGTATCTTTTTCAAGGATCATATCTGATACTGATTTTTCTTCTGACACTTCACTAGGAAATTCAGAGTCAAAAGATTTATCCGATAATTGTATACTTTCTTCTTTTAGTATTTCAGGTTTATTTTGATCAAGATACAAATAAGATATTTTAGACCCTGCTAGAGTATCTTCATACCATTTAGCTGAGTCTTGAATAACAGATGCGTATCTATTTATTTTTGTCAAATCTTTAGGTTTTGCTTTGTAGTAGCTGGGCTTTCTTATTGACTTTTGAGGGTTAGTAATGCTAAAATGTAATTGAGCATTGGTAGGAAAAGTAGGTTGAACTTGTTCAACAGGTTGGGGTACTTCCTTGACAGCTTGACTGTCTAAAGAACTCGAAGTGCGGTTAAAAGTCCCGCTCCCAATGTTAGGCTCTTGGCTTAGGTCAAGGGCTTTTTTTTGTTTCAAAAAATCGTTCCAGTCCATTTTTTCTTGATTGTTCTCAAGCGGTGGCAAGTCAATGTTGAATTTTATATTCTTATTTTTTAACTTTTCAATAAAGCCCAAACCTGCCTTATCATTATCTACAGCTAAAGTGATCAATTCACGATTAGCACCTAATTCAAAGAAGTTTGTATTTGCTAAAATAGGGAGTAATTTTTTGGCATCATCAAGGTTAATATCTGTAAGCCCCTCTTTTTCAGCTAAAAGTTCGTATAGATGCCTTGAAATAGTAGTATCTTTTAAACCGTCCATTGAAACAAGTCTTACGTTTTCTAGTCGAATTTTATTAAGCTCATAGTAGCTCATTAAGTCAATAGGAGCTTCAAGAAATATAAGTCGTTCAAGTGTACCAATATCAATATTGAGACCAGTAGAACCATCACCAAGTACCTTTTTAAGGCGACCATGTTCATGTCGTAAGAAGTTTTCGTGAATACCTTGCAGACTACAGCCAATAATTTTTTTATCTTTAGGGCACCTCTAATAACTACCAATTA
>NZ_JXJW01000003.1 GCF_002441695.1 Pseudolactococcus piscium
AAATTTAACGTATTTTGTCTTCAGTCTGATATGAGAAGAAATTCTCATATTTTTTGCTTACTATTTTTTAGTTCTTAATTTCAATACTGATAGTGTACCAGCAAGTATGACTGATGCAAAACCTAGGAGTAAAATCAGAGGTGAGTTACTTTGATTTTCACCTGTTTGAGGTAAGGTGTTTGTAGGTGATTTAGTGACAGTCGTGGTAACTTTACTTCCTACACTTGGGTTACTCCCAGTTGAGGGGACACTATTCGAAGTATAAATATATGTTACAGTTTGTAGCTGATTAGTAAATTGTCCGCTAGTATTACCTGTTACGTTTTTGTAAGTGAAACCAGCTATATCTTTTTTAACTGTACTGTAAGGATCGCCTATATTTCCTGATGTCACAATATCATCTGAAATAGATGTGCCGTTGGTATCTACATATCTCGTCGTAATATTGCCGCCTGCTACACCGGTTAATGGTGTTTTTACATATTTATAGGTAACTGTTTGTGGCTGATCAGTGAACTGTCCGCTGACAGCACCAGCAACCTCCTTCAAACTATAGCCTGGAAAGGCGAGTTGTTCTGTCTGATAGTTTTCTCCAACGCCACCAACCAAGAGTTGTTCGGGTGAAAGCTTAACATTGTCTTGATCGATATAGTTTACAGTAACATTTCCACTAGTATTTGCAAAATGAAGATTGATTCGCAAGTTAATGTCTTTAGTTGATCTGTCTTCGTTATAAGACAGCAGCGCATAGGGACCGTTAGGGAAGTTAATGCTTTTGTCAGTTTCAATGAATTCTTTTCCTGCTAAGTCAGCATAGTTCACAAAAGGAGATAAAGTGAACTGAATGCCATCTTTAGTTGGTATAGCAGTATATGAGCCGCTCTCAAAATTTACTTTCGTGATGTGATCAATAGAGGCGAAATCTATATTAAGCAATTTTAGCTTTGAATAGCTCAAATAAAATGATTTATAATTTAGTTGATTAAGATAGATATCATTCATAAAATACACATTATGTGGGTCTACTTGAATTCTAGAGTCCTGCATGTTTATGCCATTTGGGAATATAGCTGGTAGATATCCATGTGCAATGATAGTCATATTTTGAAGGGAATCCATTGGTGTCCAGTTTATTGGATGTGCTTCTAGATAATTCAATGAGTCCATATCCTGGCTATCCAACAATTCTACAGAAATACTTTTAAAATATTCTAGTCCTTTATAAGATGGTAGATAAAAGAAATCTCGTCCTAAACCATTATCATAATTGACCGGTAGGTCTGTGTCAGATAATAGTTCTTTTGTGAGTTGTGACTTGGGAACTCCCAAGATCTGTACTAGAAAATCTTGAAGGTTGGTATCTGGCATCCAAGAATCAAGAGACTCGTTATCGTTCAAAAGATTAACAGGGCTTGTATTTTCAGTCATCAAAGCAGCTGACTGTAGTTTCTGGGGACTGTTATTTGTCTGTATATTTTTAACCGATTGTATATTTTGCTTGCTATCCGAAGTTGATGCAGCATCTGGAAGAATTGCCTTGTTGGGCTCTGAAGGTGGTATAATGGGGACACTAGTTGCGACAGTGGTATCGTCTTTTTTATCAGATGAACTGAGCGTAGTAACTGGAGTTTTAACGTCTTGTTTTCGTTCTTGAGTCTCCTCAGTAGCTGTAGTCGTGTTTGCCAGTGCTGGCAAAGATGTACTTGAGAGAACAAGGCCTAAGGCGATTAAGGTTGCTGTTTTTTTTAACATAAGTAGTCCTTTCTATGGTTAACATATATATTATGAAATTATTATATCATAATATTCTAAATATTTAGTATAATTGTGTTATATTATTTTTTTCACAAATATTTATTATAATTAAGCTATAGGGATGTTCTTATAAACCAAGTGGAATAGGTAGTATTCGGAAATAATAGTTTATCTTATTTTATTAGTTATAATTAATTGTTCTGAAGTTAACCGGTCTACCTGATTTATAGAGGAAGTTTCTATGGTTAAGCCGTCTAAAAAATATGGGGGTGCACATAACTATATTTAGTTTAAATATACCTGTCAGTTATGAGGGTAGAATTAGATGTGGTATAATGACTTCATAAGCATTTTATATGAACAATAGAAAGAAATAGTGAATGACAAAAATAATTTTCATGGGAACGCCAGCTTTTTCAGTTCCAGTTTTAGATGGCTTGATTGATAGTGGTTACGATGTCCTTGCTGTCATAACACAGCCTGATCGTGCAGTGGGTCGAAAAAAAGAGATTAAGATGACACCTGTCAAGGAAGCAGCCTTGCGGCATCAGTTACCTGTCTATCAACCTGAAAAACTATCAGGGTCACCTGAGATGGCTGAATTGATGGCCCTTGGTGCTGATATGATTGTGACCGCAGCCTTCGGTCAATTTTTGCCTGAAAAATTACTTCAGTCAGTCAAACATGCTGTTAACGTACACGCAAGTTTATTACCTAAATACCGTGGTGGTGCGCCAGTTCACTATGCCATTATTAATGGTGATGAGGAAGCCGGTGTCACCATCATGGAAATGGTGAAAAAAATGGATGCTGGGGATATGATATCTCAAAAAGCGATCCCAATTACGGATGCAGATAATGTTGGTACAATGTTTGATAGGCTAAGTATTGTGGGCAGAGATCTATTACTTGCTACCTTACCTGACTATTTAGCGGGTAAACTATCACCTGAGCCACAAGATGAGAATCAGGTAACTTTCTCTCCAAATATTACACCGGAAGCAGAAAAAATTAGTTGGCAGTCCACTGCACGTGATGTTGCCAATCAAGTTCGTGGTATGTCACCATGGCCAGTTGCCCACACCACTTGGCAAGGGGCACGTTTTAAATTACATGATGTCAGTGTGGTTGATGGGTCTGGGCGTCCAGGTCAAGTTATCGAAAAAACAAAGAAAACACTTGTGATTGCAACCGAAAAAGGGGCAGTCAGTTTGCATACTGTGCAGCCAGCAGGTAAACCTAAAATGTCTATCCAAGATTTTTTAAACGGATTAGGCAAAACGATTAATATTGGAGATCAATTTGAGTAACAATCCTCGCCGAGTGGCACTTTCAGTCATAAATGACGTCTTAAACAATAATGCTTATGCCAATATCGCACTTAATGAAAAAATTAAGTCAGAGAATTTGACAGAATTAGACAAGAATCTCGTGACTAATCTTGTTTATGGCACAATCTCAAAGAAGTTGACTTTAGATTGGTATACCAAACCTTACGTTAAAAAAACAAAGAAGTGGGTAAAAAATCTTTTAGCGATGACGGTTTATCAGATTATCTACATGGATAGGATTCCGACATCAGCAGCAGTTGATGAGGCAGTTAAAATTGCTAAAAAGCAGGGAGACCAGCGGTTATCAGGATTTGTTAATGGCGTATTGCGTAATTTTACACGTGCTGACTTCCGTTCATTTGATGAAATTTCAGATTCAACTGAGAAATTATCTATCCAGTATTCTATGCCCATCGACTTGACTAAAAAATTCGTCAAGTCATTCGGATTTGAAAAAACGGTTAAAATATTTAGAAGTATAGAAGAACCAAGTCGTGCGAGTCTTAGAGTCAATACGACGCTGACAGATGTAACAACAGAATTTAATAAATTAGCTAGAGAGTTTGATGTTGAGTTATCAGAAATCTCGCCAACTGGTATCGTTGCTGAATCTGGTCACTTTGCAGATTTACTGGATTTTAATGATGGGCTGATTACGATACAAGATGAGTCTAGTCAACTGGTTGCCACTGTTTTAGATGCACAACCAACAGATAGGATTCTAGACGCCTGCGCTGCACCCGGTGGTAAGACAGTTCATATTGCAGAATACTTATCAGAAGCAGGCTATATAGAAGCTTTAGACTTATATGATCATAAGCTACGACTCATTCGTCAAAATGCGGAACGCTTACACCAAATAGAAAAAATTAGGTTAACAAAATTAGATGCACGCCAAAGTTTTGAAAAATTCGGTCCGGATAGTTTTGATAAAATTTTAGTCGATGCACCGTGTTCTGGTCTGGGGTTAATTCGCCGTAAGCCTGATATCCGATACCGCAAAGAAACGACAGACTTTGCTGACTTGCAAAAAGTGCAGCTTGACATTCTAGAAAATACTTGCAAAACCCTTGTCAATAGTGGTATCATGGTTTATAGTACATGCACTATTTTCGATGAAGAAAACTACCAAGTAATTGAAAAATTTTTGGCGAAACATCCTGAGTTTGAACAAGTGCCTCTGACGCATGAAAAGTCGGACCTTGTCAAAAATGGTTGTCTTTTCATTACACCAGATGCTTACCATACAGATGGCTTCTTTATTGCAAAGTTGCGTAAAAAGTAAGGGTTGATCATATTTTACTTACTGTTTAGGTTTAGCTAAATCGAAAACTATCGTGACACTTATTTTTAAATTAAATAGTTATGAGAATGTCATTAGCGTTAATTGCTATTCTTAAAACTTGAATGAGGACATACATGAAGTACAGTATCTTGTCAGACGTTGGGCAAAAACGCACCAACAATCAGGATCATGCCGACACCTATGAAAATTTACAGGGTGAGCGGATTTTTCTGCTTGCAGACGGTATGGGTGGTCATAAAGCCGGTAATGTCGCAAGTAAACTCGCAGTTGAAGACTTAGGTAAAGCATGGTCAGAGACTGACTTTACAAGCGAAACAGCACCTAGTGATATCCAGTCTTGGCTGCGAACACAAATTCGTGCGGAAAATCAAAATATCGCAAATCTAGGGAAGCTAGATGATTATAAAGGGATGGGAACAACACTTGAAGCGGTTGTCGTCCAAAAGCACCAAATTATCAGTGCACATGTGGGTGATTCTAGAACACAAGTTATCAAAAATGGCGAATTGATCCGAATTACGCGCGATCATTCTTTGGTGCAAGAGTTAGTTGATGCGGGTGAAATAACTGCTGAAGAAGCTGAAAAACATCCAAATAAAAATATTATTACGCGCTCCCTTGGGCAACCAGTAGATGTGGATGTTGATACATTGACTTTAGAAATCGATGTTGATGATATCATTATCATGAGTTCTGATGGGTTGACCAATATGGTTTCTGGAGAAGCAATCATTGAAACTGTTCAAAGTGATACAGACTTGACTAGTCAAGCAGAAACACTAGTTGGCATAGCAAATGCGAATGGTGGATTAGATAATATCACGGTGGTTTTAGTTAAATTTGATAAAGGGGACCTGTAAGATGATACAAATTGGAAAAATCTATGCAGATCGTTACCGAGTGATTAAAGAAATTGGTCGTGGTGGGATGGCCAATGTTTATTTAGCAGAGGATACCTACTTAGATAATCGCCAAATAGCTATCAAGATTTTGCGGTCAAATTTTGAAAATGACAGTTTAGCAATTGCACGTTTTCAACGTGAAGCTTATGCCATGTCTGAGTTAAATCATCCCAATATCGTAGGGATTTCTGATGTAGGGGATGCAGACGACCAACAGTATATCGTGATGGAATATATAGATGGTCTGACACTCAAACAATATATTAATGAACATGCACCATTGGCAAATGAAGAAGTAGTCCGAATTGCCTCTGAAATTCTAGTTGCTATGGATTTGGCACATAGAAGTGGTATCATTCACCGTGATTTAAAGCCGCAAAACATCCTCATCACGAAAGATGGCACTGCTAAAGTAACAGATTTTGGTATTGCCAAGGCCTTATCAGAAACATCATTAACGCAGACTAATTCGATGTTTGGTTCGGTCCACTACCTGAGTCCAGAGCAGGCAAGAGGTAGTAATGCCACGCCGCAGAGTGATCTATATGCCATTGGTATTATCATCTATGAAATGCTGACAGGCAAGATTCCATTTGATGGCGATAGTGCCGTAACGATCGCCTTGAAGCATTTTCAAGAAAATCTGCCGAGTGTTATCAATCAAAATAGAAATGTTCCACAAGCCTTAGAGAATGTTGTGATCAAAGCGACAGCTAAAAAATTATCAGACCGCTATCTTAATGCGTCTGAGATGAGCAATGATTTAGGTCTTGCATTGAGTGAGGCGCATGCACATGACCCTAAGCTTACTTTTGTTAGTGATGTTGATGCAACAAAAGTATTACCTAAGATGATGATTCCTGATAACGGGAATACAGACAAACTAGTCCATAAAGTGACTAAAAATCCAGATAGCAATGATAAAGATAGCGGGTTGGAGTCACTGAATGCAAAGGGTAAGAAAAAAAGAATCCCTAAAGGGCTTATCGTCGTTGGCATCATTGGTCTGATACTTGCTACGATTATTACTGCCCTTGTGCTAACAACGCCCAAAGAAGTCAAAGTGCCAGATCTAGCTAAAATGACAGTGTCTGAAGCTAAAGCTACCCTGCAAAAGAAAAAACTTAAAGTTGGGCGGGAAATCCCTGAAGTTAGTGAGCTAGGTAAGGGCGTGGTGACACATACCAATCCGGATGCAGGCACTGTGAAAAAAGAAGGGGCTAGTATTGACCTTTATGTGTCAAAAGGTGGTAATGTTATCAAGCTCAAAAATTACGTTGGCCGAGATGTGAATGAAGCGGTTGATGACCTAATTCTTAAATACAACGTTGATGAAGCACGTATCAAAAAGAAATTCGTTAAGTCCGATAGTGTTGAGTCTGGTAAAGTTGTCAAACAGACGCCTAAAAATGGTGGCTTATTTGACCTGGATGGGTCTGGCGATATTACTTTTGAAGTATCAGAAGGGAATCAAATAACGATGCCGACTTATTTGCAAGGCGGCTTAAGTATCAAGACTGTTGCAAACGTCAAAGCCGAGTTGCAAAATATGGGTGTCGCTGCGTCTGATATTACAATTGAGTTTACACCAACGACAGATCAAAGTGCGGATGGCTATGTGATTAGCTCTACGCCAGCACAAGGTCAATCGTTCAATGTTAAAGGGACGAAAATCGTGCTCACTGTCCTACAATTTGATGCAACATCAGCCAGCAAAGCAGCATCAGATTCTGTTGCAAAATCAGAGAGTGAATCAAAAGATGCCGCTTCTAAATCAGCGGAAGAATCCAAATCTAAGAGTGCAGAAGACGCAAGTAAAGCCAATCCTTCAAGTTCTCCATCTTCAAGTTCTAAATCAACTGATTCAACGACAAAACCGAGCTCGTAATGAGTTGACAGCAAGAAAAAAATCTGTATAATAGATAGCGTACCAACTGTTTCTGAGCTTTGCGACAGCCAAACGTCTGGCACGGAAACAGCAATAAAAGTAGGATTGAGCCCAGCTCAATCAATAAAAAGGAGAAACACATGGCAATCTCAAAAGAGAAAAAAACTGAAATCATCAAGCAATATGCACGTACTGAAGGGGACACTGGTTCACCAGAAGTGCAAATCGCTGTATTGACTTGGGAAATTAACCACCTTAATGACCATATTCAAGACCATAAAAAAGACCACGCTACTTACCGTGGTTTGATGAAAAAAATTGGTCACCGTCGTAATTTACTTGCTTACTTACGTCAAAAAGATATTCCACGTTACCGTGAATTAATCTCTTCACTTGGTCTTCGTCGTTAATCTAAAAAATCTCAGATTATCTGGGATTTTTTTTGTTAGCCATTAGTGAAGTTGTAAAATTTGATTGAAAAATATGATAAACTAGTAATAGCGTAGATTAAGACTTGGCGCCAGTACCTCGGTTAGACATTGATGGTAGTGGTGTTGAGGAACGTTGTTTAACTTTGATACTAAAATTAGAGGAGTAACTATGGGACAGATTCAAATTACAAATATGCGTTTTTATACATACAATGGTGTTTTTTCTGAAGAAAAGACACTTGGACAACAAATTTCAATAGATGCAGTTGTACATTATGATATTGAGAACAAAGTAAAAGATGATGACTTAACAACGACAATTTCCTATGCAACTATTTATGAGATTATTCGTGAATTTGTGACACATCACAATTTTAATCTCATGGAGTCAGTAGCTAACGGTGCGCTTAATCTGCTACTAGAAAAGTTACCGATGGCTGAAAAAATCCAATTATCAGTTAAAAAATATTCGGTGCCTATTGCAGGGGTCTTTGATGATATCATCATTACGGTGGAGGGATATAATGCCTAAGGTTTATTTAAGCATTGGGACGAACATTGGTGATAAACTGGCTAATCTACAAACAGCAGTTGATAAACTAGCAGCGCTTTATGCTATTTCAGCTGTGTCCAAAGTTTATGAAACACAACCAGTTGGTGAAGTTGTACAAGATGATTTCTATAATATCGCCATTAGCTTAACCGTTCCTGATGGGGTAGCACCAACGACCTTACTAGCGCAAACTCAGCAAATAGAAAAAGAGATGAAGCGTGTTAAAACGATTCATTGGGGCCCTCGGACGATTGATTTAGATATTCTGAGGTTTGGCGATGTGACTTATCAAACAGAAGCATTAACAATCCCGCATATAGAAATGGCAAATCGCCGTTTTGTTTTACAGCCGCTACTAGAAGCAGCGCAGATGATTCGTGATAGCCTGGTGATCAAGCAGACAGAACAATTGCTAGAGGAGACAAGTGATCAGAACTGGGTTAGACCGATAGCCGATACGATTCAGTATTGACTGCGCTTTCAGATTTGATTCGCTAGTTTAATAAGGTGTTCAACCGTCAAGTAAATAGGCTCAGAATGAGGATTCCTTGCAACCTAGTACGATCTGATGCATCATCTCTAGCTTGATTTTTATTCTTAACGCCCTAATTAGAAAGTATTTATGAAAAAAAACTACCAAGAAAACAAACAGCATATTGAAAGTGGCACGAAGAAATTGTTACAGGCAATTGGTGATGATCCAACGCGTGATGGCTTGCTTGAAACACCAGAGCGGGTATTCAAAGCTTATTCAGAAATTTTTGCATCAACTGGTGAAACACAATTTGATAATTACAAGCTATTTCCAACAGACCAGGATGCGGATATGGTAATCGTGGGTGACATCCCCTTTTATGCCATGTGTGAGCACCATCTCCTCCCATTTTTTGGCACTGTAAGTGTCGGTTATGTGCCAGATGGTGAGATTATTGGCTTGAGTAAAATTCCTAGATTAGTCGATTGGGCGGCTCGTAGACCAAGTGTACAAGAAAATCTAACGGCCTTGATTTGCTCGGAGATGCAACGCATTGTTCATCCAAAAGGGATTGCAGTGCATGTCCACTCTCGTCATATGTGCATGGAAATGCGTGGCATTAATAGACCTGGGACCTTTACGACAACGAGTCTTTATAAAGGGGACTTAAAAACGGATGCTTTTTTGCGTCAAGAATTTATGATGAAAGTGAGTGATAAGTGATGTTACCGCATCGGATTATTTTTGCGTCTAATAACTCGGCTAAGACAGCGGATGTCGCTAAATTCTTTCACCTGTATGGCGTCTCACTTATTAACTATCGTGAGTTAATCGCAGAGCAAACATTTCCTGAGGAAACCTTGGATGATCAAGCAGGTAACGCCAAACATAAAGCCTTGTTTATTCACGAGTTATTACCAGATGAGTATGTGCTAGGTGATGATTCTGGCATGTTCTTATCCGCTTTTCCAGAGCGCTTTGGTCTAACGACTGCTCGGGAGTTTAAGGCTTTAAGTTTGCAATCAGTTGAGGCAGAAAATCAGTACGTCCTAGACTTATATCAGGCAGGGGATGACCGTAGCGCCTATCTTTCAGCGGTTTTTGTCCTTATCACACCGAAAAAGAAGCTGCTAATCACTGAGGGACGAGGTGGTGTCGCGATTGCTTCAAAGGCCAGTGGTAGCTTTGGTGCTGGTTTAGATACAATTTTTCTGACCGAGTCTGGAAAAACAATCGCTGATCTGACAGTTGTACAGCAATTGACTTATCAGCACCGAGGTCGGGCAACAAAACAGCTACTTGCGCTATTACAAGATGATGTGGTGAGTTGGCAAGCCAATGGGCATCAAATTCAGCAAGAAACAGGTATCATCTATGGGATATTAAACGTTAGTCCAGAGTCATTTTATAATGGAGAACATGTTGGTGGTCTAGCAGAATCTTTGCTGCAAGCTTCACAACAATTAGCAGAAGGCGCGGATATCATCGAGGTTGGTGGTCAATCAACGAGGCCAGGATTTTCAGAGTTGACAGTTGCAGATGAGATCAATCGAATTGTCCCTGTTATCCAAGGGATAAAAGCAGCACACCCCTATGCAGTTGTTGCTGTTGATACTTACAAGTATGATGTCATGGTCGCAGCAATTGAAGCTGGTGCAGATATTATAAATGATATTAACGGATTTACAGATGACGCTCGAAAACTTGAGTTGCTAAGTCAAACTGAAGTTGGTTTGCTAAGTATGTTTAATCCGCGTGATCAGGAGCTATCCGATGATATTTCTAGGGATATGATTAGCTGGTTTTCTAAAAATCTAACTGCTATTGAACAGGCTGGTATCGCACGGCAACGGATAGCCCTTGATCCGGGAATTGGCTATTCTAAGAACTCGGATGTCAGGCAAGATTTGGCAATGATGAATACAGTAGGCAAGTTAAAAGTCTTTGGCAGGCCCATTATGACAGCTGTTTCAAATAAAGGCTGGGCCAAGTACCTGTTTGACCTACCTAAAGACGAACGTGCTAGCTTGTCACTTGTGGCCGCAACAGAAATGTATCGGAGAGGGGCTAAGCTTCTTCGGGTTCATGATGTCAAATCAGCGCGTCAACTCGTAAGTTTTGTTGCACTATTAGAAAACGCACACTGATCAGCTAAGTCAGTGTGCGTTTTTATCATAGGATTATTTGAGTGTCCAACCACCATCGATTTTCAAGATTTCACCGTGCATATAACTGGCCTTTCCAGATGCCAAGAAAAAGGTCAAATCAGCAACTTCTGATGGTGCTGCCCATCGTCCAACGGGGGTTTCGTTAGCTACCCAATCAGCCATTTTGCCATCATCTAATTCAAAATCTTTTTTGGTCATTGCGGTCTGGATAGCACCAGGTGCGATGCCAAAAATTTGAACGCCAGATCTAGCATAGTCTAGGGCTAATTGTCTGGTGAACCCGGCTAATGCGTGTTTGGCAGTCGTATAGGCAGCACCACCACCGCCAGCGACGAAGCTAGCGATGGAGCACATATTGATGATGATACCAGACTTTTGCGCGATCATCTGTGGTAGAAACTGGCGTGTCAGTTTAATAACAGGACCTAGATTTGTCTGCCAAATCGTGTTAAACTCGTCATCTGATATCTCAAGTAAAGGCTTGTAATCATCTAAAATACCTGCGGTATTACAAATAATATCAAAGGTATTCGGCAGTCTGGAGAAGACGAGGGTCAGGTCAGTGACTAAATCTACTTTGAAAAAATGAAAATTAGGGTGAGCGAGATTAATCGGATCTTGCTTGTCAATCCCGTATACAGTGTCTCCATGCTTTAAAAAAAGATCAGCTTGCGCAAGGCCAATTCCTGAAGAACAGCCCGTAACAAGAATGCGACGGGCTGTATGTGGTGTGTTTTTCATGAGCTAATATCCTATATTTTGTCCTTGCTAACGATTTATCCTTTGTAGATAAAATCAGTTAGGCAACAACTTGCCAGTCATTTGCTAAAATATCGCATGGTGTTGGACTCCACATAGAGTAGCCTTCGCCTTCACCTGATACATTAATCAAGAAATAAGGCGTCACATCTAGTGTTTCGCCTGTTTCCAGTGTGATGGTATGAAAGAGTTTGACAAAGTTTTCAGCACCACCCCAACCAGTTGTTCGAACGGCTTTTCCGCCGCTTTTGAGAATTGGTAATATCTGTTCAAAATTCATAATTACATTATACCAGAATTTTGGTATAATGAAGAGACTACTAACTTATTAAATTTAGTGAAGTGAAGTGAGATGACTATGATCAATTTATACTTATCACCGAGTTGCACGTCTTGCCGCAAAGCACGCGTGTGGTTTAACAGCTACGGTGTCCCATTTGAAGAACATAATATTTTAACACAACCGATGACAGCAGAAGACTTAAAGTCAATTTTGGCTAAAACAGAAAATGGAACAGAAGATATTATCTCGACCAGAAGTAAGGTGTTTCAAAAGTTAAATGTTGATGTCGATGAATTAACGATGAACCAGCTTATTTCTTTGATTTCAGAGCATCCAAGTTTACTACGTAGACCGATTATTGTTGATGAAAAAAGAATGCAAATCGGGTTTAATGAAGATGAAATTCGGGCATTTTTACCACGGTCATATAGACAAGCAGAATTACGTGATGTCATGAGTTCGGGAGCTTGATGATGGCAGATAATTATCAATATCCACTAGACTTAAGGTGGACAAGCCAAGAATTAGGACAGGTTGTCACGTTTTTTAATCAGGTTGAAGCATTCTATGAGACAGGTGTGTCTCGCTCGGCTCTATTAGCTGCTTATCGTGTATTTAAAGAAGTCGTCCCTTCGAAAATGCAAGAGAAACAAATGGACCGTGACTTTGAAAAAGCATCAGGATACTCGACTTATAGAGCCCTACAGGAGGCTAAAACTAGTGAGCGACAATCGATTAAATATCAAGCTTGAGTTTGCAAAAGAAGTCGTCAAGCATGCAGGTGCTTATATCAAAGCACACATGACTGATACCTTAGAGATTTCGGAAAAAACACACTTTGATGATTTAGTAACCAATCTTGACCGTGAGGTGCAAGATATGCTCATTACTAAGATTCAGGAGTTATTTCCAGGTGATCACATTTTAGCTGAAGAAAATAATGTCAGACATGATATCAATGACGGCAACGTTTGGGTGATAGATCCGATCGATGGGACAACAAATTTTATCGTGCAAAAAGATAATTTTGCTGTCATGCTGGCCTATTATGAGTCTGGTATTGGTAAGCTAGGGCTTATTTTGGATGTCATGAAAGAGACTCTTTATTGGGGAGATGGCAGCGCAACCTATAAAAATGATGCGCAAATTAGCTTATCGGTAGCGCCATTAGCTCAAAGTTTGATAGGTGTCAGTACCTATATGTATCGGACAAATGCGGGTGGTTTGTTAGACTTGAGTCATCAATCATTAGGTGTTCGTGCGATTGGGAGTGCCGGTATAGAATATACCAACATTCTTGATGGTAAAATATGGGGGTATTTCAGTAATTTATCCCCTTGGGATTATGCAGCGGGTGCCATACTGATCGCCCCATTTGGCTATGTGACAGTCCAACTTGATGGTAGCCCAATGTCTTTTGAAGGCCGTCAGATGATGATGTCCATTCCAAAGCAGCAATTAGAGATGCTAAGTCGCCCTATCCAAAACTAACAGCAAAAAACGGAGGGTTACCTACCGTTTTTTTGGTTAGTCCATGATATGAACACAAAAAAAGTAAATATGATATAATTTTGTAAAAGATAAAATGTGAAAGAAGAGCAATGGATAAAATAATAATCAATGGTGGGCAGACAAAACTTGAGGGTCAAGTCGAGATTGAAGGTGCTAAAAATGCAGTGTTACCGCTTTTAGCAGCAACAATATTACCATCTGAAGGAGAGACAGTACTCTGTAATGTCCCAATTCTTAGTGACGTCTATACGATGAATGCAGTGATTAAACACCTCAATATTCCATTAACTTTTGATGAAGCTAAAAAGCGTGTGCGCACACAAGCAGCGACAGACGTTGCTATTGAAGCACCTTATGAATATGTGAGTCAAATGCGGGCTTCTATTGTTGTGCTAGGCCCAATTCTTGCACGTAATGGTCATGCACGTGTCTCTATGCCTGGTGGGTGTACAATTGGCTCACGGCCGATTGATCTACACATCCGTGGTTTACAAGCGATGGGAGCTGAAATCACACAAAATGGTGGCTTTATCGAAGCAAAAGCGGCTGAACTTCACGGTGCCCATTTTTACATGGATTTTCCATCTGTTGGGGCGACGCAAAATATCATGATGGCAGCGACATTGGCTAAAGGTACCATGGTATTAGAAAATGCAGCTCGGGAACCAGAAATCGTTGACTTAGCTAACCTGCTAAATAAAATGGGTGCCGATGTCAAGGGTGCTGGTACTGATACGATCGTCATCAAAGGTGTTGAGAAGATGCATGGCACATCGCACAGTGTTGTCCAAGACAGAATCGAGGCAGGCACGTTTATGGTTGCAGCGGCAATAACCAAGGGGAATGTGCTGATTCTTGATGCAGTGCGTGAACATAACAGACCTTTGTTATCGAAGCTCTCTGAAATGGGTGTAGCGATCATTCAAGAAGAAGATGGCATCAGAATCATCGGGCCTGAAACGTTGAAGCCTGTGACAGTTAAAACCTTACCTCACCCCGGTTTTCCAACAGATATGCAAGCACAGATGACAGCTGCTCAAGCAATCGCTAAGGGGGAGTCTGTCATGATCGAAACCGTTTTTGAGAATCGTTTCCAACATCTTGAAGAAATGCGTCGTATGGGCTTGTCTGTTGATATTTCAAGAAATACAGCCAATATTCAAGGTGGCAGTCATTTTTCGGGTGCAGAAGTACGCTCAACGGACCTCCGTGCTAGTGCCGCTTTGATTCTCTTAGGTATGGTTGCAGATGGTACAACAACTGTCGGGAATTTGAAGCATTTAGATCGTGGCTACTATAAATTCCATGAGAAATTAGCCAGCTTAGGGGCAGATATTAAACGCATTCATTTGGAAGGGCAAGACGATGTTTAAAAAGACGATTAAATTTTTGGGACTACGCATTTCATTAATTTTACTGGTTGTTATTTTAATGGCGCTTGCGATTGTGTTAGGCCTTATGCTGGGATATGGCGGTCTAGGTGGTAAAAATCCTGGGGATGTTTTCCGACCAAGTATCTGGCATGATTTTTTTAGTAAAATGAGTGGCAAGTAATATTTTGCTAATAATATGAAGCAACAATCTTTGACAGGCTATATAAATACTTGATTTGTAGGCATTATTATGCTAAAATAAACAAGTTGAACTGACGTTTATACTTTTTGGATGCCAAGATTTATTTCCTTAGAGATAAGCACAAATAGATTATAAATTAGGAGAAATACAAATGACTGCAAGTTTTGAAAAAACTGGTGTAAATAACGGGACCTTAACTTTTACAATCGAGCAAGATCTCATTGCAAAAGGTCTTGATGCAGCTTTCAATAAAGTTAAAAAGAACCTAAACGTACCTGGTTTCCGTAAAGGTAAAGTATCACGTACAATTTTTAACAAAATGTATGGTGAAGCATCACTTTATGAAGAAGCATTAAATGCTGTTTTACCTGAAAGCTATGATGCAGCTGTAGTAGAAGCTGCTATTGAGCCAGTTGCGCAACCTAAAATTGATATTAAATCAATGAATGAAGGTGAAGCATGGGAAATTACAGCTGACGTTATTGTAAAACCTGAAGTTAAACTTGGTGACTATAAAAACCTTGAAGTTTCTGTTGATGTTGACAAAAACGTGACGGATGCTGATGTTGATGCTAAAATTGAAGCAGCACAAAAAAATCTTGCTGAATTAGTCATCAAATCAGATGCTGCTGAAAATGGTGACACTGTTGTCATTGATTTCGAAGGTAAAGTTGACGGCGTTGCTTTTGATGGCGGTACTGCAGAAAACCACAGCCTAGAACTTGGTTCAGCATCATTTATTCCTGGTTATGAAGAGCAATTAGTTGGTCATAAAGCTGGCGAAACAATTGAAGTGAAAGTAACTTTCCCTGAAGATTACCAAGCTGAAGATTTAGCTGGTAAAGATGCTGTCTTTGTTACAACGATTCATGAAGTTAAAGCTAAAGAAGTACCTGAAATTGATGATGAATTAGCTAAAGATATCGACGAAGAAGTTGAAACATTAGCTGAACTTAAAGAAAAATATAAAACACAATTAACTGAAGAAAAAGAAACACAGTATACAGATGCTGTTGAGACAGCTGCGATTGAAACAGCTGTTGCAAATGCAGAAATCGTTGAATTACCAGGTGAAATGGTTCATGATGAAGTACACCGTGCCATGAATGAATTCCTTGGTAACATGCAACAACAAGGTATCTCTGCTGATATGTACTATCAATTAACAGGGACATCTGAAGAGCAACTTCATACACAATTTGAAGGTGATGCTGATAAACGTGTTCGTACAAACCTCGTGATAGAAGCTGTAGCAGCTGCTGAAAACTTTGTAACAACACAAGACGAAATTGATACTGAAATTTCTGAGTTAGCTGAATCATACAACATGCCTAAAGAAGAAGTGATGAAGCTTTTACCAACTGACATGCTTAAACATGATATTGCAGCTAAAAAAGCTGTAGAAGTAATCACTTCTACAGTAGTTGTAAAATAAATTGTTAAAAAGAGATGAGCCGATATCACATTGGTTCATCTTTTTTTAACAATTTATTAGGCTAAGCATCATTAAAAACGCTATATCTCAGCTAGATATAGCGTTTTTAGGTTAGTGATTGAGACAGCTAGTAAGCCTTACTTAGACATGGCTTTGTTCTTATCAACTGTTGCTGTGATGGCATCGATCACTGTTGCGACAAAGTTGTTTTGCTCTAAACTTACGACACCAGCGACGGTTGTCCCACCTGGGCTTGAGACATTATCAACCAAGGTCCATGGGTTGAGATCAGAAGAGAGTAACATCTCAGCACTTGCAAGGACTGTTTCAGCTACAATCTTAGTGCTCACATCTTTTGGCATGCCATGTAAGACACCTGCACGACTCATGGCATCTATAAACATATAGATGTAGGCAGGCGAGCTACCGGCTAGGGCAGTGAAGGTGCCGAAATCTTTCTCAGAAAGTTCATGCACGCTACCGATACTTTCAAAAATAGCGGTGACAGTAGCAAAAGTGTCATCCGAAACGTTGGTATTTCTTGTGATGCCTGTCGTTGATTTCTGAATCGCCGCGTTAATGTTTGGCATGACTCTGATTAGCGATTGCTTGCTAGTGGTTAGTGACGCCAAATCAGACAAGGTCATACCTGCTGCGATTGACACAAGCGGTTTATTTATCTCATGCGCGCTTAATATATCTGGAATGATATGTGGTTTAACAGCAAGCACAACAATATCTGAGCTCTCAATCAACTCAGCATGGCTAGCTGCTGCTTTGATGCCTAACATCTCAGCAGTTTTTTGTGTGGTATCAAGGGTACGTCCGGATATTTGAATGCTGAATGTATCTTTGTCCAAACCGTTTATGATGGCTGATGCCATTTTTCCTGCGCCAATAAAACCAATAGCAATCATGATGTGCTCCTTTGTTTAGCTAAATTAAGTTGTCGATGCATAAAGGGAAGTGTCATAAAAAGTGAACTTAAAATCCCCTGTTTTATCTATTTTACCATAAGTTTACTTGATAATTCAAAAGGACTGATAACGGCTAAATATGAACATGGTACAAAATTAAGACGATCTAATTACATAACCTATTGAATAACAAGATGAGACAAAAGCCATGAGAACCGTATTATTTAAGACAAAATAAGAGATTATTGGTATAATAGGCTTATTATTATATTATTTTAGAGATGGGTGTTAGCCTGTGTTCCTAAATGCGTCAAAGTGTGTGTTATAAGACCGTTTAGCTACCTTGTATTAACAACATAAAGGGAGTCATTATGAATCAATACGCAATTATTTTAGCAGCTGGTAAAGGGACTCGTATGAAGTCTGATTTACCCAAAGTCTTACATCAGGTAACTGGTAAACCAATGGTCAACCATGTTCTATCAGCTACTCGTGCCATTAATCCAGAAAAAACGATTGTGATTGTTGGACATGGTGCAACTGAAGTTCTAGGTGTGCTACCCGAGTATATCGGTTATGTTAAGCAAGAAGAACAACTAGGCACCGGTCATGCCGTTAAAATTGCTGAGTCATTACTTAAAGACCTTAAGGGCACAACGCTTGTCATCGCAGGAGATACACCCTTAATCAGACCTGAGAGTTTAGTTGACTTATTTGAGTACCATCAGTCGGAGAATGCGACAGCAACGATACTCACAGCAATCGCTGAAGATCCGACAGGCTATGGTCGTATTATTCGTGAAGATGGCCATGTTGCTAAAATTGTCGAGCAAAAAGATGCAAATGATTTCGAGAAGTCAGTTCAAGAAATTAATACAGGCACTTATGTTTTTGATAATCAAGCCTTATTTGATGCCTTATCCAATATCACAACAGATAATGCTCAGGGTGAGTATTACTTGACGGATGTCATTGAAATTTTGAAGCGTAATGATGAAAAAGTCGGTGCTTTTGTCTTAGATGACTTTGAAGAATCGATTGGTGTTAATGATAGAATTGCTTTATCGCAAGCAGAAAAGATTATGCGTCACCGGATTAATCAGCAACATATGGTGAACGGTGTGACCTTGATTGATCCTGAAACGACCTATATTGATTCAGATGTTGAGATTGGTTATGATACGATCATCGAACCAAATGTTGTGATTACAGGTAAAACTGTGATTGGCCGAGACGTCCGAATCACATCAGGCAGTCGTATTGAGGATGCAACACTTGCCCATCATACAGAAATTCGCAACTCAACTGTTGAATACTCAGTGCTGAAAGAAGGGGCAAATGTCGGCCCTTATGCCCACCTGAGACCTAGCACTGTCCTGCATGAAGATGTACATGTTGGTAATTTCGTAGAAGTGAAAGCCTCATCGTTAGGCGTGGGGACAAAAGCAGGGCACTTGACCTATATTGGTAATGCAACTGTAGGAGACGGTGTTAATTTTGGTGCTGGTACGATTACAGTCAATTATGATGGCAAAAATAAATTTAATACTGAGATTGAAGATTATGCCTTCATCGGTAGTAACTCAACCTTAATTGCACCACTATCAATCGGTAAGAATGCGATCACGACAGCAGGTTCTGTGATTACGACGGATGTCTTGCAAGATGATGTCGCATTTGGTCGAGCGCGCCAGACAAATAAGAGTGGTCGTGCTAAAAACTTACCCAGTTACCATGAAGACTGATTAGGTAAGCTATATGTGGAATGGAGATAAGATAGCTATGAATTTTGAAGACTTTGAAGAAAAAACAGTAACTCGAGAAGATATCTTTAAAGGACAGGTGATCGATGTCAAATATGATACAGTGACACTTCCAGGGAAAACAGAAACTGCAAAACGCGAGCTCGTCTTTCATAATGGTGGTGTTGCTGTACTTGCCATTACTGATGAGCAAAAAATGATTCTGGTTAGACAATTTCGAAAGGCACTTGAAAAAGTGATCTACGAAATTCCTGCGGGCAAGCTTGAACAGGGTGAAAATAGTGACCCGCAAGCTGCGATGGTCCGTGAACTTGAAGAAGAGACTGGTATGGCAGCAGCAACGATTGTTAAAATCAGTGAGTTTTACACGGCACCAGGATTTTGTAACGAAGTATTACACCTTTATAAAGCACAAAATCTGACTAAGGTTGACAATCCGCGCCCACAAGATGCTGATGAAACGATTGAACTGCACGAGGTGACACTTGCTGAGGCAAAAGCCATGATAAAATCTGGTGAGATTGCGGATGCTAAAACACTCATTGCCATTCAATATTGGGAGCTTGAGACACATGCCTAGACCATTACTGACAGATGATATCATCAAAGAAGCCAAACAAAATCAAAAGCGACTTGAGCAAGAATTGCTTCAGGCTAAACAAGATGATACGCAGTTAATCAAAAAGTTTGCATCTGAAAAAACAAAGCTGGAAAAGAACCAGATTTATAAGAGTCGCCGAATAGAATCTCAAAAACGAGAAGAACGGGGTAAGAAAATTACGCGTTCCATCATCATTTTGGCAATTTTATTAATTGTTGTGATGGTTATCGTCTTTAAGTTCTAATGGCATGGTTCATTAACAGGATATAGAAATCGGACATACTTTGGTACTTTTTGTATGTAGGAGAAGAGGAGTAGACATGAAATTAGGCATTATTGCAGCAATGGATGAAGAACTTAAAGTGCTAACACAAGCGATTCAAGAGGTGACAAAAGCCAGCCATCATGGCTTTATTTTCTATACAGGTACGATAGGCCGTCATGAGGTTGTCCTGGTGAAATCAGGTATTGGGAAAGTCATGAGTGCCGTTGCAGTGAGTTTGCTAGCTGAAGTGTTTAAGGTGGATGGTATTATTAATACAGGATCTGCCGGAGGGGTTGGCCCTGACTTGAGCGTTGGTGATGTTGTGATTGCGGATAGACTTGCCTATCATGATGTGGATGTGACAGCATTTGGCTATGCATTTGGTCAAATGGCTGGACAAGACCTCTATTATCATAGCAGTAAGTATTTTGTATCAGAACTCAAAAAAGCGGATCCTAATGCAAAAACGGGATTAGTCACCTCATCAGATTCCTTTATTTCATCAAAAGCACGACAGTTGGAAATCAAGTCTCATTTTCCTGATGTACTTGCTGTAGAGATGGAAGGTGCTTCGATTGCGCAAGCCGCAACAGCGCTTGGTAAACCCTTTGTTGTTGTGCGCAGTATTTCTGATACAGCAGATGGACAAGCTGCAACAAGCTTTGATGAGTTTATCATTCATGCCGGAGAAAAATCAGCGCGGACATTAATTAAGATGTTAGAAACGATGGTATGACGATGACAGATAATCTAGTATTGCATACAGATCTATACCAGCTGAATATGATGCAAGTTTATTTTGAAAAGGGGATTTCTGAGCGTCATGCCGTTTTTGAAGTTTACTTTCGGGACATGCCTTTCAAAAATGGCTATGCTGTTTTTGCAGGTCTCGAACGTGTGATTGACTACTTAAAAGGGCTACAGTTTGATAAGGATGATATTACTTACTTACGGGAACTTGGTTATCCAGAATCCTTTTTAACCTATTTGTCAGAGATGACCTTTACCTGTGATGTTAAATCAGCTAAAGAAGGTGACCTGGTATTTGCTAATGAACCGATTATGCAAATTGAAGGTCCCTTGGCACAATGTCAGTTGGTCGAAACGGCAATTTTGAATATCGTCAATTTTCAAACGCTGATTGCGACCAAGGCTGCACGTATCAAATCAGTTATTGGCGATGCGCCTTTACTTGAATTTGGGACAAGACGGGCGCAAGAAATGGATGCCGCGATTTGGGGAACACGGGCTGCTGTTATCGGTGGTGCAGATGCAACTTCGAACGTGAGAGCAGGCAAGTTATTTGGTATTCCTGTGTCTGGCACACATGCCCACTCTCTGGTGCAAGCCTATGGTAATGACTACGATGCCTTTAAAGCCTATGCGACAACGCATCGTGACTGTGTGTTCTTAGTGGATACGTATGATACCTTAAAAATCGGTGTCCCAGCGGCGATTAAAGTTGCTAAAGAAATGGGAGATCAGATTCATTTTCAAGGTGTGCGTATCGACTCTGGAGATATGGCTTACATTTCCAAAAAAGTGAGAGAACAGCTAGATGATGCAGGGTTTACTGCTGCTAAAATCTATGCGTCAAATGATCTAGATGAGAATACGATTCTGAATCTAAAAATGCAAAAAGCTAAGATAGATGTCTGGGGCGTGGGTACAAAATTGATCACGGCCTATGATCAGCCAGCACTCGGTGCGGTTTACAAAATTGTGTCGATTGAGACAGAGACAGGCGAGATGCGAGATACAATCAAGCTCTCTAGTAATGCCGAAAAAGTCTCAACACCTGGTAAAAAACAAGTTTGGCGTATTCGCAGTTTGGATAAGAACAAGTCAGAAGGGGACTATATCACATTTTCAGATGTTGACCCTAACCAATTAGACGAAATCGTGATGTTCCATCCGACCTATACTTATATTAATAAGCGCTTGAAAAATTTCACAGCTAGACCGCTTTTAGTTCCTATTTTTGACAAGGGTCAGCTTCTTTATGACCTACCTAGTTTATCAGAAATCAAAGCTTATTTTAACGATAAACTTGATGACCTATGGGATGAATATAAGCGTGATTTAAATCCTCAGGACTATCCTGTCGATTTGGCACAAGAGGTATGGGACCATAAAATGAAACTGATCGATGAAGTGAGAAAGGATGTTTACAAATGACCTTGCAAGATGATATTATCTCAGAATTAGGTGTTAAGCCAGCTATTTCACCAGCAGAAGAAGTAGCACGTTCAGTCGATTTTTTGAAAGCCTATTTAAAACAACACCCTTTTTTGAAAACACTGGTTTTGGGTATTTCAGGGGGACAAGACTCAAGTTTGGCAGGACGTCTAGCGCAGCTTGCAATTGAGTCTTTGCGTGCTGAAACAGGTGATTCAGCTTATCAGTTTATCGCCATTCGCTTGCCCTACGGTGTCCAATATGATGAAGCAGATGCACAACGTGCACTTGCATTTATCAAACCAGATCAAAGTCTGACAGTCAATATTAAGGCTGCCGTTGATGGGGAAGTCTTAGCTTTAGCAGAAGCTGGGATCATGGTTTCTGATTTTAACAAAGGGAATATCAAAGCCCGTCAACGCATGATTACCCAGTATGCCATTGCTGGTGCAACTGCTGGCGCAGTCGTAGGCACCGACCATGCGGCTGAAAACATTACAGGATTTTTCACTAAGTTTGGCGATGGTGGTGCGGATATTTTACCCCTTTTCAGACTGAATAAACGACAAGGCAAGCAATTACTTGCTTATTTAGCTGCTGATCCAGCCATCTATGAAAAAGTCCCAACGGCTGATTTGGAAGATGGCAAACCAGGTTTGGCTGATGAGCTTGCCTTAGGTGTGACCTATGATCAAATTGATGACTATCTGGAAGGTCGTCAAGTAGTTGAAAAATCACGTCAGGTGATTGAAAATTGGTGGTTGAAAACAACACATAAACGTCACTTGCCGATTACTGTTTTTGATACGTTTTGGCAGGTATGAGGATCGGTATTCTAGGTGGCAACTTTAACCCAGTTCACCATGCGCATCTATTTATTGCAGATCAAGTCCAACAAAGACTGGGCTTAGATGAAGTCCAATTAATGCCGGAAAATGAGCCACCTCACATCGATAGTAAAACGACCATCGCAGCTGAAGATCGTGTGAATATGCTATCGTTAGCAATCGAAAATTACCCTAACTTATCACTTAATCTATCAGAAATCGAGCGCGGTGGTAAGTCTTATACCTATGACACCATGCTAAAGTTGACAACGGAGCATCCGGAAAATGACTATTTCTTTATCATTGGTGGGGATATGGTGGACTACTTAGATAAGTGGTACAAAATTGATGACTTAGTTAAGTTAGTAACATTTGTCGCAGTGAACCGACATCAAGCCATACTATCTGTGCCTAAATATCCTGTTCAATTAGTTGATTTACCGCTTTTGGACATCTCATCAAGCAACATCCGTAACAGCATCTCAGTAGGCAATATGCCTAATTTTCTACTCCCTGCTGAGGTCCTCTCTTATATCCATGATCATGGCATATATCAGTGAAAAATGGTATACTATTCGTCGGAGGATAACAATGACAGAACTTACACAAGATTTTACACAATCGTTATTTGAGAACTATAACAGCAATGCTAAATTTGGTGCAGTTGAAAATGCTGTAACCAAGAATGGCCTACTCAATGCACTTGAGAACCGCGAGTCACATGCTGCGAATTTACCTGTTTTTTCAGTTGACTTGACAAATGATCCGGTTAGCAATCAAAAACAATCTGGCCGTTGCTGGATGTTTGCTGCCTTGAATACATTTCGTCATAAAATGTTAACTGAGTTCAAACTTGAAAATTTTGAATTATCACAAGCCTATACCTTCTTTTGGGATAAGTATGAAAAATCAAACTGGTTCCTTGAGCAAATTATCGGAACGAGTGATCTTGAACTTGGCGATCGCAAATTAAAATTCTTACTTGATGTACCGCAACAAGATGGTGGTCAATGGGATATGGTTGTCGCACTCTTCCAAAAATATGGCGTTGTGCCTAAAGAAGTTTATCCAGAATCTATTTCATCAAGTGCGAGTAACCAACTTGATCAATATCTGAATAAAATCTTGCGTCAAGACGCGCAAATTTTACGTGAATTGATCAAAAATGGTGGCGATGTGGCAGCTAAAAAAGCTGAATTGTTACAAGAAATCTTCAACTATCTTGCCATGACACTTGGTTTACCACCACAAAAATTTGACTTTGCATATCGCGATAAAGATAATAACTTTAACAAAGTTGAAGGGATAACACCACAAGCATTTTACGACAAATTTGTGAATCTAAATCTCGATGAGTATGTCAGTGTCATCAATGCACCAACTGCTGACAAACCGTATAACAAATCTTACACAGTTGAGTTTTTGGGTAACGTAATTGGCGCGCGTGATGTTCGTCACTTAAATGTTGATATGGATCGTTTCAAAAAATTAGCAATCGCACAAATGCAAGCTGGAGAAACTGTTTGGTTTGGTTGTGACGTTGGTCAAGAATCAAATCGTACAGATGGTCTTTTGACCATGGATGCCTATGATTTTTCAGCGATGGATATCGACTTTACACAAGATAAAGCCAGCCGTTTGGATTATTCTGAGTCATTAATGACACATGCCATGGTCTTGACAGGTGTTGATTTGGATGATGCAGGTCAGTCAGTCAAATGGAAAGTCGAAAATTCTTGGGGCGATAAAGTTGGTAAAAAAGGCTACTTCACAGCATCAGATGCTTGGATGGATGAGTACACTTACCAAATCGTTGTCAGAAAAGAATTCTTGAGTGAAGCAGAACTAGCAGCATATGAAGCAGAACCAGTGACCCTTTTACCATGGGATCCGATGGGCGCACTTGCTTAAATTTTATCGTATAGTAGATTAAGGCTAACCTTCATGGTTAGTCTTTCTTTGCTTTAATAGGATGGGATTTAAGTGTAACATCAAGTTGGACTTGGAAACGAATAGTCTTCATTATTTAGAAAGCAACGTACTTTGAAAAATAAACAATTACTTTACTTGATTTCATCAGACTTTATTTCGTCTGTAGGTAGTTCAATTCAGGCAGCAGCCCTCGCTATCTACATTTTAGACATGACTAAATCTAGTCAATTATTTTCCTTAATGTTAGCAAGTGCCATCTTGCCACGTGTTATTTTCGGCCCTTTTTTTGGTGTCTTAACAGATTGGTTTAATAAGAAAAAAATATTGTTGCTGCTAAATGTTTTAAATTTTAGTGTTATTTGTCTAGTGACTATCTTTTTAGATAAAAGTAATCTCGTTCTGTTATTTGCTATGGTCATTTGTCAGGGTTTGCTAGCTGCATGCTACTCACCAGCAAGTGCAGGCACCATAAAATTGATTGCAAGTGGTGAGCAGGAGCTATCACAGGCATATACAGTCATGTCTTTTACTGATTCGATTCAAGCAGTCGTCGCTCCGTTGATTGGTGCTAGTGTTTACAGTTTAATGGGCATTAAAACAGTCTTACTATGCAATGGTTTGTCGTTTATTTTGTCAAATATCTTGATATACCTATTGAAAAACGACTACTTTAAACAGGTCAGTGAGACTAAGACGCTGAAACAATTCGGTAGCGATTTTGTTAAGGGATTTCAGTATATGAAAGGGAATCAGCTCTTATGGCATACGGCGATTTGTGTGATGATTTTGAACTTTTTTTCTATTCCATTATTTAGTGTTGGGAATGGTGTAGTTGCCAAATTAATATTTAAAGTGTCAAACACACAATTTTCATTAATTGAGTCAGTTGGGATTGTAGCAGCTTTTTTTAGTCCCTTTATTTTTAGTTTCATTAAGGCTAAGCTTTCTTTGGCACGTCTTTTTATTTTAAGTATGCAGATTTTAGCCAGTTTGGTCCTGATTTTAGGACTCATAAGTGGATTGAACGGCTATGATTATCGCTATGCCCTATATCTAGGCTTTATTTTCTGTGTATCCTTTGTTGAGGGTATATTGAATATCGCGATCATGACGCTTTTACAGACAAAAATAGAAGCCCAATTCTCGGGAAGAGTGAATGGAATCTTAACAACGATGTTCATCGGTTTAGTTCCTGTTGGACAAGTGATATATGGTTATCTATTTACAGTTTTACCTGTTCAAGTCCCTTTTGTGATAACTTCTCTAGTGTATGTTGCTGTTATTTATCTATATAAGAAAGGACTTAAGGCAATATCAAAATAGTGACACTTATAGGTTGAGCTATGCTTTTTATGCCAACTTTTTTTAGGTGCTCTAGATTAGCTTAATAGTGGTTGGCAACATTTAAGATGTGAAAGAGTTGACATTATCCCTAGCCTTGACTATAATGAATGTAACTTTAATCTTTACATTGGAGAATTTTATGCCCCTATCAAGTCGCTTTACTATTGCCCTACACATGTTAACGGTCATGGATGTTTTCAAGGAGGAAAAAGTAACAAGTCAATTTATGGCAGGGTCTATTGGAGTCAATCCTGTCATCATTCGCAGGCTGCTTTCACAACTCAGAACAGCCGACATCGTCACTGTTAAACGTGGTAGCGGAGGTGCTAGCATTTCAAAAGACCCTAAAACAATTACCTATCTTGATGTCTATGAAGCAGTAGCAGTCGTTTCAGAAGTTGGTCTTTTCAAGTTTCATGAGCAGCCCAATCCGGCTTGCCCAGTTGGCAAAACGATTCATAGCTTGCTTGACGATGATCTGCTACAAGCGCAACTTGCGCTCGAGACCTACCTTAAAAATAAGACAGTCGCAGACCTCCTTCACAATGCTCAGGAAAAAATAATAGATCAAGTCTAGTACACGTCAAATAAATCGTGTGCTAGATTTTTTTAGTTATCAAAACCTTAATTGTTGACAGAACGCTATCCCTTTGATATCATGTAGACAAGAAGTAACTAAAAAAGTTACAACTAATAAAAGGAGACTAACAGATGACTTATTTAATTACTGGTGTAACAGGTGGACTTGGTAATGGTGTTTTAAAAGCACTTTCTAAAACAGTTTCTCATGGTGAGATAGCAGTATTAGTGCGTTCAGAAGAAAAAGGTGTGCCTTTTGCTGAAGCAGGCTATGCAGTGCGTATTGGCGATTATTCAGATAAAGAGAGTCTTGTTACGGCTTTTTCTGGGATTGAAACGCTCATGTTTGTCTCTGGTGCACCCGGTCAAGCCGTGAGCCGTGAATTGCAACATAAGCATGTCATCGAAGCTGCTAAAGCAGCTGGTATTGCAAATCTTGTTTACACCAGCCTAGCAAATGCTGAGGGGTCTCATTCGGTACTGGCACCTGACCATATCGCCACAGAAGCCATGATTAAACAATCTGGCCTAACTTATAAGATTTTGCGTAATAACTGGTACTTGGAAAATGAACTCAGTATCTTCCAGGATGCCATTGCTGGAAAAGGCTTTGTCTATGCCGGCGGTGAAGGTAAAGTGGGTTGGGCCTTGAAAAGAGAATACGCTGAAGCAGCAGCACAAGCGCTTGTCCAATCTTTCGATGATAACCATATCTATGAACTTTCTGGCCCCCGTTTAAGCTATGCTGATTTGCACCAAGCCTTGGAAACTGCGACTGGTAAAACGATCGATGTGGTCTCAATGACGATCTCTGATTACAAAGCAGCCTTAGTGTCTGCTGGTTTACCAGATGAAGTAGTTGGGATTGTAACGGCCATCCAATCAGATATTTCAGCTGGCGAGCTTGACGTAACAAGTACTGATTTTGAAACCTTGCTTGGTCATGCATTAACTCCTGTAACTGAGGCCATTTCAGAACTTCTAGCCTAAACTTGTAAGCAAAGGTATAGCCTAAACTAAATAATAGTAATAGTCGTTATCGTTGATAGCGGCTATTTTTGACGCCAATAAGTGAATTCATGCTGCTGTAATTTAAGAAAGCTGATATCGGAAAAAATGAGAAATGTTATGATAAAAAAGTCTATCAGTAAGAAAAATTGAAGGCTCTTATTTTTTGTCTAATCTAAATCATAGATACTTTAGATAGTACTATTGGTATAGTAAATAGTTAAAAATTTTTATGAATGATATCAATAATAATACGGCAACACTTTTTTAACCGCTATCTGATCATTGCATATTTTGTATATCAGCTAGTACTCATTAAGCTTAGGCCTTATATACACCCCTTATATAACATTGACTATATTAGATTATTATGTGATAATTAGAAAAGGATAAAGGGGGTATTTGTTATGAAAAAAATTTTTTTACTGTTACCGATACTTGCAGTTTGCTTTACATTTTTTGCTGTGCAAAAGGTGAATGGAGATGTCATTAATTATGAAAATTTTAATTATGATTATCCTGTTAGTGCCTATTTTCCTAGATCATCAGAAAAAGCAAATGTTCTTGGGAGAATACTAAAGATAAACAATGTTACAAATGACTATTCTGTGTCTATTCCAATGGATTTAGTTCAAAATGGAGATGGCAAAATTGATTACTTCGGTTTATCTACTTCTACGAATGCTTACTTTACTCATGATTCAGGTAATTCTATTACTAATGCTGGCTCCCTGACTGGGCCTAATACACTCGTTGGTCCTGGTTTACAGTCTCCTGTTAGACTTCCTATACCCCAAAAAACGATAACTATCGATAATAGCATGTACTATTTTAATTACTATGTTGTTCAAACGGTTTTGAAAAAAGAGATTAGTCCAACTTATGAGGTTCAGGGTAATAATTATGCTCTCCAACCTTTAGATATTTTGCCACGAAATGCTAACTTTGCTTGGGCGTATTATTCAGATAGTCCAGGTGCTGTAATACATTATAAAACAGATAAGAACATAGAATTATTATCTTCTCCAACCATTATTGGAGAGTCTGGGGATTTGATTCCCTCTAGCCCTAGGGAATTTGAAGGATACACGTTGGTTTCACAACCCAATCCTACAACTTTTAAAAAAGATTCAGTTGAACAGCTGACGTATATATATACTAAAAATCCTATAAGTGCTGTTAATGGTGGGAATGTTACTTCTAAGTATGTCGATATAAATGGTACTCCTATTTCAGATGATGTTATCCAATCCGGTAATATAGATGATTTATATGATACAATGCAGAAAGCTATTTCTGGTTATACTTTTAGAAATATCCAAGGGAATAAGAGCGGACAGTTTACTGCAGAAGAACAAGTAGTGACATATATATATACTAAAAATCCTGTTATTGGTGGGAATGTTACTTCTAAGTATGTTGATATAAATGGTATTCCTATTTCAGATGATGTTACCCAATCCGGTAATATAGGTGATGCTTATGATACTGAACAGAAGAATATTTCTGGCTATACCTTTAAAGAGATTCAAGGGAATAAAAGTGGGCAGTTTCTATCGCAAAATCAAGTAGTGACTTATATTTATACTCAAAATCAAGACGTTATTAAGTCGGATTCTTCAACTCCTCCAGAAAGTACTAATAACAAAGATAAATTGCCTGAAACTGGTGATAATCAAGGGGCATCATTAGTATACGGAGTACTTGGCAGTTGTATCCTATTTATTTTGAGTGTAATAACTATGTTGAAATATAAGAAATAATAATCTCAAAAGAGTATTTATTATGAGATACCAGTTCACTTGTTATAAGGTGATGTCTATTTATATTTTGGTATGAGAGTGAAAACAAGTTGATAAACTCAAAAAATAGTCAATATAAAAAAATCTATCAAAAATGGTAGATTTTATTTTATATTCAAAAATGTTATTCATGAAAATAATCTGAGTCATAGTAAGGTTCAGCTTCAAATTTATATAAGTGAAAAATTGAAAGACTTCACTTATATAAATACTAACCAAAAATTTTAGTTAGTATATCTAGCCAACTGATTGATAATACCTTGCATAGTATGACATTTAAGAAGTTATTAGCTACTCTTAACTTTCACAGTTAGCTTATAACTATCAAAGATAACTTTTTCCCTTCAACCTATCTACACCAAGATAAAAATTAGTTCGGTACATCATTGTACCGTCTTTTTTTGTGACTTCTTTTATATTCATATTCTCTCTTGTCCTATTGTCAGGCATGGCAATTGAGGTATGAGAAATGAGATATAGTGTATATCACATAGAAAGTTAATCAGTTTATTAGTTGTATGGATAGGTAAATTATATCTAACTTAGTATTATTTAAGGTAACACGGTAACGGTTGTCCTCTTTTCGAACTGTCAAGTATTTCTTTACAGTTACCAATTATTTTCTCCTTGTTATTAAGATCATGTTCACGCGCGTGCTAGTTACTTTTTATATGGGCTCATGACCGCTGAAATTATGGCACCGTTAACATATCCCATTACTGCAACACCGATTACCATCAGGAACATTGCTAATATTTTTGTGACATCATGAGTTGGTGTAATATCCCCATAACCAACTGTTGTGATTGTAGTTACAACCCAATAAACTGAATTTAAAATAGAGACATGTTCGATTTCCCTAAAAATATAAGCGCTAGCAATCAGATAGATAGTTAAATAGATAAAAAGTTCTTTAAATGTATCAAACTTGAACAGATTAGATATCGTAATTTTACGGGATAGGTTAGTTGTTCGACTTAATTTGAAAAGTCGTGATATTCTTACCAGTCTTACCAATCTAAATGTTTTAAAAATACCTAAAAATTGTATAGGCATACATGAAATAATATCAAAAATATGATGTTTAAAATATGCTTTGTATGATTTGTTATCAAAGTACTTAATAAAAATAAGGGTTGATAATAAGAGATCTACTATAAAAATGACATCAATATATAAATCTTGTCTATCTGTAAGTGGTGCAAAGAGCGAAAAAAGCGCTAATATAACGATTACGAAGGTGTATAAATCGCTATTATAAATTTTTTTTAATGTGTTCATAGTTTTAAATTTTTATGTCAAGATAACCACGTTTGAGAAATAGCAATTAAACACATTGCTAAGCTAAAAGTAAGCGCCCATTTCTGAAATTTTGATAGGTTTTTCCAATCATTCCAGAATGCAATCCAACAGAGAACTAACGATATAAACCACATGATTAAGTAAAAGTTATCCATGATATTTTCTTTCTACCAGTTTTAGTGACTGGGAACACATATACGGTAATAGAATTAATTAAAGTAACTCAATAACATAGGCACAAGTAAAACAGCTATTACACCTAAAATAGTCACGATTACAACTTTAGCCGTTACTTTTTTATCTATAGTTGTCATTTATTTTCTCCTTGTTATTAAAATTGTGATCACGCGCGTGACAGGACTACAAAATACTAAATTATGGTAAATTGACTTTGTAATCTATTACATTTTTGGGCATAATGAACCTAACATAAAAACCAGTAGGGCAGGTGTTTCTTTGATCATAATTGACAAGATTATAATGAGATAAAAATTGATCTTAGCCTGTATGGGTCAAGTATTTATGCCTTCTACAACTAATTGCTTGTATATTATTTGTGATTTTCCATATCCTAAATTTGTATATTTCCCTATTTTCCTTATTGTTAAAAATTTTCTTTTTTTTGTAAGCATATAGTTAATCTCTCTTAGTTGTTCATCGTTTAATTTATGTATTTTTTTTATCTTAATGATATCAATATCTATAAAAACCATAATGGTCAAAAAAACATCACCTACAAAAAAATAAAAACTGTTTGAAGTCATATAGCAAATAATACAAAATAAACAAAATATAATAAATAAAATAAAGTCTATAATTTGAATGCCCCTACGTTCGAATTGTATCATTTTTTAATTCACCTCCGTTATTAATATTGATTGTTCTATTGTAACGTTTTTATGCTAACTTAATTTTAGTGTAAAATAAGCTAAAAAGCCAGTAACAGTATAGAAAAGTCATCTTTTGTTTCTATTGCAAAGTTTGTCGTTACCTCGTACCTATTTTCTCACGGTAGGTTTTGGAAAGGTGTAGATACTCCGGTCGAAAAAGGTTTGCCCTAAATATAATGCAAGGTAATCTGTGGTAGGGGACGACTCACCAAATGTATCACGTGCACGTATCATCCCTCCCCCTAAAATTTAAGGGGAATTAGAATAAACTGAATTAAACAAGGCTCAGCTTAAAAGTGTATAGTATCGCGTTAAAGTTTAAAAGTGATATAGCAGAAAAGAAGTAGATGATCAAAATAGACCGAATCTATTATTACATTTGACTAGGTCTAAAGCACCTTGCCTGAAAAAAGAGTTGCGTTTAAACCATTCTTTGGTTTAAATCTATGGAGGTCGTTTTTTAAGAACTCTCATCCTACCGCCTTTCGTGAGACCTATTGCGGTCTGGTGGGGTTACATGGTATAATCACAAGATGAAGACATTTGATACATTAAATATAAGCCAAAAAACACAGCAGGCACTGACTGCTCTAGGATATACGCAACCAACCGAGGTACAAGAAGCTGTTATTTCAGAATTGACAGCGGGACATGACTTACTTGTTAAGTCACAGACGGGTAGTGGTAAAACGGCCGCTTTTGCCATACCAATCGTTGAAACAGTAGTTTGGGAAGAACGTCGCCCGCAAGTACTTGTGCTTGCACCGACACGTGAACTTGCCTCGCAAATCAGTGAGGAGATTTTTAATGTTGGACGTTTCAAACGGATAAAAGTTGAAACGCTGATCGGGCATTCATCTTTTCAAGCACAGGTTCGTAATTTGAAAGAACGAACGCATGTTGTCGTTGCGACGCCGGGTAGATTATTAGATCATATCGCGCAAGGGACGATTCAGTTAGACTTAATTAAGCTTGTTGTGCTTGACGAAGTAGATGAGATGCTCAGCATGGGCTTTATGGATCAGGTTGATGCCATATTTGAAGAGTTGCCAAGCAAACCTCAGGTCGCCCTATTTTCAGCGACTTTACCGAAGGCAGTTAGAGATGTCGCGGATTTCTATGTAAAAAATCCGATCTTGGTTGAGGTTAAGGCGACCAATGCTGTATCAAAACGAATTGAGCAAACTTTCTATTTAGTTGACAAGGAAGATAAGCTAGAAAATCTATACCAGTTATTGGTGATGGAAAATCCAGACTCGGCTATTATTTTTGCCAATACCAGAGCTGCAGTTGATGCCATTTCAGACTACTTACAGCAGAAAAAAGTGCCAAATGAAACCTTGCATGGTGGTATGGAGCAACGCGATCGAACGCGTGTGATTAATGATTTTAAACATAATTATTTCCGTTATTTGATTGCGACAGACGTCGCAGCGCGTGGCATAGATGTCGCAGATATCGCGGTTGTCTATAATTATGATCTACCTGATAATCCTGATGCCTATACCCACCGTATCGGAAGATCGGCGCGTTTCGAAAAAACGGGACAAGCAATTTCATTGGTTAGTGCAGCACAACGAAGTGATTTTGCTAAAATCGAGCAGGTTCAAGCGGGGATTGATGCGACCATAACAGAGATGCAGTTACCAAGCGTTAGCCTGTTTGATAAACGTCTGCCTTCGTTTATCGCTAAACAAAATAGAGAACTCGTCTTGAAAACAGATAAGAATACAGTCTTTAAAGATGAAATCATGAAACTCCATATCAATGCAGGTAAGAAAACAAAATTACGAGCAGGTGATGTGGTCGGTGCCATTACTAGTATTCCTGGTATTAGTGGTGATGATATCGGTGTGATTGCTATCGTGGAAGTGTCTACTTTTGTTGAGATTCTAAATGGCAATGGTAGTAAGGTATTAAAAGCGCTCCAAACTGAGAAAATTAAAGGTCGCGTACGCAAAGTATCTCGTGCAAATGCCGGAAAATATGAGTAAATAAATAGCCTTGTCTGATAGACAGGCTATTTATGTCGTCTTAGCAAAGTGGACGGGGATTTGCCGTAATATTTTTTAAAGAGCTTGCTGAAGTAGAAAGCATCGCTATAGCCAACTTGATTTGCGGCTTCCTTAACGGTAATGTTAGCGTTGCTCTTTAGTAAAGCTTTGGCACGGGCTAAGCGAATTTTGATCAGGTAATTAATCGGAGATTCGCCAGTCTCTTCTTTAAATACCCGAGAAATATAGGTGGGGCTCATATAGAGTGTTTGTGACAAAGTAGATAAGGACACCTCTTCATCATGATGCGCTTCCAAGTAGTCGATGATATGCTCAATCATGATTTGCTTCTCTTGTGCTTCATAAGATAACTTGAGTGCATTGGTTTCAAGTTGGCTAGTGGCTGAGTCTCGTAAGATAAGGACAATTAATTTCATGACGAGAGCCTTAATCATCAAATCGTATCCAGGATAAGCGGTCGCTTTTTCTAGCAGGATAGCCTGACAGACATCAAAAAACTGGGTTTCAAAGTCAGTTAACTTGATAATAGAAGAGGTGAACGGAAACCGGTCACGTGGCACACCATGCAGTGTCAGGTTTCGAAAACCAATATGCAGTTGTGTTGCAGACATACCAGTTTCGTAGGATTCGTGATGATAGACACCAGGATTAAATAGTAAGAGTGTTTTTTCTGGTATGCGCGTTTTTTGATCACCAATCACATAGTCTACACTACCATCTAGCACAATAGACAGTTCCAAAAAGTCATGGCAATGATGTTTGTTAGTAGTTGGGCCGATGTTTTCATAATCAAAAACATATAAAATTTCAGGATTGAACGTTTTCGTATTTAGCTGTAACATAATGACTCCCTTTACGATGGCAATGAGGTATTCAGTTAGGGGTAATTTGATAGGTCAATAGGCCTATTTTATCATATTTTTTGTAATCGTAAGTAGGGTAACTTTGTCTATCTATTTTGACAATAAAGACCATTCTCTTTTGAAGAGACTTGTTTTAAGCTAGAGTTAAGCAACATAATTAGGCAGTATGAGGGGGTATTATGGATAGTATTAAATGGGTTTGGCAATATGCCAAAGTTTACAGATGGCGGATCGTCTTAGCAGTGTTACTCGTGGCTATCGTGTCGGGTTTGTCTATTATTTTCCCGCTCCTTGGGGGCGAGTTAGTTGATGTCGTGATTGATCAAGGGAAAACAGAGTGGTTGCTCCCGATTCTAGGTGGCATGATTGGGATAACCGTTTTTCGAATTATCTTGCGCTATGCTTATCAGATTTTGTTTGAAGTGATTGGTCAAAATACACTTTATAAAATCCGTGAGGATTTATATGTTAAGTTGCAAGAGATGGATTTTGGTTTCTTTAATCAAACGCGAGTAGGGGATATTATGGCACGTATGACAGGTGATACGGATGCCATTCGTCACTTTGTTTCGTGGGTTGTTTATACCTTATTGGAAAATGCTTTATTATTCATCGCAGCAGTGGTTGTGATGGCAAGTATTGATTGGCGGTTAATGTTAGCCCTACTTGCGGTTACCCCTTTGATTGCCTATCTGACCAGCAGGATGTCGCGTCAAGCAAGTCCGCTGTTTTATGAAATTCGTGAGAGTTTTTCTAGGCTCAACTCCATGGTGGAGGAGAATATTAGTGGCAATAGAGTGGTCAAAGCATTCACACGTGAGGCATTTGAAATCGAGAAATTTAATGCCCACAATGATGACTTTAGACAGCGTAACATCGATTCAGCTGAGGTGTCTAGAAAATACTTACCGATTCTAGACTCTCTGGCAGGCTGTCTAGCCATTATTACGCTTGTTTTAGGTGGCTACTTCGTGATTAATGGTCAGATGACCCTAGGGAATCTGGTTACCTTTAACGGTGTTTTATGGATGATTAATATGCCAATGCGGATGAGTGGTTGGCTGATCAATGATGTCCAACGATTTGTTGCGTCATCCTTTAAAATTCGAGACATGTTAGACTCAGAAACAAAAATTCCACTTGTATCTGAAAAATCAGCGAAAACGCTAAAAGGCTATGTTGATTTTGAGGATGTGTCCTTTCATTTTGCTGATGATCCAGAAACAGAGGTTTTATCACATGTCTCTCTAAAGGCCGCACCTGGTCAAACAATCGGTATCCTCGGAGAAACAGGGTCTGGTAAATCGACATTAGTTAATCTTATCGCCCGCTTCTATGATCCGACTTCTGGTGTGGTGAAACTGGATGGTGTTGATGCTAGAAAGTGGCATGTCAGACAGCTCCGCAACCATATCGCACTGGTCATGCAAGATATCTTTTTATTTTCTGATACGATTGCAGAAAACATTGCATTTGGTGTACCAGGTGCAGATGGTGATGAGGTCAGAAAAATGGCGCGTATAGCAGATGCCAATCATTTTATTGAGCAGATGCCAGAAGGCTATGAGACGATTGTAGGAGAACGAGGTGTTGGCTTATCTGGTGGTCAAAAGCAACGTATTTCCTTAGCGCGTGCCTTGATGAAAGATCCAGCAATCTTGATTTTAGATGATACAACGTCAGCCGTTGATATGGAGACAGAGACTAGAATTCAAGAAGAGTTAGACCAAATAACATCTGATAAGACAACCTTTATTATCGCCCACCGTGTGTCATCTGTTAAAGAAGCTGACGAAATTATTATCATGGCACATGGTAAAATTGTAGAGCGTGGGACACACGACAGTCTTTTGGCGAAAAAAGGCTATTATTATGATGTCTATAATAAACAACTCGGTAACTTTGGGATAGAAATGGGAGGAGGTAGCTAATGGCTAGAAATAAATTTGACGTCGATGAAACCCTGGAAGAATCCTTTAATGCTGCACATTTTAAACGTTTGTTTAACTATATCGTGCCCTATAAAAAAACAGTCTATCGGACATTATCGGTTATTTTTCTGGCCAATATCGCAGCCATGTTAGGACCGTTCTTCACTAAATTAGTGATAGATGATGTCATTCCCCAAAAAAATCTAGGGATGCTAGGACTTTTGGCAATCGGGTTTACATTATCTGTCATCGTAACAGGTTGGTGCATGCGCTACCGGATTCGAACAATCACGGTACTTGGTCAGGACGTCTTAAAAGATATGCGCTCAGATATCTTCGAGCATTTACAGAAATTACCCTTCGCTTACTTTGATAGTCGTCCCCATGGTAAAGTTTTAATTCGCGTGGTCAACTACATCAACTCCTTAAGTGATTTATTGTCAAATGGCTTGATCAACCTCATCTCAGATATGTTGAGTGTGGTCGTGACCTTGCTATTCATGTTTGCCATCGACTTTAAGTTAACGCTATACAGTTTAGCCTTGCTACCTGTTTTGTTTGTATTTGTCATGCTGATCAAGAATGCCCAGCGTAAGGCCTATCAAAACTTGAGTAATAAGCAATCTAATATGAATGCCTACATCCATGAAAGTATTTCAGGAATCAAGGTGACACAGTCATTCTCACGTGAAAATGAAAATTTCAATATTTTTTCTGATGTCAGTCAGGGATATCGGACATCCTGGATGAAAGCAATTTATATCCAGTTTCTTTTATGGCCAGGTGTGCAAACTGTTTCAGTTTTGACAACCTGTCTCATCTATTTCATCGGCATTAAAAAGTTAGGTGTAGAGGTCTCGACAGGTACCTTAATTGCTTTTATTGGCTATATCAAGAACTTTTGGGATCCAGTGATTAATATCGGCAATTTCTATAATTCCCTGATTACAGCAACAGCTTATTTAGAACGGATTTTTGAAACATTGGATGTGAAACCTGAGATTGAGGATGCGCCTGATGCCTTTGTCTTACCACCTATTAAGGGAGATGTTACTTTTAATCATGTGACATTTGGCTATGAGTCAGGCAAAGAAATCTTAAAGGACATTACGTTTCATGTGACACCAGGAGAGTCGATCGCTTTGGTTGGGCCAACAGGTGCCGGTAAGACGACTGTGATTAACTTACTCAGTCGGTTCTATGATATTGATGCCGGTGAGATTTTGATAGATGGTGTCGATATTCGTCGTGCTACCTTAACGTCATTGCGACAACAAATGGGCGTCATGCTACAAGATACGTTCATCTTTTCTGGGACAGTCTTAGAAAATATTCGGTATGGTCGCTTAGATGCGAGTGAAGCAGAAGTGGTTGCCGCAGCTAAAGTCGTCCGTGCCCATGACTTTATCGTGGAATTAAGAGATGGTTACCATACGGAAGTGAAAGAACGCGGCAGTACCTTATCTGCTGGTCAAAGACAATTAATTTCCTTTGCACGTGCACTTTTAGCCAATCCAAAAATTTTAATTCTGGATGAAGCGACATCAAGTATCGATACAAAGACTGAAAGTCTGTTACAAGACGGGCTAGATCGGCTATTGGTTGGCCGGACGTCCTTTATCATCGCGCATCGCTTATCAACCATAAAAAATTCTGATCGTATTTTTTATATTGATAAAGGAGGGGTTCAAGAATCGGGTAATCATGATAGCTTGATGGCCTTGAAAGGGAATTATTACCACCTCTATCAATCGCAGTTTGATCTCTTACAACAATAGATAAAAACAAAAGATACGCCCAGTATTTATAGGGATATAAAAGACTTAATTTAGCTTACCTAAATTAAGTCTTTTTGCTATAATGAGCTTATGGAAAATATAAAAAAATTAGTTGGTGTTGAAGCGGCCAAATTTGTCAAGGACGGGATGATTGTTGGCCTAGGGACAGGGTCTACAGCGGCATTTTTTGTGGCTGAGCTTGGCAGACGTGTTGCCGAAGAAAACTTGCAGATTGTAGGGGTCACGACGTCAAGTGTCACAAGTGAGCAGGCATGTCGTCTTGGGATCGCCCTAAAGAATATTGATGACGTGGATGCCATTGACTTAACGGTTGATGGTGCTGATGAAGTTGACCTTGCACTTAATGGCATAAAAGGTGGTGGTGCTGCCCTTTTGATGGAGAAAATCGTTGCCACTTATAGTCGGGACTATATTTGGATCGTAGACGATGCTAAAATGGTGACACATCTAGGTGCCTTCCCATTACCAGTCGAGGTTGTGACATTTGGCTATGGACAGGTGTTTCGCCTATTTGAGAAGCTAGGCTTTAACCCGGTTGTTCGTGTGGATGCAAGTGGCGAGATTGTGGTAACTGACATGGGTAATCATATTATTGATCTGCATTTGGCAGAAATAAAAGATCCCGAACGTCTGGCTAACTTGTTAGATGAAACAGTTGGTGTCGTAGAGCATGGTCTCTTTAATGGCATGGTCAAAAAAGTAATTGTTGGTAGTGCTAGCGAAGGTGTGAAAATAATCACAAAATAACTTGTAATCGTTTCCAAAATAAGGTAAAATTGGGTTTGAGACAAGAGGTCTAACAGAAATATTGGGTTAAAATAGTGCAGTTGTGCGCATGTTACGCTGCCAAAATAATCTGATATGAGCACTAAGTGCAACTGTTTTAGGTTGGCCGATTTTATGAATAGAAAAGAGTATACTTGGGTTATGTACACACCGGAAGAGATTTTAGAACAAACTGCGGCAACTGCTGTCGTTAAAGTCAACAAACCGCTACTTACCAAAATGATTTTGGGATTTATCGGTGGCGCGATGATTTCACTCGGCTATTTGGCTTATCTACGGGTAGGCGGCGGCCTTGCAGGTGCAGCTGTTTTTCCAGTTGGGTTAATCGTGATTTTACTTGCGGGGGGTGAGTTGATCACGGGTAACATGATGGCAGTTGCTGTCGGTTATTTTAAAAAACGGGTCACCCTATCTGAGCTTTTGCAAAACTGGCTAGTGATTACCCTAGCTAATATAGTCGGTGCAATTTTTGTTGCTTACGCATTCGGTGTGCTAGCAGGGACCTTGACGTCTGGTGCTGCCCTAAAAGAGGCGCTTCATGTTGGACAAGGTAAACTAACTGCTAATTTTTTGACCTCTTTCTTTTCAGGAATTGGCTGTAACTGGTTTGTAGGCTTGGCTGTTTGGTTAAGTTATGGTGCTAAAGATTTTTCAGGTAAGATACTCGCGATCTGGTTTCCAGTCATGACCTTTGTGGCGATTGGCTTCCAGCATAGTGTGGCAAATAGTTTTTTAATTCCTTTTATGATTTTTATGGGACATGCCACTTGGGTAGACTTTATTAGTAATTTCATCCCTGTTTATCTAGGGAATATTGTAGGTGGGGCTATTTTGATTTCCTTATTCTATACGTTAGCTTATAAGAAGCACTAAAATAAATCAAAAAAACTGTCGACCGACAGTTTTTTTGATTATAGTGAATTGAGGTAGTCTTGCCAAGTTGTTACGCCCCACTTATGGCTGCCTCTTTTAAGTTTTAAGATAGCTTGATCGACAGGAAACCAGTCGATATGATTAAAATCTTCTAATGGTGCACCTAAGATTTCATAACCAATTGTTTCATAGATATAGGCAGGATTATGATAATAGGTATCCCGATGAGATGAGTAGAAGAACTCATCTGCTTGTCCTAAAAATTTACCCAGTTTAGCCTTAGCGCCCAGCTCCTCATGCAATTCTCGATGTAGTGCTTTTTTGTGATCTTCGCCGAGTTCAATTTCACCACCAGGTAGAAAGTAAGCACCATTCGGTGCTTGCACGAGACAAATCTCGGTATTATTGTGTCGTGCGACGATACCATAGACACCATAACGTGCTTGATAATCTACATTGTCAAGTTTGTTGCCAAAAGTTGGAATCATATTTTTTCTCCGTTAATTTTCTTATCTCTATTCTATCAAATTTTGCCAAATTTTGATAAAATAAAATAAGTTAAGTGAACATGACGATTTGGCGATAGTAAATAGAGTTGACCTACTTGTGATGTATCCTGGGTAAGCTTTAGCAACCCGCATGCATCAGTGCTTAGCGTTTAATAGATAGATTAGTTTCATCAATCAATGTGGAGATAGTAAGATAGTGAAAAAAATAAACTTTAGTAAAATCATCATCATAGCACTGATCATGATCATTAGTGCCTGTGTTGCAATCATGGTGTCAGCACAGCGTTATAAGGCAAAACAAACGCCATCAGCTATGAGTTTAGCTATTAATGGTACAGTAGGTGGACTTGATAAAGTGATTGCCATTCCTTTTGATTTTTTTCAAGACAAGATGAGTGATGTCAGTAATTTGTTAACAACATACGAAAAAAATGCTAGCCTGAGTAAACAAGTTTCCAAATTAACGGATGAATCAGTTGAACTTAGCAGTTTAAAGGCTGAGAACAAGGCATTAAAATCAGCGCTTGCATTAGAAAACACACTGACAAACTACGACAAAATCTCATCAAATGTCGTTGTCAGAACGCCCAATGCTTGGCATGATGTTATGACAATCGATAAAGGCAAGTCAGATGGTTTGAAGGAAGATATGATTGTCATGAGCAATGGTGGCGTTGTTGGTCGTATCGTTCAGGTCAATAAAACAACAGCAAAAGTAGCACTCTTGACATCTGATAAGGCCTTGGAAAATAAAATTCCAGTTAGACTCGGTTCAGCAAATAATCCAGCTTATGGGTTGATTACAGGCTATGATGCACAACAAAACGCATTTATCGTCAGTCAAATGTCATCGGATATGACCTTTAATAAGGGGGATGCGGTGATGACGTCAGGACTTGGTGGCAATTCACCAGCAGACCTAACGGTCGGTGAAATCATTGGTGAAAATAAAGACACTAAAGGGATAGATCGTCAAGTCTATGTCAAGCCAACAGGACGTTTTGATAATATTCAGTTTGTTTTTGTTATCAAACGTGGTTTAAATGAAACTAACTCAGACGAGTGATCAGGCATTTTATAGTAAAAAACTAGCTAATTTGAAAGTGCTAGTTTTTTTAGATTTTACATTGTATGCTAGCTTGTCTGGAGAGTCTTTTTTTAAAAAAGTGCTACCATTCAGAGGGGGACAACAAAAAGTAGCAATAGAAAAAAACAATAAGAAATGCTATACTTGAGTAAGTGATACTTTTCTAGATATAATTTATGATGTAATAACTTAACTTTTTGGGATGCTTGTAGCAGTGATAAGAATTGAGTGTAGTTGTGAATGGAACAGTAATTTAAGGAGATAATAGATGCTAAAAAGAGTTAACGCTAGACTCTCTGATATATATAGGCATGATGGTGATCTAAGCGAGGGGGGACGTGTGTGAGTAGATTCTCGTTTCAATTTTTCACGCCCCTGATATTACTAGGCCTTATGCTAGTTGATGGTCATATCACACAGGCGCTCAGTAGCACAGATATGACAGTAACATCTAGTTTATTCTTAATATTTCTGACCTATAGTATTCTACAGCATAGCTATCGGTATATGGTCTTGATTGCTTTCATAATTGGTATGGTATATGACAGCTACTATGTAGGTGTCTATGGGATTGCAAGTTTGTTGTTTCCGTTAATTGTGCTATTTGTCTATAACATCAGACAAACGGTGTTTGAAAATCGGTTAACCCGTATTTTTACAATTATTATTATCGTGACCGCTTTTGAGTTTTTCTCAGCAGCTATCATGTTGCTATTTCAACTGGCAACGTTTAATTTTGGAAATTATATCATCTATGAGATGGCACCAAGTCTCATTTTAAATGTCTGCTTTGCTGTTATACTGCAGTTTCCACTAGAGAAATTGTATGGTGTGACAAAAGGGAAAAGAACATTACAGCCATATAAAAAAATGTAATAGTATTGTAACATCATACGACTAATGAAAGCGTATAATTAATTTTGAAGCTAATTGTACCGTATATTTGGAGGAGAATAACTTTAATATGAAAAAAAGCCTAATCTCGACGATCTTATTGTCGACAGTTATATTATCAGCTGTGTCAACTACGATCGTCGTTGCTGCAGATGATACAGATACAAAAATCGCCAGTCAAGATGCAAAAATTGCCTCGACGAAGAGTGCTGAAACAACAGCTCAGTCAGAAGTGACGAGTATTCAAGCACAAGTTGATACGTTGACAGCAAAACAAACAAAACTTAAATCAGATACAGAAGATTTACTAAATGAGTCTAAAAAACTAGATGCCAAAGCGCAAGAGTTGACCAAAGAGATTGCACAACGTGACGAGTCTCTTAAAGCACAAGCACGCTCAGCTCAAACAGATGGTGCAGCAACATCATATGTAGATGCTGTTGTTAGTTCTAAATCATTATCAGATGCAGTGACACGTATTTCAGCGATGAGAACGATTGTCAAAGCGAATGATGACATGTTGAAACAGCAAGAAGCGGCGAAAGCTGATTTAGTCAAAACAGTTAAATCAAATCAAGCAAAAGTTGATGAAGGCTATAAGTTAAAAGACCAAATGGATACTCAGGCTAAGACACTTAATACACGTCAAGCAGAGCTTAAAGTGTCTCAGTTGAACTTATCTGCAGAGCGTGCAACTGCTGAAGGTGAAAAATCATCACTTTTAGAGCAAAAAGCAGCAGCACAAGCAGCAGCAACTCAAGCAGCAGCAGCTGAAAAAGCCTATACTGATCAAGTGACAGCCTCAACAGCTCAAGCAGCAAGTCAAGCATCTGGTGGTAGTAATACGCCAGCAGCTATAGTTCCAGTGACACCAACACCGAATCCTGCACCAACACCAACACCGAATCCAACACCAACACCAAAACCAAATGGTGGTGGCGGAGCGAATACATATCCTGTTGGTCAGTGTACTTGGGGTGCTAAAATTGCAGCGCCTTGGGCTGGTAATAACTGGGGTAATGGTGGACAATGGGCTTCTTCAGCAGCAGCCGCAGGTTTCCGTACAGGCTATACACCACAGGTTGGTGCAATCGCTTCATGGAGTGGTGGTCCTGATGATGGTGGTTATGGTCACGTTGCTTACGTAACAAGTGTACAAGGTAGTAACATTGAAGTAATTGAATCAAATTACGCTGGCAATATGTCGTTAGGCAGCCACCGTCCGGCGTTTAATCCAACAACTACTGGTAATGGCTCAGTGACTTATATTTACCCAAATTAATTTATTTAAAAATCCGCTCAGGCGGTTTTTTTATATGCCATTAAATAGGTACTATCCTATCAGGGCCTCTTTCTATCTGTTTTCTGTCATTTTTATAAAACAATAGCTTTTTACGTGAGGATTGCCTATTTTGTGTTTGAACTTAATCTAATAAAATGGTAGAATTAAAGGAAGTATCCTGTTTTAGAACAGGGGTTACAACTATCTAGGAGAAAAAATGGCAAACATTATTCAAAACATAATTGAAAATGATAAAAAACAGTTAAAAAAACTACATAAAATGGCTGAAAAAGTTGAGGCTTATGAAGCAGATTATGCAAGTTTACCGGATGACGTCCTCCAAGCGAAAACAGTAGAATTTAAAACACGTTATGAAGCTGGGGAAACATTAGATGAGTTGCTATCTGAAGCGTTTGCTGTAGCACGTGAAGGTGCGAAACGTGTGCTAGGTCTTTTTCCTTATCATGTTCAAATCATGGGTGGTATTGTCTTACATAATGGCGATGTGCCTGAGATGCGGACTGGTGAAGGTAAAACCTTGACTGCAACCATGCCTGTTTATCTGAACGCGATAGCTGGTAAGGGAGTCCATGTTGTAACTGTAAATGAATACCTGTCTGCACGTGATGCGACTGAGATGGGAGAACTTTATAACTGGCTAGGCCTTACAGTCGGTATTAATTCTTCAACTAAATCTCCTGCTGAAAAACAGGAAGCCTATGCCTGTGATATTACCTACTCGACTAACTCAGAGTTAGGGTTTGATTATCTACGTGATAACATGGTAACGACATTTGAAGAGATGTCACAACGTCCGCTTAATTTTGCCTTAGTCGATGAAGTTGACTCGATTTTGATTGATGAAGCCAGGACACCTTTGATTATTTCGGGTCAGGCAGAAAGTTCAAGTGCACTTTATTATCGTGCGGATCAGTTTGTTAAACAACTAAATGGTCGTGAAGACTATGAAGAAGGCGACGATTATAAGATTGATGTACAGTCTAAAACGATTGGCTTGACAGAAGAGGGGATCGATAAAGCTGAGAAATTCTTTGCTATCGATAACCTTTATGATCTTGAAAATGCAGCCTTGACACACTATGTGGATAATTCGTTACGTGCCAATTATATCATGTCACTTGACTATGATTACATGGTTGATGAAAATCAAGAAGTGTTGATTGTTGACCAATTTACTGGTCGTGCTATGGAAGGTAGACGTTTTTCTGATGGCCTTCACCAAGCGATTGAAGCCAAAGAAGCTGTTCCGATTCAAGATGAATCTAAAACGATGGCGTCTATTACTTATCAAAACTATTTCCGTATGTATAAAAAATTGGCAGGGATGTCAGGGACTGGTAAAACAGAGGCTGAAGAATTCCGCGAAATTTATAATATGCAAATTATTCCGATTCCGACAAATATGCCAGTTATTCGGATTGACCATTCCGATTTGTTGTATCCAACAATCGAGTCTAAATTCGCCGCTGTCGTAGCAGATGTAAAAGATCGTCATGAAAAAGGACAACCTATCCTGATCGGTACAGTCGGTGTGGAGACATCAGAGTTAATTTCTAAACGTCTTGTTAAAGCAGGAATTCCACATGAAGTCTTAAATGCTAAGAATCATTTTAGAGAAGCGCAAATCATCATGAATGCTGGTCAAAACGGTGCGGTAACAATCGCGACCAATATGGCCGGTCGTGGTACGGATATCAAGCTCGGTGCTGGTGTTGTTGATCACCCAGAAGCTGACTATCGTGGTCTTGCTGTTATCGGGACTGAGCGTCATGAATCCCGTCGTATTGATAACCAGTTACGTGGTCGTTCAGGTCGTCAAGGTGACCCAGGTGTGTCACAATTTTATCTATCATTGGAAGATGACCTCATGCGTCGTTTTGGTAGTGAACGGGTTGCAGCTGTTTTAGACCGTTTCAAAATTGAAGGTGAAGATGCGGTTATCAAGTCTCGTATGATCACGAATCAAATTGAAGCGTCACAAAAACGCGTTGAGGGGAATAACTATGACTCTCGTAAGCAAGTCCTACAGTACGATGATGTCATTCGTGAGCAACGTGAGGTTGTTTACAAACAACGTTATGAAGTGATTACAGCTAAAACTGATTTGACACCATACCTATTTGGCATGTTTGATAGAACAATCGATAGATTAGTTGCTGGTCAGGCGCCACTAGGTAAATTAGATGAAGCTGGTATGCAGGATCTCATCGTTCAAGTTGAAAGTAACTTACTATCAGATGGTGCGATTACAGCAACTGAACTTGAGAGCTTGAACCTAGATGAAATCAAGGCCTTAATTTTTGACAAAGTCAAAGTCGTTTATGGTCAACAAATGGATAAACTAATTGATTTAGAACGTCAATTGAGTTTCCAACAAGCCGTTATTCTTAGGACAGTTGATACCAATTGGTCAGACCATATTGACCAATTGGACCAAATGCGTCAAAGTGTCGGCCTCCGTGGTTATGCCCAAAATAATCCCTTGGTTGAATATCAACAAGAAGCATTTTCGATGTTTAATAACATGATTGGTGCGATTGAATTTGAAGTGACACGATTAATGATGAAAGCGCAAATTCATCCACAATCAGCAGTCCAACAAGATAATGCGCCTAAAGTCGTAACGACAGCTTCCCTAGAAAACTTGACGACAGTCGGATCAGAGCAAGTTGCTGAGTCTGAATTTGATTTTTCAAATGTTGGACGTAATGAGATTTGTCCATGTGGTTCTGGGAAGAAATTCAAGAATTGTCATGGTCGAATGAGAACAGTTTAACCCTATTCACATTATTTTAAAATTGAAAGTAAAAATATGACATTTAAAGCGCTCTCTAAAAAACTAGAAATAGCAGATATCAAAGAGTTGGGTAAACTCTCTGAAGCCACTAAAGCGATAAAAGCAGGTCGTGACCGCGAACTCGAAGCCATTATCAAGGGAGAAGATGACCGTATCTTACTCGTGATTGGGCCATGTTCTTCTGATAACGAAGCAGCAGCGCTTGACTATGCACATCGCTTAGCTAAACTTCAAGAAGAAGTGAAAGATAAAATTTTCATGGTGATGCGCGTTTATACAGCAAAACCACGTACAAATGGGGATGGCTATAAGGGCTTGATTCATCAGCCTGATGCAACGGCACAACCGAATTTACTAAATGGCATTAAGGCTGTTCGTGAATTACACTATAAAGTGATTACTGAAACAGGATTAACAACCGCAGACGAAATGCTCTACCCTGAAAACCTGCGTATTGTAGACGATTTAGTGAGTTATATCGCTGTTGGTGCACGGTCAGTTGAAAATCAACAACACCGGTTTGTTGCCTCAGGGATTGATGTACCAGTTGGTCTGAAAAATCCGACATCTGGTAATCTTAGTGTGATGTTTAACGGCATATATGCTGCCCAATCACCACAGAATTTCCTGTTTAACCGAACAGAAGTGGAAACACAAGGTAATCCGTTAGCACATGCTATTTTACGTGGTGCCTTAAACGAGTATGGCAAAAATATTCCGAACTACTACACTGATAATTTATTAGATGCGATTGCTAGCTATGATAAGATGGGACTTCAAAATCCATTTATTATGATCGATACGAATCATGATAATTCAGGGAAACGGTATTTGGAACAAATCAGAATTATTCGCCAAACGTTAATTAATCGCAAGTGGAATCCGCTTATTCATAAATATGTTCGAGGCTTTATGATCGAATCGTATTTAGAAGATGGCCGACAAGATGAGCCAGTTGTATTTGGCAAATCAATCACAGATCCGTGTTTAGGATGGGATAAAACAGTCGCATTGATTAATGAAATATATGAGACACTCTGAGGCTAATAGGCCTCATCAGTGTCCTTAATCAGCACCGTTATAGAAAACTGGAGTCTACTTCAGCTTTTTATTTAGGTTTACTTGTCAGAATTTTGTAAATATAAGAAGGAAATAGATAAATGGGAATTCATCAAAAAGGTAGTGCGATCGATATCGCTAAAATTAAAACACATGCTAAATTAACGGATGACGCATTAGCTAAAAAAGAGGCACGAGACCTTGAATTGATGCGCATCATCAAGGGTGAAGATGATCGTGTCCTACTCGTTATTGGGCCATGTTCTTCAGATAATGAGACGGCTGTACTAGATTATGCCCACCGCTTGGCTGCCTTACAAGAAGCAGTAAAAGACAAGATTTTTATGGTCATGCGTGTCTACACTGCTAAGCCAAGAACAAATGGAGACGGCTATAAAGGGTTGATGCATCAACCTGATACGTCGAAATTACCTGATTTGATTAATGGTATCCATGCAGTTCGTGATTTACATTATAAAGTCATTACACAAACTGGTTTGACAACGGCAGATGAGATGCTCTACCCGTCTAACTTACATATGGTAGATGATTTAGTGAGTTACCATGCAATTGGCGCACGTTCTGTTGAAGATCAAGAACACCGCTTTGTCGCTTCAGGGATTGATGTGCCAACGGGTATGAAAAATCCAACATCAGGAAATCTTAATGTGATGTTCAATGCTGTTCATGCAGCACAAAATAAACAAAATTTCCTATATGGTAATTCAGAAGTTGATACAGATGGTAATCCGCTTGCCCATGTTATCTTACGTGGTGCAACAAATGAATACGGAGAAAACGTTCCAAATTACTACTACGATAATCTCTTAAAAGCAATCGCCCAATATGAAAAATTAGGCCTTCAAAATCCATTTATCATGGTTGATACCAATCATGATAATTCAGGTAAACAATTCATGGAGCAAATCAGAATTGTTCGCCAAACCTTAATCAACCGCGACTGGAATGACAAAATCAAACAAACAGTCCGTGGCTTCATGATTGAATCTTATATTGAGGATGGTCGCCAGGACACGCCTGAAGTTTATGGGAAGTCGATTACTGATCCATGCTTAGGCTGGGATAAAACAGCAGCGTTGGTAAATGAAATCTATACGACATTGAACAAATAAAAAAGGGCTTTCCCTTTTGTCTGCAGTCTGATGATATCGAAGAGATTTTTAAGGTGCAGATATCATAAGACAAAAAAATCTTACGTTATGATTGCAAACCTTTTCATTTTGTGATAAACTTATGTTGTTATGGCTTTGCTTTTTAGCAAGCCAGAAAATAATTCGAAAAAAACTAAGGAGAATGCAATCATGGCATCTAAAGATTTTCACATCGTAGCTGAAACAGGTATCCACGCACGTCCAGCAACATTGCTTGTTCAAGCAGCTTCAAAATTCACTTCTGACATCAACCTTGAATATAAAGGTAAATCAGTTAACCTTAAATCAATCATGGGTGTTATGTCACTTGGTGTTGGTCAAGGCGCTGACGTTACAATTTCAGCAGAAGGCGCTGACGCTGACGACGCAATTGCAGCAATCAGCGAAACAATGACTAAAGAAGGATTGGCTGGAGAATAATCATGGCAGAGAAGCTTACAGGTATTGCCGCATCTAGCGGTGTCGCAGTTGCCAAAGCTTATCTACTGGTTCAACCGGATTTGTCATTTGAGACAGTTACTGTCGAAAATACTGACAACGAAGAAGCTCGCTTGGATACTGCCTTAGAGGCAAGCACAGGCGAGCTTAACGTTATCCGCGAAAAGGCCGTAGATAGTCTTGGAAACGAAGCAGCATCAGTTTTTGATGCACATTTGATGGTATTGGCTGATCCAGAAATGATCGGTCAAATGAAAGAAACTATCCGTGCTAAGAAAACAAACGCGGAGACAGCGCTCAAAGAAGTAACAGACATGTTTATCGGCATTTTTGAAGGTATGGAAGATAATCCATACATGCAAGAACGCGCAGCAGACATTAAAGACGTTACAAAACGTGTGCTTGCAAACCTTCTTGGTAAAAAACTACCTAGTCCAGCAACAATTGACCAGGAAGTGATTGTTGTTGCACATGACTTGACACCATCTGATACAGCGCAACTTGACAAGAAATTTGTTAAAGCCTTTATCACAAATATTGGTGGTCGTACAAGTCACTCAGCAATCATGGCACGTACGCTTGAAATCCCAGCTGTTCTTGGTACAAATAATATTACAACACTCGTGACAGATGGTCAACTTTTGGCTGTTAATGGTATCACAGGTGAAGTGATTATTGATCCGACTGAAACTGAACAAGCAGACTTTATTGCTGCTGGTAAAACGTTTGCAGATCAAAAAGCTGAGTGGGCATTGCTTAAAGATGCTGAAACACGCACTGCTGATGGCAAACACTTTGAGCTTGCAGCTAATATCGGTACACCTAAAGATGTTGTTGGTGTAAACGAAAATGGTGGTGAAGCGATTGGCCTCTACCGTACTGAATTCCTTTACATGGATTCACAAGACTTCCCGACTGAAGACGAGCAGTTTGATGCTTATAAAGCAGTTCTCGAAGGCATGAATGGTAAACCAGTTGTTGTGCGTACGATGGATATCGGTGGAGATAAAGAACTTCCTTATTTCGATCTACCAAAAGAAATGAATCCTTTCCTTGGTTACCGTGCGCTTCGTATCAGCCTATCTGCAGGTGGGGACGCGATGTTCCGTACGCAAATGCGTGCTTTGCTTCGTGCCTCAGTTCATGGTCAATTACGTATCATGTTCCCGATGGTTGCCTTGCTAACTGAATTCCGTGCAGCTAAAAAGATTTTTGATGAAGAAAAAGCTAACTTGATCAGCGAAGGTGTTGTTGTTGCTGATGATATTCAAGTTGGTATCATGATCGAAATTCCAGCTGCAGCAATGCTAGCTGACCAATTCGCTAAAGAAGTTGACTTCTTCTCTATCGGTACAAACGACCTCATCCAATATACGATGGCCGCTGACCGCATGAATGAACAAGTTGCTTACCTCTACCAACCTTATAACCCATCAATCTTGCGCTTGATTAACAATGTGATCAAAGCAGCGCATGCTGAAGGTAAATGGGCAGGTATGTGTGGCGAAATGGCTGGTGATCAAACCGCTGTACCACTTCTAGTGGGTATGGGACTTGATGAATTTTCAATGTCAGCGACATCAATCCTACAAACACGTAGCTTGATGAAACGTCTTGACACTGTTAAGATGCAAGAATTAGCTAACAAAGCCTTGACTGAATGTGGTACTTTGGAAGAAGTAGCTGCTTTAGTTGAAGCCTATACAAAATAAAAATAATTGAAATGCCTTATTGAGATATTAACTCGATAAGGCATTTTTTTATAAAAAAATAAGGCACATACATGAAAGTGATGTGCCTTATTTATATTGACCATGCGGAGAAAGGGATTTGAACCCTCACACTCTTTCGAGTACATGCACCTGAAGCATGCGCGTCTGCCATTCCGCCACCTCCGCTTAACAGTTATATTATATCAGAAAAAGGTGAAAAAAGTAAAAAACAAGTCAGGTCTATGACAGATATACTTTAATATAAACTTTGAAGCATAAGGGTATCTGTAGGTATTATAGATCCCCTTAGTCATTTTGATTGCCAAATGGACTAATGTTTCATTAAGGAAATATTAGTCAAATTTTAATAAATGAAAGATAATTCTTTTTTTTGAAAGTTTTTGATAGAAAATGCTTGACAATGATAGTTAATGCTTGTATAATTAAAAATGCAAACGGTTACAGTAGCAAGTTTTTAAAAGACAATAACGCTAATCAGAACTCTCTGAATTTAGAGATGCCTTAATCGTAAGGGAGTACCATGCTAAAAAATGCTAGAAAACAAAAAATTTTAGACCTTGTAGATCGGTCAGGCTACGTCACGTTGGAGATGCTGTCACAGGTCTTAGCGACGAGTGAGTCTACGATTAGACGTGATTTGACTGAACTAGACAAGTCTCAAAAGCTGAGACGGCTACATGGTGGTGCAGAAAGTCTATCACATCTGCGCTATGAAGAAGATGTTGCTGAGAAATCGGTTAAAAATGTGCAACATAAGCTTAGAATTGCACAAAAAGCGGTTAGTAAACTCAAACATGATGATGTTATTTTTATGGATGCTGGGACAACCGTGGCGATGATGACCAAGTTTTTGATTGATTTTGACAATCTGACAGTTGTCACCAATTCAGTACATACTGCTTCTGCTTTAATGGATAAGAAAATTAAAACAATTATCATTGGTGGTGCAGTTAAACCTACCACTGATGCAGTCACTGGGAATTTTGCAGTCCAGCAACTCATGTCTTTTAATTTTAGTAAGGCATTTATCGGGGCAAACGGTATCTCACGAGATGGTGGCATTACGACACCAGATGAAGAAGAAGCGACAGTCAAGCGTGTTGTGCTAGGGCAGTCAAAAGAAAAATTTATTCTAGCAGACAGTTCAAAATTAGGAAAAATCTATTTTGCAAAATTTGCAGAATTTGACAAGAGTATTGACATTATAACGGAGGAAATCAATGATTTACACAGTAACACTTAATCCATCTATCGACTTTTTAGTCAGACTACCAGAGTTCAAGGTTGGGGAAGTCAACCGGATGACAAGTGATGATAAATTCCCAGGTGGTAAAGGGATTAATGTTTCACGTATCTTAGCACGTATTGACTCTAATTCGACAGCTTTTGGCTTTCTTGGTGGGTTTACAGGGGATTTCATTAAGGAAAAGTTAGAAGCTGAAGCAATCGTTACAGACTTCGTAAATATTGCATCTGATACACGTATCAACGTGAAGATTAAATCAGATATTGAGAGTGAAATTAATGGCGCAGGACCACAGATTTCAGAAGCGGAACGCGCTCAGTTCTTTGAAAAATTGGCTGTCTTAACCCCTTCAGATATCGTCGTCTTAGCTGGGTCAGCTCCGGCCAGTTTAGGTCAAGACTTTTATCTAGATGTCATTAATAAAATCAAAGCACAAGGTGCAGAATTTGTGATTGATATCGAAGGTGATGTATTGGTTAAATCACTGGCCAATCAACCATTGGTTGTCAAGCCAAACAATCACGAACTTGGTGCCATATATGGTGTTGAATTCGAGACTGTTGAGGAGCTCATTCCTTATGGTCATAAATTGTTAAGTGATGGTGCTAAATATGCCATGATTTCTATGGCCGGAGATGGCGCATTACTATTCGCAGATGGCAAGACTTACTTTGCCAAAGCAGTTAAAGGAGTGGTTAAAAATTCTGTTGGTGCTGGTGATTCGATGATCGCAGGTTTCGTAGGTGAGTTTGCAAAATCACATGATGCAGTTAAAGCATTTAGACAAGGGGTCGCATGTGGTACCGCGACAGCTTTCTCTGATGATTTAGCATCTGCTGAGTTTATTCAAGAAATCTCCGAGCAAGTCGTTGTTGAAGAACGTTAAGGGTTGTAATTATATTACAGGTATATTTAGAAAGGTTTTCTTATGAAAATTCAGGATTTGTTACAAAGTAACGCGATGATTCTATCGCTCTCTGCAACTGATAAAGCAGGTGCAATTTCAGAAATGGTTCAAAAATTAGTCGATACAGGCTATGTGACTGATTTTGAGCAATTTAAAGCTGGTATTCTGGCTCGTGAAGCGCTCACGTCTACTGGACTTGGTGAAGGTATTGCGATGCCTCACAGCAAAAATACAGCTGTAAAAGAAGCCGTTGTCTTATTTGCTAAAAAAGAGGGTGGTCTTGATTATGAATCACTTGATGGTCAGCCAACAGATTTATTCTTTATGATTGCTGCTCCAGAAGGGGCTAATGATACGCATTTAGCAGCACTTGCTGAACTATCTAAGTATCTTATGAAAGACGGATTTGCGGATGCACTTCGTACGAAGACAACATCAGCAGATGTACTTGCGACATTTGATGCTGCCCAAGCAGATGCAGTAGAAGAAGTTAGCACACCAGTAAATGCTGATCAAGACTTTATCGTTGCCGTAACAGCATGTACAACAGGTATTGCCCATACTTATATGGCTGAAGAAGCACTTAAAAAACAAGCTAAAGAAATGGGTGTTAGCATCAAAGTTGAAACCAACGGGGCATCTGGTGTTGGTAACAGATTGACAGCTGATGACATCAAAAAAGCAAAAGGGGTTATCATCGCAGCTGATAAAGCGGTTGAGATGGAACGTTTTGACGGTAAACCATTGATTTCTAAACCAGTTGCAGCGGGTATTCGTGAGCCAGAAAACTTGATCAATCAAGCAGTATCTGGCAATTTACCACGTTATAAAGCAACAGGAGAAAGCACAGAAGACAGCTCAGAAGCTAAACTTAGTCTTGGTAAAGCTTTCTACAAACACTTGATGAGTGGTGTATCTAGTATGTTACCATTCGTTATCGGTGGTGGGATTGCAATTGCAATCGCATTCTTGATTGATAATGCCATGGGTGTACCAAAAGATCAATTAAGCCACTTAGGTAGCTACCATGAACTTGCTTCAACCTTCAAACAAATGGGTGGTGCAGCATTTGGCTTCATGCTACCAGTTCTTGCAGGTTATATCGCCTACTCTATTGCTGAAAAACCAGGTCTTGTAGCTGGTTTTGTAGCTGGTGCGATTGCGTCAAATGGCCTAGCTTTTGGTAAAATACCATTTGCTAGTGGCGGTGACAAAACATTGGCACTTGCTGGTGTTCCATCAGGTTTCCTAGGCGCGCTCGTAGGTGGTTTCCTTGCGGGTGGTGTGATTCTTGTCCTAAGAAAAATCTTTTCAAATGTGCCACGTTCACTTAACGGTATTATTTCCATCTTAATCTACCCAGTACTAGGTGTGTTGATAACTGGTTTCCTGATGTTGTTTGTCAATATTCCAATGGCAGCAATCAACAGTGGTCTTACTAACTTCCTGAACAGCCTTTCTGGTGCAAATGCAGTTGTGCTTGGTGCCATTCTTGGTGGTATGATGGCGATTGATATGGGTGGACCATTCAACAAAACAGCCTACGTATTTGGTACTGGTACACTTGCTGCAACTGTAGCAAGTGGTGGCTCTATCGTAATGGCATCTGTTATGGCAGGTGGTATGGTACCGCCTCTTGCAGTATTCGTTGCAACATTACTTTTCAAAAATAAATTCACTAAAGAAGAACAAAACTCTGGTTTAACAAATATTGTTATGGGACTTTCATTTATTACTGAGGGTGCGATTCCATTTGGTGCGGCTGACCCTGCTCGTGCGATTCCATCATTTGTTATCGGCTCTGCTGTAACAGGTGGTCTAGTTGGTGCCCTTGGTATCAAATTAATGGCACCTCACGGTGGTATCTTCGTAGTTGCTTTGACAAGTAACCCAATCATGTATTTAATTGCAATCGCAATTGGTGCAGTACTCTCAGGTGTTATCTTTGGTAGCTTACGTAAAGCTAAATAAGCTGATACCTTTCCAACAGTTTTTTATCACAGAAAGAACGTCTAGATTAGGCGTTCTTTTTGTCTACTTAGATAGCTAGTTTCTCGGGTTTCTTAATTAAGTAATCGATGCTCAGTAAGCCTTCCAATTGTGCAACGGGTAGGATTTGCTTTTTAAATGCTAATTCTCGCACAGAGCATTTTGCTAGACGTGCTTCTTTGATTAAGCTTGCAGCAGTGGCATAGGAAAGAAATGGTGCAAGCGCTGTGATCATGAGATCACTTGACATCACGCTCTCATAACACTGACTTTTATTAGCCTGTAAGTCTTGTATGGCATGCGTTGTCAAGGTACGAATCGCATTGGTTAATAAATCAATGGATGATAATATGTTTTGAAATAATATTGGCTCAAAAGCATTTAACTCAAGTTGTCCAGCTTCAATGGCAAAAGTTGCGGTAAGGTCATTGCCAATTACTTGAAAGGCGACTTGTGATACCATCTCCGGAATCACCGGATTAATTTTACCAGGCATAATAGACGAGCCAACTTGTTTGGCAGGCAACTGGATTTCAGATAAACCAGCTTGTGGGCCACTTGACATTAAGCGCAGATCATTTGCTAATTTTGAGATAGTCGTAGCGATACCTTTTAGTCGTCCAGATACTTGCATGAAACCATCTAAATTTTGTGTTGCGTCTATTAAGTTATCTGCTTGCCTCAGTGGTATGAAAAAATCTTGGTTGAGGATGGGCACGACATGATCCAGATAGTAATGAGATGCGTTCATGCTTGTTCCGATAGCAGTCCCGCCTAAGTTGACTGTTGTAAGTTCAGACCTAACTGAGATGATTCTGTGATATTCACGCGCAATCACCTGCTGGTAAGCACCAAAGGTATCACCCAATGACAGTGGTAATGCATCTTGTAGTTGTGTTCGACCAACCTTGATCACATCTTGAAATGCGACTGATTTTTGCTCAAGCGCTTTAGCTAGTTTATGAAGTTCGTTTTCTAGTGGGACTAGTGACTCTAGAATTGCCATTTTGCCTGCAGTCGGGAAGACGTCATTTGTTGATTGAGATTGATTGACATGATCATTAGGGTTGATGATTGCATAATTTCCGAGAGTTTCACCAAGTATCTCGAGTGACCGATTGGCAATCACTTCATTGACATTCATATTTGCTGAAGTCCCTGCACCACCTTGTATGGCATCTACGATGAATTGATCGGCAAACTTTCCAGAAATGATATCTTGACAAGCTTGAATCATAGCAGTTGCTTTATGGTCATCAAGTTCTTTACTCTGTTGATGGCTAATTGCCGCTGCTTTTTTTATTTTAGCCATATTTTTGATCAGCAAGGGGTGCATTTTTTGATGACTGATTTTAAAATTTTCGCTAGCTCTTTGCGTATGAATACCGTAGTAAGCATATACAGGAATGGCTCTTGTGCCTAGGCTATCTTTTTCAATTCTCGTCATAATTGTCTCCCTATCAGGTTTGGTTTATTTAGTTAATAGAGTAAAGCTTATCATACCAGCTAGTTTGTCACAATAGCTTAAGTGAAATGCTGACCTAAATGCGGTATATCGTATTTTTTGATTAAGAAAATAAAGTTATAGCTTGGATTATGATAGAATAGCTTTAGGTAATCAAGAAAAAATAAGCGAAAAATGGAAAGCGACGGGTGATATGGACGATATCGATATGACACTATTAAATACATTGCAAAAAGAGGGACGGGCGTCTTTAAAAAATCTTGCGGCGACCTGCTTTATTTCTTCTCCAGCAGTATCAGCTAGACTCCAGCGTTTAGAGAGAAAAGGGATTATACAGGGCTATCAAGGCATTTTAGACTATAAAAAAATGGGCTATCATATTAAGGCTTACGTGAGCTTAGAAGTCAAACCAACAGATAAACCAGCCTTTTATCCATTTATTGAGGCTTGTCCTAATGTATTGGCGTGTGACTGTGTTACAGGGCCGTATTCGATGTTACTAAAAGTTGTCTTTCCGAGCACAGATGAATTAGATGGCTTCATAGGGTTACTACAAAAGTTTGGTCAGACACAAACACAGATTGTCTTTTCAACTCCTGTTGCATCGCGTGGCTTGATTCAGGAGTTAGGCGAATAGCTCAGCGTTATTTGCTTACTTGATGCCATAATCAGGTTCATCCTCCCCCTGGATGTACCACGAATAGGATGTCACCCTGACAAGCATATGCAGTCAGAATATGGTAAACTATTGACAAGCTCATGCTAAAGTAGAGGTGATAGGCATGAGTCGTTAATGTCATTTGTTGCCTAAGCAGGCATAATTTGGAGGTAATTAAAGATGATTGCAATCATGCATGACTTATCAGAAAAAGAAAAAGCACATTATGAAGCCTTATTTTCAGCGTCGATCATCACAGTTGATAAGCAATTAATAGATACATATCCTGATATTGTCATATTGGTATCGAAGCCGGTTGTATCTGCTGAATTTTTAGCTCACTTTCCAAATTTAAAGCTAGTATTTACAGTTTCAGCCGGTGTAAATAAGATGCCGTTTGCTTATCTTGAGGCACACAACATTATTTTGGCAAATAGTAGTGGCTTACATGCCGAACATATGTCAGAGCATGCATTGGCTATGATGTTGGTCCATACACGTCAACTGACGCTTGCCATAAAAAATCAGGAGCAGCATCACTGGTCTCATGCTTCGGGTGTGTTTTCGAGCATTCAAGGGAAAAGCCTTTGTATTGTTGGCGCGGGTTCTATTGGTGATGCACTGGCTCGTAAGGCAACAGCTCTGGGTATGCGTGTCACAGGTGTGTCAAGAAGCGGTAAGGCAAATACACTATATGACAAGATATATCAAACAGGTGAGCTGACCACTGCTGTTGCAATGGCTGATATCGTTGTCTTATTAGTCCCATTAACGCCTGAGACACACCATCTCTTTAATGCGTCAGTTTTCTCAGCCATGAAAAAGCACAGTATGTTTATCAATATCTCACGTGGTGGGACAGTTGACGAGGCGGCACTTGTCACAGCATTGACGGATGGAACACTCGCATTTTGCGGGTTAGATGTATTTAGTCAAGAGCCTTTAGGGGAGGAGTCTGTATTTTGGGATATGCCAAATGTCTTGATCACCCCTCATACGGCTGGGGAAATCGATGATTACTTTGACCGTGCCATGCAGATTTTTAAAGATGTCTTGACAGATTTTAGAGCAGGGACTGCTGTTAAAAATCAAGTCGATTTAGCACAAGGTTATTAACAAATACAAATCAGATTAGCCGACGCAAACCTTGAGTCTGTCGCAAAAAAAGATACTATCCAATGTTTGGACAGTATCTTTTTTTATTAAGGTAGTGCGAGTAGCACAAGGCTTATTTCATCGTTGGGAATAATAAGACATCACGGATAGACTGTGCACCTGTTAGTAACATAACAAGGCGGTCGATACCAATCCCTAGACCACCAGTTGGCGGCATACCGTATTCAAGAGATTCGACAAAATCATAATCGATACCTGTTGCTTCGTCATCGCCATTTGCAGCATCGCTTGCTTGTTTTTCAAAACGTTCTAATTGGTCGATTGGATCATTTAGCTCAGTAAAGGCATTACCAAATTCACGACCTACGATGAAGAGTTCAAAGCGGTCAGTGAATCGGTCGTCTTCTGGGTTTTTCTTAGCAAGTGGTGAGATATCCACAGGATGACCAAAGATAAATGTTGGTTGGATCAATGCTTCTTCAACATATTTTTCGAAGAATTCATTGACGATATGACCCCAACGGAAATGTGGTTCTACTTTGATATGATGCGCTTCAGCGACTGCTTTGGCAGCCTCTAAATCGGCGATATCAAAGAAGTTAACACCTGTTTTTTCGTTGATTGCATCCACCATATGAACGCGTTTGAAGGCAGCGGATAGGTTGATTTCTTGGTCATCATAAGTGACAACATCTTTACCAACAGCAGCCTTAGCGACGTGTTGGATCAAGCCTTCAGTCAAGTTCATGACATCCATATAGTCTGTATAAGCTGTATAGACTTCAAGCATTGTAAATTCAGGATTGTGGGTTGTATCCATCCCTTCATTACGGAAAACACGGCCGATTTCATAGACTTTCTCCATGCCGCCAACGATCAAGCGTTTGAGATGGAGTTCTAAGGCAATACGGAGTGCCATATCGATATCTTGTGCATTATGATGGGTCATGAAGGGTCTTGCAGCAGCACCACCAGCTTCATTATGTAATACTGGTGTTTCGACTTCAAGATAATCATGGCTATCTAAATAGCGTCTGACTTCAGAAATGATTTTGCTACGTGACACGAAACGATCAAAGCTTTCACGATTAGAAATTAAATCGAGATAACGTTTGCGATATTTAGTTTCAGTGTCTGTTAAACCGTGATATTTTTCTGGTAGTGGGCGTAGTGCTTTAGATAAGAAAGTCAGTTTATCAGCTTTGATCGATAACTCACCCATATCTGTACGCATGACTTCACCTTCGATACCATAGAAATCACCAAGGTCGGCATGTTTAAAGATATCATAGGCTTCATCGCCAACGTTATCTTTACGAACATAAATTTGGACCTGTCCTTCACGGTCTTGGATATGTGCAAATGACACTTTACCCTTACCGCGTTTGGTCATAATCCGACCAGCAATTGTTGCACGTTCAGCAAGATCATGCAGGTCTTCTTTTGATTTATCTGCATAGGTGTCATTTAAAGTTGCAGAGTTTGCAGTGCGCTCAAAACGCTTACCAAATGGATCAAGTCCAGATTCGCGAATCGTTTCTAACTTCTCGCGTCTCACCAGCATTTGGTCATTTAATTCTACTGTATTATCGTCAGCCATTCTATCCTCATTTCAAAAGTTCATTGCTCTTATTTTACCATATTATAGTAGCTTTGTGTAGATAGTGCCGTCAAAATCATGCCTGGGACTTTACTCGTATTGCTTTGTGTAACCTTGGTTACCTATCTTCAAAAATGGGCATTTATAATGAGCGGGTTAATGAGCATACATGGAGGATGGGGAGATCACAAAAACTGGTAGGAGATTAAGTTGCGCCATATAAAAAAACTTACCGCTTTACAAGTGGCAAGTCTTTTCGTGTTATGCTTACTTAACTGGTTCATAGATTGCTAAAAACTCAGCAACTTTGGCATAGTAGCCAGCTTTATCAACTTTGAGTGCTTGGGCATGCTTGGCACCTTTTACAATCCAGCGCATCTTAGGGCCTTTAGTTGCTGCGTAATTCTCGTCTACCATGGCTGTGGGCACGAAATCATCCGCATCCCCATGAATAAATAGTGCAGGGAGTTTATTATGAGACAGTGCGACAACAGAACTTGCTTCTGGACTGCCATAAGTAAAGCCAGCTCTTAGTTTTGATATGGCAGATACTTCATATAAAATCGGGAAGGCTGGTAGGTTATACATATCTTTTGCCTGATAGCTTAATTCATCCCAGACAGAAGTATAGCCACAATCTTCAATAATCGCCTTGACATTTTTTGGCATATCTTTTCCAGAAGCCATCATAACAGTCGCTGCGCCCATAGAAACGCCGAAATAAGTAATCTCAGATTGAGGATTGCTTTTGACGAGTTTATCGGTCCATTTGATCAAATCACGACTATCTGTTACACCATAGCCGATTATTTTACCCTCAGACTCGCCATGTGCACGGTTATCCGGCATCAAAACATTATAGCCGAGTTTATGGAAGAGCATGCCGTAAGCAGACATTTCTTCTTCTTTCTTGGCATTAAAGCCATGCACAACGATGACGGTCTTATCCGTCTTGGTTTCAGCTGGGACATACCAAGATTTAAGCGTCAAGTCATCATTAGTCAAGGTTAAGGTCTTTTTCTCAAGCTTCAGGAAGTCCTTTTCATCTTGATAAAGCGGGGAAGACTTTGGGGTTTCCTTAACAGTAATAAAGGATTTTTTGCCTCGAACTTGGGCAACGTTGAAGAAGTAAAAGCTTGCACCGACTGAGCCGATAACTAGCACGATTAGGAGACAGAGTATCACTTTAAATAATGTTTTCATTTTTTAATTATATCAAAATATGACCGTATTACCAGCTAACTAGTACTAGAAATATCATTGGTGGTTTTGTATCTTAAATTTTTGACAAGTCAGCCAGTTCATCGTATAATTGTTATCATGCTAACAGTTATATAGCTAACATGATGAATAAAGGAGTTAAAATGAACACAGGAAACATCGGTACCGAGTTGCGAGAATTGAATATCTCTTTATTACGATATGTCGCAAAAAATAAAGCGAAAGACAAGGCCGATTGCGATGCTAATGATAATCAGGACCATCCAGGTAAGCTACATGGCTTACAAATTTGGGTGATAGATTATTTGATTAAACATCAAGGTGAAGATGTCTTTCAAAGAGATTTGGAAAAGGAATTCGTCATGAGACGCCCCACAGCAACAACCTTCATTAAGAAATTGGAGCAAGGCGGCTTAATCCGACGTGAAACAGTTGCCTACGATGCCAGACTTAAAAAGTTGATTTTGACTGATAAAGCGCTTGGCATGCAAGAGATGATGATGGAACGCAAAAAAATGTTTGAAACAGTTTTACGTGCAGATTTGTCGGAAGATGAAATTCGTCAGTTCGTTGCAACGATTCAAAAAATAAAAAGAAATTTAGGAGGCGAACATGTTTAAAATACTGAAAAAGCTCACTGGAAAAGAGCTTCGCTATGTTGGCATTAGCCTTATTTTTATCATCACACAGGTCTATTTGGACTTGAAATTACCTGATTATATGAGTAAGGTCACAAAATTAATCCAAGAAAAAGGCACGACTGTTTCTCAGATTTTTGATCAGGGGAAATGGATGGTGCTGTGCGCTTTAGGCTCGCTTGCAGCAGCAATCGTCGTCGGCTATTTTGCGGCTCGTGTTGCAGCAGGTCTGTCACGAACGCTTCGTCACGACGTCTACCATCAGGTATCTGAGTACTCGATGGCGGAGATCAATCAATTTTCAACAGCTAGTTTGATAACTCGCTCGACAAATGATATTACACAAGTGCAAATGTTTGTTGCCATGGGCTTACAGCTCATTATAAAAGCGCCAATTACAGCAGTATGGGCCATTTTTAAGATTGCAGATAAGTCTTGGGAATGGACGACAGCGCTAGGTGTTGCGGTACTATTTATCTTGGTTGCCATTAGTATTATCGTCACCCTTGCCATGCCAAGATTTAAGATTATCCAAAAGTTAACGGATAAATTGAACTCGGTTACCCGAGAAAATTTGACAGGGATTCATGTTGTACGTGCCTATAATGCAGAAGGCTATCAAACAGAAAAATTTGAACGTGCGAATGCGGATATCACATCAACAAATTTATTTATTCAACGCGTCATGGCCTTCATGATGCCCATGATGTCGATGGTTTCATCAGGCCTTTCAGTTGCTGTTTATCTGATTGGTGCGACGATCATCAAAAATGCAGCGATTGGTACACCAGGGAATTCTCCACGGATTAATTTATTTTCTGATATGGTCGTCTTTACGTCTTATGGGATGCAAGTCGTGATGGCCTTCATGATGCTGACGATGATTTTCATCATGATGCCACGTGCTAATGTGTCTGCTGGCCGGATTAATGAGGTGATCGATACAGACTCATCTATCAAAAACGGTACGAAAGATGGCGATGCTGCAACAGAAGTTGGGACAGTTGAGTTTAAGAACGTCTACTTCCAATATGCAGATGCTTCTGAACATGTCATCGAAGGCATATCTTTTAAGGCAAATAAAGGGGAAACTGTCGCCTTTATCGGCTCTACAGGCTCTGGTAAATCCACATTAATTAATCTTATTCCGCGTTACTATGATGTCACAGCAGGTCAAGTATTGGTTGATGGTGTCAATGTTAAGGACTATACGGAAAATGCCCTACATAATAAAATGGGCTTTATCCCGCAAAAACCAGTCATGTTTAATGGGACGATTCGATCAAACTTGGCATTTGGGACAAATGCAGGTGGTGACTTAACGGATGATGCCCTTATGTCAGCAGTCCGTCTTGCACAAGCAGAAGAATTTGTCACAAAAAATGAAAAGGGCTTGGATGCTGAAATTTCACAAGGTGGGCTCAACCTTTCTGGTGGTCAAAAACAACGCCTTGCAATTGCGCGTGCCTTAGCACGTCGACCAGAGATTCTGGTATTTGATGATAGTTTCTCAGCACTGGATTATAAGACTGACCGTGTTTTACGGGATACCTTGAACCGCGAAACTGCAGAGACGACAAAATTAATTGTCGCACAGCGTATTGGGACGATTATTGATGCAGATCAAATTATTGTGTTGGACAAAGGTAAGGTAGTTGGTCATGGGACACATACTGAACTGTTAGCAAGCAATCCAGTCTACCAAGAAATTGCTTATTCACAACTATCTAAGGAGGAGTTAGCCTAATGAGTACTGAAACACAGACGTCTAGACGGCCTGCGGGTCGTGGATTTGGTCCCGGACGCGGTCTTGGTCGCGGTGGCGAAAAACCTAAGAATATCAAAAAAGCATTATCTGATTTATTGAAATATGTTAAGCCATGGTATGGTGGTATTTTGGTTGCGGCGATTGCAGCATGTGGTGGTGCTTATCTGACCATCATAGGTCCGGATAGATTGTCAGAAATAACCAATAAAATCATCAGTGGCCTACAAGCCAGTTTTATTCCTAAAGGCCATCCAGGTCATGGTGATATCGACTTGGATAAAATCATGTCGATTGGGATGTTACTGATTGCTTTTTATGTCGGATCTGCTATTTTGAGTTATAGTCAAGGCTTCATCATGGCAACAGTCACGCAGCGTGCCTCTAAGAAGTTACGCCAGGATATTTCAACAAAGATCAACAAACTACCGCTGCGTTATTTTGATGGTCATCCTTATGGGGATACCTTATCACGTGTGACCAACGATGTCGATGCCATTAGCCAAGCGCTTAACCAATCAGTTGGTAGTTTAGTCTCAGCGCTTACCCTATTCTTTGGCTCAATCATCATGATGTTTAAAACAAATATCCAGATGAGCTTGACTGCCATCGCAACAACAGCCATCGGATTTGGCCTTATGATATTAATCATGAGTAAATCTCAAAAATTCTTTAATGCCCAACAAAGTGGGCTGGGAGAAGTCAATGGCTTTGTTGAGGAAATTTTCTCAGGCCATAATATGGTTAAGGTATCAAATGCTGACAAAGAAAAACAAGATGAATTTGATGCCATTAATGAACGCTTATACAACTCTGTCTGGAAATCACAGTTTCTATCAGGTTTGATGATGCCAATCATGCAATTTATCGGTAACTTTGGCTATGCTGCGGTCTGTTTAGTAGGTGCTGTATTAGCGATCGATGGTAAAATCGAATTTGGCGTTATCGTTGCCTTCATGATTTATATTCGTCTCTTCACACAACCGCTGACGCAAATTGCCCAAGCAGTGACGTCTTTGCAATCTGCAGGTGCAGCCTCTGAACGTATTTTTGCCTTCTTAGCAGAAGATGAACTAGCCGATGAAACAGGCAAAGCAACAGTATTACCTAATCCTAAGGGAGCTGTCGAATTTCAAAATGTTCACTTTGGCTATAATGAAGATCGCGTCATCATTAACGACTTTTCAGCTAAGGCTGAACCGGGTCAAAAAATCGCCATCGTAGGCCCTACTGGAGCTGGTAAATCTACCATGGTTAACCTGCTCATGAGATTCTATGACACGACTTCTGGACAAATCATCATCGACGGTACGCCAATTAAAGAGATTACGCGTGAAGCTGTTCATGATCAATTTTCGATGGTCTTACAAGATACGTGGTTATTTGAAGGTACAGTTAAAGAGAATTTGATCTACAACCAAGCGAATGTCAGCGATAAACAAGTCGTTGATGCTGCCAAAGCAGTTGGTATTGATCACTTCATTAATACCCTACCAAACGGCTATGATTCCATGTTGAAAGACGCGGATGAGTTATCTGTTGGGGAACGTCAACTCTTAACGATTGCGCGTGCTCTCTTAAAAGATGCACCGATGTTAATTTTGGATGAAGCGACTTCTTCAGTGGATACGCGGACAGAAGAGCTCATTCAAAAAGCGATGGATAAGTTAATGGAAGGTCGAACAAGTTTTGTTATCGCCCATAGACTGTCTACCATCAAGAATGCCGATTTAATTTTGGTAATGAAAGATGGGGATATCATCGAAAGTGGTGACCACAAAGCCTTGCTTGCCCAAGATGGCTTTTATGCTGATCTATATAATTCACAATTTGAGCGTGTTGCTTAAACTTAAAACCCCTAAATTAGCCAGATAGCTAACTTAGGGGTTTTATGATTTGTGATCAGTTGAAACTAAGCTAGCAGCGGTAATCAAGTCAAACTAAAGCCTTGTTTCTTTAGAAAATCAGCGATCTCAGGACGTCTAATCGTTTGAAAAAATGCAATATTTTGTTGTGACCAAGAACTCGTCTTTTGATTTGTCTCTCTGTCAGCATAATAGGCTTTGCTTAAGTCGTCATACTCACTTAGGTCAGCAAATTGTGCTGTTGGATAGCTGTTCTCGCTAACTTGGTTTTTAGCTAGCAATCTAGGCTTAACCTTATTTTTGCTATTTGGTATGCCGATTGTTAAGCCAAATAAGGGGAGTGTGTACTTAGGTAGGTTTAGGAGGTCGGCTACTTTTTCGACATCATTGCGAATACCGCCGATATAGCAGATACCCAAATCCATTGCTTCAGCTGCAACAACCATATTTTGGGCGGCGATTGTGGTATCGACGATGCTAACGAGCAAAGATTCCATATTTGATAGACCATCTAACGATCTGCCCTGTTTAGTGAGTAAGGTTGATTGGCGATATAAATCAGCTACAAATACGTAAAATGCGCCTGTTTGTTTGACGTAGGTTGCACTCTCAGTAATATCAGCTAACTGCGTTCTAAGTGTCATATCTGTGATCTCTATGATTGAAAATGATTGTACAAAATGAGAAGATGAGGCGCTACGCGCTGCGAGACTTAGTTGTGCTTTGATTTCAGCTGATAATGGGATATCCTTGAAATCTCTGACAGAAACGTGTTCTGTTAAATTGGGTATGCTATGTGTCATGATATATTCCTCCTATATAATGGTGTAATCTTAGTATAAAGTTATTGTATAATAGATGCAATACTGTTTAAAAAGATACTACCCCCGTGGCATAAAAAATAAGGAGAAGCATGAGAAAAACATACCAACACATGATTAAGTGTCACTGTGATGCAGCTAATACCCTCGCCATAATCGGTGGCAAATGGAAGTTGCTACTGCTCAATCATCTTTTGGAAGGTGAAAGAGGGTTTAATGAGTTAAGCCGCTTATTAAAGGGGATTACACCGCATACCTTAAGCAAGGATTTAAAAGAGTTGATTGAAGATGGGCTAGTTGTCAAAACAATCCTACAAGAGATGCCACCAAAAACAAGTTATGCCCTAACGGATAAAGGAAGAGAATTAGACCTCATTCTGAGAGAAATTAAAAAGTTTGGTCATAAATATCCGATTCAGCTGGCTAAGGAAGATTAGCCACAGTAAGTTTTGACATGTGACGCTTAAAGGTGTATCATCTAGTCAAAAAGGAGGCGCATATGTCAAATAAATTATCCTGGTTTTCAGGTGGGGGAGAGCGGTCGCAGGAGGCTGTTGTGATAATTGACGCTCTAGTCAGTGACTTAGCCAGTCAGCCTACTACTGAGCCGTTAAAACAGGTATTAAGCCACTACAGGGATGAGTTAGTGCAACGTGCGTCATCGGTACCGATGATTTTAAGTCGGATGAATTTGGATATAGCACGAACTCTAACACAAAATGGGATTGTCCTAACCACGTCGCAGTCCAGTCAGCTAAAAGCTATAACTGCCTTATCCAATATCAGATACGGCTATTAGTCAGGTTTAAGTGAAGATATGGTGGGGTTTTATTGTTAGTCAAATTTTTAGTATTTTATCACAGAATACTTTACAAATGCTAATTTTTAAGTTACAATTAGCCTGTAATACCTATAAAAATTAAATAATCATTGTTAGATGAGGCTCCTATACTGGAAATATGCTACTGCCGCGAAATGTCGAGAGACGCCAAGCTGGTCAAACAAAATAAATCGTGAAGGTTTATTTCAATGTAGCTAGAAGAATTTCTTACGCCGTATAGTGCTAAAGTTCAACGATAGGCTAATGTGCGCTGATAAACGATCAAGGAATCTGGGCACCAACTTATTGTTGGTGCCCAGATTCCTTTTATTTTGCATGATGATCTTGTGAGGTGCCGATTGTATGATCCAGCTGAACACACCCTCATACAAAATAAAGTTGCCTGTTGCCCAAGCCGATTTTTAAACTGCTAAGACAATGATTCAAGGAAAGAAAAAGGTGCTAACGGCCATCATTTTCTAGGGCATAAAAAGTGGTTTGTCTTGTTTTGACAGAGAACCACATATTATTGTCTAGGATAGGCTAGTTAGCAGCTAAGAGGTCTAAAATGGAAAAAAAGACAAAAGCATTTGAATTACAACAACTTGCCTTGCAATCGACAAAGCAATTGTATGAAGCTTATACGACGTCCTCAGACGGGTTAACAGCTTCTGAAGCCAAAGCTCGCTTGGAAAACTTTGGTATGAATATTGTCGCCGCTCAAAATCCGATACCTGCTTGGAAAATTTGGCTGAATGCGCTAAAAGATCCCTTTGTTATCGTCTTATTGCTATTGGCATTTGTATCTGTTATAACCAATGATTACGAAGCTGCTCTTGTCATGAGCTTGATGGTCATTTGTTCCGTATCTATCAGTTTTTATCAAGAATACGCGAGTCAAAAGACTAGCATCAACTTGCGTGAGATGATTGAAAACACGGCAGCAGTAATCCGTGATGGTCAGCAACAAGAAATCCCTATGGATGAGGTTGTACCTGGAGATATCGTTAAGTTGCATACAGGGGATATGATCCCAGCAGATGGCGTTTTATTAACATCAAATGACTTATTCATCAACCAAAGCTCATTAACAGGTGAGTCTCTACCAGTCGAAAAATTGCCACTCATAGAGAATAATCAAGATGCCTTCTCTAAGAAATCAGCTGTTGATTTACCCAATCTTTTATTCATGGGAACAGATGTCCTTAGTGGGCAAGGCTTGATTCTCATCTTAAAAACTGGACAAGCAACCTTCTTCGGTGATATTGCGCAAAGCGCGACAGGTAGCAAGGCTGATACGGCATTTGAAGTTGGACTGAAAAAAGTCAGTGCGCTACTCTTAAAAATGATTGCGATTTTATTTCCGGTTGTTTTTGTTCTGAATGTGTTTACAAAACATGATGTGAGTAATGCCTTTTTCTTTGCGATTGCTGTAGCGGTAGGGCTAACACCTGAGATGCTACCGATGATTGTCAACTCAAACTTGGCAAAAGGTGCGCAAAGACTGGCTAAAGAAAAAGTCATCGTCAAAAAATTGTCAGCGATTCAAAATCTAGGTGCGATGGATATTCTGTGTACGGATAAGACGGGTACGATTACAGAAGACCGTGTTGTCCTCATGCACTATGTTGATCCTTTTGGCAATGAAAATGAAGCAGTACTGAATTATGCTTATCTTAATTCTAAATATCAAACAGGCTGGCGGAACCTGATGGATGTGGCTGTGCTGGATTATTTTTCAAGAGAAAAAAAACAACTCCCTTTTGAGAATATCAGTAAAATCGATGAAATTCCTTTTGATTTTTCACGTCGTCGCTTATCTGTAGCCTTGTCTATAGCGGCTGAAAAAGTGATGATTACTAAAGGGGCCGTTGAAGAAATGGCTGAGGTTTGTGATTCAGTACTCATCAATGGTGAAAAAATAGCCTTAACACCGGAGCTTATTGAGCAGATGAAGGCTGTGAATATTAAAATGAATCAAGATGGCATGCGTGTCATCACAGTCGCACAAAAATCAATTCAAAGTGATACGATTAACATCTCAGATGAAAAAGAGTTGACAATTCTAGGCTTTATTGGATTTTTAGATCCAGCAAAAGCATCAGCTATCACAGCAATTTCATCATTACAGGCACATGGTGTCACCGTAAAAGTACTAACTGGAGATAATGCAATCGTTGCACAAAAAGTCTGTGTGGATGTTGGCATTAATGCGGAACACTATCTTTTAGGGACTGATATCGATCAAATGAGTGATGCAGTATTGCTAGATCAAGCTGAGCGTGTTCACTTATTTGCTAAGTTAAATCCGATGCAAAAAGAGCGCGTGATCAAGTTACTTAAGCAAAATGGTCATACAGTCGGTTTCATGGGAGATGGCATCAATGATGCCCCTTCTTTAAGAACGGCAGATGTCGGGATTTCAGTAGATACTGCTGCAGATATTACCAAAGATGCCAGTACAATCATCCTGCTAGAAAAAAGTCTAGAAGTCTTAGAAGTAGGTGTGCAAGAAGGACGCCGTGTCTTTGTCAACATGATGAAGTATATCAAGATAACCCTCAGTTCAAATTTCGGGAACGTCTTCTCTATTCTGATTGCTAGCGCCTTCTTACCCTTCTTAGCGATGCTATCCATGCAACTTTTAGTGCAAAATCTAATCTATGATGTTGCCCAGTTAGCCATTCCATGGGATAACGTCGATCCGGAAGAAATCGAAAAGCCAGTGACTTGGAACATGAAAAATTTAGTTCATTTCACGGTCTTAATTGGTCCAGTCAGCTCAATTTTTGATGTCTTGACCTTTATCATTCTTTATTTTGGCTTTCACTATAACACGGTCGCTAGTCAAGGTGCCTTCCAAAGTGGCTGGTTTGCGGTTGGCTTGATTACGCAAACACTTGCACTTCACATCTTACGTACTAAGAAATTGCCTTTTATCAAGAGCCGAGCAAGTCTACCAGTCTTTGTCACAACAGGTGGTGTATTCATCGCAGGTGGGTTATTAAGCATGACGTCTCTCGGTCATTTCTTTGATTTAAAGCATCTCCCAGTAAATTATTGGCTAATCTTCCCGTTCATTATTATCGGGTATCTGATCGTGCTACAAGTTGCCAAAAGGATTTATCAAAAAAGTGCCTAAATCTTTATTATAGAGGGCAAATTTGATATAATGACTACTGAAAGTAAATTCTTAAAAAGAAATCAAGAGGAAGTAATACATGTCTAAAATTTTAGTTTTTGGTCACCAAAATCCGGATACAGATGCGATTGGGTCATCTTATGCCTTTGCAGAGCTTTCGCGCTTGCGTGGCCTTGAGACGGCTGAAGTCGTTGCGCTTGGTGATGTAAATGAAGAAACTGCCTTTGCACTAGATTACTTTGGCGTACCAGCACCACGTGTTGTTACTTCTGCCAAAGCAGAAGGTGCTGATCAGGTGATTTTGACAGACCATAATGAATTCCAACAGTCTATCTCAGATATTCGCGATGTGACGATTTTAGGTGTTGTAGACCATCACCGTGTCGCGAACTTTGAAACGCAAGCACCATTATTTATGATTTTGGAACCAGTTGGTTCGGCATCATCTATCGTTTATCGTCAGTTCAAAGCTGATGGTCGTGAGATTCCTAAAGCAACAGCGGGTTTGCTCTTGTCTGGCTTGATTTCAGATACTTTACTTCTAAAATCACCAACAACGCATGAAACAGATGTAAAAGTTGCTGAGGACTTGGCTAAAATCGCAGGTGTAGACCTTGAAACCTATGGCCTTGCCCTACTCAAAGCAGGGACTAATTTGGCGACAAAACCAGCCGACGTACTGATTGACATCGATGCCAAGACTTTTGAATTAAATGGTCACAGTGTGCGTGTTGCACAGGTCAATACCGTTGATATTCCTGAAGTGCTAGCGCGTCAGTCTGAAATTGAAACAGCAATTAAAACAGCAATGCAAGCTAATGCCTACTCCGATTTTGTCTTTATGATTACAGACATCGTCAATTCAAACTCTGAAATTTTAGCCCTAGGCCAAAATAGTGACAAGGTTGAAGCTGCGTTTAACTTTGAGCTAAAAGATAATCATGCTTTCTTGGCTGGTGCAGTCTCACGTAAAAAACAAGTAGTCCCACAATTAACCGAGTCATTTAGCAAATAATAGTTTTCGATAGCTGCCTTAAATTTACTCAGCTATCATCATGTAAATAGGTGCGTATAAAAGCTACAGCAAGTGGCCTTATGTTCACCTATTTTTTGAATTTAGCCCCTATCATTCTAATTTTAAATATTATACAATAGCATTAAGGAGATTAATAAGATGAAATGGTCTTTACAAGAATTAAATAAAAAGAAGTCAGTTACATTTGAAGATGATCTTGATTTGAAACAAAATTTGATGTCACGAGACTCAGAAATTTTGGACGTATCTAAGATAGCAGTTCAAGGCCGCCTGGATGCAGATGGTGGTGTATACGCTTTAAATTTCACAGCTAAATTTGATTTGACGATGCCATCAAGCCGTAGCTTGACGCCAGTTATCTTGCCGATGGAGATGACCATATCGGAGCTATTTACAAATGCCGCGTTTTTTGAGGAGAATCAAGAAAATCTCGATGCAGATATGCTCTTTGTTTTAGAAAAAGACGTGATTGATTTAGAAGAGGCAGTCTCTGATAATATCTTATTAGATTTACCTTTGCGTGTGCTTACAGATGAAGAAAAAACGTCAGATATATTACCGACAGGGTCATCTTGGCAGGTTTTATCAGAAGCAGATTATGCCAGATTACAAGCAGAAGAAATCGTAACGGATAAAGAGACACCTTTTTCTAAATTAGATGGCCTGTTTGATTAAAAATAGGCTATGAGGTTAAAAGTGTCGTTAGTTAGACAATCAATTCAAAAAATAAAGCACAATAAACACCCAAAATATCTGATAATGAATGAAGGTAGAGGTGTTTTTTGATATAAAAATATAGATTTTAAACGATTTTTTATGATATTGACAAAAAAATTAACTTTTTAGCCTTTTAGACTTGAAAAATGATTAAAAATATATTATAATTAATTCTTATAAAGTATAAAAATATAAGACTAAATAGGAGAATAGGCAATGACGCAAGCAAATTTTGGTGTAGTTGGTATGGCAGTGATGGGTCGTAATCTGGCGCTTAACATTGAATCACGTGGTTATAAGGTCGCAATTTTTAATCGGTCTAGAGAAAAAACGGAAGATGTGATTGCTTCGCATCCGGATAAACAGTTTGTGCCGAGTTATGATATTACTTCATTTGTGAATTCTATTGAAAAACCGCGTCGGATCATGTTGATGGTTCAAGCAGGTCCGGGGACAGATGCAACCATTCAAAATCTTTTACCACATTTGGATAAAGGCGATATTTTGATCGATGGTGGGAATACATTCTATAAAGATACTGAGCGTCGTAATGCTGAACTAGCTGATTCAGGTATTAATTTTATTGGTACAGGTGTTTCTGGTGGTGAAAAAGGTGCGCTAGAAGGACCTTCTATCATGCCTGGCGGTCAAAAAGAAGCCTACGAACTTGTTAAAGATGTTTTAGAAGAAATTTCGGCTAAAGCACCAGAAGATGGCAAGCCTTGTGTGACTTATATCGGCCCTGCTGGCGCCGGTCACTATGTCAAAATGGTGCATAATGGCATCGAGTATGGCGATATGCAATTAATTGCAGAGTCATATGATCTGATGCAACGCTTACTTGGTCTTAATGCATCTGATATGCAAGCTGTTTTTGCGGAGTGGAATAAGGGCGAGCTTGATAGCTATCTGATTGAAATTACAACAGATATTTTGACGCATCAAGATGATCAAGGTCAAGAAGGCCCAGTTGTTGATTATATCTTAGATGCTGCTGGAAATAAAGGGACTGGTAAATGGACAAGCCAATCAGCGCTTGATTCAGGTGTCCCATTACCTTTGATTACAGAGTCAGTATTTGCCCGTTATATTTCGACATACAAAGAAGAGCGTGTCGCGGCAAGTAAAGTTTTGAAAGCACCTGACTTTAAGTTTGAAGGTGACAAAGCTGAGTTGATTGAAAAAATTCGTCAAGCGCTTTACTTCTCTAAAATCATGTCTTATGCCCAAGGGTTTGCCCAATTACGTGTTGCATCTAAGGATAACGATTGGGACTTACCTTTTGGTGAAATTGCTGCTATCTGGCGTGCTGGATGTATCATCCGTGCACGTTTCCTACAAAAAATTACAGATGCTTATGGTCGCGATGAAGATCTAGCAAATCTTTTGCTGGATGAATACTTCATCGATATCACAGCAAAATATCAGCATGCTGTTCGTGAGGTTGTAGCCATTGCTGTTCAAGCAGGCGTGCCGGTTCCGACATTCTCAAGTGCTATCGCCTACTTTGATAGTTACCGTTCAGAGAATTTACCTGCAAATCTAATTCAGGCACAACGGGATTACTTTGGTGCGCATACCTACGAACGTAAAGATAAACCTGGTATCTTCCACTACTCTTGGTATGATGAGAAATAAAAAGAGTAAGTGTCATCGTTTGTCCCTATCCTAACGTAAGAGGCAGTATCCGATAGTGTCTGGTAGAGTTGTGTTTTTAAAAATAAATCGTAAAAATTCTGACTACTGATTAGCTCAGTGGCATACTTAAGAGTTGTGTTATACGTGATGTATAGCTTAAACTCAATAGAAAGAGATATTAAAAATGGTAAAGAAAATTCTTATTATTGAAGATGAAAAACAATTAGCACGATTTGTGTCACTTGAACTAGAACATGAGGGGTACAGTGTTGTTGTACGTCATGATGGTCGTAGTGGTCTTGAAGCAGCAATGGCTCAAGATTGGGATATGATCCTCTTAGATTTGATGTTACCTGAGTTAGACGGATTTGAAGTTGCCCGTCGTTTACGTAATGAGAAACAAACACCGATTACGATGATGACTGCGCGTGATAGTACCATGGATAAAGTAGCTGGTCTTGACATTGGTGCAGATGACTATATTACAAAACCGTTTGCCATTGAAGAATTACTGGCGCGTTTACGTGCTAATTTCCGTCGTCAAGATCGTGAAATTCAAAAGCGTAAAAAAACTGATGGGACAACTTTCCGTGATTTGACGATCAATAAAAAGAATCGTCAAGTAGAACGTGGTGGAGAAGTGATCGACTTGACAAAACGTGAGTATGATTTATTGACGACACTGATGAAAAATGTCAACGATGTTGTGACGCGTGAACAACTTGTTCAAAATGTATGGGGATATGATGAAGGAACAGAGACAAACGTTGTTGATGTTTATATTCGTTACCTACGTAACAAATTGGACCAAGATGGTAAAGATTCTTATATTCAAACAGTTCGTGGTTTAGGCTACATGTTACGTGAAAATAACTGATTGATCCCATCATAAGTCAAGTTGCACCTGCAAAGATGTAGGTTGCTAACATATAAGTCAGTCATCTGATGCGATTAGCCCGTAGATTTATAGTGCGGTATGCTAGGATATGGTAAAACTGATTCATAACGATCATTAATAGCGATCATCTATCTGGATGGTCGTTATTAAACATTAACGTTGCATTTTGTTTAATAGACTGACTTAGCTATTATCTTGCTGAAGTCATCGTAAACAGGTGCTGTCACAATTTAGGAGAATTTGATGGGAATCCGACCATCTCAGGAAAAGCAAGTTAAAAAACGCAGTATCAAAGTCAAATGGTCTTTTGCTAATATGCTTTTTTGTTTTTTGGTTTTTACAATTTTTGCAACCATTTCATATCAGACGTCGATTATGTATTTCTTGGAAGGTGAAAAAGAAGATCTAGTCAAAGTTGTTAACTCTGTTTCTGAACATTTGGAAAAAGCTAATGATAATTTGACACCTCAAAACATTTATAAGTATTTAGGTTATCGAGAGGAGGGCGTGCTTGAAACTTTCTACGATAAAGCTGGTCATGAAATAAAATCAGCTAGGGAGATAGGCATTCCTCGTGTAGACTGGCGATATTTTCAGGTTTACGATAAGGATGAGCAAATCATTTTCGCTGCCAAATCTGCTAATATCTCACTTTATAGTACAAGGTCTACTAAACCTGTTATTGTCAAGATGGGCAATAAAACAGGATTTATTATCACGCGACGGATCAGATCTAAAAACACAGGTAAAGTAGTTGGTTACTTGCAATCATTTAATGAATTGAACTTTTATTATGTGATTCGAAATAAACTCTTATTTATACTCATTGCTCTTGAGGTTGTTGCCATGCTATGGGCCAATTTCATTGGTTATTTTGTATCAAGTCATCTCTTAAAACCGCTATCCAAACTACATTTAGCCATGAAGCGAATCACCAAGTTACCATCAGGAGAATTTGAAGAAATTAAGATTAATTCCGGAGATGAGATTGAAGAGCTGGCAGATGTATTTAATGGTATGATGCAGAAAAAACAGGACTATTTGGAAGGACAAGAGCGATTTGTATCTGATGTGAGTCATGAATTGCGGACGCCACTTGCGGTACTTGATGGGCACATCAATCTTTTACTCCGTTGGGGGAAGGATGATCCTAAGCAGCTAAATGAGTCACTAGAGGCGTCACGGCAAGAAATACAGAAAATGTCTAGTATGATCCAAGATATGCTCGATATAGCACGTTTGAAGCAAGATAGCGGTAATGAGATGGAACAGACGCAAGTTGTGTCATGTGTATCTGACCTCGTTAATAATTTCAGGATGGTTCATCAGAACTTCACGATCGAATTTGAAACGCGTATCTCTTCTGAAGTTTGGGCCCAAATTTATAAAAACCATTATATACAAGCGTTGACGATTTTGATGGATAATGCAGTTAAATATTCAGGTGAAAAAGAGACCTACATCAAAGTTTCTCTCTTTGCAGAGGAAGATATGATTGTTTCGGAAGTGTCGGATCATGGTCTAGGCATAGGTGAAGCAGATCAAGCCTTTATATTTGAGCGATTTTTCCGAGCGGATAAGGCTAGAAATCGAGAAATTGGGGGTACTGGGCTAGGGCTTTCGATTATTGAAAATATTGTAAAAATATACAAGGGCTCGATTGCTGTTGACTCTGAGATTGGTAAAGGCTCAATATTTACCATGAAAATTCCTAAAGCTAAATTAACGAAGTTGTAATCGCCTTAAACTAAGCAAAATAACAGGTTTTCGATTTGTTAAAGCTAGGGGTGAGCAATCTTCAAATGTGCTTAATAGCACCTAAAAACGTTGTCTTCGGATGACTTTTTTTATACAGTAAAAAATTAGTTTGAATTTTTAGAATATTCACTATTTACAAGTGCTAATTTCTATGTTAGAATATGGAATATAACTTATGTTAGAACTTCTAACATCCGCATTTGAGCGTAAGCTCACTCTGACATTATTTTAGGAGATTTTATGAACTCAGGAAGTATTGCTTTTATCATTATGTGTGCGGCTCTGGTCTTTCTCATGACACCAGCGTTAGCATTTTTCTACGGTGGCTTGGAGCGACGCAAGAACGTCCTTAATACAATGCTTATGGCCGTTATCCCACTAGGTGTTGCCTCTATTCTTTGGGTAGCTATTGGCTATACGCTATCATTTTCTGGAGATGGCAGTTGGATTGGTAACTTTGGTCATGCCTTCTTTAATGGTGTGAGCATGTCTAAAAACAGTCTACATGGTCTTGAAATACCAGATGGTTTATTTGGTGGCTTCCAGATGATGTTCTCGATTATAACTGTTGCCTTATTAACAGGTTCAGTTGTTGGTCGTATGCGCTTTACACCACTCGTTATCTTCATGGCTTTCTGGTTAGTTTTAGTTTATTATCCATTAGCGCATATGGTTTGGGGTGGAGGTTTCCTTGCTAAAATTCACTCAATTGATTTTGCTGGTGGTAATGTTGTCCATATTTCATCAGGCGTCAGTGCACTCGTGTTAGCAATTGTCTTAGGACGTCGTCGTGATTATGCACGTCTTGAATATCGACCGCATAACATACCGTTTGTACTCCTAGGTGCCGGTTTGCTTTGGTTTGGTTGGTTTGGGTTCAATGCAGGATCAGCTCTTGCAGCAAATGGCCTTGCCGTTCATGCACTCATGACGACAAATACCGCAGCCGCAGCTGCCATGTTATCTTGGCTCCTTGTTGAGAAGATAATGATTGGTAAACCAACAGTTGTCGGCGCTTCAACTGGTATGGTCATTGGACTTGTGGCGATAACACCAGGTGCTGGTTTTGTATCACTGTGGTCGTCTATCTTAATTGGTGCACTTGTTTCACCAATTTCATACTACTTTATTTCAGTTGTTAAGCATAAATTTGGTTACGATGATGCTTTAGATGCATTTGGTGCACATGGCATTGGTGGTATATTTGGTGGGATTATGACAGGTCTCTTCACCATGCCAGCACTGGCTTTAGAAAAAGGCTATTCCGGTGCCATTTACGGCTCTGCTAAGTTATTGATTGCGCAAATCGAGGCAATCGCGTTCACGATCGTCTTTAGTGCTGTTGTCACGTTTATCATTATCAAAGTGATTGCCTTATTCACAGAAATTCGTGTCAGTGACCGTGCAGAAGCAGTTGGACTTGATGATAGTGAACATGATGAAACCGCCTACCCAACATTTATGGGACTTGATAGCTAATCGTGTTATAATCGGACAGGTAAAGGAGAGTTGAGTGATGAAAAAAGTAGAAGCGATTATTCGCACTGAAAAATTAGAAGATTTGAAAGATGCATTGGTAAAACATGATCTAGCAAAAGGGATGACTGTAACGCAAGTGTTGGGATACGGGAATCAAAAAGGGTTTGTTGAATATGTTCGTGGTCAAAAGTTAAATACAACCTTACTTGCAAAGATAAAAATTGAAATTGTTACCGTTGAAGAACGGGTTGCAAAATTGATTGACGTCATTCAAGAAACAACCCAGACTGGTGAAGTCGGGGATGGCAAGATATTTGTACTGCCTGTTGAAAGTGTCATTCGTATTCGAACAGGCGAAAAAGATGGCGATGCGATCTGATTTTTAAAAAATAACTCATATTTAGCAGGGAATCTTCTTTAGGGAAACTAGAAGATAACCTGCTAGATATTTTTTTTGATTTGTTAATCGGCTAATGCTTCCTGTTGAAAAAAAACGCTAAAAACGGTAAAATTAGAGGATATAAATGCAAGCGTTACACACTGGTCTGTGTGGTTGACCTAAAGGGAAGTAATGATGAAAAAAAATTCAAATTTTAAAAATAAAAAAGTATTAGTCTTAGGTTTGGCCAAATCTGGTGAGTCTGCTGCGCGCGTGCTAAAAGCACTAGGTGCAATCGTCACAGTAAATGATGGTAAGCCTTTTGATGAAAATCCAGCAGCACAAAGCTTGTTAGCTGAAGGTATCAAAGTAATTACGGGTGAACACCCATTAGGCCTCTTGGAAGAAGCGTTTGAAGTGATGGTTAAAAACCCTGGTATTCCTTATGATAATCCGATGGTCGTTCGAGCATTAGCATTAGGGATTCCAGTGATCACTGAGGTTGAGTTAGCCTATCTCATCTCTGAATCGCCAATCGTTGGCATCACAGGAACAAATGGTAAGACGACGACGACCACGATGATTGCAGAAATCCTTAACGCAGATGGCCAAGTTGCTAAATTATCTGGGAACATTGGCTTTCCAGCATCAGATGTTGCTGCAAGCTCAACCTCAGATGAACGACTCATCATGGAATTATCTAGTTTTCAGCTAATGGGGATTGAGACGTTTCGACCTCATATAGCGGTCATCACAAATGTCTTCTCAGCACATTTAGATTATCATGGGTCGCAGGTCGGTTATGAAGCTGCCAAGTGGCGTATCCAAGAAAATATGACAGCTGATGACTACCTGGTCTTAAACTTTAATCAAGAAAAATTGCGACATAAAGCGGGACAGACACTAGCGAAAATTGTGCCCTTTTCTACATCAGATGAAACCAAGAATGGGGCATACGTTGCTGATGGGCAAATTTACTTTAAAGATGAGCGAATCATGTCAGTAGCGGATTTATCCTTACCTGGCGAGCATAATCTAGAGAATGCACTAGCAGCAATTTGTGTGGCAAAACTATCAAATGTCTCTACTGAGGCTATCGTTAGTATTTTGACGACGTTTTCAGGCGTCAAACATCGCTTACAATACCTAGGTCAAAAATCAGCAATCAAATTTTATAATGATAGTAAAGCGACCAATATTTTGGCAACACAAAAAGCTTTGTCAGGTTTTGATAATCAGAAACTTTGGCTTTTGGCAGGGGGGCTTGATCGTGGTAACGGCTTTGAGGCGCTAAGTTCAGATATTGCAGGCTTAAAGGGCATGGTTGTCTTTGGAGAAACTGCACCCAAGTTACGTCGATTAGCAGAGGAACTCAATATCCCGGTGTTTGAAAGTGAGACTGTTGCGACTGCCGCTCAACTTGCGTATGAACAGGCGATACCTGGTGACACAATCTTACTCAGTCCTGCAAATGCAAGCTGGGATCAATATAAGACCTTTGAGCAACGTGGGGATTTGTTTATCGATGCCTTTAGTAAATTGGAAGAAAAATGACTATGAAAATTATTGTAAGTGGCGGTGGAACTGGTGGGCATATCTATCCAGCATTAAGTTTCATCAAGTTTTTAAAGACAGTTGAGCCAAATCTTTCTGTTCTTTATATTGGTACAGAAAAAGGATTGGAATCAACGATTGTACCAGAAAATGGCATTCCGTTTAAAACGGTTGATGTCCAAGGATTCAAAAGATCTTTATCACCTGAAAACGTAAAAACGGTCTATAAGTTTATGAAGTCAGTTTCAGATGCTAAGAAAATGATTAAGGAGTTTAAACCAGATATCGTGATTGGGACTGGTGGGTATGTGGCAGGACCGGTTGTCTATGCAGCTGCAAAACTAAAAATTCCAACGATTGTGCATGAGCAGAATTCTATTCCAGGCATTACCAATAAATTTTTGAGTCGATATGCGACACGTGTGGCATTAGCATTCCAGGAAGCAGGAGAATTTTTTCCGCCTAAAAAAACGAGTTTCACTGGTAATCCTCGAGCGCAAGAAGTTGCTGATTTAACAGAATCTGGTAATGTACTCAGTGATTATGGGTTAGCGACAAATAAAAAAACTATCGTGATATTTGGTGGGAGTCGTGGTGCACTTAAAATCAATACTGCAGTGATAGAGGCGCTACCAGAATTGGCTAAAAAATCCTATCAAATTCTCTATGCGTCAGGAGAAATCTATTTTAATGATCCTGAGTTTTCTGAGATGTTTGAGACGTATAACAAAGAGAAAAATATAAAGATAGTACCTTATATTAAAAATATGGTGGAAGTATTAAATGACGCCGATCTTATTTTATCTCGTGCTGGTGCAACCACATTAGCCGAAATAACAGCACTTGGCTTACCCTCTATTTTAGTGCCAAGTCCTTATGTGACGGCAGATCACCAAACAAAGAATGCTGAAGCGCTTGAAAATGCAGGTGCGGCGATTCGGATTAAAAATGATACGCTGACAGGTGAGCGTATTGTCAATGCAATCGATAGCCTGTTGCTGGATGATGTCACATATAGACAGATGGCAGAAAATGCGCTTCGTGAAGGTGTACCTGACGCAAGTCGGCGCTTGTACCAGTTAGTCAAGGATGTGTTGCATGGCAGATAAAGATAAGGACAAGCAAGCAGAGTTGACCCCTTGGCAAAAACAGCATGCAGCATTCGAGAAAAAGAAAGCTGCAGAAGCAGCTAAGCAGGCGCGTGAGGAGAGGCGACAGAAACAGCCAATTAAGGTGGTATCCGTCGTCGAAAAATATGATGCGATAGCTGTGACAACGCCAGATAAACCACCTAAACAATCTCTACTAGCGAAATTTAAAGCAGGATTGAAACCAAATGAATCAAAACCTATGCTTGACGTCTTAGGTAAAATGTGGCCCTTTCTTTTAGTATTTATCCTAATCTTATTGGGTAGTGGCTATGTTGTTTCACCACTGAGTAAAATCGGTAGTTTTAAGACAACGGGTAACGTTCATGAATCAACCAAACAAATTGCTGCAGCCACAAGCATCAAGACGGGGGATCATGTCTGGAAAATTGTTAAAGCTAAACAAACGATTTCATCACAGATAACTAAAGCTTTTCCGAGAGTTAAGTCAGCTAGCATTAGCTTGCAGTTACCCAATCATTTTACCGCTAAAATTACGGAATACGGTGAGAGTATCTATCTTAAAACAGGTGCGACTTATCAAATAGCGTTGTCAGATGGCACGCTATTAACTAGCGAGGCGGTTGACCCGCAAAAATTGAATGCGATGCCGGTTCTTGAAGGCTTCAATCAAAAAGAAGTTGAACAGTTTGTGAAAGCCTATGAAACACTGACATCAGATACTAAGGCTCAGATGACAACGGTCACTAAAGTACCAACTAAAGCCACAACTGATTTTATAGCAATTGATATGAAAGATGGCAATCAAGTACGCGTACCACTCAGCCAGATGGCAGATAAGCTACCTTACTACAAAACGGTTGCTCAGAGCATAACGGAGGCAAGTGTCGTCGATATGGAGGCAGGTATTTATGCCAAGCCAAAAGCTGCCTACCAAAAAGAATTAGATGACCAAGCTGATAAAGATAAGAAGTCTGATAAATCATCGACTGATAGCTCAGATGCTAAGGATAGTACAAGTCAGACTGAAAAATCTGAATAACTGTAAATGATATAGGAGTTCTTGGCTAAATAATGGGTTGTCGCTTTTAAATTTCAATGCTCGTAAACGCAACATATCAGCTATTTAGCGCTTTTATAACATCGTGTGTCATAAGTTGTGACATTACTTTTGAAAAAAGTGTCTGAATTCCTTGACATTTAAGAAAAATTTAAGTAAACTAAGAAAGTAAATTCTTTTTAAAAAATTTAATATTTCATTAGGAGAAAGCATATGAACAAAAGAACAAAAATTATTGGTGCTGGTTTATTATCTGTTGCAGCTTTAGGTTTTTTAGGCGCATGTGGTAATAAAACGGAGTCTAGCAAATCAGACAACAAGGATTATTCATATTACTATCAGTATGATCCAGAGACGTTGGATTATACATTTTCTGGGCAACGTTATACAGCTGAAAACACAGCCAATTTTGTAGATGGGTTAGTTTCATATGACCAATACCGTCAAATCGTTCCTGCACTAGCCAAATCATGGGAGGTGTCTGAAGACGGTAAAACATATACCTACCATATCCGTAAAGATGTGCCTTGGGTAGATGCTGATGGCAATGAATACGCAACTGTTAAACCATCTGACTGGGTGACTGGTCTCAAACATGCAGCAGATACAAACTCAGAAACACTTTATCTAGTGGCTGATTCTGTGACCGGTCTTGCTGACTATGCTAGTGGTAAAGATAAAGACTTTTCAAAAGTCGGCATTAAAGCTGATGACAAAAAAGGGACTTTGACTTATACCTTGAATCAACCTGAAACATATTGGAATTCTAAAGCAACTTACGGTATCCTATACCCAATTAATGCTGAATTCCTTAAAGAAAAAGGCAAAAACTTTGGTAAAGTATCGACAGATGGTATCCTCTACAATGGTGCATTTATCGCTACAAAATTTGATAATAAATCAGCTATCGAGTATAAAGCCAATAAAACTTACTGGGATAAGAAAAATGTCCATATTGATAATGTCAAATTATCATTCTATGATGGCAAAAAACCTGAAGACTTGTATAAAGGCTTTAGCGATGGTAAATATAATAAAGCACAACTTTATCCAACAATGCCTTATTACAAGTCAGTTGATAAATCAAACGTTGTATGGACGAAACAAGAAGCGTCTACTTACTTTGGTATGTTCAACTTAAACCGTCAAAACTATAACCATACAGCCCATGATACCGATCCTAAGAAAGCCGCGACTAAACAGGCTATTTTAAACAAGGATTTCCGTCAGGCGATTGGTTTTGCTTTTGATAAAGCAAAATACAATGCTCAACGTGTTGGTGAAGAAGGCGCAGCAAAAGCAGTTCGTAACACGCTTACGCCGTATGACTTTGTAACGATTGCGGGTAAACCTTATGGTGATACAGTCCAATCTGATTTACAAGCGATGAATAGCGATTCTTGGTCTAAAGTATCAGTTAAACAGGGTGAGAATTCAACTTATAATGTAGACTTGGCTAAGGCAGCTTTTGCTAAAGCGAAGACTGCACTTGCAGCGCAAGGTGTTGACATTTCTAAAGAAAATCCGATCGTACTTGACGCGCCTGTTCTGGATACGAGCACAGTTAATATTGCTGCATATGCGTCATTAGCTAACTCAATTGACAAAGCATTTGATGGTCAAGTTAAGTTAAATTCAATTAAATTACCTCAGGATCCATATCTCCAAGCAGTCTTCTCGTTTAAAGTCGCTGCAGATGCGGATTATGACTTTAATATTAGCGGATGGGGACCAGACTATGCTGACCCAGCGACATACCTGAATATCTTGTCGCCAAAACAAGGTGATATCACGACGAAACTTGGTTTAGAACCAACTGTAAAAGTTGAGGGTGAAGATAAAGGGCTTGCCGCTAAAGCAGCAGTTGGCATGGATGACTTCCAAAAACTGTTAGATACTGCTAATGGCATCGGTACTGACACGACTGCACGTTACCAAGCATTTGCTAAAGCAGAAGCATGGTTGATTGATAATGGTATCATCGTACCAGTATATTCACTTGGTGCAGTACCAATGGTTCAAAATGAAGTGCCATTCTCAAGAATAGATTCTAATAGTGTAGGGTCAACTGTCTATTCTTACAAATATGCTAAAACGACTGACAAACCTGTCTCTGCAAAAGCATACGAAAAAGCATTTAAAGGTTGGGAAGCTAAAGTTGAAGAAAAATCTAAATCAGCTGATAAAAGATAAATATCGCGAATAACGCACCTGTCACACAAACATGTGACGAGGCAATTTTGAAGTCGTTTTCGTTAAAGTCAGGGTAATAGTGGGTCAAAGAGGCGATCTCTTGGGAATACCTATCTGTTAGGTTGACGGTAAATAGCCGAAAGTGGTTTGGTTTTATACTTATTAACAAGTAAGTATGAGATGAAGCAAAAATGAGACTAGAATTTCTGGTCTCAATTTTGCGTTATAGAGCCTATCGCTTCAAGTACTTGATTAAAGCGAATGCTAAAGCTCTATAGCTTGAATTTTAGTAAATATCTTAATTATAGAATGGTTTGAAATATATGAAGAAATATATCTTATTTAGAGTGCTACGGGCACTAGTATCGATAGTTGTTGTGACAACCATTATCTATGCGCTTGTCTTTAGCCTAATCCCACGTCGCCAAATTTTCACATCTGACGAACAGTATGCTAGGGTGGCTGGGAAGGCTGATGAAAGAAGCCAGTATGAGAATGCTGTCTTTCAGCGCCAAGGTTACATCAACTACTTGAATCAAAAAGACTTAATTGCTAAAGTTAGCAAAAGCGATGCGAGTTTTGATGGCACTGATAGTAAGTCAAATGTAGCTGCTGCTAAAAAATGGGCTAAGTCTGCCTCTGGAAACTGGAAAATTGAACAATTACCAGTATCTAAGACAATTTATGCAACGCAAGAAATTTCGATTTGGCGCCGTGTAGTCAAGTTTTATGCTAATCTGATCCAGATAGACCATCCTTGGAAAATTCAAGATAAGACTAACCCAGATTTGAAGCGTTTTGTTAAGTTGACATGGGAAAAAGGAAACGGCCCTGCTTTGATAGGCTCTGGTACACAACATAAGTATTTAGCCTATGTAGATGGTAAGTTTCCCTTTATTCACCAAAAGATTATCACGTTAAACCTTGGGGATTCTTATCCAACCTTTAGTGGTCGGTCAGTTACTGAAGTCTTGACAAGTGGTCAAGGTGAAACAGTCACACGTGAAATTACGTTGTCAAATGGTAATACCATGAATACCTCGATGGATATTCATACAGCAACTTACCAAAGTCCTAAAAATCAAAGTAGCCGGATGAAACGTGTTTTTAAAGACGACTATACAAATGTTAAAAATATCTATAAAGATCCATCAATGTTAGGCAACTCAGCAAGAATTGGGATCGTTGGTGTCATTCTGGCATATCTGATTTCAATTCCATTAGCAGTATTCCTAAGTCGTCATGCAGGTGGTCTAATTGACCGATTTGGCTTGATTTTTATCACTGCATTGATTGCCTTGCCAAGTTTGGCGATTATCTACACAGACCGCTTTGTTGGTTCTTTGACAGGATTACCAGATTCATTTACAACCAATGGCGCAGCCAGTCTATCTTCTTATGTACTGCCTACTATTATCCTTGCCTTGCTTCAAGTGCCAAGTTTAACGATGTGGGTACGACGATATATGATAGACCAACAGTCTTCCGACTATATTAAGTTTGCACGGGCTAAAGGTTTGTCTGAAACTGAAATCTCTAGAAAACATATCTTCAAGAATGCGATGATCCCAATCTCAAATGGGATTCCAACCGCTATTATCGCAACAATCGCTGGTGCAACGATGACAGAAACAATTTTCTTGATTCCAGGGATGGGTAAAATGCTGCCGGATGCCATTTCGGCGCATAATAACCCGATGGTAATCGGGATTACCTTCATTTTAACCAGCTTAGCCGTTATCGCGGTACTTGTTGGGGATATTTTAATGCAAATTATTGATCCACGAATTCAATTATCAAGTAAAGGAGGTAAATGAAATGGCAGAAAATGAATTATTTAAATTTGTAGCAGCTCATGGCGATGAGTCAGAAAAAATTTCAGCACCCCTTTATTCTTATTGGAGAAGTGTGATGAGAAAATTTTTCTCATCTAAATTTGCTGTCGCGATGTTGGTTTTACTCGTTGGTTTGTTACTCATGAGTTTTATCCAACCCTTATTTTCAGGGTATACAGTGATTGACTCTGGTAAGATAGACGACTTTAGCCTACGCTATAACTACCCAAATTTCAAAAATTGGTTCGGGACAGACTCAACAGGCCAATCTTTATTTAATGCAGTATGGGCTGGTGCTAAAACATCGATTTCGATTGCCTTGCTAGCGACAGTGATTACAACATTTATCGGCGTAATCGTAGGTGCTATATGGGGACTATCAAAAAGTGTTGATAGAGTCATGATTGAGGTTTACAATATTATAAGTAATATTCCTTTAATCTTGATTTTGTTAGTCTTCTCTTATGCCTTTGGGTCAGGTTTCTGGAATTTACTCCTTGCTATGTGTATCACATCCTGGATTTCGGTTGCCTATAAAATCCGTGTGCAGGTGATGATGTATCGTGATCGTGAGTACAATATTGCGTCACGTACCTTAGGTACAAAAGCAAGCACGATGATTAATAAGAACATCTTACCTTATCTGATTTCCGTTATTGTGACGATTGTTAGTGAACAACTACCGATGTTTATTTCTTATGAAGTATTCCTAGGCTTCTTAGGTGTTGGTTTATCTGCGGATACGCCTTCCCTTGGTCGTATTATTGCTAACTACACGGACAATATCACAAGTCATGCGTATCTATTTTGGATACCTGTCTTAGTATTAGGTATGGTAACCGTCTCACTCTTCATCGTTGGTCAAACACTTGCTGATGCTAGTGATCCACGTACGCATTAATAGGAAAGGATAGCTCATGTCAAACGAAAATGTAATCCTTTCTGCAAAGGATGTCAGTGTTGAATTTGAAGTACGAAAACGGACACTTCGTGCCATTCGTAATATATCAGTAGACTTACATGATGGCGAAACCTTGGCACTTGTAGGAGAATCTGGTTCTGGAAAATCAGTTTTTACTAAAGTTTTTACAGGGATGTTAGAGTCAAATGGCTCTGTTTCTACTGGTCAAGTCTTCTATAAAGGCACTGAATTAACAAAGTTAACAACAAACTCACAATGGGAAAAAATTCGAGGCGCTGAAATCTCGACAATCTTCCAAGATCCGATGACGTCACTTAATCCGATAAAAACAATCGGCAGTCAAATTTCAGAAACAATCATTAAGCATCAAGGTAAGACAAAAGAAGAAGCAAAAGTAATCGCAATCGATCTAATGGATCGAGTTGGGATTCCCGAAGCAGCCAAACGCTATGATGAGTATCCATTCCAGTATTCTGGGGGCATGCGCCAACGTATCGTGATCGCAATCGCGCTCTCTTCTCGTCCAAAAGTATTGATTTGTGATGAACCAACAACTGCGCTAGATGTGACGATTCAAGCACAAATTATTGCACTTTTAAAAGAATTAAAAGCAGAATATGGGTTTGCCATGATTTTTATCACGCATGATTTAGGTGTTGTTGCATCAATTGCTGATAAAGTAGCGGTTATGTATTCTGGTGAGATTATTGAATATGGAACGGTTGAAGATATTTTCTATGATAGCCGTCACCCCTATACTTGGGCTTTGTTATCAAGTTTGCCGCAGCTTGCGACAACAGAAAAGCTTTACTCGATTGCAGGGACGCCACCGTCTTTATACTCGGAGATTAAAGGGGATGCTTTTGCCCCTCGTAACCCGAGTCCGATGGCTGTTGATTTTGTTGAAATTCCACCAAAATTCCCAATCAGTGATACGCATTGGGCCAAAACGTGGTTGCTTGACAATCGTGCACCAAAGTTGAGTAAGCCTGAAGGCATTCAAGACCTACATGCTAAGATGCTCAAAATTTATGATAAAGCAGGAGGGGTAAACCTTGGCTGAGAAATTACTAGAAATAAAAGACCTCTCGATTTCATTTGGTGAAGGTAAAAATAAAAATATTGCCGTAAAAAATGCCAACTTTGACATCTATAAAGGGGAAACTTTTGCCTTAGTAGGTGAATCTGGATCCGGTAAAACGACAATTGGTCGTGCAGTTATGGGGTTAAACACGATCGAAAATGGAGATATCATTTTTGATGGTAAGAAAATTAATAAAAAATTAGCGAACTCAGAAAAAGAAGCGTTGATTAAAGATATTCAAATGATTTTTCAGGATCCAGCAGCCTCACTTAATGAACGCGCAACGGTTGATTACGTGATTTCAGAAGGGCTACATAACTTTAAGATGTATAAGGATGAGGCTGAGCGTAAAGCTAAGGTCGAAGCCATGCTTAAAGAAGTTGGCCTCTTACCTGAACATCTATCACGTTATCCTCATGAGTTCTCTGGTGGACAACGTCAACGTATTGGGATTGCTCGTGCCCTTGTCATGGAGCCACGTCTGGTCATTGCTGACGAACCTATCTCAGCCTTAGATGTCTCGATTAGAGCACAAGTACTGAATTTGTTACAACGGTTGCAAGAAGAAAAAGGGCTGACTTATCTCTTTATTGCTCATGATCTCTCTGTTGTTCACTTTATTAGTGATCGGATAGCAGTTATCTATCGTGGCGACATTGTTGAGATGGCAGAAACGGAAGAATTATTTAATCATCCAATCCATCCTTACACAAAATCTTTGTTGTCTGCTGTGCCAATCCCTGATCCAGCACTTGAAAGAGAAAAGCAACTCATTGTTTATGATGATACAATGCATGACTATGAGACAGATAAACCAAGTTTCCAAGAAATTAAACCAGGTCATTTTGTTTGGGCAAATACTGCCGAAGCAAAAGTCTATAAAGCATAAAAAAGTCTACAGGCGTAAGCCTGTTTTCTTATACACTCCTTTAGCCATCAAGGATTTATCAGTGCTTTCTATGCACATTGACCTGCCTCATTATTATTGTTTAACTAATAATCGAAGTCGTGAGCGAAAGCCCACGTTTTTTGTTATAATAGAAGTAACTATAGATAAATTTAAAGAAAATCAAGGTGACAAGATGTCAATGTTTTTAGATACAGCGCGAATTGAAGTAAAGGCCGGAAAAGGTGGCGATGGTGCCGTGTCCTTCCGTCGTGAAAAATATGTACCAGATGGTGGACCTGCAGGTGGTGATGGTGGTCGAGGTGGTGATGTGATTTTCATCGTCGACGAAGGCTTACGTACGCTTATGGACTTCCGCTATAATCGCCATTTCAAGGCGAAACCAGGCGAAAAAGGGATGAATAAAGGGATGCACGGTCGTGGATCAGAGGATTTGATTGTAAAGGTTCCCCAAGGAACAACAGTTAAAGAATTTGAAACAGATAAGATTTTAGTCGATTTATTAGCACCGGGTCAAACCTTTACTGTCGCAAAAGGCGGCCGAGGTGGCCGTGGTAACATCCGTTTTGCAACACCTAGAAACCCTGCACCAGAGGTTGCCGAAAATGGTGAACCAGGTGAAGAGAGAACCTTAGTGTTGGAGCTTCGTGTACTAGCAGACGTTGGTCTCGTAGGGTTTCCATCAGTTGGGAAATCAACGTTATTAAGTGTTATTTCTAATGCACGTCCTAAGATTGGCGCTTATCATTTTACAACGCTTGTCCCTAATATCGGGATGGTAAGAGTTGGCGATGGCGATAGCTTTGTTGTTGCTGATATGCCAGGCCTAATCGAGGGTGCTAGTCAAGGTATTGGGTTAGGGACACAGTTCTTACGCCACATTGAGCGGACACGTGTGCTCCTTCATGTCATTGATATGAGTGGTATGGAAGGTCGCGATCCTTATGATGATTACGTTGCCATTAACGATGAGTTAGAAGGGTATAACCTACGTTTGATGGAGCGACCACAGATTATCGTGGCTAACAAAATGGATATGCCAGATGCAGCAGAAAACTTAGCTGAGTTTCAGGCTAAATTAGCTGCGAATTATGATGAGTTTGAAGATAAACCGCAAGTCTTCCCAGTATCAGGGGTATCAAGACAAGGGTTACAGAATCTACTAGAAGCAACGAATGAGTTACTTGGTGAAACACCTGAATTTCCACTTTATGAGGATGCAGATTTCGCTGGTCAAGATCAAGAAGCTTACTATGGCTTTGATGAAGGTGCACGTGACTATGAAATTTCACGTGAAGATGATGCCTCATGGACACTATCTGGTGAAAAATTAGAGAAACTCTTTATGATGACAAATCTTGATCATGATGACTCTGTCTTTAAATTTGCTAGACAGTTACGTGGTATGGGCATTGATGAAGATCTTCGTAGCCGTGGTGCCAGAGATGGTGATATTGTTCGCATCGGTAAATTTGAATTTGAGTTTGTAGACTAAACAGTAGTAAATACTTGATAAGTAAGCTATTCAGTTGTTTTTTGATGATTGGAGTGATTAATGGGATTTAAAATTATTGGTAATCGAAGTGAAGAAGGTGAGTTTATCGCATCTGCTGATGCATGGCCACCTGAAAAAATTGCGGCTTTATTTGATAAGTTTAATCCCAATCGTAAATTGAGATTGGCACGCGAAAAGGCAGCACTTGATGCAGTAGCAAAAGATGATAAGAAAGAAGATGACCTTATTTGAATACGCTTGATATCAAATTAAATCACCCTGATGATGGTACCAATCTTTTTGGTACACAGGAAAAGCATCTGAAATACCTGGAAGATGCGCTAGGCATTACTATCCATTTTCGTAGTGAGCTAGTTCAAGTTGTTTCCGATTCAGATGAGAAAAATGAGCTGACGAGACTTATTTTACAAGCATTATTAGTACTCATCAGTCGAGGGCAGACGATTAATACACCGGATGTCGTAACTGCCTTCACGATGGCGAAAAATGGTGAGATTAATAAATTTATCGCACTGTACGAAGAAGAGATTACCAAGGATAGTAATGGTAAGCCAATTCGTGTTAAAACCTTAGGTCAAAAAATCTATGTTGACGACATTTTGCATCATGATATTACTTTTGGTATTGGCCCTGCTGGCACAGGCAAGACCTATTTAGCAGTTGTTCTAGCGACAACTGCTTTACGTCGTGGTCAAGTCAAGCGAATTATTGTGACCAGACCGGCAGTCGAGGCTGGCGAAAGTCTAGGCTTTTTACCAGGTGATCTACAAGAAAAAGTAGATCCCTATCTAAGACCTATTTATGATGCCTTACACCAAGTGTTGGGTAAAGTGACAGTGGAGCGGATGCTTGAACGAGGAACAATCGAAATCGCGCCGCTCGCTTATATGCGTGGTCGTACGTTAGATGATGCATTTGTCATCTTGGACGAAGCACAAAATACAACCACCATGCAGATGAAAATGTTCTTAACAAGGCTTGGTTTCAACTCAAAAATGGTGATCAATGGCGATATTAGTCAGATTGACCTACCACGAAAAACCAAGTCAGGCTTGATTGATGCTAAGGATAAACTGGCTAAAATTAAACAAGTTTCCTTTGTTTATTTCTCTGCCAAAGATGTCGTGAGACATCCAGTCGTAGCTGAAATTATACAAGCCTATGAAGCTTATGACCTGGTAGGTATCCATAAAAATAGAGACCAGCTTGATAGCCTTGACACAAGCACAACAAGTACAAATGATTGAAAGGTAACGTCTAATCATGTATATTGAAATGACTGATAACACGGGAAAAGTTTCTGATGACATGCAACAAGAGACGATAAAGCTCTTGAATTTTGCAGCAAATTTCATCCATTTACCTGAGCATAAGGAAATGGCGATTACTTATGTCTTGAACGATGAAATTCAAAAAATAAACCAAGACTATCGGGGCAAAGATGCACCGACAGATGTGGTCAGTTTAGAGTATGAACCAGAGACGATTAGCTTTGATGCTGATTTTGACATGCCTGAAGCACTACAAGCAGAGCTAGAAGAGTTCGATAGTTTTATTGGCGAGCTGTTTATTTCGATAGAAAAGGCACAAGAGCAGGCAGATAACTATGGTCACAGTTATGAAAGAGAAATGGGTTTTCTAGCAGTACATGGTTTTCTTCATATCAATGGGTATGATCACATGATTGAAGAAGAGGAAAAAGTGATGTTCGCTCTCCAGGAAGAGATTTTGACTGCTTATGGCCTTACGAGATAAACAACCCGAAAAAAAATGGAAAAACCAGACTGTCTATGCATCGCTCGAGTTTGCCTTAACTGGTATTATCACAGCCTTCCGTGAGGAACGTAACCTACGTAAGCATGCAGTGAGTGCGCTAGTCGCGATGAGTTTAGGTGCTGTTTTTCGCATTTCTAAAGTAGACTGGCTATTTTTACTACTGGCTATCTTTTTAGTTATTTTTGCAGAAATCATCAATTCTGCGATTGAAAATGTTGTGGATTTAGCTAGTGAGTATCATTTCTCGATGTTAGCAAAAAATGCCAAGGATATGGCAGCTGGTGCAGTGCTATTTATTTCTTGTTTTGCTGTGATTGTCGGCCTATTCATCTTTTTGCCTAAAATCTGGGCTTTGATTTTTTAAGGTTAACGAAATAATGAAAAGGTAGAAACGCGGGGGCAACCTGCGTTTTTTATGATAGCTATGGCATGTTTAAGTGTCGTACCTGTCGTGTAAATATCATCAAAAATCAAGACACTGTCTGGTAACTTCGATAACGTGTTAAGTCTGAAGGGATTATCCGTGGATAGACGAGCTACTCTTGTCTTATGTGACTGATGCTCGGTTTCTCTTTTACTTAGTAAGGCTAGATAGGGTAGGTTGGCGCTGGATAAAAAGCCTGTGACTTGATTAAATCCCCGACTCTGTAACCTTTCTGCTGACACTGGTATAGGGATAATTTGTTGTCCTTTTAGGTTAAGGCGTAGTATCTGGTTAAAAGCTGCTCTTAACCTAAAGTCGCCATTGAATTTGTATTGTTTGAAATAAGTTTTAGCAAAGTCATTATAATGAAAAATGGCACGATGCATGACTGGGTTTTTAATGAGCTTGCAATCCTTGCAAACTCCTGATATGTCTGGCTTGTAGCAGATCTCACAATGTCTATCAGAGATGGACTCAAACTGCATAAAACAGGATTGACAAATCACTTGTTGGGTCTGCCTAGATAAAAAAACATCTGAAAAAGAATGCCTAATCCGAATGGGTGTGGCACATAAAAGACAGCTGTTCATGAGAAGCCACCAAGTCGATTCATCTTGCGAATATCAGAAATAGCACGGGTCATCTGCTTTGTTAGGCCATTATGAAAAAAATAGACAAGACCAGTCGGCCGCTCAATACTACGTCCAGCCCGTCCAGCAATCTGTATCAGACTAGAGGCTGTAAAGAGTCTGTGCTGACTTTCGAGTACAAAGACATCAACTTTTGGAAACGTGACCCCGCGTTCTAATATGGTGGTAGAAACTAGAATCGTTAACTCACCTTTGCGAAACTGGGAGATGATCTCAGAGCGATTTTCAGTAGTGGATGCAACAAACCCTATCTTCTCGTGGGGGAAAAGCTTGCTTAACTGGGCCGTAAATGATTGCCCAAACCGAATGACAGGTGCAAATAGTAATAAGGGAAAGCCGGTTTTCCGCTGTTTTTGGATATGCCAGTAGATGATTTTTTCCGGATAGCTAAAAATTGGTTTGGGAACTACGAGTGGGTGGCCGTGAAAGCGACGGGATAAGGTAATCCGTTTTAATAGGCCTGAGCTGACGCGTTTGTCTAGGGTATCAGTAGAAGTAGCTGTCAGATAAACCAGAGTAGCTGCTGCTTTTTGTGCATGCTCAGCTGCATAGTAAAGTGCAGGGTTATCAGCGAAAGGAAAGGCATCTACTTCGTCGATGATCAGTAAATCAAATGCCTCTCTAAATCGGAGAAGCTGGTGTGTTGTCGAAATGACAAGTGGTGTGCGAAAGTATGGGGGACTATCGGCATGCAGGAGTGAGATAGGGACAGAAAAATCGTTAGACAAACGCGTATAGAGTTCGCGAGCGACGTCAGTTCTAGGGGTTGCGATACAAACAGCACCACCACTAGCAATACTGCTGCTAATCGCTGCATAAATCATCTCTGTTTTACCAGCACCTGTTACCGCATGGACCAAAATTTGCTTTTTTTGATCCACTGCCTGTACGAGTTGCTTAGAGATGTCTGCCTGATAAGGCGTCAGTGTGCCAGTCCAAAGTAAGGCGTCTATCCCTTTAAAGGGCTGTTGCGGTAAGTGATAGAGAAATTCATCAGATCTAACGCGACCTAGTTGCAGACATTCAGGACAAAAATAGGCCGAAATTTCAAGTCGGACTGCTTGGCAAGATGATGTCGTACCACATCGCTTACAGATGACGTTTTTTCCTGTTATTGCCATACCAGCTAACCGGATGACATCCTGTGGTAAAAGGGACATGTCAGGACCCAGTTCTTGCTGGGTGAGTAGTCGGCCAAATAAGTTTTCCATACTGCTATATACGACATTTTCTCAGAAATGTTACAATAAAGAGAAGGCAATCGTCTAGTTAAAAAATGAGAGAAAGAAACCCCTGAGATGAATATAACGATTAAATCAGATTTTATCTTTGAAGAAGAGATTAAAAAATCGCGTTTTATTTGCCAACTAAAGCGTGTCTATAGTGAAGCAGAAGCGCGTGAGTTTATCACATCTGTTAAAAAACAGCATCATAAAGCTAATCATAATGTATCGGCCTTTACGGTTGGTGAACAGCAAGAGATACAGCGCACATCGGATGATGGTGAACCATCAGGTACAGCAGGTATGCCAATGCTTGATATCTTAAAGAAAAGAGAAATCATCAACGTGGTTGCAGTTGTCACCCGTTATTTTGGCGGCATTAAACTTGGCGCAGGCGGGTTAATACGTGCTTATGCTGGCAGTGTGAATCATGCCATAGATGCGGTCGGTCTTGTGCAGATTGTTGAGCAAACCCAGATGATGTTAGAGATGGACTATAGCTTATTTGATAATGTCTCTAGATATTTGAGTTCTGAGGGGCTCACCATCTCGGATCCAGTATTTACCGATAAGGTCAGCTTGATATGTTTTTGTGACACAGACCGGATGACCACTTTGATGGCAGGACTAACAGACCAGTTCCATGGGCAATTAACACTTACCGAGGGTGACAAAAAACTTGTAGAAGTCGATCTTTGATGTTATAATGGAGCTTCAAGAGGTCGCTTGCTAGACCTTTTGAACATTTGCTGTGGCAACTTGATCACATCAGCATTTGGGGTCGTTCTGGATTCGACAGGTGTTGTCGCGTATGAGCTGCGATTAGTGAGACGTCACTATAAACCGTCGCAGAAAAATATAACTGCTAAAAATACACAAACTTACGCTTTAGCTGCCTAAACCACAGCCTGCGTGCCTGACTTTCGTTCGCCTATGACGACTTGATGGCCTAATTTAGTAGGATACGATTTGATGGTGTCTTGACATCAAAGAAGAGATTAAGAGAATCGCAAGCTGACTTTGTTCGAGGATTTGTCTCGTTAGCTTGTTAAATTTAGACAGTCCCTATGATTGTAGACGCTGATATAGCAAGGCATTTGGACAGGGGTTCGACTCCCCTCGGCTCCATATAATATTATCTATAACTTCTTATAAGTTGCTAAAAGCCCATTGTTTAGGGCTTTTTTGTTTTCTTCTTATCTGTAACTTTATATAGTTTTCGAAGAAAAGGACACAAAAAAGGACACAACGTTTTGCGTCCTTTTAAAAATTCACGTATTTAGAAAATTTTTCACCAATATCATCGATAGCCTTTTGAGTGATATGTGTATAGACGTTCATGGTTGTCTGCAAATCTGAGTGACCTATCCTTATGCCACACCCAACAACTTAGAGAATTCTTTCTTGGCTAGATCATAGAGATCATAATCAAGATGGTATGAATCAAGGAAGCTATAGAGGTTAATTGATTCCAATTCATTACAACTACTAATATAGTCAAGTACATATTTGTGCAACTGGCTTTTTTCTATATCTACTGATAGATCATCTTCATAAATTTCAGTTATTGCCTCAAGCATGTCGTGATACTCATTACTGATAATTGTATAAGCCAATTCAAATGGACTTTCTGTTAAATCAGCAAAGAAACTGAAATAGCTATAATTACCACCATTTTGTTCAAACACTTGCCATAGCATTAGTATTGCTTCACGATTAGCACGGATCTCGTGAACACTCAGTGCATCATAGTCATTAGTCCTATGGCAATCTTTATTGATGATATGGCTTAACTCATGCGCCAGCTTAAATGGCGTAATAGTCGTCGGGTTATATATCAGAACTTTCTTATTGATATTGACCACAGCAGCTAGTGGAAATAAATTGTTAGCAACGACATCAAACCCTTGTTTTTTAATTTCACTGATGAGGAAATATATAAGATCCTGTTTATCCATATATTTTTACCTCATCAGTCTTCTAAACGTTTGCCAAGTATCAACTTCATGGCAGTCTTAACTTCATCGGTAAGAGGTTTACCATCAAATGACACCCACTCATCCCAGTTTATCTTGCTTTCATCTACTAGATCCGCGAGGTCAATTGGTTCTCTTGTGGTAGAAAGTGCTTCACGTCCGAGAAGATAGTCAACTGAGACATGAAAGTAGTCAGCAACTTTGGTTACGGCACTAGTTGAGGGATTCGATTTACTCCAACGTCTTATGGTACCATTAGCGATATCTAGCTTTTCCTCTAATTGCCGGATTGATATTTTTTGTGATGATGCGAGACCTTTAATTTTCTCGTACAAGTCCATGTTTATAAACCTCTCCGTAATATAAGAAAAAAGTGTATTAAAAACGTACAAATAAACTTGACAAATGTGTACGGATATCATACAATAGTTTTTGTAAGATAAGTAAGTAAAGCAGTATATAAATAGCCTATAAAAAGCCCTTATAACGCTCTGAGAGAATGTTTAATTCGCTTTTGTTAGGTGTTTTAACTATGTCTACATTGTAGGATATTTATGCATTTGTGTCAAGTGCTTATATACAAAAAAACTAATTTCTCTTATATTAAATCTTAATTTAATGATATAGCTATCTTGTAGGTATGATAATGACTACCTAATATGAGAGGTCAGGAGGTTGCCGACATACTGGTTCAAAATTATCCTCGCTTAGTTAAGTTGAAAAAAGCCCATAATGTTAGAAGGGAAGAGGAATGGAAGGATTAGAACGATTATATAGTCAGGAACAAGTACGTGAAGCAATTGTTGAAAGTCGTAAACTCTTAAAAAACTATCGACAATTGAAGGCACTCAAAAAAATAAAATTTCCCAACCTCAAATCTCCTACTTTTTCAGATATACCAAGAGGAGGCAAAGGGACAATTGATTCACATTTAAGTGATTATATAGAGGTGATCAGTCAGCTTGAACAGATAGAAAAAAGTGTTGCAAGATGTGAATTACTACAAAGTAGCATACTGCGAAAAAAATATTTAGATGAAACAACTTATCCTCAATGGAAATTAGCTGAAATGTCAGGCTATTCTATTAGCAGGTATAGTGACTATCTAAATAGTTCTTTACTACAGTTTGCATCTGCATATGGTCTGATATGACTATCGGATAAACGTCGGATAAATAAACGGAAATAGTTGATAAAATGACATTATAAGGCTTGTGGATAGATAGGCAAATATAGATTGAAAAGTATCGAACACAAGTCTTATGATTAAAGAACTATATAGTGCGCACTGTATGTTTTATTTTAAGAAAGGGGACAAATGGTTTCAGGATTAACAAGAAACAAATCAAAAGACTTAATGAATAAGTATCTATCAACTTCACTACCTTCTGATCCAGGGGTTTGGTATGGTACTTTGGGAGGTTCACCAGCAGCACATTCAAACTGTACATTGTTTAGTCAATGGTTTTTGAAAAACTATACAAGAGACGATGTACAATTAGCGATGCCTAGTGGTAATGGGTTTGAAATGGTTGATAAATTTATAGGTGCTAATGGCGGTAAATTTTCAAAAAGCGGTACGCCGCAAGCATTCTCTTTATTTTCAATCTCACCTAATAATGGTAATTACGGCACTTATGGTGCTGGACATACTGGAATTGTATTAGGTATTGATGGCGATACAGTAATTACAGGAGAAGCTAACTATGGGGCTCCTTATGGAGGTCTTGATGCATCATATCCTAATAATGGGACGGTTGTTAGGACACATGCATTGAGTACGTTTAATAGTTCAACAGGAGTTACGTTCGTCAACTTAACTAATTATTTAGTTGATGAGCTTACAAATACAAATACAAATACAGATAAGAAAAAAGGAGAAAAGAAAATGACACTTTCATTTGTTTACAAAGGAACTGGATACTCAGCAGTAGATGGCACTATGATTGCTTTTTCAGACGGACAAGTTTGGGAATGGATAAAACAAGGTGCAAGAAAAAATGATACTCATGTTGAATTAGGTACACTATCTGATTCTCAATATAAACTATTTACAAAAGCTTACAATTTCGAACTTTAAATATTTACTGATAAGCTTTTCTATAGTTGACAATAAAAACGTGTTATATTAACATTATTGAAATAAAGACAAAGGCAGCTTCTGAGCGATCAGGCGTTGTCTTTTTGATATTACTTTTATGTGGTTATCGGATAAACGTCGGATAAATAGATGAAAATAGCTGATAAAATTACAGTATAAGGCTTGCGGATATATAGGCAGATATAGATTGAAAATTATCAAATACAAGTCTTACAAGAAAATATATGAGGAGGTGCTATGTTGGCACAACAACAAGTAGCAGAACAAATTTGGAATTACCTTACATCTCGTGGCTGGACCAAACAGTCTGTTTCAGCTCTGTTAGGCAATATGCAGAGCGAAAGCGGGATCATTGCAGACCGTTGGGAAAGCGACCGGATTGGTAACATGAGTGGCGGCTATGGTCTTGTTCAATGGACCCCAGCAACCAAGTATATCAATTGGGCACAAAGTAATGGTTTAGTCTATCAAGATGTTATTAGCCAATGCAAGAGATTAGAATGGGAAGTCGCAAATAGTCAACAATTTTACAATCCAAACATGACTTTTGCACAGTTTACTAAGAGTACACAATCTCCCGAAGTATTAGCGGATATTTTCATACGATATTATGAACGTCCGTTTAATCCTAATCAACCAGCAAGGGGAATTCAAGCACGTTATTGGCTTGAATTGCTAAAAGGCAATACTAATGATAATCAAAAAGGAGAAAAGAAAATGACAATTATATTTAATTATAAAGGAACAGGATACTCTGCAATAGATGGCGTTATGATCGCTTTTTCAGACCCTAAAGCTTGGGGTGCGATTACTGGCATTGCTACAAAGAATGGAACGGCTGTTGAATTAGGTACTCTAACTGATTCACAATATAAACTATTTGTAAAAGCTTACAAATTCGAAGTTTAAATATTTACTGATATGCTTTTATAATGTTGATAATAATGGTTTAGTTTTAGGATAACGCACTTAATGATTTCTGTTCGATTCAGGCTTTGTTAGTTATAATTAATCAAGTCATGGCGAGCCGTGGGTCTTGTTTTGGAGCAAAACTGACAATGAAAACGTGTTATATTATTATGACATAAAGAAAAGGCAGCTTCTGAGCGATCGGGTTTTGTTTTTTATATCATTTTGATGCGATCTTATGATGAATAGGAGAATAATATGTGGTATTGCTGACAGCAAAGAATGACTAATTAATACTACAAATGGGTATGCTAATACTCAATACAAACATGCGTTTAAAAAGGAGAAATATGGAATATAAACTAATTGGCATTTCTTGCCTGATTTTAATTATTTTGGGCTTGACGTGGCTTAAGGAAGGCGAGAAAATGAACCCACCGCTAAAGAAAAGGGTCGTAATTGATAGTGTCACAATCGGTATTTTTTGGGCCGTGTTTGAATTTCTGGATAAGTCAGGATCAACGACATACAAAAATGAAATAGTATTTGTGATTAATACCTCGCTATTTTTCTTTTTTGCCAGAATGATTCAGTTGATTTGCCAAGTAAATCCGATGATTCAAGAGCTAATACAATACCTAAAATCAAAAGGTGTTGATATGGAGGATAAAGAAAAATGAGGAAATTAAAAAAATCAGTAGCAGTCTTAGCGGTCGCGCTAGGGCTTTTTGCTAGCATATCACCAGCGTTTGCAGCGGTGGGTGACCAAGGTGTAGACTGGGCAGTTTACCAAGGTGGACAAGGCCAATTTGGCTATGCACATGATAAGTTTTCCATCTCGCAGATTGGTGGCTATAATGGCTCAGGTATCTACTGGCAATCAACGTATGCATCACAGGTGCAGTCATCAATTGCACAAGGAAAACGTGCACACACATACATCTGGTGGCAAAATGTAGCAGACTACAGTACAGCCAAGTATGTACTCGATACGATGCTTGCTCAAGTTCAGACGCCTAAAGGCTCTATTGTAGCTTTAGATGCTGAGTCAGGCTACCAAAACACAGATGTCACATTATGGTCTCTACAGTACATAAAAGACCGTGGCTACACACCTCTTTTGTATGGCTATAAGAGCTATCTTGTAGATAACTTCGACCTAACTAGAATATCAAACCAGTTTGGCTTGTGGATGGCCCAATATCCAGATTACAATGTCACGCCTATTCCGAACTACACCTATTTTCCATCGTGGGACAATATTCAAGTGTTCCAATTCACGTCAACCTATTTGGCTGGAGGTCTAGATGGTAATATCGACTTATCAGGTGTGACGGATAATGGCTATATCGGAGGTAATCCCGAAAAGCCCAAAACAGAAACGCCAGCAATTGAAGCAGGTAAAGAAGCTGACCAAGTAAAGGGCAACGCTAAAGAAGTGGGCATGACGGTCAAAGTCAACTTTAGCTCTAGTGTCTATGCGACTGGCGAGACTATTCCTGATTGGGTTAAGGGGACTTCTTACAAAATCATCGAGAAGTCAGGCGATAAGGTGCTGCTTGACGGTATCATGAGCTGGATCAGCGTATATGATGTTGAGACATTAGATGCATCTACTAGTGCACCAGTTGTGAATACTGGTCAAACTCACGTTGTACAATACGGCGAAAACTTAAGCGGGATTGCAGCACAATTTGGCACGACGGTAGAACGTCTTGTATCAGCGAATGGAATTACTAATCCTGACTTTATTCAAGTTGGTCAAGTGTTGAAATTTTGATAATGTAGTAAATCCCTTCATGATTTTATGATCGTGGCGGGCGTTTTTAAAAAATACAAGAAATGTAGTCTACTTATTGAATGTAAAGAACTTTATTAAATGCTCTTTTTGTCAATTAGTATATATTGAAATACAGTTGGTTATGTTTCTCGACTCCACTAATCCTATCTATAACGTCTTATAAGTTGCTAAAATCTCAATATTTAGGGCTTTTTACAATATCTTCATATCGTTTTTGGCTCCTGTGAGACCTAAGAATAAAAGGATAGGACACAAAAAAGGACACAATATTGTGCCCTTTAAAAAAACAACGTAATAGAAAGTTTCTCTGCAACACGATTGATGACAAACTATGGTTAACCTTAGTGTAAGATTCGAAGATATAAAAATCATATTTGTGATGGGACTTAATAATAGAAGGCATCAAATGATTCATTACAAAAATAGAGATGTCCAAAGTCATAACTTATCGCAAATTTAGTCCGCTACTTTATTTAATTTGAATTTTAGAGATAATTTGTGCAGCTTGACTATCAAACGAAATAGGGATTGGGAGTGTTTTGACACTATCGAGTAATTTTTTAGATTCCTCTTTAACCCAAGTAGGATCTGTGAGATATCTTTCATCTTGATAATGATTAGGGTCTCTATAAAAGTTGATAGTCCCATCATGATTAGAACTGTAAGTAATATTTGTTGTTCCAGCCATTGTATTATTAGAACTAAATGTCAAAGTAACAGTGTCCTGTGGCACGACTACAGAACCTTCATAAGGAAATACCTGATGATTTGCACCGTGTTTAGTCACGCTAATCGTAACTGGTTGATAATTGTATTTATAATAATCAATAATTGTCTCGGTTACACGTGCATACTCGACTTGTTCATCGCTATAACCGGATAAAGGTGAAGCCGTTTTTTGTTCCTCTGTTTTGCTAATCTCTTCTGTTTTACTAGTTTCTTCTGACTTACCAGTTTCCACTTTAGAGGAACTTAGGTTCTCAGAATTAGATGGGATAGATTTACGCGCTATTTTTGATGATGAACTAGAAACACTTTTCTTTTTGTTCTGATTTGCATTTGAGCAGGCACTGAGAAGTGCAATGCTTAAAACTGCGACAGATACGCTTAAAATTTTTTTCATGTGGACCCTCCGATGACTTTATTATATCAAATTTAGCAGATATTTTCTGTAAGTAACGTATCGTGTGCTTATGATTTAAGCAAGTCGTTGCAATGACAGATTAGAGAAAATGGTCGCTAATAATCCGATGATGACGATGTATTGAAAAGAATCGGATAAAAAGCTAGAATTTGGATTGGGAATCAGACTATAAAAACACCTCATATCATAACAGCTGTTTGTTTTTGTGGTATAATTAAATTGTCGTTAAGTTTAATTATAAATCTTCGTATGATGTAGAAGATTTTTTTAGGAGTATTTATGAAAAAAATAGTAATGGTGTTTGGTTTGCTTTTAGTGTTATCCGGTTGTACAGCAAATCCTAAGGACAAGGTAGAAAAATCGAAAAGTCCTCAAAAGACCGAGAAGGTGCAATCATCCAAAAAGAAAGACCCTGTAAAAACTCCAGAGTCCTCTGCTCCCAAAAAGGTCGAATTGGTTGAAAAAAATTTTGAAATTGATGGGAATAAGTATAAAATAAATACGTTAAAGGCATGGCAGGATATGACACTTGAGGAGGGGGTTTCTTTGTGTGTTGGGAGCGAGGATGAATCAGAGAACCTGATGGTTTTTGGCGTAAAGAAAATAAATCTGGAAAATTTTTCTGTTTTTAAAAACTTAGTTAGCAGTGAGTTTATGTCTTCAGATGACATCACTGTTAAAACAGAGGAAATTGAAAAGAACCCTTTTCAAACGACACGTTATCAAGGCGAAACATACATCGTACCACTTGTTTCTGAAGGTGTCAAAGTTAGTTCTAGATACTATTTCTTAGAAACAGAAACGGATTATGTAGTTGTTGTCAGTATGGCATTACCATCATTTTTTGAGAAAAATAGCGATATGATGACCAGTATACTAAATTCGTTTGAAGCGACCTGATGATAGGAGATTATCTGCTTATTACCTTGATTTAGCGGGAGAATACGGTATAAAAACAGGGGCTATTTTTGCTCTACTATTGAAAAATGATAGTGATTTATTTTGACTGATGTTGAGAAGAAAACGTATAAAAATATAGCGTGATTGAATTTAAATCAAGCTATATTTTTTTTATATAATCACTGTAAATTTCGGCTAGAGTGAGATCTGATGATATGAGTGTCCGGTAATGAAGGTTATCCTAATGACTTAAGTCAATCAAGTCCAAGTCCTGATAAGAGTGCATCAAGGCCTAAATCAAAACTTTCGGCCACATCTACTGTCTTGATATTAAATAAATCTGCTATATATAAAAAAGCGAATCCATGTAAATAACTTCTTAACACTCTGATTATTTTTATTTCTTTTTCAATTGTAAACTTGTAAACTTTTAGAACAGATTGGATAATGAGGACGATCGCTTCTTTTGCCTTTGAAATGTCTTGAGAGTTCTTTAAGTATGGATTTTCAATTGCGTGATAGAGTACAGGATATGATCTGGATTTAGAAAAAAATAGGATTTTTGAAGGTGCTTACGATGATATTAGGTGATAGCGCGACATATATCAGTCACGATCGTTTATGTCGTCTACTAGTTATACGTCATAAAATAATGACAGATAGTTTGACAATAAAAAAACCCGGATGAATTTGAAATTAAACTCAGTCGGGTTTTCTGTATTAAATGATGAGACTTGTCACACTGCCTATCTTTTGACTTTTGAATCGGCACCATATATTCAATATGGCCTAGCGCTTTAAAAGCAGTTACATTTTAAAAAGTAAGTGTAAAAAATAAAATTAAGTGGATAGCATAGCTACAAGCCATTAAGGCCTTGCATATTGATTACCGTGAGGTGCACGAGAGGCGCCAGAAGCATCAGCTTCTGATTGGCTAACATACCGATAGTTAGCTGGAATAGTTACTTGACTGTAGTATTTATTCGTATTTGATATAAAGACCATACCAGGAGCAGCGAGAGACCATTTCCCATTCACTGTATAAGCTGTATCAGGAACAGCAGCTGGTGCAACTGGTTCGGGCGCAGGTGCAGGCGTAGGTTGTGGCGTAGGATCAGGTTGGGCATTTGCCTGGCTAGGAGCTTCAGGGGCTGTTACTGCTGCAACTGAACTAGTAGCTTGATAGTCGATACTTAATCCTTCAGCGCTATTAATCACAACAATCTCAGTATCCAGTTTACCATCAGATGACTTGATATCAACGACAGATCCACGAGGTACCGTTTCGCTTTCTTGATATATTGGCGTCGTTTGATAGCTGACAGTTGCCTTTGTTTTTTTATGAGAACGCCAATACTTCTCTACAAGTGCTTCAGCATATCTCATGCCACCATCTTGATTTGCGCCAACATTTTGAGTTCTTGTACCAGTCGTAAAATTATAGTTTGAGGTGTAAGCTGCTTTGCCAAGCAAGCTATCGGCGATGGAATGACTGCGATTGAACTGGTAACCATGATAGGTTTTACCAGTTAATGAAAATCTAATCGCAACTTTTGGGTTTACAGCCGGCCAATTTGGAGGATCCAAAGGTTTTCCTTGACGCGCACCTTTTGAAGCTTGATACTGCTCATAAGTTAAAATGGCGCGTGCGCTACTAGATCGGCCCTTAGCATCAGCTGAAAACTTGCTTTCTCCTGTCTTTAATGTCTCAAAGTCAGATAATTGAGCAGGACCATTTTCCCAATAATAGTTCTCAGTTGGGCCGGGTGACTTCTCTGTTGTATAGGTTATCAGCTTTGGTAGTATCTCTTCCTTAGCGACAATTTGAACGACAGTTGCAGGCTTACTAGGTTTAGATTTAGTCTTGGCACCAGCGTGCTCTGATGAGAGGGCGAATGATACAAGTATGATAGACATCATACCTAGTAATTGCCATTTTCTATGAGCTGGTTTAGGTGTAATTACTTCTCGTTTTAAGGTTTTTAACATGTGTCGTCTCCTCAAGTTTAGGTGTTAGTATCAGTTTTATATAGCAATCTATTATAACATTAATAATTAACTAATAGTTTAGACAAATAAAATTTTGATGTGACCCATAATCTATAAAATTTTGGATGATGAAGCTTGATGCGCACCAACCTGTCTCTCTTTTTATATCTGACCCTTTATTAAACATCAAAAAAGACCTCAATCAGGTTGAGATCTCTTTGTTTATCTTATCCGAAAGCGTTTGAATTGCCTCTATTCTCAGTTGGACTTGAAACTGGTAGGTTTTGATGTCTTTTTGGATATCAAGTGCAACTAATTCAGCATAGGCTAATTCGATTTTAACGTCGTCTAGGTGTTTTTTGACGTCCTGGCTTTCAGAGACGAATTCTTTACCGATGGCATGCAGATCTTTGAAATAATTGATAAGTCCCATAGTATCTCCTTAATTTTTCGCGTGTTAACAAGAGGTTGGGTTTAAATTAAACTATCCTGGATAGCTTTCAGGTCTAACGTGTGTTCTGTAAAACTTGCTTTAAAGCCATCGTCCGAGCTATAGCGCGGAATCAAGTGGACATGGGCATGAAAGACCGTTTGACCGGCAATCGCTTCATTATTTTGTAGCATATTCAAACCACTTGCCCCTAATTTACGTGTGATGTTAGCTGCAATGCTAGGGAGTTTAGCAAATAAAGTCTTTGCTTGGTCCTCTGTCATGTCAAGTACGTTTCGTACGTGGTTTTTTGGAATCACTAAGGTATGTCCCTTGGTTGTTTGTGTGATGTCTAAAAATGCTAAGATATCATCGTCTTCATAAATTTTATAAGCAGGAATCTCTCCGGCGATAATTTTGCAAAAAATGCAATCTGTCATGATGTTACCACTCCCCTTCTTAATTATTGCTATAATACTAGTATAACATTTTATGACTGAGAAGTAGGTTGTCAGACGATACAGATAAACGACTATACTGAAGAAAGAATAGAAAAGGGATAAGATGACAGAAATTAACTTATTAAGACCAAGTCTAGCATTTGAAAAAGCAATATTGGCCTATAAATCTGAATTTGGTGAGTCGGATCAACTCATTAATGGGGCAAGAATGCTACACACTGCAGCAACGATTACAGAGTGGCTAACTAACTTATCCCTGTACGAAGATCAAGCAACCTTGCCTAACAAGAAGTATGTCTCTGGCTACCAATTTATCTTGGTTAGAACAGGTGACCATAAAATACTGGGCATGTCTCATTTGAGAACGGGATTAAATGATGCCTTGTTAAGTTTTGACGGTCATATCGGCTACTCAATCTGTCCATCTGAGAGAGGGAGAGGGTATGGTAAGTTGCTACTCGAAAAGACGTTAATTGAGGCAAAAAGAATTGGCATATCGCGTGTCTTAGTTACCTGCGATGAAACAAACATCGGCTCTGAACAAGTGATTATTAGCAACAATGGTCGACTAGAGAATCGCGTCTTTGATCCTGAACATCAAGTCTGGGTGAAACGATTTTGGATTGATAATGCAAGATAGTTGTCGTGCAGTATTAGGTTAGTCACAGATATTCAACAGGTAAGGTAACCTCCAAATTTAGTTGGCGCATGAAAAAATGGTATAATTAGGCTATTAGCTACAGGATATGCGATTGGAAAAGAGATGAGATGACATTAAAAATAGAGAATGTGACGGGTGGTTACTTTGGCAACACCGTCTTGAAAGATGTTAGTTTTACAGTTAATGATGGCGAACTTGTTGGCCTGATTGGTTTAAATGGGGCTGGTAAGTCGACAACGATTCAAGAAATTATTGGCCTATTAACCCCCTACCAAGGGCAGATTTCACTAGATGACTTAACAATTACCAAACAAGCAGAAGCTTATCGTCAAAAAATAGGCTTCATTCCAGAGCAACCGGCTCTCTATGAAGAATTGACACTTCGTGAACATATAGAAGTGACGGCATTAGCTTATGATGTGGCGATAGATGTTGCGATGGCACGTGCTGACAAATTATTAAAGACCTTTAGATTATCGGATAAGTTGGATTGGTTTCCGGCAAATTTTTCCAAGGGAATGAAACAAAAAGTGATGATCATCTGTGCTTTTTTGACAGAACCTTCACTTTATATTATCGATGAACCATTTTTAGGTCTCGATCCATTGGCCATTAATGATTTAATCGCCCTAATGCTAGACATGAAAAAATCTGGTGCAGCAATCTTGATGTCAACCCATATTCTATCAACAGCAGAAAAATTCTGTGATAAATTTATCGTCTTACATGAAGGACAAGTGATTGCGGATGGTGATTTGAAGGCTTTAAGAGAAAAATTTAAGTTACCTGATGCGAGTCTTGATGAAATCTATGTTGCCTTGACAGCTGAAAGTTGGCAAGCACATGGCTAAAGATATCGAGACGCTATTTGCCATGCGTCGAGCCAAATGGCGCACGCAAAATCTAAAATACTTAAGATATGTCCTCAATGACCATTTCGTGCTCGTCCTCATGTTCTTGATTGGCTTTTTGGCCTATCAGTACGCAGCATTTCTGCAAAAAATGCCTGAACACTGGTTACCGGGTTATCTTATTTCGATTTGTGTGTCCCTATTGATCTTATTTGTTGGACAGTTGGCGACATTTGTGGAAACTGCAGACCAACAATTTTTGCTTGCAAAGGAACAGTCAGTACAAGTCTATTTAAAAACCGCGGTTAAACGATCAATGGTGCTACCAACACTGGTCATTTTTGTAACAGTCATCATCCTATCTCCACTAGTCGCCCTACCTTTACCGGTGGTGCTTGTCTGGATGGCAGGCTTGATAGGTATCAAATATGGCTTGCTTTTGAGGCAATCTCAGTCATTCATCGCGCACCAGTTGATCCAATGGCAGCCATTAATTAATTATGAGCGAAATAGACAAAATAAGATACTGAAAATTTTTAGCCAGTTCACGGATGTTAAGGGATTAAAGCAAACTGCAAAACGCCGCAAATATTTGGATCGGCTCATCCCCAAATCAAAACAGGCCTACGATTATTTATTCATCCGTACGTTTTTGAGAAGTGGTGATTATTTTATGTTGATGTTGCGCTTGACAGGTCTAGGTATCCTGTCCTTGGTCGCAATCGATAATGATCTGTTTAGCTTGCTTTTAGCCTTACTATTCAATTACTTACTCGTGTTTCAGCTCCTCCCGATTAGCCAATCTCAGGACTATCAAATGCTAGCAAGACTTTACCCGATAAAGGCTGATGCCAAAATAGTAGCGGCTGCCTCAGTGATTCGACGATTGATACTCCTGATCAGTGGGTTACAAGTCGTGATTAGTTTAGTCACCTTTCATGATGTCAGATTAGCCGGTATTTTCATTTTGAGCGGTTTATTTCTAGGGGTTATCTATCCAAAATTAAAGTTAAAAACGAGATGACTCGCATGGCATATGGCTATCATGGGATTGAGAGAAGCGATGTAATCTCAGTTACAGACTCATTAGACTTTGTATGACCATAAGAAAAATGTTGCAATGCTTTTCTCTAAAAAATCATAAAAAAATGTGGTATGATAGAAAAAGCAGAGACGAAGCGTCACTGCAAGATCTGTCACAGGAGTGCTAGTCACCTAACTGTTTTCTTAAATTCATTGCGGTAAGCCCGCGCATTCGTAAAGGAGTCACTATGATGAAACATCTGGATTACAGGCACCAAGATAAATGGGCGCTTGCTAATAATACCTTGATCCCTCAATCACCGATTGATATCCAAAGAGAACAATTGGTTCCTGAAGTTGATACGTCGTTAATGATTTCTCTCCCTCAAGACCAGGAAGTTATCGTGAAAGATGCCCCATTTGGGATTCAAATCTATGCAGAAGGTGATTTACAATGGCGTGGTCATGAGTATATGCTCAACCGCTTTCATTTTCATGATGGTGCAGAGCATTTGATCAATGGCGAGCGACATGCAGCTGAGATTCATTTTGCCTTTGAAAGTGTCGACATCAACCAACTTGTTTTAGCAGTTTTTGTAGATGTTGATGAAGCTTGTACTGATAATAGCGTTGAAACCTTATTAAATAATCCAAGTAAATTGGTTGCGTTTGACATTAATAAATTATTGCCAAAGAATCATACATTTTGGACATATAAGGGGTCAATGACGACACCACCACTTAACCAAACAGTGACTTGGGTGATTTTGGAAGAACCAATCAAAATCTCACCAGCCGAAAAAGAACTATTACAAGATAAATTGCGTAGTAATTACCGTAATATCCAAGAATTAAATGACCGAGATGTCTATCGAATTGAAGACTAGTCACACTTAAAAAAGGAGTAGGAAAACAAAAAATGAAAATTATTATGGCGAGTGACCATGCTGGCGTTGCATTAAAATTAGAAATAAAAGCATTATTGACAGAAATGGGTCATGAGGTTGAAGATATGGGACCTTACGACACAACGGCAGTAGATTTATCAGATTTTGTTTATCCGGCAGCTCTTAAAGTGAGTCAAGAAAATGTTCGGGGTATCTTTGTTGATGGTGTAGGGTATGGATCAGCCTTGATTGCTAACCGTATCTACGGCATCGATGCGGTTGTTTGCCAGGATCCATTTTGCGCGAAATTAGCGCGCCAACATACGGACAGTAATGTCCTTTGTTTAGGTGGTAAAATCATCGGTTCTGCTATCGCCTTAGATATCGTCAACACATGGATGACAACCGATTTCCTTGCAGAAGAAAAATATATTCGCCGTGTTGAAAAAGTCAAAGCGATTTCAGAAAAACATTTGGTGAAATTGACTTAGTCAGTTAGTAATCAAAAAAAGCTTAGATTTCAGATGAAATCTAAGCTTTTTTGATTAACATGTAATGATTTTTGTGCCATGGACATACTGGCTACCAGTCAAATCAGCTACAGATTGGGCAGTTTCAGCTGAAACGCCACCGCCTGCGAGGATTTGAATGCGACCTGATGCGTGCTTGACTAATTCAGCGATGCGGTCGGTGTTAACAGGCTTATCTAGGCTGTCACCATGCATCAGGATTTTGTCAAAACCGAGGTCAACTAAGGTATCAAGCGCAGTTTTTTGTTGGTCATAAGGGATGGCATCAAAGGCCATGTGGAAAGTGACTGGTAGGCCTTGACTGGCAATCATCAGGGTTTCTAGGACGTCGATATCTAATTCATTTTCAGGAGTTAAAGCACCAAAGACTAATTCATTGGTACCAGCTTCTAGCGCCTTTAAAATGTCTGTTTCCATGATACGAACTTCAATAGAATGGTAAACAAAATCACCACCACGTGGGCGAATCATGGTCGCAAATGTCGTTTTACGTTCGCTAAGGTAGTCGGCTGTTTCTTTGATTACACCATAGCTAGGTGTTGTCCCACCTTGGGCAAGGTTATCACATAGCTCGATGCGCTCAACACCAGCTGCTGTCACACGAGGAATATCGGTGAAATTCTCTGCACAAAATTCTCTGATTAACATATTTTCTCCAGTTTGGTTTGATTAAGTTATCTTTTTATTATACCATATCCTATGCTATAATAAAGGATAGTGTAAACGGCAGACAAGATAAGTAAGCAAGTTTTATTTTGAGTATGTCACCTGACGTTTCCTGTTAAAAAATCACAAGACTGGAAAAATGATGCTGAAAAAAATTGATAAAGCTGCGCGATACTTGGCGAAAAATAGTCCCTCACTGCGCTGTCCGATTTGCCAGTCATCAGTTAAGCTTGATGGCTATGCGCTCATCTGCCAACATGGTCATACCTATAACCTGAATAAAAAGGGAAGTATTAACTTCTTAACGATTAAACCAGATACGACCCATTACACCAGAGCCATGTTTGAACCACGTAGGCAACTGATACAAGCGGGGATGTATGCGCCTGTCTTAGCTGAAATTCAAAATAGATTAACTTCAGGTAATCTGTTAGATGTCGGTAGTGGTGAAGGTAGCTTTTTAAATCTATTAAAGGTTGAAGGCAGTAAGTTTGGCTTTGATATCGCGCGTGATGGGATCAATATGGCCAGTGAGTATACAGAACTAGAGGCTTTCTTTAGTTTGGCTGATTTGACCAATTTACCTTTTTCAGATCAGGCCATGGGGACTGTCTTAAATATCTTTACCCCGTCAAATTATCGAGAATTCAAGCGTGTTTTGACAGATGATGGACAAGTGATTAAAGTGATTCCAGACCAATTTTACTTGCAAGAGTTACGGACGGCATTTGGCATGGCAGTTGACTATGATAATCAGGAGGTCATCCGTAAATTTGCTGAAAACTTTCCGGATTATACACAAAAAGAAGTCAAATATACGTTTGAACTGCCACCGCAGTTACGCAACGCTTTCTTATCCATGAGCCCACTAGAATGGCAAGTTTCTGCTTCAGAAAAGGCAAGGATTGCCCAAAATCCACCACAAGTGGCAACCATTCATGTCCAAATTTTACAAGGGAAAAAGTCTTGACACAAAATAGTGTGTCAAGGTTTTTATTTACCTTCGTTTTGCAAACGGTTACAATTGAGATGTGAAGTAAGGATATCTTAAATCAACACCCTGTATTTTTTATTCATAAGCATGATGGACAAGCTATCCTGAAAAAAATGTTCACAAGGAGAATAATATGAACGAAGAAAAAGCTAAATTTAGCTTAAAAGTAGCGGTACAACGTATCGGATCTGCTTTGTCAAGCATGGTGATGCCTAATATTCCTATCTTAATTGCATGGGGGGTTATCACAACTTTATTTATTGGAGATGGGTGGTTACCTAATCCACAATTTGCCTTGCTAGTTGGGCCAATGCTTGCCTATCTGATTCCGATTATGATCGGGTATACGGGTGGTAAAAATGTCTATGACCATCGTGGTGGTGTCGTTGGTGCGATTGCAACAATGGGTGCAATCGTTGCGACTCAAGGATCAATTCCATTTTTAAATACTGTTTCAGGTATGGATCCATCAAGTACTAACTTTGTAAGTGGCTTTAAAGATGCCGTCGCAAGTAGAGGGACAGATGTCCCAATGATTTTAGCAGCTATGATTTTAGGACCACTTGGTGCTTGGGTAATCAAGAAATTTGATGCTTGGGCACAGCCTAAAGTCAAGGCAGGACTTGAAATGCTGGTTAACAACTTTTCAGCTGGTTTGATCGGGTTTGCCATGGCACTGATTGCCAATAAAGTTGTTGGACCAATCATTGAAGCCTTGACAAAAGTAATGGCACATGGGGTTGATTTTCTCATTTCAAATCATTTAATCCCACTGGCTAACCTATTTATTGAACCTGCAAAAATTCTCTTCCTGAATAATGCCATTAACCATGGGATCTTAACACCGCTTGGGACTGAACAAGTCTTGAAAACAGGTAAATCTCTACTCTTCTTACTAGAAGCGAATCCTGGTCCTGGTCTTGGTGTGCTACTCGCTTTCTGGTTCTTTGGTAAAGGATCTGCAAAAGCAACTGCACCTGGTGCGATTATCATCCACTTTATCGGTGGGATTCACGAAATTTACTTCCCTTATGTCATGATGAAACCAGCTTTATTTGGTGCAGTTATGGCTGGTGGTGTGACTGGTACTTTCGTAAATAACATGTTAGGCAGTGGCCTTAAAGCACCAGCTTCTCCGGGGTCAATCATTGCGATTCTATCGATGACACCAAAAGGGATTGGTAGCTTTGCGGCCGTTCTTGCAGGTGTTATTTCAGCCGCAGTTGTCTCTTTCTTTGTCTCAGCGTTAATACTTAAAAATGATAAATCAATGGTTGATGACTCAACACTTGAGGCAGCTCAAGCAGAACTTGCTTCAAATAAAGCGGTTGCCAAAGGACAAACTCAAGTTGCAACTGATACAGCGATTGTTGCAACTCATATTAAACACATCATCTTTGCCTGTGATGCGGGTATGGGCTCATCAGCGATGGGTGCTTCTATCTTGCGCGATAAGGTCAAAAAAGCAGGTCTTACGATTGATGTGACAAATCGCGCGATCGCTAATCTAACGGATGCGGCTGATACACTCGTTGTGACACAAGAAGAACTTGCGCCACGTGCAGCACAAATGGCACCAAGTTCAACACGAGTTGCCGTATCCAACTTCTTAAATTCACCTAAATATGAAGCAATCATTACTAGTCTAACTGGTAGTCAGACAGCTGATCAAGTTGTAGCTGCCCAAGATGACGTCACAAATGAAATTGACTTGAATTTGATTGATGAAGTTGTCTTTGCACACGATGCGACAGCCATTGGTAGTGCGACCATGGGTAAGGAAACGATTAACGCCATCTTCAAGAATAATGGTGTGAAAATTCCTGTTTCAGATGTTGAATTCTTGGCATTATCAGCCTATAATGCAGCCAATATCGTTGTTGTTGTCACCCAGGGTAATTTAGATAAGGCCAAACACTATGCACCCAATGCCCAATATCTGAGTGTAGATAGTTTGATCACCACACATGAGTATGATAAAATGGTGGCGAGAATGAAGAAGTGATAAGGGTTTGGTGAGCTTTCTGAGAAAAATCACGATTCCCGCTAAGATGAGTGATTTGATAGGAACCCGCTAATGCGGGTTTTTATCGAGCAAGGGAGGAGAACAAAGCCTTACCGCTCAATCGTTTTATTGCGCGATTGCTTAACCATTCAAGGAGTTAGTATGTTAGTCACAAAACGTGAACAAGAAATTATTAATGCAATCGTCAAGAAAGGAAAAGTTAGTATTACTGAACTTCTTGATGTGGTTGGTGTGAGTCGGCGGACACTTTACCGCGATTTACAGAATTTACAACAATTTTTACCAAGATATCAAGTAAACTTGATAAAAAAAGATAATTTTTATCAGTTGGTAGGTGATCTATCACATTTAATCAATCGACAAGTTGTTGACGCATTTAGTCAGACAGAACGCCATTTTATGGAATTAATTCTGTTAATTTTTGAACAAGGCAAACTCACGACATTCATGGATAAGTTTGCAATCAGCCAGCCAACGGCTACAAACGATATTCGGGTCATTGAAGATAATCTTGCCTTTACTGGCGCAGGTCTTGTTCGTGAAGGCGGACTAGCTGTTATTGCAAGTGAATATAGTAAGCGAACCTTACTGGTGTCGAGTCTAGTCAGTAACTTATCTACAAGTGATATTTTTAAGTTTAATGTACACATTTATGCCAATAATAAAATAGCCCAGCTCTTTGATCAAGCCAATTTTGAACGTACCACACAAGCCTTTCAACGCTCAAAATTGACACAAATTTCTGATCGAACACAAGGCGTGCTACGCCTATTTTTCATCGTGACACTGGAAAGGATCAGCCAGGGACGGTTAATCGAGAATCATTATCATTTTCATCCGTCAAAGGATGCCCTAGACTTGGTAACACGGATTGTACAAAACTTGGATGAGGCAAGGCTTAATCTACCTGAGATTATTTATTTAGCTAATATGGCTGATGTGTTGCATTTCGATAAAGGTGGGAATTTTCTGTTCAATGAAAAATATGATACTAGTTTTTCATATAAGGTCCGACAACTGATAGCAGATGTTGGTAGTAAAAGTGGTTTGAATTTTAGTCTGGATGATAAAATTTTTGCCATACTTAATACCCACCTAAGGAGTAGTTTTACAGTGCCGCAACTTTTTTCTGATGAAAAAAATGAGCTGATATCTCGTATTCAAGATGAGCAGTCCAGCCTATTTCAGATTGTCGGTGAAACCTTAGTCACTGTCTTTGAGAAAAGGTTTGCCAATCAAGAAATTGCTTTGGTAACCCTACATTTTGTGGCAACGCTAGAAAGTTCAAATCGTGTATTTCCGATGAATGCACTTCTGGTAACCAGTCGGGGACGCGTGTCTATGGCGTTTTTGGCGCGTAAGCTTCAAACACAATTTCCCTTTATCAGGTCAATCAAAATCGTACAAGTCAGCCAGCTAGAGACTGATATGTTTGCTTATTTTGATATTGTTTTCACTACTGAAGCGTTGGATGACAGCTATCAGGTAGGTGGCAAGCTGATAAAAATTGCTGCCAATCTCGCCCTATCTAATCTATCGGAGATGACGCATGATATTCGCTTGATCAGAAATCAAAGCAAGCCTAGAGATTTTTCTGAAGTGCCAGCAGAAAACACCCTTGATTTTCAAGACTTCTTTGTCAAAAGTCAGGTCATCTTACAAAATTTTAGCTTATCTAAACTTGATAATTCAAGTGATTTTGATGCAACCCTTTACGAGCTGATGCAGGAAGACAATCTGATCGACTGGGAATTGTTGGAACGGTTTAAGCGCACGTCATTTGGTATTCCCGAAACGAATCTTGCCCTGATTCATGGTGTTTCTGCTCGTGTCAAACGCCCTGAGTTTAAAATTTTTGAACTAAGTCAGCCAATTGACGTGATGGGGATGGACAAGCAAGTGATGTCAGCCAACCGTGTCTTATTTCTGACAGCACCACAAACAGTAGATGACGTTTATACGTATATATTAGGTAAGATTTCTAGTTCTATCATCGAGAATACCCTCTATACGGTCATTTATAGCTCAGGAAATTTTGATATCATCTATGAGTTACTGAGCAAAATCATTAACGATAGTTTTGCCAAATATGATAAATAAGCGTTAAGCCTTGTCACAAAAAAATGTGACAAGGCTTTTATTTACAGCGTTTTGGGAAGCGATTACAATGAAAGCATAAGGACGTAAGACAATGATAGAGGTGGAAAAATGGATATTCAAAAAAAATTGATTCAACTAGGACAGGCATTTACAACAAAAGAGGAAGCAATCGTCTTTTGTGGAGAGCAACTCCTAGCTGGTGGCTATGTTACCGCTGATTATCTGCCAGCAATGCTGGAACGCAATCAAGCGTTATCTGTTTATATGGGGAATTTTATTGCGATTCCACATGGTACAGATGCGGCTAAAAAAGAAGTCCTTAAAACAGGGATTACCATCGTTCAAGTCCCTCGTGGTGTGAACTTTGGAGATGATGCAGAGCCTAAACTTGCGACAGTCCTCTTTGGTATAGCAGGTGTCGGAAATGAGCATTTAGCATTGATTCAAAAAATTTCAATCTTCTGTGCAGATGTTGATAATGTTGTCAAACTTGCAGATGCGCAAACAGCAGATGAAATAGCAGACTTGTTGAACTCGGTTGACGTATAAGCACCATAGTCAGTCGTTTTTTAGCAAAATAGATAGCTTATCAGGCATGATGCGATTAAGCCACCGTGTTTCAAGATAAACCATCGTAATTTGAAAGGAAATAAGATGAAAAAAGCAGTACATTTTGGTGCAGGGAATATCGGACGAGGGTTTATAGGGGAAGTGCTTCATGAAAATGAGTTTGCCGTGACATTTGTAGATGTCAATGAAACAGTCATCGATGCTTTGAATGCCCGTGGTAGTTATGAAATCGAACTAGCAGAAGATGCTGCAACACGTATCCCAATTCATCATGTATCTGGTATTAATAATAGTAAAGATCCTGAAGCAGTGGTTCAGGCAATTAAAGATGCCCATATTGTCACGACAGCGATCGGTCCGAATATCTTGCCATTCATCGCTGAGCTGATTGCAAAGGGGATTCAAGCAAGAAGAGTAGGTAAAATCATCGCGCCAATCGATTTTATTGCTTGTGAAAACATGATAGGTGGGTCGGACTTTCTAAAGACTAAAGTAATATCATTTTTGACTGAGGCTGATATAGCCTATGTTGATACCTACGTTGGTTTTCCTAATGCTGCGGTTGACCGGATCGTACCTGGTCAAACACATGTCGATCCTTTGTTCGTTGTTGTAGAACCATTTAGTGAGTGGGTCATTGATGAAAGTCAACTCAAAAATACGGTGATTCATCTAAAAGGTGTTCATTATGCTAGGGAGCTTGAACCGTTTATCGAACGCAAATTATTTTCTGTCAATACAGGTCATGCGACAGTTGCTTATCATGGGGCTTACTATGGCTATAAGACCATTGATACTGCACTTCAAGATGCGCGCGTGATGACAGCGCTTGTCAATACGCAAAAAGAGACCCGAAATCTCTTACTTGCAAAATGGGAGTTGTTCGACGAAGCAGAACTCCTTGCCTATCACGAAAAAATCCGTGGCCGTTTTGTTAATCCGCATTTATCGGATGATATCAGCCGAGTTGCAAGGACGCCAATCCGAAAATTGGGTTACAATGAACGGTTCATCAGACCAATTAGAGAATTAAATGACCGCAACCTATCATTTGCCAGTCACTTGTCGACAGCAGCTAAACTCTTCAAGTATAAGGATGCGACCGATGAACAAGCCGTCGAGCTACAAAATAGGCTTGCGACAGAACCGCTACAGACAGTGATTACAGCAGTAACAGGCCTTAAAGATAGGAGCTTAGTTAAGGCACTTGAGGCCAGTATAATCGCTTTATAGGACATCAGTTAATCACGACAGATGACGACTAAACTAGCATCTAAAAACCAGCTATCGGCCTGATAACTGGTTTTTTAATCGTTTATTTTTATAAGTGCCTTAAGTTAGGTGCTTTAAGGTATTAGTATTAGGTCATCGGTAAATGAGGATACTAAGTAAGAGACCCAACCCATAGCATGCATTAAAGACAACTAAATTCTTGATGGCATAGCCAAAACTTCTAGGATGGGGTAGCGCGCTTTGGAAGTCTTGGTTATTTTTCCAGACAAGTGGCAGTGACACAAAGGTGATTAAAACCGGCCAGTGATAGATCCCGCTAATGAGACCAACAATAATCGTTAGATAGCCCAGCAAGGCTAAGGCCTTAAACAGCTTAATACCAACGGGACGATTGATATAATAGATTAAGGTGTAGCGATGATTCTGGATATCTAAGTCCAGATCTCGCAAATTATTGGCTAGCATGACGTTAGCGATTGAGGTAACAAGCGGTAAGGCTGCAAGTATAACGGCAGCGATCGACCAGATATTCCCATCTAGATGAAACAGACCAGTTTTGAAATTGACTTGCAAATAGAATGGTGGCTTGTTTGTGACATTCACACAAAGAACTAATAAGAAAATCCCCAGTCCCATGGTAAAGCCACTGAATAACTCGCCTAAAGGCATTCTTGATAAAGGGATTGGCCCATAGGTATAAAAAATACCGATAAAGCAACACATGCCACCAATTAGCATGAATAACCAGCCAGCTTGAGTCGTTAGGTAGAAACCAGTAACTAAAGTAAAGCCAATCATGGCAAAAATAAGTCGCCTAACTAGACCTAAAGACAGGTCAAGTTGACCGATGATATTTTCCTCATACTTATAAATATCAGATTTGGCTTTTTTGAAGTCCATATAGTTGTTAATGGCTGTGGTCGCCATGTCAAAACTAAGCATGCCACAGAAAAAAATCAAGGTATTGATCCAGTGTATCTGGTCAAAATAGCTAATGGAGAACAAGACACCGATTATAAAAGGGAAGAAACTGGCGAGTTTCGTCTTAATCTCAACTAAATTTAAAAAGGTACCGAATGACATATCTATCTCGCTTTTCTATTAGATAATAATGCCTTGCTTTAGGGGAAGAGTCGCTTTTCGTCAAAGCAAGACCAGTTGACAGATGGATCAACTATTCATATTTTAACATGTTTAAGCTAAAAGTGACATCTAGTCAGTTTGTTCTTGGCATATCAGATGACCAACTAGTCCTAAGAGACACCACTAAAAATGAGGATGTAAAAGTAAACGGTTACACGCTTTTTTTGTTGGAAATAAAAGCCGTTACAGTAATTTTATTGTGAATATTTTACCATTTTGTGATAAAATAGGAGTGCATGGTAGGTAGGGCAATCCGTTCTACCGCCAAATAAAAAACTTATAGAGGTGGACTCATGTCACGTAAACCAATTATTGCTGGTAACTGGAAAATGAATAAAACTTTAGCTGAAGCGAAAGCTTTTGCTGAAGCAGTAAAAGGAAAAGCACCATCTGCTGATCTTGTAGAGACTGTTATCGGTAGCCCTGCATTATTTCTTGCACCACTTGCAGAAATTTTAAACGGTGATGTGATCGAAGTTGCTGCTCAAAACGCCTATTTTGAAAATGCTGGTGCCTTCACTGGTGAAAATTCACCAGCTGCTATTGCTGATCTTGGTATCAAATATATCATCATTGGTCATTCTGAACGTCGTGAATACTTCCACGAAACTGACGAAGATATCAACAAAAAAGCAAAAGCAATCATTGCAAATGGTGTGACACCAATCATCTGTTGCGGTGAAACACTTGAAACTTATGAAGCTGGTCAAACAGCACAATGGGTTGAAAGCCAAATCACTGCAGCATTGAAAGATCTTACACCTGAACAAGTATCAAATCTTGTTATTGCTTATGAACCAATCTGGGCAATCGGTACTGGTAAATCAGCTGATGCAAATACAGCTGACGAAACATGTGGTGTTGTCCGTAACACAGTTGAAAAACTTTACGGTAAAACAGTTTCAGACGCAGTTCGTATCCAATACGGTGGTTCTGTTAAACCTGAAAACGTTGCTGAATACATGAGCAAAGAAAACGTTGATGGTGCCCTTGTTGGTGGCGCATCACTTGAAGCTGAAAGCTTCCTAGCACTTTTAGACTTTGTTAACTAATTGAGCTGAAAGATCCCTTTGAGGGGTCTTTTTTTTTGAAAAAAAAACAAAAAAATAAGCCAGAAGGCTTATTTTTTAATCATACGTAAGCATGTTTTGATTGCTTTTTTTAGTACTGTCAACATGGTAAAGGATAAGACAATCGAAATGATAACTGCTAGGAAACTTGGCATCACTGCCATCAATACAGAGCATCCGATGACGATAAAGACTGAAAATGTGGCAATATTTGAAAAGAAGGCTATTTCTTTAATTCTATCAGCTGTTTTTATATGTTCAGCCATCTTTTCTTCCTGCGTATATTGACGCGTTGGTAATTGCCAATTATTAAACTCTTCATCAAATCTAGGGGCTTCCATACTGTCTCCTCTGCACTACCTTTAAATCATAGCACGATTAGCTTAATCTAAATCTTACAATCAAATTACTATATTACGTTAATGTTACAAGGAGGTGAAAATGGTCAAACATGATAGTGAGCGTCGCAACATCAATTACAATGAGATAAGATTAAAGCGCTATTTATTTGGTATAATGAAAAGCATGACAAAGAAAATAATGATTACTGCTACAGTTGACAGTATTGAACAGGCTAAGGCCTTACTCGCAATCGGTATAGATACCTTATATATTGGTGAGGAGACCTATGGACTTAGATTGCCACATGAATTTACCCAGGATGAATTGCGTGAATTGACTGAGTTAGCACATGCGGCTGGTGCTAAAGTGACGGTAGCTGTTAATGCCATTATGCATCCAGATAAAATGGCTACGATTAAGCCGTATTTAGATTTTCTTCAGGAAATTAAGGTAGACCAGCTGACAGTCGGCGATACGGGCGTTATTTTTGTGCTTGATCGTGACGGGTACAAGCTACCCTATATTTATGATGCGTCGACGATGGTAACCAGTAGTCGTCAGGTAAATTTCTGGGGAGAACAAGGGGCCATAGGTGCTGTTTTATCTCGTGAGCTACCAAAGGAAGAGCTTGTTGCCCTGTCAGATAATTTGACTGTATTTGGCGAAATTTTAGTCTATGGTGCAACGATTATTCATCAGTCTAAACGCCCATTACTAGAAAATTATTATCATTTTATCAAGACCGATGAAGAAAAAACACGGGATAGAAATTTATTTTTAAGCGAACCAAAGCAAGAAGAGACGCATTATTCTATCTATGAAGATAGTCACGGCACGCATATTTTTGCCTCTGATGATGTTAACTTGATGACTGAGCTGGGTGAATTAACTGCTTTAGACTACACACATTGGAAACTAGACGGGATTTATACACCGGGAGATAACTTTGTGAAAATTGCTGAACTGTTTGTGCAAGCAAAAAACTTGATTATGTCAGGTCAGTTTACAGCAGCTCAAGGCTTTGCCTTTGATGAGGCCATCCGCAATTTACATCCAGCTGAGCGGACACTAGGCCATGGATTTTATGATTTGGATCCCGATGAAATTCAGTGACAGCTATAGCGGCCTGCATACACGTTATAAATGTACCGGATTATGATACAATTTAAAAGTTAAAAAATCGCAAAGGAGATGAGTTGCGATTTTTTTTGGATAATAAGGTCATGAAAAATCGCAACTCATTAGCTCTCCTTATATGGACTAAAGACAAGAGTTACTTAATTATGGTATACTATTTAAGTTAAAGTAACAGTTTTGGTCTCGTTTAGAGGTCTTTTCAACTTACTCATCTTATCTTGAAAATAGGAGAATTAAAGTGAAACAAACACCCTTGAAACGTCCTGAAGTACTAGCACCTGCAGGGACCTTAGAAAAATTAAAAGTAGCGATTAGCTACGGTGCTGATGCAGTTTATATCGGAGGCGATGCCTATGGTTTGCGTTCTAGAGCTGGTAATTTCAGCTTTGACGAAATGCGTGAAGGCATTGCCTTTGCCAAAGCCCACGGCGCTAAAGTCTATGTCGCGGCTAATATGGTCACCCACGAAGGCAATGAAGCAGGGGCTGGTGAGTGGTTCCGTACATTACGTGATATCGGCATTGCGGCAGTTATCGTCAGTGACCCAGCTTTGATCGCTATAGCAGCAAGTGAAGCACCTGGCCTGCCAATCCATCTGTCGACCCAAGCCAGTGCAACTAACTATGAAACTTTAGAATTTTGGAAAAAACTAGGGCTAGAACGCGTTGTTTTGGCACGTGAAGTTTCCATGGCTGAGTTAGCTGAAATTCGCAAGCATACAGATGTTGAAATCGAAGCCTTTGTTCATGGCGCTATGTGTATTTCTTATTCTGGTCGCTGTGTTTTATCAAATTACATGAGCAAACGTGATGCTAACCGTGGCGGTTGTTCACAATCATGTCGTTGGAAATATGACCTTTATGATATGCCATATGGTGCAGAACGCCGGTCTGTCCAGGGTGAAATTCCTGAAGATTTCTCGATGAGTGCTGTGGATATGAGCATGATCGAGCACGTGCCAGATCTGATCGAGAATGGGGTTGATTCCTTTAAAATCGAGGGCCGCATGAAGTCGATTCATTATGTCTCAACGGTCAGTAATGTCTATAAAAGAGCAGTAGATGCTTATTTAGAAAGCCCTGAAGCATTTCATGCCATCAAACCGGCCTTAGTAGATGAACTTTGGAAAGTTGCCCAGCGTGAACTTGCAACTGGCTTTTACTATCAAACACCGAGTGAAAACGAGCAACTATTTGGCGCTCGCAGAAAGATTCCCCAGTATAAATTTGTTGGCGAAGTCGTGGCCTTTGATGAGACAACGATGACGGCAACGGTACGTCAGAGAAACGTGATCACAACTGGAGATGAAATCGAGTTTTATGGACCAGGCTTCCGCCATTTCACGGCAACTGTTGATAACTTACGTAATGAGGAAGGTGAGCGCATTGATCGTGCCCCCAACCCGATGGAGTTACTTACGATGACAGTGCCTGCGCGTGTTGAACCAGGTGATATGATTCGTAAAAATGGGTCAGGACTGATTAATTTATATGAAGAAAATGGTGTGGCAAAGACTGTTAGAGCCTAGCCGATAAGCAAGTATTGAGACTAGATTTTCAATGCTTTTTTCTTATTTGCCCTACTTAAATCTGGCTAAGTCACTCAAGCCTGGATGACTTATGTTATAATTTAATGAGTAACTTTATTTAGTAATAAATCGAAAAATATGAGGTCTAGACGGATTAGACCAGACGTGAATTGGAAAGAAAAGGATCATGATAAACTTTATTTTACATATTGATGACTATATTTATAGCATGGCACAATCAGTAGGCGGATGGACCTATCTCATCTTGTTTCTCGTGATATTTGTTGAAACGGCTGCTATCGTGATGCCGTTTTTACCAGGAGATAGCTTACTTTTTGCAGCTGGTGCATTAGCCGCTAATCCTAAAATGGGCTTTAATGTGGTCATCTTCCTATTCTTATTTTTCTTTGCTGCTTTCTTCGGAGATGTCTGTAATTTTTTAATTGGGCATACAGTTGGTAATAAGTTGATTGAACATCATTTCTTCAGTAAACTGATCAAGAGAAAACATATTGATGAAGCTGAGCAATATTTCGAGAAAAATGGGTCAATCGCCATTATTTTAGGCAGATATATCCCAATTATTCGGACATTTGTGCCATTTGTTGCAGGAATCAGTCAATTTCCAATCAGAGAATTTGTGAAGCGTGCCTTTATAGCAGCCCTATCTTGGTCCTTGATTGCGACTGGTTCAGGTTACTTATTTGGTAACATTCCGTTTGTCAAGAAACACTTCTCTGCTATCATCATGAGTATCATCGTGGTAACATTATTACCAAGTGTAATTGCCTTTCTGAAATCAATTAAAAAACGGACCGTATAAGTGATTGTTTAACTGTCGCGATAAAAGCTAGACTAACTGTGAAAAGATAGAAATAGGGTAAATGATGCAGACAAATAATATTTCAAAAGGTAAATTATCAGGAAAAAAAATTGGCGTATACTTTGGCACATTTGCGCCCTTGCATACTGGACATCAGCAACAAATTTATAAAACATCAGCACTTAATGAAGGTGTGTTACTGATTGTATCAGGATATGATGGTGATCGTGGCTCTAAAATCGGCCTCCATTTGGACAAAAGATTTCGCTATTTACGTGAGGCCTTTAATGATGAGGCAGCCATAAAGGTTGTCAAGCTCGATGAAAATGGGATTCCTGAAATGCCACATGGCTGGGATGACTGGACAAATCGCTTATTTGGGTTAATTCAAGCCAATACTGAATCTGAAAATTTAGAGGTCACTTTTTATGTTGGGGAAGCAGAATATGTGACTGAGCTATATAAACGCTTCCCGCTAGATGATGGCAATACTTATACTGTTGAGATAGCCGATCGACATGATATCCAAATTTCAGCTACGATGATTCGTGAAAATCCTCAAGCCTACTGGCAGGATATTAACCGTGTCTTTCGTCGTCAGTTCTCCAAAGTCGTGACCTTGATGGGATCTGCCTCTACGGGTAAATCAACCCTTGTTAGGCGGCTAGCCAGATCAATCAATGCCCCATTTTCAGAAGAGTATGCAAGAAGCTATGAAGAGTATTCAAATATAAATGATGACGAGCTTGAAATGTCTGACTATGCCCGTTTAATTACGGGGCAATATGATGTCAACTCTAAAGAAATCAATTCACCTGCCAATCAAGGGATTGTTTTTCTGGATACGGATGCCATCGTGACACGCGTTTATGCTAAACTCTATCTCAGTGAAGAAGATCAGGCTCAGCTGGAACCGCTGTTTCAAAAAATAATTCGTGATGAACAGATGGATTTGATTTTGGTCATCCCGCCCATTACCAAATATATTGATGATGGCTTTCGGAATATGGAATGGGAGTCATCGCGACACGAGTTCCATGAAGAACTGATGCGCCAATTAGCAGAGTTTAATCTGATGGATAAGGTTGTCTTACTAGATGATACAGGTGATGTACGAGATGAAAAAGGCTATCTCAGTCGCTATCATCATGCTATCGATGCTGTTAAGCAACAGACTGGAGTCGAAATAAAACGCCTAGACTACTAAAAGTCTAAGCTTTTTTTTTATCTATCATAGCTGTTTTGACACTTTCAGGTACAAAACTTACTTTTTTTACTTTACTTAATAAGATAATCCGAATTTGATTGGACATGATATCTTTTGTCACGACTTGTCGCTCTGTGATGCTGGTTATATTGGCCGCAAAGCTTGTTAATTCTGTATTTTTTTTATTAAAATGGAGATAGACTGGATGATTAAAGGATTGTGCGAGCTCAAGATTTGCGAGTACCTCTAGATCAATAGCTGCCTTTACTGCTACCTTAGGCCGCGAAAACAAATGACCTATTTTTTCTAATATTTTTTTCATAGCAAAATTATATCATATTTTGAGAAATATTGGGTTAGATTGCGTATAATAGTAGTGAGACTTAAAATGGAATGGAGATAAGATGAGCGAGTTTAAATTTGAAATTGAGGAGCATTTGATTGTCCTATCTGAAAATGATAAGGGATGGAAGAAAGAACTGACACGTGTGTCATGGAATGGCTCACCAGCAAAGTTTGATATTCGCCAATGGTCCCCTGATTATAGCAAGATGGGAAAAGGGGTTACCTTGACCAATGAAGAATTTCAGAAACTGGTTGAAGAACTTACCAAATAATTGAGATACAGATCAAAAAAATTAGCGAACAATCGCTAATTTTTTTATGTCTTGAAAATGATGATAATCATTAAGATATAGAGCAGTAAGGTGACAAAGAAAGTGATTCGCCAAAAAAAATGGAGAAAGTGGCGGGCATCAAAGTGTCGATTATAGAATAAGTCTAGAAAAAGCAGAACGAGCGCTATAATTGAGATAAGCATTAAAAAGTAAGGCAAGATACTGATATGCGTGACTTGACGAGAAAATAGATGTAAGCCAAAAATCAAAAAAACGGTCATAATATCTGGCACATTAATTGTCGAAAACTGTCTGATTTTGAAAAACTTGAAGAGAAGTGGTATCAGTATAAATAATAGTATCGGATAAATAGCAATTAATAGGTGAATGAACATAAGACTATTTTAGCTTTTTTATCTCGAAAACACAACACTGGCTAGTTAAGCAAGATACGTGTTTTAAAACGTCAGCATTATTTAGCTGTAGACTTGATAAAGTAGGCGTTTGTTTTCAAGGCACGTCGGATGTAGTAGCCGATGATTGCTGCAAGAATTGCTTTGACAATACCTGGAATAATAAAGGGTAAAAAGCCAAGCTTAAATCCTGCTTGAAGTGATAAGTGTGCAACAACTGCAAGCCAGGCAGTCCCTATAGCCAAACACCAAATCGTCCCAATCAGATTGGCAATTATAAATAAGGCTAATTTGCCACGTGCTGTTTTCATTAACAGAGCGAGTTTACTTAACTGAGCAACCTGTAGTGCTTGAAATAAGAAACCAATCAAAAAACCGCCTGTTGGTCCGAGAATGACACCGAATCCAGCAGCACCACCAGCGTATACAGGGAGACCGATTGCACCAAGGATTAAATAAACAAGAATAGCGAGTACACTGTCTAATGGGGTAAGTACAGTCGCAATAATGCCGACAGCCAGGGTTTGCAGTGTCAGTGGCACGATGGGTAAGGGAATGGTAATTTGGCTTGAGATTGCTAGAAAAGCCGCAGCAATAGCGATAATTGCCAGACGTTGTGTTTTATTATGCGTCATTTTTTTATTTTTTTGATGCCTTAACAGGTGTCTAGATATCATCGAGATGCCTTGCGTAAAAAAGCAGACTGATTATGATAAGAGATAGAGTTAAGGGCATCATCCTTTCTGAAATAGGTTTGTATTGTAAACCTAAATAATAAATTAAGTATACAATAAAACTACTAGATTAGCAAGCATATAAAAAACGATCTCTAAGATCGTTTAGTAAGTTTCTGGTTCTGAGATGTCAGCAAAGCTGGCATGTACGAACTCAGCAAGTAGCTGCGGTTGAATCCGAATGCTGCGGCCCACTTCACCAGCCGATACAATCATAACTGGTTTTGACAAAGCAATTTCATCGATATAAATGGGGAATGCATGTTTTTGATGAATACCTATTGGATTATTGGCACCATGGATGTAGCCAGTTGTTTTCTGCAAGTCTTTTTGCGGAATCATGCTGACTTTCTTCATACCAGAGACTTTGGCCAATTTTTTTTCAGAGAGATGTCTTGTTAATGGGACAATACCGATGATCGGATCACGCCCATTTGTAAGCGCTAAAGTTTTATAGATGTCATCTCTGGTGATACCATCTGGTAAGTCATCCTTAAGTGCATTTAAGGCTAATGCGTCATGCACAATGCCAGCCTTATCAAGAATCTGATCGACAAGCGTCTTTTTTAGTTTTTGTTTCTTCATTTGTATTTGTCCTCAAGTCGACTCATCCATAAGCCTAAAATCAAACCGAGTGCTGTACATACAATCGCAAGTAAAGCGGTAAGTAAGGTACTTCCTGAGTAACTGATACTTTCAGCAGCTTGTGGATTGGGTACGAGGATTAAAATGGTTGAGGCACAGACAACCCCTATAATAAAATGAAAGACGCGTGAATGATAGGTTGTTAACAGATATTCCATCCCTTTTGCAAAGCAGAACATAGCGAGGGCACCGCCGATTGCGATGGGTAGAAATACATTGACTAAATCGAAATTTTTAAATCCTGTCAACATAGGAGAATAGAGGCCTAAAATTAAGAGTAGATTTGATGGCGATAGGCCAGGTACGAGTACCCCTAATGCGATCAGGGCACCAGCTAAGATAAAGGTAGCAAAATTAGCTGGTAATGTGCCAAAGAGATAGGGCAGGGTGTATAAGAAGACGAGACTGATGACAAAAGTGCCGATCAACCAAGCCCAATCCGCTTTATCACGCTGGCTTTCTTTTTCCGATTCTTGCCATAGTGATGGTAAGCTACCGATGATGGCACCTGAAAATCCCCAAAGGACAATCACCTGATAATGAACTAATAGAAATTCTAGTGGACGGGATAAGAGACCAACACCTAATATCCCACCGATACCCACAGGTAGAAAGTAGAGGAAGTTTGCCTTGAAGTTTTCACGAATATGCGCAAGAAATCCAAGCATGCGTTCGTATAAGCCTAGAATAGCAGCAAGGACGCCGCCTGAAACGCCTGGCAGGATAAAACCAAGTGCTATGATGACACCTTTGATGAGCCTAATTAACCATGACATTGATATGTAACCACCTTTGTTTACTTTATTTATCAGATATATGTTAGATATTACCTAAAAATACACTAATGTTATTATTATATCAGATAAATCAAAGATATCAAAAAAGTGTGAGTCTTCACACTTTTTATTCGGTATTTAAACTTTAAAAAGTTTTGGTGCTGCTTTTTTGATGACTAACAGGATGATACTGCCTACGATCAAGGTAAGTAGGCAACTGACACCATTGATAATCAGCGAGTAGCTCACTGCGCCCCAGCCCTTCCAGGCATAGTCGCTCCAAAAAATAACCCCCGCGACAAAGTGCCAAAAGTATTTAGCCAAAGCGCCTAATACGACTGCCAGCACTATAAAGCGATCTTTACCCGTTTTGATAAAGGGTTGCCTTGCCAGCCCAGCAAATCCAGCAAAAGAAAATGCAAGGACATATTCGATGAGTACCTGTGGCACACTTAAAAAATAAACCTTGCCGAGTACAAAATGTAGCAGTCCCCAGATGAGACCTGTTATGATGCCGATAAGTGTCCCATGACGAAGTGAGATCAGGGCGATAAGTAGTGTGCCTAGACTAATTTCAAACCACATCACTTGGAGTGGGATTAGCGAAAGCGCCATGGCGAGAGCTGCAACGATAGCAATTTCTGCTAGGGTGCGAATGCTAAAGACTTGTTTTTGCGACATAAAAAAATCTCCTTATAATTTCACAAGGAGGGGTCATCAGAAGCGAGTTGATCAATCATAGTAAACAATGATCAAATCGACACATCCCTACGGCGGTATTAACCGCATCAGGTTCTGAGGGTAAATCTCAACCGCATATGCGGTACCCCTTGTGTTTGTATTTTTTACTCCATTAGTTTATCATGATACGTATAGAATTGCAAGCGTGCGAGAAAAGAAAGTGTGAAAAAGATGAGAATCGGAATTATCGGATTAGGGCATGTTGGATCAACTTTAGCCTATACCTTGTGCCTACAAGGATTAGCTGATGAATTGGTATTACTTGATGAAAATAAAATGAAAGTCCAAGCGGAGTATCTAGAATTATCGGATACCATACATAATTTACCAAATAAAGTTGTACTCATTAAGGATGATGATGCAGCACTTAAGACTGCCGACGTAATCGTCTTTTGTGCAGGGGATATTACTGTATTAGAAAACGCGACAGATCGGCTTGCAGAATTACGTGTCACATCGAAAATTGTTGAAGACGTTGCACCTAAAATCGTACAGTCAGGATTTTCAGGTGTGCTCATTTCTGTTACCAACCCATGTGATGTTATTGCCTTGTATCTAGCTGAATTAACTGGGGTTGACAAGCAAAAGGTCATCGGGAGTGGGACATTAATTGATACGAATCGACTCATGTATCGATCTGGTCGTGATGATGTTTTGGTGATTGGAGAACACGGCGAGAGCCAAGTTGCCCTTGATGTGTCGGATACGATTGAAAAACTTGCAGCCAAGACAGGTTGGGAGATATATGCAGCCAAGCAGCATACTGCTTTTGGTATCGCCTCAAGTGTGGCGAGGATAATTAGCGTCTTAGAACAAGATACAGGGGAACTTTTGCCGATTTCGTCCTACGATGAATCAGTAGGTTGCTATTATAGTACGCTAGCAAAAATATCTTTGGACAAAGGTGTGGTAGAGCGCGTGATTCCCTCGCTTTCAAGTGCTGAGAGAAAACGGTTACAAGCCAGTATCCAGACGATTAAAGGGAATTATGACCGTATTTGATATAGAAAAATTTAAAGTCTGTTATAAAAAATCAATAAGACGCACCTGGGCAACTTAGTGTTATACTAATCCTAGTCAACTAATCAAACAGGAATTTATGGGGGAAAAGAATTATGAAAAAATGGACTAAAGTTGCGACAGGACTTATCGCTATCTTTGCAGTCGCGTCACTTGCAGCATGTGGTGCTAAAAAATCGGATGCAAGCAAAGACGGTGTTAAAACGTATACTGTGGGTGTCGCTAGTGATCAACAAAAAGAAATCTGGCAAAAAGTTAGTGATTCATTGAAAAATGACAAAATTAAAATTGACGTGAAATTATTTAGTGGGTATACAGAAGAAAATCCAGCACTCGCTGATGGCTCTCTTGATTTGAACAGCTTCCAACACGTTGCCTACCTCAACAACTATAATAAAGAGAATAAAAAAGATCTGACTTATATTGGGTATACAATCATTTCACCTTTCGGTCTTTACTCTGATAAAATTAAAGATCCAAAAGAATTGAAAGATGGCGATAAAGTTGCGATCCCTAATGACCCAACAAATGGTGGTCGTGCTTTACAAGCACTTCAAGCACTCGGTGTCATTAAACTTAAAGCAGATGCGCCTGAGTCACCAGATGTAAAAGACATTGCGTCTTATAAGACTAAAATTGAGATTAAAGCCATTCAAGCAGACCAATTGGTATCGACATTACCGGATGTGACAGCGGCCTTTATCAATACCAACTATGTGACTGACCAGTTACATACAACGCCTAAAAAATCAGCAATCTACATCGATACTGACCACTTAGACAAAGTCAGCGAACTCTATAAAAATATCATCGCTGTCCGTAAAGAAGACAAAAATAAGGAAGATTTCAAGAAAATTTTGAAAGCCTACCAAACACCAGAAATCGCTAAAATTATTCAATCAACAAATGACTACCCTGCTTGGGATACAACAAAGTAAGGTAAGCATGGTAGATAGGATTTGGCTAGAAGCTTGAGTTGAGACTCAAGCTTTTGTCATATTAACTAAAAAGGATTAACAGATTATCTTAGAAAATGGTAGAATAATCATATGATAAATTTAACGGATATTAGTGTGAGATTCACACAAAAAAATAGTGAGGTGGTTGCTGTCGACCAAGTCTCTCTTCAGGTAGATAAGGGAGACATCTATGGTATCGTTGGCTATTCTGGTGCTGGTAAATCGACACTTGTTCGTGTGATTAACCTACTTCAGAAACCAACAACTGGTCAAGTTATCGTTGAAGGGAAAAACCTTGTCGAGCTATCGCCTCGTGCTTTACGTGACGAACGCAAGAAGATTGGGATGATTTTTCAACATTTTAATTTGATGACATCACGCACGATTGCGGATAATGTCGCTTTTCCGCTGAAAGGTTCTGGCTTGTCAAAACAAGAAATAGCAGACAAGGTAGATCATTTATTAAGCTTAGTTGGGATTTTAGATAAAAAGGATGCCTATCCTAACAAATTATCAGGTGGTCAAAAGCAGCGTGTTGCGATTGCGCGTGCACTAGCTAATGACCCGAAAATACTACTTTGTGATGAAGCAACGTCAGCATTAGACCCTAAAACGACTTTAGCAATCCTTGAATTACTACAAGAAGTTAATCAAAAATTAGGGATTACGATCGTGATTATTACGCACGAAATGCAGGTTGTCAAGGAAATTTGTAATAAAGTCGCAGTTATGGAAACAGGTCGTGTCATCGAGCATGGTCGTGTCGTTGATATCTTTGATGAACCTAAGGCGCCACTAACACGAGATTTTATCAGAACAGCAACGCATGTAGAACAAGCTGAGAAGAAATTATTACGCTATACGGATAAAACAGTATATGAACTCAAATTTTCCAATGCAGCAGAGCCGATTATTATTGAGCTCTACAAGCGCTTTGCTGTTACAGCGGATATCTTATATGGTAATATCGAATTTTTACAAGATGTACCTATCGGTACCCTACTCGTCACACTAGAAGACGCAAGTGGTCAAGAACCAAGTCTGACAGAAGTAAGTGCCTATCTAGCTGAGCAAGGGGTACGTATTTCAAAAGTTGTCCGTACTGAAAATAAGGAGGTAATCGTCTGATGGATAAGCTATTTCCAAATGTCAATCAAATATGGCCAGATATTCGGGTTGCAACCTTTGAAACCTTACAAATGACAATCATAGCAGGCATCATAGCAGGTATTATTGGCTTGATAATCGGGATTGTATTACTGGTTACAAACAAGGATGGGTTAACACCAAATCGAGTTGTCTACTATGTGTTGGATAAAGTTGTCGATATAGGTCGCTCAATCCCCTTCATTATTTTGCTAGCGATCATCGTACCTTTTACACGCTTGATTGTGCACACGAGTGTTGGGACGACAGCTGTAACGGTACCGATCGTCATCGGGACAATTCCCTTCTTTGCACGTCAAATTCAAAATGCCCTATTAGAAGTAGATCCAGGTGTGGTAGAAGCAGCACGTGCCATGGGTGTAGGGACTTTCGGTATTATTTTCCGGGTTTATTTAAAAGAAGGTTTGGTTTCGATTATTCGTGCTTCAAGCTTTACGATTATTAATCTGATTGGCTTAACTGCTATGGCTGGTATCGTTGGTGGTGGTGGTTTAGGTGCCATGGCGATTCAAGTCGGCTATCAAAGAAATCAAAAAGATGTGACATTCATGTCATTGATCCTGGTATTAGTCATCGTTTTTATTACACAATTACTTGGAAATATAGCCGTTAAATTAGCTTCTAAAGGTCGTTAAATAACGCAGTTTCCTAACAGTATATCGCTAATGAATCTGTCAATGATGACAGATTTTTTAATCCCATTTCCTTGTCAAAAATACGAATTTATATTACAATTAGAGCGTAAAGGTCTTTTGACAAAATTGAGGGTGAAATCCAAAAAAATAGTCGTAAAATGACCAATTCAGTCTAAAATGGCAGATGCACAGAAAGAACGATACCTGATATTTTCTGTGCTAAACCACAAAAAATCACTATAAGTGCGATTTATTTGGCGTACGCGTTGTAGGAGATGATACTATAGAAAGTAGGAAGCACTGTGGAAAATAATATTAAAAAATTACGGAAAGCGATGAAATTTTCTCAAGAAGATTTGGCTCGATTAACACATTCAACTCGCCAATCAATCAATGCTGTAGAAAATAATAAATATGATCCGTCATTGGATTTAGCGTTTAAAATTGCTAAAGCACTGAATGTCGAAGTAGATGATATTTTTATCAAGCAAACCAAATCTGATGAAGAAAATTTTGACTTGTGGTGTGAAAAATATAGCTGTGAGCTTTGGGAAAATAGAAAACAAAAATCACCTGTATCTTAACGCCTTGTAAAGGAGCTCATATGCAAGTATCTGAAATATGCCAATATGCCTTGACTTTTCCGGCTGCCAAAACAGATTATAAGGCTGAGTGGGGTGCAACTCGTCTGCTGATTGATGATAAGCTATTTGGCATGATGGGTACGGATAAATCTGGAAAGCCTATTTTGACAGTAAAGCTTAAACCAGAAGATGGTGACTTGTTACGTGAGCAGTATGAGGCGATTGTACCTGGTTACTATATGAATAAGTTGCATTGGAACTCCATTGACTTACTCGCGAACCAAGTACCCGATGAGACGATGAAAATGATGATCAAAGCATCCTATGACCTAGTCTTAAAAGGCTTAACGAAAAAGAGACAAAAAGAAATCGCTGATTTAGCACGTGGCTAAGTGATTATCAAAAATGGTGAAAAAGGATAAAAGTGTATAATATAGTTTATACACTTTTATTGGAGTAAAAATGAATATTAAGCAACTTAGATACATCGTCGCTATTGCAAACACTGGTACCTTTAGAGAAGCCAGTGAACAACTGTATGTCAGTCAACCGTCTATGTCGATTGCGGTCAAGGATCTTGAGGTGGAACTTGGCTTTAAGATTTTTGACAGGCTCAATACAGGTGTCAGTCTCACCATAGCAGGTGAGCGTTTTTATGAGCAAGCCCAGAGCGTCTTGAGAGATTTTGACACGTTTGAAGCCAAGTACATGTCGCCAGCAACCTTGCAACATAGTTTTTCAATCGCTAGTCAACATTATGATTTCCTAGCCCCAGTTTCTGTGGAGTTTTCTGAGAAAAATCCTAGCATAAAAAATATTAGGTTGTTTGAGTCAACAACTTATAATATCTTGACTGAAGTTTCTGATGGCGTTTCAGATGTAGGGATTGCCTATCTGAATAACCAAAATAGGTTAGGTATTACTAGGATGCTGGACAAGTTAGATCTTGATTTTGATGAGCTGATGACGTTTAAAACACACATTTATTTGAGACAAAGCCATCCGCTAGCAAGTAAGGCCTTTCTAACAAATGATGATCTGAGAACCTTGAGTCGTGTCCGGTTTACCCAGGAAAATGAGCAGTTCTTGTACTATTCAGAAGATTTAGTGGAAACATTTGAAAATACAAAAATATTTAATGTGACCGACCGTGCTTCCCTAAATGGTATTTTGGAGAGAACGGATGCCTATGCGACTGGGTCAGGCTTTATCGATCAAGCAAGTGTGCATGATATCACAGTTATTCCACTGGAAGATGGCAATGCCAATACCTTGATTTTCATTAAGAAAAAAAGTGCAACGTTATCAGAAGAGGTCAAGTCATATAAACGCAGTTTAGAAAATTATTTCGCTCAGAATCGATTTTGACACTAACCGTATGACAAAAATGAGATCAATCGATCTCGTTTTTTTTGATTTACTATAACAGTATAGCCCTTATTTTCAAAAATAGATGACTTAGTCATCGGCTATTACTTGACATATTGATAGCGTAAATCTATAATGGTAAAATAAATACAAGATAATAGATATAAGAGGGTGGCGTATGATTTCGAAAGTAATTGGCATGAGATTAAAAAAAATTCGTGAAGATAGAGGCTATTCATTAGAAAAAGTATCAGAGTTGACTGGTGTTAGTAAGCCAAGTATTAATAATATAGAAAGAGGGTTGACATCCCCTTTAATCGATAGTTTGTGGAAAATAGCGACAGGGTTGTCGGTACCTATCTCTTATTTTTTTAGTGAATTTAAAACAGCGCATACCCTAGTCAATATGGACGAGCTAACCAAAATCGACTCGAAAGACGAACTGGTCAGTATCTCCTCTATTTTTAGTTGGCTACCAACAGACAGTTTTGAGTGTTTCTACCTAGAGTTAGCAGCAAATGCAAATAGAGTGTCACAAGCACATGTTAAAGGATCAAAGGAGCTAATTTTTATATTAGAGGGTCAGCTAACGATGTTGTTAGGGGAGGAACGCATCGTATGTAAAGAAAATGCATGTCTTAAATTTGATGCCAACATAGCGCATACTTATTTGAATGAAACAGATGCTAAGGTAAGAGGCATAAGTGTGATGATTTATCCAGCAGATATTGACAGATAAAAAATAGTTAACCTGTAAGCTATATGCGATAGCGCTTATTTTTTAGCACATTTTTTAGTCCATAGGAGTAGTGAGTCATGGCATTTTTATTAGGTGTTTTAGCATCATTTTTTTTCTCAGTTACATTTGTTTTAAATCAGTCGATGGCAAGTAGCGGAGGGGATTGGCTTTGGACGGCCTCTTTAAGGTTTCTATTTATGATGCCTTTCTTTTTAATCATTGTCAGCGTAAAAAGAAATAGTCAGTTAAGGCTTGTTTTTCATACAATCAAAGCAAACTGGAAATCCTGGTTTTTATGGAGTCAGGTTGCTTTTGGCTTGTTTTATATCCCCTTATGTTTTGCATCATCACTGGCTCCTGGCTGGCTTATAGCAAGCACTTGGCAAATCACGATTATTGCAGGTAGTGTGCTTGCGCCATTTTTAGAACCTAACTTATCAAAGCGAAAGCAAAGTCGTATTAGTAGGCAAGATGGCCTTATTTTTGGTGTCATCTTGTTAGGCATAGTCATCATTGAGTTACAGCATATGGCATTGGCTAATGGGACAAGCTTGTTAGTTGCCTTCATTGCGGTCTTAATTGCAGCATTTGCCTACCCCTTAGGGAATCGTAAAATCATGATAGTTAATCATCATACCGCTAATCTAAATACAGATGAACGTATTTTAGCCATGCTAGTTTGTAGTCTCCCGACATGGCTAGTTTGTTCAATTATTGGCTATGTTAGGAGTGGTGTGCCAGAAACAGGACAAGTCGCATCAAGTTTTTTAGTTGCCTTTTTTTCTGGTGTCATTGCGACATATCTATTTTTTCTATCGACACAAATGGTTCATACAAATATAAGAAAACTCGCGACTATAGAAGCACTGCAATCTTTAGAAGTTGTATTTTCTGTAATATTAGGAATGCTTGTCCTGCAAGATACATTTCCGAAAGGCTTAACTTTGGTTGGGTTGGGGCTGGTAGTTTTAGGCGTCTGTTTAAAAGTGATGCGCAGTTAGCAATTAGATACCTTACTTCTGTGACCTGCTCTCTGTTTTTAGAGAAAGTAATAATGCTTGTGATGACAAGTGAGAATTATTTTTCCAAATCAGATTTTGACATAAGACTTGAAAAAATCATGAAAATAGTCTAAAAATAGTGGTAAAATGGATAAAAATAGTGTAAACTAAGAGGGTATTGTTTCAAAAAAATAGAGTTATGCTTGCTTATGTTTGACACATAGGGTCCAAAGTATAACTTATATATCTTACAGGAGAAATAAAAACATGGTAAAATTAGTATTCGCACGCCACGGCTTGTCTGAATGGAATGAAAAAAATCTCTTTACGGGATGGGCAGATGTAGATCTTGCTGAGCAAGGGATTGCAGAAGCAAAAAAAGCTGGTGAACTTATCAAAGAAGCTGGTATTGAATTTGATATTGCTTACACATCAGTTCTTAAACGTGCAATCAAAACAACCAACTATGTCCTTGAATATTCTGACCAACTCTGGGTACCAGTTGTAAAATCTTGGCGCTTAAACGAACGTCACTATGGTGCGTTGACAGGTCTTAATAAAGCTGATGCTGCTGTCCAATATGGTGATGATCAAGTCCTTATCTGGCGTCGTTCATATAACGTAAGCCCAGATGCAATGGCACATGATGCTGAATTCTCATCACATGGTGACCGTCGTTATGCACACCTTGAAGATTCAATCGTACCTGATGCTGAAAACCTTGAGTTAACACTAGAACGTGCACTTCCTTTCTGGGAAGATCAAATTGCACCAGCACTTAAAGATGGCAAAAACGTTTTTGTTGGTGCCCATGGTAACTCAATCCGTGCCTTGGTTAAACATATCAACAAAATGTCAGCTGACGAAATCTTGAAATTTGAGATTCCTAATTTCCCACCATTAGTATTCGAATTTGACGATAACTTGAACAAAGTTACCCAATACTACTTGGAAGACAAATAATTATTATTTTAATAAAATTGAGGGTCTTGTATCACTAAATCAAATCGTGTGGGAAATATATTCCCACACGATTTTTTTAAAAAATATATACTTATTTTTTCTTACTTATTTTTGAAATCGTTTACAAAATATGATATACTTAATTTTGAAGAAGGCATGTTACCTATACGGGCATAACCTAAAAAACATATGGAATTTTTTTCCACCGTTTTTTAGGTTATTTTTATGTTTAAGGGAGAAAGGAAGAATTATCTAGAATAAAAATTAGGTTTAACAGTGCTCTTATGTAGCCTGAAATCAAAATAAGTGATTGCTAATTCCTATTGACTTATTTTGATTAAAAAAATTGTGATTTCAAAATCAGTCTATTGATATAGACCAACATACTTGATGGAGAGTTAAATGATTATACAAAAGAAATTAGGAATCGCTTTAGCATTGTGCGCAACGTTACTACTAGCAGCTTGCCAGACTAACAAGACTAAAGAGGCTAAAGTCACTGAAATAGAAGCGAGTGCTTACGTTTCTCCGGAAGGACAAAAACTGGATAAAATTATTTATCATATGGATGGAGATATGTCCAAATTAGCAAGTCTAAAACCAAAAGATATTGATATTAAGTTGACTGTGGCACCAAATCCTTTTTTAGGAGAAAAGAAAGATAAACAAGAGACAGCTAAAATTGATAAAGTCAGCGTCTCAGGTAATCAATTAACGCTTGATATTAAAGACGTTGATTATCCTAAAGTAAAACAAGTGGCGATTACAAGTAGCAATAAATTATTAACAGCTCAAAAGAAAGATTTCGTCTTAAAATCTAAGACAAGTGACTTATTTAAGAAAAATACCTTTACTGATAGTAGTGGTACAGTACTTACTTATTGGTTCTATCAACCTAAGTCGGATAAAAAGACACCACTTGTTATCTGGGAACATGGTGGTGGGGAGGTTCTAGCTTCTTCATATGAAGGTGCCAATCTTGTCGCGAATCAGGGCGCAACTACTTGGATTGAGCATGGGTTTGAAGCAGCTGTGTTATCGGTTCAGTACCCTGAAAATTATAGTTTTGGTATCAGTGAAATCGAAAGTGAACGAACTAAAATGGCAGCGTTTAACAAAGCCAAGGCAGAATTAATTAAACAATATATCGATAAAGGGACTGTTGATGCGCATAGAGTTTATTTGACGGGTGCATCATCTGGTGGTGGAGCATCGCTTAGATTCATCCAGCAATACCCTGATTTATTTGCAGGAGCTCTGGTGGTTTGTGCTAAAGATACGATCGTGCCGATTTCTAAAAAATATGATTTAGCCTATAAGCTTGATAATAAAGAACAGCTATTACTCTCACCTGAAAACTACCAGGCAACCTACTCTGCTATGGAAACTGCACTTAAGGACTATCCTAAGAACGTGCCAATTTGGTTTGTGCAAGCCGAACATGATCAAGTATGTACTAGCTATACATCAAAAATGATGTATGAAATTCTAAAAACTAATGGTGCTCAAAATAATAAATTAACACTATATTCTGATCAAGAAATGGAGGCTGCTGGCGTTAAAAAAGTTTATCACCCATCTTGGCAGTTGGTTTATCAAGATAAACAAATGTTGAATTGGTTGTTCAAACAAAAAAATTAGTCAGGTTAGCTTGCCCAGTAACTCAAAAAAACTTGTAGCTGATATAGTATCAATCACAAGTCAAAGGTTCGTACATTCTTCCCAAAAGGCGATAACTTAGGTATCGTCTTTTTTGTCTTAAAAAAGATTTATTTAGGACGTATCAGCTCAAAATGATCGCCTAAACCTGCATACTCATTTCCGGCTAAGCGAGCGATGGGGTTGAGCTTGTCTAGGTCGATATGAAAGTTTGATTCATCTAATATATCGTCCGCGAATGAGAAATGGACAACTTCAAGTAGGACGAGATGTCCCGTCTCTGGGAGTGGTATATGCTTGAAAAGTCTTGTTTCTAAGCGGACAGTTGCAGCTGTTAAACTAGGAACTTGAACGACTTTAGACGGCTCAAGATCAAGAGAAAAGTGTTCAGCTTCGCTAACATCTGCTGGTAATAGCGCGGCTGTTTCGTTCATTATGGCAACATTATCACCATTGACAAGGTGGACGACGGCTTCTTTTGTCGCTAAAAGATTAGTCAGGGTATCCTTATCTGCGGTAAAAGAGACAGACAAGAGTGGCGGATTAGCTGACACAACATTGAAAAAACTAAAGGGGGCGACATTGACTAAGCCATCTTTAGTTTGACTGGTTAGCCAAGCGATTGGTCTTGGTACGATACTGCCTGATAAGAGTTTATAGACCGTTTTGTCATCTAGTTGGTCTGCTTGATATGATTTCATGTGTTTCCTTCTATTTGCTAGTAGAGGTGTGCTCAAGTACTTTTTCGACAGTCCATAGGGGATCTTTACGTCTGTCACGGTGAGCATCAGATGTGTCCAAAGGACGTAAACTGGCTGCTAGTTGGGCTTTTGCGGCTTCATTTCCAGGGAAGAGATGCGAGGGCAGGCTAAGGGATAAACCGGATGCTGCTTTTGTTTGGTCAATCCAAAATCCTGACGTCATCAAGGCTTCCTCATAGCTATCCACAACACCCATACCTGATTTTACCATATCAAGTGCGCCAATTCCGGGTGTATAAGTCGCAATCTCAAAAAGGACACCAGGTGCAACTCGGACATATTCACTTGAGAAGTAAAATCGATCGACTAAACCAGAATGTGGTAAACGAAATGATTTGATCCGATCAATCCAGTAACTTAAGGTTTCGGGATTTGGTGTGCCTAAAGCCAAATGGTGAATTGTTCCATAACCTTGATAGGCATGAGGTTCTTGCTCACTCGCTTCTTGCAGGATGAGTGCAGCGCCATTACCGCCATTTGCGACTTCAAAGAGGTGTAAATCGGCTTCTTGACCAGCATACTTAAAGCCAAAGACGGTTTCTAAGATTGAGCGGAGGTTATCTGGTTTTTCTACTTTGATAAAGACTGGGCCAAGGCCTGTGATGCCATGTTCTGCGGGTACATTAGAAAGTTGCCATGAGCGACCAGTTGCTGCATCTCCGTTGTTGTTTTGGTCTGAGATGAGTTGATAGCGTTGGCCATCAAAGTCAGTAAATTCTAGCGTTTTTTGTCCGAATTTGCTTGTAATCTCCCCATGTGCAACATGCGCGTCATCAAATCGCGTCACCCAATAAGTAAGGGAAGCATCGGTCGGGACACGAAATGAAGCACGCTCGATATTATTAACGCCGTGTTGTCCTTTTGGAATGCCTTTAAAATCAAAGAAAGTCATATCTGCACCGTGTCCGTCTTCTTCGGTGAAGAAGAGGTGGTAAGTTTCATAATCATCTTGGTTAACAGTTAGTTTTGCTAACCTGAGTCCTAAAATATTTGTAAAAAAATCATAAATTTTTTGAGCACTTGAGGTGATTGCTGTCACATGGTGGACGCCACCAAGGACAAGGTTGTCGGGGATTTCTGTTACGATATGATTAGCGTTCATCATTTAATTCTCCATTTTCTTTTAGGTAGCCAGTTTGGTCAGTGTGTCTTATCTAGCCAATTTTTGGCAGCCATGATTTCATCTTGTGTTAGCTGATGGCCTGACGTGGTCTCAAAACTGGTAACTTGACAGCCAGCCTTTTTTAAATCCGTTTTTAATAAAGCAAATTCATTTTCTGGCACGATCGGGTCGTTCTTAGCATAGCTGAGAAAGACTTCTGTATGATCGACTTGGTGTGGTTTCGGGATATCTTCAAGTTGCATGCCGTGAAATGCAATGACTTTATCAAACTGACAGATCCCCTTTAGTAACATATTTAGGGCCACATTTGCGCCATTTGAATAGCCTAAGGCAATCATATTCTGTAACTTAATCTCATGTTTTTTAGCGAGTCGTACGATCTCATCAGCTAACCAGCTACTTTCTTCATTTAATGACTCAAGATCAAAATTCGCTTTGGTAAAGCCACCTGAACCGTGAAGCTTAAAATAGCGATTGCTACCTTGTTGATTGATTCGACCGCGAATCGATAAAATCGGATGGGTTGGGGCAATTTGATCAGCAATTGCTAATAGTTGAAGCTCATCTCCACCAGTACTATGTAACAATAAAAGCGGTGCTAAGTTGTTGTTACCAGCTTTAAACACATAATTTGTCATCTTGTCTCCTTATAAATAGATACGGTAAGTAAAAACTCGCCCTTTGTTTACAATTGTAAACAAAGGGCGAGTTGATGTCAAGAAATTCGATTTAGGGAAAAATGAATCGTTAAAGCTAGTAAAACCTTTGCCTTGGCATCAGTGTTTCCCATCAGAGTCGAGATAGGCTTTGAAACTCGTATGCTCGTGACTATCTGATGTGGTAACCGTACAGCTTTTGAACTGCGTCATATTTGGGGCAATCACCGCTCTATAGGCTGATACGGAGATAGCTTGAGACAAGGTTGAATCAGGGATTTTATAAGTCATCGTGACGTCTCCCAGTGTCATGAATAAATCCTTGAAGGTAAGCTGTTCGATACTTTTTTGGGTATCTTTTAACTGTTGTGGATTGTCCCATGAGCTGCCAAGTAGTCTCTCAAGATCTGTTTTTGAGAATTTGAATCTAGCATCAGAAATAGCTTTTTGTTTAAAGTCTACTGACATTGAGCCATCACGTGCACCACCGAAAAATGAGGCAACAAACCCCAAATATTTTGGGGTTGATAAGGTCAATTTAGCATCAGGAGATGGAGAGTCATGTTTTAAATTGACTTGTGCATTGGCTACTGAATTAGACCAGGTCCCCGTCATGGCAGTTTCATACTGTACTAAACAAGCTTGCGTCTTATTTAACCAAGCTTCATTGATCGACTTGATACGACGGTCAAGCGCTTTATATTGACGAGATGCTAGTCGATAGTAGTATTTTGGTTGTTTTTGGATGTCGTCTGTTAAAGTCATAACGTTACCTGAAGCATCAAATTTGACTTTATAGTTAAGAGACTTAAGATAGGTCAAGGTGTGTTGTCTAGGGTTAAATGTATAGTTAGCGTCTTTAGTAAAATTGACTTGATTAGCTACCACATTCCCTGATGTTAGTAAATCAGCACCATTATTAGCCCGAATAGGGTCTAGGACTAAGATCCAGTTACCTTTTAGTAAGGTCGTTTCTGATTTCAAAAATTTTCCACAGGATGAGAGGGAGACACAGGCAAAAAATAGGCAGCAAATCGTTAGTAGTTTCTTGCTCATGTTGTTGGCACCACCTTAGTCGTTTCACCAGAAAGTTGCACACCTTCATCACCACACTGGGTAATGACGAGTGGCTCATCAAATGATAGTTTGCCATCTTTATAGGATAGGCCTGAGAGTGTGACATCTTGTGAAATAGTACCAGCTGAGGTTGTCACATCGTAGGAAAAACTGATCAGTTTAATTCGACTAAACAGCTCCTCATTAGATAGGTTACGAATAATCGACAGCAGGTTTTCAGGATCCGTAGGGATATAATCAGAAGGTTCTAGTCCTAAGATGCCATTGATCTGATAGCTAGCATATGCGTTAGTTATTGCTTGTGTATCGAAGTTTGTCAGATTATCCGAGGATGCGTGAAACGTGATGTGATTTTCTGTATCAAAGGTTAGGGTCTGCATACCGGGCGCCCAAGCTACCCCTAGTGCTGTCGTCTGTGTGGCTTTAAATCGACCAGACCAAGTACCAACCAAACTTTCTTTGACTGTGTTCTCTATAAATTCAGCTTTTTTTGCCCATGTTTGGTTGAGCTCGGAGAGTGCAGCCTTTTGTTCTTTTTCGGCTGTTTTAATTTCATTTTGCTTACGCTTTTCAAGCCGACTACCGACACGGTAATAAGTTTTCCATTTGTCATTTGTTCCCGAAATTTTAAGGGTTAGGCTATCTCCCCCTTGTTTTAAAGCGTAATCATAGCTATGATTGTTCACGCTAAATTGTTTTTGTTTACGCTGTAGTTGATAGCGGCTAGGAGATCCTTCGAAAAATGTCACATTACTTTGTGTGAATGTGATTTTGTCGCTAGTCGCTGGGTTGACGCCTAGTATTTTTTTCATGCTGTCAGCACTAGACGTTTTTGGTAGGGTTATCTTACTTACTGAATAAGTAACCCAGTCGCCTTTTATTGCTTTTTCGTTTTGGCTTGTTGTTTGTGATCCTGTTTGATAATGACTGGCACTAAAGAATGCTATGGCTAATAAGGTCGGTATGGCTATGATAGCCAAAATTTTTTTCATCGTTTGTGTTTGCTCCTATAGAAAAGTATCTAGTTTTAAACTAGGGATGACACCAAAATAGTATCATTTTAGATTTTAATTATACACCTTTTATTAGAAAAATGTTCGAAAATGATACTAGTGTAGACACGATGTGTTTATTTTATTGTAAGAGGTGAAACGTCGTGGAAAATAGAAAAGAACATACAAAAGTAAGACTTCGTGATGCGATGATCCAATTATTACAAGAAAAAGCATTTGATCAAATCTCGACGACTGAATTAGTCAAGGTTGCACAAATCAGTAGAAGTGGCTTTTATAAGTATTATAGAGATAAAGATGATATGATTGCCAAATATCAAAAGGCCTTATTTAACACGATTGATTATATTTTTGAAAAGAATAAAGGGTATTTACAAAAAAACTTGCTCGAAACGTATGAACTATTAGATAAAAATGACATTTATGCGGCTTTGTTTTCCAAAAATGGGAATAAAGAAAGTCAGCAATTTATGCAGGAACAATTAAAAATGATCTTAGATCGCTCGCTGTTATCTGAGGATATGAGACAGGAGCAGCAAGATAGCTTAACGGATATTTATGCGATAACTTATTATGTTAATGCCGTATTTGGTTTGACACAAACATGGATTCAGCGCAAACGTAAGGAATCACCGGAGCAAATCGTAGCCCTTTTAATGGCACTAATTAACAGAAGTGACTCATTGCCTTATTCGTAGTTAGTATCAAACAGGAGAAAAAATGAAACATATCAAAAATACATGGAAATTAGTTGTGATCGACTGGCAATTATTATGACACTGCAAGAAAAAATCCCTGAAATCGAAAATGCTGGTAAACAACTTGCCATGATTGATCAAGATTTTGACGGTGTCCAAAAAACGATGACCGATGGTATTCAGGAAGTAAAACAAGGCCTCACCATCATTAATCAAGTCCAAACACAGTTGCCGGCTATCAAGCAACTTGGTAAAAAGCTTGTACGCTTGCTGATATCAGTTTAAAAGGCGCAACAGATCTTAAAACAGCCCTACCTGGTATTACAAGTAGTGTGAAGGTAACCCTCCAATCTTTGCAAAATCTTGCTGATAATACAACCTCTATTGTGACAACAATCAAGCAAGCCGTAGCAGATGGTAAGTTGACACCGGACGAAAAAAGGCAAATTGCTGGTCTGGTACAAGCCTACCAAGCCAATATTGCTGCGCAACAGACTGCTATCCAGAACCTCATTAATTTCATGACAGAACTTGAGAAAAACTCGGGTAATCAGGATCTGGAGCCTACGATTAATCAATTAACAAATTTGAGCACCACATTAGGTGGGATCAGTGATAAAGTTGGCAAAGTCAATACGCGCATCCAAAATGGCGATTTGTCAAAAATAGACGCGCTACTGGATGAGATTGGTACCTTAGCCAAAAATCTGTTAACGCAAGCACAGGCGATTGATTTTGATAAGCTACTTCAGGCAACCAGTGCAACAGTTAGTAATGCGATTAGCATCCTTGAAAAATATCAGAACGAAATGCCCGCGATCAAGCAAGAAGTACATGATGCGAGCACGATGTTAAACGGCAACATGGGGGCAATCATTGCTGGCATCAACAAAGGTGCCTCACTTTATCAAAATGACTTACCACTTGTCACGCAAAAATTAGCTGCTGCAGCTAATTTTGTCAAAACTGACTACCCAGGTATTCGTAAAGATTTGACGCAGACACTTGGCACAATCAATGATAAGATGCCAGACTTAGAAAAAGCCTTGGATAGCGCAAATGACTTAATCGTCAACGATTGGCCTAATATTAAAGCAGGCGTTCAAAAGGCAGCAGACGCTATCCGAAAGGGTGAGCAAGAAGTTGATTTAGGAGATATCGTCAAACTTTTGAAACTAGATGCGACTAAAGAAAGTGATTTCTTAACACAGCCTGTAGACATTCAAGAGAATGCGATCTATCCAATTGCCAATAATGGGTCTGCTAGTACACCTTTTTATACAGCACTTTGTTTATGGGTGGGTGCGGTCTTATTCTCTAGTCTTGCTGTAACGCAAGTCCATCTTAGAGAAAAAGATAAAGGACGCTTTATTAAAAGAGAACAGTTTTCTGCACGTATGCTGACCTTTATCGTGATGGGCATTGGTCAGGCCTTGATTGTGACTTTAGGGAACTACTTTGGTTTAGGTGTCTCGGTTCATAACCCATTTTACAGTGTTTTATTTGCGGTACTGATCTGGATTGTATTCATGACCATGGTCTATGTACTTGTGGCCCTGTTTGGTAATATCGGTAAGGGAATTGCGATTATTATTTTGGTCTTGTCTATCTCCGGTGGGGGTAGGAACTATCCGATTCAAGTATCCGGTAAGTTCTTCCAAGCCATTAATCCATATCTCCCATTTACGCATGCTGTCAACCTATTACGGGAGTCAGCAGGTGGTATATCCTGGGCAAATGCTTGGGTTGCTATTGCGATTTTGATCGCTGTTGCGCTTCTCTTCGGTTCGGTCGGGTTATGGCTCTTCCCACATCTAGAAGCAACATCGAAAAAAATATCAGAAGCAACAAAAAGAAGTCATATTTTTCATTGATAGTAAGCCATGTCTTCTTCATGTGGCTTTTTCTTTTAATGATATAAGGTGGTGAAGGGGCGCGTAACTTTGCTGGTTTATGACCCAGGTGTCCTGATGCTAGTAGGAACTTCCCACATGGGTGTTTTTTTGAATGCTAAATATAACAAACATATTTTTGCTATCCCATCTTATTTGAGCTACAATATATTTAATATGTAAAAATGAAGGGAGTTTTGTGAGACGTTTATTAAAATATGCACGGGACTATCGAAAACAGATTATTTTAGGGCCTTTTTTCAAATTTTTAGAGGCAGTATTTGAATTGGTATTGCCTTTATTAATGGCCAAAATGATTGACCAGGGTATACGTGCTGGTGATAAGGGAATGGTTTGGGAAATGGTCGGTTGGATGGTTGCCATGTCGATCATTGGGATGATTTGTGCCATTATTTGTCAGTATTATTCATCTATTGCCTCTCAAGGATTTGGTACTGAACTGCGTAACCAACTGATGAAGAAAATCAACCAATTATCCCATCAGGATTTAAATCAGTTCGGGACAGATACCTTGATTACCCGTTTAACGAACGATATCAATCAGCTACAATTGGCTTTGGCCATGCTGATTCGACTAGTTGTTCGTGCGCCCTTCTTAAGTATCGGCTCTGTTATCATGGCTTTTTATATCGACTGGCAGACTGGCTTACTTTATCTCATTTTACTACCTGTATTCTGTGTGATTTTATTTTTTATCGTGCGTTACAGTGTGCCTTTATATAAGCGCGTCCAAGAAAAATTGGACCAGTTAAATGAATTAGTCAATCAGAATCTAAGTGGTGTACGTGTCATTCGTGCTTTTGCAAGACGCAAGAGCGATGTCAAACATTTTGATAAAGCAACTGATGACCTGGCAAATGTTTATCAACGTGTGACCAATCTTTCAGCCTTATTATCACCAGCAACAACACTTGTCATGAATTTAGGGATTGTTGCCTTGATTTATATCGGTGGCATCAAAGTCAATACGGGACACTTAACACCAGGTGAAGTATTGGCTTTGATTAATTATATGAATCAGATGTTGCTTGCCTTGATTGTCGTCTCTAACCTTGTCGTTATCTTCACACGTGCAGCAGCTTCTGCAGGTCGTGTCAATCAAGTATTTGACCAAGTGTCGTCTTTAAGCCAACCAGAGCAGGCTAAGACATCGCCTAATCAAGCAGATTTCATCCAATTTGATAAGGTTGCTTTCCGCTATGAAGCCAAAGCTGGTTTGTCACTAGAAGACATCAGTTTTACGCTAAAAGCAGGCGAATTTCTAGGGATTACAGGTGCAACGGGGAGTGGTAAATCGACCTTAACCCAGTTGATTCCACGGTTTTATGATGTTGCAGCAGGTCATGTCAGGGTCAATGGGCTAGATGTCCGTGATTGGAATCTTGAAAAATTACGGCAACAAATGGCCTTTGTCCCTCAGACATCAGTCTTATTCCACGGCACGATTCGAGAGAATTTGCAGTGGGGGGATCCAACTGCTACAGATGATGCCTGTTGGCAGGCTCTCACGACAGCCCAATGTCGGGAGTTTGTCGAAAAACTACCAGACGGGTTGGACACGATGGTCATGGAGAATGGTAAGAATTTCTCTGGTGGTCAAAAACAACGGTTGACGATTGCTCGTGCTTTGATTCGCAAGCCAAGGCTTTTGATCTTGGATGATTCGCTTTCTGCCTTGGATTACCAAACAGATTTGGATTTACGAAAAGCTCTGGCCCGTGATCTGGATAGTGCAATCATTATCATCTCGCAACGTGTTCGCTCAATTCAACACGCCAATCAAATACTCGTTTTAGATAATGGTCGCTTGGCTGGTAAAGGGAGTCATGATGACTTATTAAGCACATCACCTGAATACCAAGCCATTATCGCATCTCAGGAGGAAACACATGACTAAAACAAAAAATACTAGTTCATTAGGTTTCTTTTTACCCTACCTGATGGCCTTTCGATTAGAGTTGGTCTTGTCGATTATTTGTGGTCTTGCTAGTGGCACGACGGTCGTTTTGATGACTTACTATATCGGGATTAGTGTCGATCAGATGGCGCAGCAAGGTCAAGTTAATTTTGCCATCATTCAGCATGTGCTATCCCTATTCTTGGGCGTTTTGGTTGTGACAGTGATTAGTCAATTGCTCATTCAACGCTTAAGTAATCGACTGGCTTATCGATCAATCGCAGCCTTGCGTAAAGATGCGTTCACACATCTTAACCAGTTGCCACTGCGTTATTACGATCAAACAGCACATGGCGATATCGTCAGTCGCTTTACCAATGATATGGACAACATCTCATCTGCTAGTGCTGCCGTCTTTAATCAACTTTTTTCAGGCGTTACGGTTGTCATTATTGCACTAGGCTTTATGTTATATCTAAGTCCAGTTTTAACGCTCGTTGTCCTCATTTCGACACCAATCATCTTTCTAGTTTCCTGGCTTGTCGCGCGTGCTTCGCAGCAAGATTTTGTGAGTCAGCAACGGATTATAGGCACTATTTCAGGCTATATCACAGAAATGATTGGTAATCAAAAAACGGTTAAGGCCTTTCAAAGAGAAGCGATTAACCAATCGCAATTTGAAAGTTTAAATCAAGAACTTTATGTCAAAGGTCAAAAAGCGCAGTTTTCTTCTTCCTTAACAAATCCCTTGTCACGGTTTGTTGACCATCTGGCCTACCTATCGGTTGGCTGTGTTGGTGGTTTATTAGTCTTACAAGGCTCAACCACTGTGACAATCGGTGTCATTTCTAGTTTTACGATTTATGCCAGTCAGTTTACCAAACCTTTTATTGAAATTTCCGGTATTACGGTACAGATTCAGACAGCATTTGCTGGCTTAAAGCGGACCCAGGAAATCATGGACCAACCGATCGAGTTGGCAGATAGCCCAGATGCACGTGTATTAGCTCATGCTAAGGGAGAAATAGATTTCCGTGAGGTTAGCTTTGGCTATAATCCCAAACAACCGTTGATCACTGATTTTTCATTGACAGTTGCGCCAGGTGAAATGATCGCTATCGTTGGTAAGACAGGTGCCGGAAAATCAACGCTGATTAATCTATTGATGCGCTTTTATGATGTTGACAAGGGCAGTATTGAAATTGATGGCACGGATATCCGGGAGTTAAAACGCGATAGTTTACGCCAAAGTTTTGGGATGGTCTTACAAGAAACTTGGCTATTTGGGAGTTCCTTAAGGGCTAATCTCAGATACGGTCGAAAATCAGCAACAGATGAGGACATCTATGCAGCCTTAAAAGCAGTTTACATGTATGATTTTGTCATGCGCTTGCCCGACAAATTAGCTACGGAAATTGGGGAGCACGCCCTCAAACTTTCTGAAGGGCAACGTCAGTTGCTCACGATTGCAAGAACGATGATTAGTGAGCCACAAATGCTGATTTTGGATGAAGCAACGAGTGCGGTAGACACGCTAACTGAGCAAAAAATTCAGAAAGCCTTTATGTCGATGATGGTAGGCCGAACAAGCTTCATCATTGCCCATAGACTCTCTACAATTAAGAATGCTGATAAGATTCTAGTCTTGAATCAAGGTCAAATTGTTGAAATTGGCAGTCATGATGCGCTAATGCAACAACAAGGCTACTATTTCCAATTACAACAAGCCCAATTCGCCCAATAAAAAGTGGATAAGCATACCTTAAGCTTATTCTTAGCTAGATAACGTTGGTCATCTTTTTAATGGTGACCAACGTTTTTATGTTTCGTCAAATCAAATCTATCTGCTTCATATAAAGTCTTGTGAAAAGAAATGATAGGAATACGCTTACAGCTTTGCTAAACATCATATATTAAGTCTGAGATTTTTCTCGGATTTTTTCGTATAATAGGTAATAGCATAGTAAAAAAGAAAAAAGTAAATATATTGGAGATATGATGAAAACACGCGGATTTGAATTAGTCACAACTTATCAAGATGCTGGTCTTAGCTTACCAGTAAGAAGTACAGCCCATGCTGCCGGATACGATTTTAGTGCTGCCGAAACAGTGATTTTACAGGCAGGAGAAATCAAGCTCATTCCGACAGGTATCAAAGCTTATATGCAGGCTGGTGAAGTGCTTTATCTGTATGATCGCTCTTCTAATCCCCGTAAAAAAGGCTTGGTTATGATTAATAGTGTCGGTGTCATCGATGGCGATTACTATGGTAATCCTGATAATGAAGGTCATATTTTTACACAGATGAAAAATATTACAGATGGTGTCGTGCAGGTGACTAAGGGTGAACGCATTGCTCAAGGTGTTTTTGTGCCCTATTTATTAGCAGATGCAGATGATGCAGCAGGCACACGTGTTGGCGGATTTGGTAGTACAGGTAACTGATATGCAGGTTAGACTTGCTAGGTTAGCAGATGCCAAAAGGTTACAAGTCTTGTCAGGCCTGCTGGGGTATCCCTATCCACTAGAGAAGTTGACAGTAAACTTGACGACTAGTCTAGCAGATCCCAAACAGCTTATTCTGGTAGTGGCGCATGATGGCCTAGTATTAGGCTATTGTCATGCAGAATATTATGAGCCGCTCTATGCAGACAAGTTGCTAAATGTACTTGGTCTGGTTGTAGACGCGTCTCATCAAGGACAAGGCATTGGTTCAGCATTACTTGATGCAATCGCCTCGTATGCACTTGAACAAGGTATTTTGGCTATTCGACTAAACTCAGGTGAAGATAGAGGTGCAGCGCACTGTTTTTACGAAAAAAATGGGTATATCAGTAACAAACAACAAAAAAACTTTATTAAAAGATTAGGATAGCAAAACGTAATGGCTAAAATAAAATCAAAATTCGTCTGTCAGTCATGTGGCTACCAGTCTGCTAAATACTTAGGAAGATGTCCAAACTGTGGCGCTTGGAGTTCATTTGTTGAAGAGGTAGAAGCTAAGGCAGTCAAAAATGCCCGGGTTACCCTAACTGGCGAGAAAACAAAACCCATTAAATTAGGCGAGGTCGAAAGTTTAGATACCCCACGTGTTCTGACGGAGATGGGCGAGTTTAATCGCGTCCTAGGTGGGGGCGTGGTACCTGGTAGTTTAATTCTTATTGGTGGCGATCCAGGGATCGGTAAGTCAACGATTCTCTTACAAGTTTCAGTCCAACTTGCAAATCTTGGTCGTGTCTTATATGTATCAGGAGAAGAATCTGCCCAACAAATTAAGATGCGGGCTGAACGGTTAGGGGATTTAGACTCTGACTTCTATCTATATGCTGAAAACAACATGCAAAATATTCGGTCGGAAATCGAAAAGTTGCAACCTGATTTTCTCGTCATAGACTCGATTCAAACAGTCATGAGTCCAGAAATTACAGGCGTTCAGGGCTCTGTTAGTCAGGTTCGAGAAGTCACTGCTGAACTGCTTCAGATTGCAAAAACGAATAATATCGCGACTTTCATCGTCGGTCATGTGACCAAAGAAGGTAGCCTTGCTGGACCTAGAATGCTAGAGCATATGGTAGATACGGTGCTCTATTTTGAAGGCGAACGCCAGCACACTTTTCGTATTTTGAGAGCTGTGAAAAATCGGTTTGGCTCGACGAATGAAATTGGTATCTTTGAAATGCAGTCACAGGGGCTTGTTGAAGTGACCAATCCTAGTGAGATCTTCTTAGAGGAGCGTCTAGAAGGTGCAACGGGATCAGCCATTGTAGTCTCTATGGAAGGGACACGTCCTATCCTTGTTGAAATCCAGTGTCTGGTCACACCGACAGTTTTTGGCAATGCCAGACGAACGACATCAGGTCTCGACTTTAATCGGGTCAGCCTAATCATGGCAGTCCTCGAAAAACGTGCCAATTTACTACTTCAAAATCAGGATGCCTATCTCAAGTCAGCTGGCGGTGTTAAATTAGATGAGCCGGCTATTGATTTAGCAGTTGCGGTGGCGATTGTCTCAAGTTATAAGGAGAAACCAACACAACCAGATGTTGCTTTCATCGGTGAAATTGGCTTGACAGGAGAAATCAGGCGCGTGAATCGGATTGAAAGTCGGATTAATGAAGCTGCAAAACTTGGCTTTAAAAAGATCTATGTACCCAAAAATGCATTAGTGGGCTTGACTATTCCGCCATCTATTAAAGTTGTTGGTGTCACAACCTTAGCTGAAGTTTTGAAAAAAGTTTTTGGTGCTTAACTTGTTAAGACAGGTATTTTTAAGGTAAATATGCTAAAATTAAAAAGTATAAACATTTGCCATGTATTTGATAAGCTGATTGGCTTAACTTAACTTTCTATCAGTTAACGAGTATAGAAAGCAAAGGCTTTCAAATAGTAGTTATTTTCGTAACTTATCATGGGTTTCTAACAAGATTGGCTATAATGCCTAGGTATTAGGAACTAACTCATGAGGTAATCATAAACAGCGCAGCTACTTGTAGGGTCATGTGGTACATTGATAGACCACTAGGAAGCCAGACTAGTTTTAGTTCATCATTAATTAAGGAGCAGTATATGAAGCGAATTATCATTCATGTCTTGATGGTCATCGTCGGTGCAACAGTCGGCGATGCCTTTCTACCGGAGTTTTGGGTATTAATCAATCAAAGACAATTTCAAAATAATATAGTCGTCAACAGTTTTATCGGTGCACTTATTTTTCTTATTTTTTCGATTATGTTTATCAGACTATTACTCAATTTTGTAGATAAGATTGACAAGGCAGTAGCCACGATTAATATTCCAACCATTACCTTAGGCTTTTTTGGGGGTGTGCTAGGCTTGGTGGTTGGTGCCATCGCCAGTTTGCCATTATGGATATTACGCATACCGATTTTGTCAACGATCATCCCCTTTCTATTGATGATGTTGGCCGTTTATGTGGGCTATAGTGTGTCAACCAAACGGGAAGCCGATATTTTAAAGTTTTTTAGCAAAAAGAAATCAACACTTGTCATCAAACCAGAAAAAACTGAAAAACGAGACAGACGTAAACAAAAAGGCTATGCCAAATTATTAGATACGAGTGTGCTGATCGATGGTCGCATCTTTGATATCCTGAAGACAGGCTTTTTAGATGGTGAAATCATCGTCCCTAATTTTGTCTTACTCGAACTACAGTTACTATCCGACAGTAATGATAATCTAAAGCGTGCCAAAGGTCGTCGCGGTCTTGATTTAGTAAATGACATGAAAGAAATCGCAAAAGTGACAGTGTCTGCCAAAGACTACACTGATATTCATGAAGTCGATACAAAATTGCTACGCTATGCTTCTGAGACGGGTGCTGCACTGGTAACAAATGACTTTAATCTTAATAAAGTGGCCGAGATCCAAGGCGTTAAAGTATTAAACATTAACGACTTGGCAAATGCTGTCAAACCTCAGCTTATCGTTGGCGATACACTCGAGATCACGATTGTCAAGCAAGGGACTGAGCGACGTCAAGGGATTGGTTATTTACCAGATGGCACGATGATTGTGGTCGAAGAAACTGCTGATAAGCTAGATAAGAAAGTGACTGTAGAAGTGACGAAGTCCTTACAAACATCTGCAGGACGCATGATTTTTGGTGAGCTAGTCCGATGACAGCAGTAAATAAACCATACAGTGCCATTATTTTGGCGGCTGGATCTGGCACCAGAATGGCCGCGGACCGTAATAAAATATTCTTAAAACTAGCGGATCAGGCTATATTTACTTATTCATTAAATTTATTTTTATCTGATTCTGACTGCAAAGCAGTCATTCTGGTAGGAAAAGCAGAGGAAAAACAGTACTTTTCAAGCTATTTAACGGACAGGGTGACGTTTGTTGTTGGTGGAGATGAACGACAGGACTCTGTAAGACATGCCTTATCTCATGTGGCTTCTACTCATGTGATGATTCATGATGGCGCGCGACCATTTGTTACCTTATCAGACTTAACCCATCTTAAAGCACATACAAATGCGATTTTGGCAGTGCCAGTCAAAGATACGATCAAACAAGTAAATGAAGCGAGCCAAATCAGTGAAACTGTACCTAGACAAGCCCTTTGGTCTGCTCAAACCCCTCAGCTTTTCGACACGTCTCTTATTAAAATAGTCCATCAGGCAGCCCATGATGCTGGGTTTTTAGGCACTGATGATGCAAGTTTGGTTGAACAGTTTTCGACTGTCCCAGTTACCATCGTTTCGGGTAGTTATGAAAACATTAAAATGACAACACCAGAGGATCTGATTTTTGGGAATGCGATTTTAGCAAGTCGGTCGACTAGCTAAAGCTAACTTAAGTAAATAGTAGGAGGTAAGGCAGATGCACGCACTTAAAATCGGCCATGGCCATGACGTTCATGAGCTTGTGGCAAATCGAGACCTGATAATAGGGGGGGTTAAGATCCCTTATGAAAAAGGGTTGCTCGGTCATTCAGATGCAGATGTCCTATTACATGCCATTACAGACGCTATCATTGGTGCTTTGGGATTAGGAGATATCGGTCATGCTTTTCCTGATACCAATCCTGAGACACAAGGGATTGCATCGACAAAAATATTAGCGGACATTTATCAAGTCATGATCGAAAATGGCTATTGTATTGGGAATATAGATGCGACGATTTTAGCAGAAGCACCCAAAATGGCACCTCATCTGCAAGAGATGAAGCGGATTATCGCTGACATCTTACACACAGAGATCGACAATATAAATATAAAAGCAACAACAACTGAAAAACTAGGCTTTATCGGGCGCCGTGAAGGTATGGCCTGTGAGGCAGTTGTCCTAATTAGTCAGGTATCGTAAAACAGCTTGTTTGAAGCAGTTACATCACATAAATAGAGGCAAGTAGGAGATAGAAACGTCAAGAGCAAGGATGGCGTTTCTTTTGATATTTTGGTAAAATAGGAATGACTATTTTAAGGAGAAAAAATGACAAATAAAATTCGTGTGCGTTATGCACCATCACCAACCGGGTTATTACATATTGGGAATGCTAGAACAGCACTCTTTAATTATTTATATGCGCGTCACCATGGTGGCGACTTCATCATCCGTATCGAAGATACTGACCGTAAACGTCATGTTGAAGATGGGGAACGGTCTCAATTAGACAACCTACGTTGGCTTGGTATGGATTGGGATGAGTCGCCAGAGACGCATGAAAACTATCGCCAGTCTGAACGTTTGTCACTTTATCAAACATCTATCGATGAGCTGTTAGCGTCTGGTCATGCTTATCATTCATATAAAACTGAGGAAGAAATTGCTGCTGACCGTGAAGCGCAAGAAGCTAAAGGACTACCACCAGTTTATATCAGTGAGTATACTGGCATGACTGATGAACAGGTTGCGACTTATATTGCCGATAGACAAGCTGCTGGTGTTGTGCCAACAGTCCGGATTAAAGTACCCGCAGGTGCTATCTACAAATGGCATGATATCGTTAAAGGCGATATCGAGTTTGAAGGTAAAAATCTTGGCGGTGACTGGGTCATTCAAAAACGTGATGGGTATCCAACTTATAACTTCGCAGTTGTCGTAGATGATCACGATATGCAAATTTCTCATGTTATCCGTGGGGATGACCATATTGCCAATACACCTAAACAGTTGATGATTTATGAAGCACTTGGTTGGGCGATTCCAGAATTTGGTCATATGACCTTAATCATTAACTCAGAAACTGGTAAAAAATTATCAAAACGCGATACAAATACCCTGCAATTTATCGAAGACTACCGTAAAAAAGGCTATTTACCAGAAGCAGTCTTTAACTTTATCTCACTCTTAGGTTGGAATCCTGGTGGAGAAGAAGAAATTTTCTCTCAAGCACAGTTGATTGAGCTATTCGATGAAAATCGCTTATCAAAATCACCAGCAGCCTTTGACCAGAAAAAACTCGATTGGTTAGATAACGACTATATTAAACATGCTGACTTGGATAAAGTGTTTGCTCTAGCGACACCATTCTTGAGTGAAGCAGGTCGTTTGGATGACAAGTCTAAACACTTGGTTGCCTTGTATCAACCGCAACTTAAATCAATCGATGAGATTGTTCCTTTAACAGATTTATTCTATTCAGCCTTTCCTGACCTAACGGATGCAGCAAAAGAAGTTTTAGAGACTGAAACTGCACCTGTTGTCATCAAAGCCTTTAAAGAAAAACTAGAGAATTTGGCAGATGCTGATTATGTGAAAGATAACATCTTCCCATTGATTAAAGCAGTCCAAAAAGAAACTGGCATTAAAGGGAAGAACTTATTCATGCCGATCAGAATTGCCGTTTCAGGTGAGATGCATGGCCCAGAATTACCAGATACAATCTACCTATTAGGTAAAGAAAAAGCTGTCAATCATTTGACACAGTTTATCAAATAAAAACAAAAAAAGATCCGATCGGGTCTTTTTTTCTTACAGTTCGTTGACAAAAAAGTCAAAAATGGCACGTTCGTGAGTGGTTGTCGCCCAAGCACATTCAGGATGCCATTGGACACCTAGTAACCGTTTTTCCTTGTTTTCGACAGCCTCTATCACGCCATCACTAGCACTGGCGATGACGGTCAGATCATCAGATACAGTATCAATCATTTGATGATGAAAGGAATTGACGTGATAGGTTTCTGGTAGGAAACGTAAACTAGATGCTTGATCAACTTGGATAAAGTGAGTGGGGAAAATGGCTTTAGTTGGCGCCTGCATATGTTTAAAGGTCTCAGTCGTTTTCAAGGATAGGTCTTGATATAAGCTACCACCGAGTGCGACATTAAGCAGCTGATGGCCTCGACAGATACCGAATAAGGCTTTTTCTTGTTTGAGGACTTCTTTTATCACGGCAAGCTCAAAGCGATCTCGGTTAGGGTTGATATTACCTAAACGCATATGGGGATCTTGCCCATAAAACTCAGGAGAGACATCCTCGCCCCCCGTTAATAGGACCTTGTCAACAAGGGAAATCGTATCCGCTAGTTTGTCAAGATCTTGATCGATTGGGATCATGATCACGGTTGCCCCGACATCTTGTAGGGCATCGATAAAGGCTGTACGTGTATAGGTAACAGGGAATTCGTGGAAAGGCAGCTCAGGAGTGCTGAGGTACTGCCCACCGATAAGGCCGATAATTGTCATAGGTTAGCTTTCTTTTGGGATATAGAGTCGTGATTTTTGCAGATTAAGTTGGTAGGTGACATCACGGTTATCACGTATGGTATGTTCGAAATCAGTGCTGTAAAGTAGCAGACGCAAGGTATCATTTGCCTCGAAGTCATAGATAGTCGGTTGCAGTCGCAGCTCGACTTTAGTCCATTCATCGGGCGTGACAGAATTAATTTCCGTCAGTTTTTGTCGATTTTGCAGATTCATAAAGCCTTTTGTCACGACTTGATAGGGTTTATCTACTAAAGTCAATTCCTTCAAATCATCTAGCATAAAGTTTCGACCGCGATCAATCGTCTTAAGATCGAGTGTTGTCGGAACATCAGTCAAGCGTTTTTTGTTACCGAGGTCTAATACTTGGGCTGATAAAATTCCTTTGCTATCATTTAATTTGAGACGTAGGTCTAGCACAATCTGTCCATTAAGGCGGATTTTTTCAGGAATATGGATATCGATGCACGTTGCATTTGCCTTGCCTTCGAACAAGTCAGCTTTAAACTTGTGGAAATTTTGGCTATACTGCTTGAAAGTCACATCGGGATATTGATTGTCAAATTGGGCTAGTTTTTCATCATAACCGAGTTGTATGGTCTCGATATCCTGTGCCCCAAATGAGTCTAATCCTGTGAATGATTGGCTAGCATTATTTTTTTGCCAGATAACGGCTGGCAGGTTTAATGTTAGGTCACGCGATAGTAATTTAGCGGTGAAGTAGGCATTGATCGTCTCTGAAAAATCAATGGATTGCCAGTTATTCATGTAAACATGGCTACCTTGATGTAAAAAGGCGTGTTTCCTAATGTGCTCAGGCAAGGCATGCCAAAAATTAAAGACGTGCGATGTTGTGACGTTGAAATCTTGTAGACCGTGTACAAGCAAGATATCAGCTGTTACCTTGTCCGCATTTGGTAGATAGTTTCGTGCATGCCAATAGCTATTATAGTCACCAGATTCATGATCTAGTTTTGCCGTCATGTCAGCCAACTGTTCTTGATAAGTTGTATTGTGTTTGACAAAATCGGCAGCATCTAGATTTTTTGAGTAGGTTAACTCAGCTAAAACATCTAAGTCTTCTCCAGGAAAACCGCCAGGACTTCGGACGAGTCCATTTTCACGGTAATAGTCATACCAGTTAGTGATACCTGCCTCAGCGAGAATGACATCAAGGCCAGAGACACCTGTCGTTGCTGCGCCATAAGCGAGTGTCCCTAGGTACGATTTACCTGTCATAGCGACGTGACCGCTTGCCCAATCAGCCGTGATGGTATGTGTTTTTTGTCTAGTTGTAAAGGCACGCGTCCGCCCATTTAACCAGTCGATAACTGCGGTCACACCGGCTATTTGCTGATAGTCTCCAGATGTTTGGAAACCATCAGAGCCACGAGTACCGACGCTTGCCACATAAATTGAGGCAAAGCCTCGTGATAAGAAGTAGTCGTTGAGTGAATAAGTCCAGCCATGTGTAAAATGCTCGGTCGCTTGATTATAAGGAGCAGCTGGGACGTCTACTTGATCATAGTCTGGGAAAGCTGTGTCTTGATCTGATAAGGTAATCAAATGAGGTGTCTTTTTAGCTAGGTTGCCCGTCATCTCATGAAGTTTAGCATCATTGGCAATCTCGTTAATGCCGAGGTGATAGGGACTTGCGGTCATGACAACTGGTAGTTTACCATCAAACTGTGGTCGGATGATCTGTACTTTAATCAGATCATAAGTCCCGCGATTTTGTGTGTCGACTGGACTTTCGACATAAACGACCTCACGGATTAAAGTCTGTGTGTCAAATGTGGCAAGTGCTTTATCATTAAAGAAGTGGTACTGATTATCAGCTGCTAGTAAGCCTTCGGAAACCCAATGCTCGATTAAGGTCATCCCGTTTTTCTGCCGTGAATTCATCAGGAGATAGATGGCTTGTATCAAAGTAGGTGTGTCTGATATATCGCTGTTTAAGTCAACCATCGGTAGGTTAAGGTCTTGTGCGAAAGTGATAGCACCAGAGAATTGGAAGTCAAAATTTGCGACAAAGCCAAGTAGCTGCAGACCGACTCCGTAAAAAATATCCCAAGTTAAGCTAGTATTTGCTGCTAAAAAGTCAACTAGTGTTTGTTCTTGGCTGACAGCTAAGCTAGTTTGCTCAACTGGTGCTGTCGTTAGCAGGGTTTCAAGTATTTGTTTGGCAGAAAGCTTGCTGTCAAAGACAATACCCAGTTGAGCTAGCTCGATTATCTGTTGCGCAAGTGGTTTATCGATGATAGAAAAGTGATTAAATTGCATTTGATCTCCTTCGTTGTTTTAGCTGGAATACTTGCCAGTCACTATACCTGTCAGTGTGTAAAAGCAAGTTAGCAATACCTTAAATTATAACAAAAATAGAAGACAAAACCTACTAGGCTTGTCTCTAAAAATGGTGATATGATATATTAAATCATGTAGTAAAGGATTAGCAGATAATCGCTAATGCTTACAAATAAGCGACTTGATGAAAATAATTAAAGCAAAAATTTTACATGAGACGAAAGCCAATGTCAAGTGATTAGTTTAGGAAAACACCGCTATTTTTATCTAATTGGCCTTAAATTGAGCTTAATTCCTAATGTAAACGTTTGCGCAAGCTTTACACGCCATTCTTTTTCTGATAAACTAATATAGTGCTATCAATAGCAATGTATCTTGATTTTTGGGGTTTACTTTTTTATGCCTTTAATCAGTCAGTTTAACAATTTAACTAAAGGAGATTACGAACAAAAATGGACGTAACATGGATGACAAAATACCTCGCTGAGTTCCTCGGAACAGCGATTCTTATTATTCTTGGTAACGGCGCGGTCGCAAACGTTGACCTCAAAGGTGCTAAAGGATATGCTTCAGGCTGGATGACAATCGCTTGGGGGTATGGTTGTGGGGTAATGATCCCTGCTTTGATGTTTGGTAATGTTTCAGGTAACCATATCAACCCAGCTTTCACACTAGGTCTTGCAGCATCTGGTCTTTTCCCATGGGCGCATGTCGCTCAATATATCATCGCACAAATTCTTGGTGCAATGGTTGGTCAAGCAATTATTGTGACGGTTTACCGCCCATTCTACTTGAACACAACGAATCCAAACCACATTCTAGGTACTTTCTCTACAATTGCGAGTGCTGATGATGGGACGAAAGAAAGTCGTCGTGGGGCCTTAATTAATGGCTTCTTAAATGAATTCTTTGGCTCATTTGTTCTTTTCTTCGGTGCGCTTGGTTTAACTAAAAACTTCTTCGGTGCCGAAATTGTCCCTGCTATTGATAAATTATTAGCAACAGGTCAAGGCGCAGGTGGTGCAGCTAAAAAAGTTGCTGAGATGGATATCACGACAAAAGTACAACAAGGTGTTGTTGGCTTAACAGCTGGTAACGCAGGATCGCTTGCAGTTGCCCATATTGCCCTAGGTTTCTTAGTGCTAGCACTTGTTGCAGCATTGGGCGGACCAACTGGTCCTGGTCTTAATCCAGCGCGTGACCTAGGTCCTCGTCTCTTACATGCTATCTTGCCTAAAGCTGTTCTTGGCGAAAGCAAGAGTGATTCAAAATGGTGGTATGCATGGGTACCCGTTGCAGCACCAATCTTAGCTGGTCTTTCAGCAATCGCTCTCTTTAAAATTATTTTCTTATAAGCAATTAAGGTATTAATATTATATAAAAAACGCCCACTAGTTTCAAACTAGTGGGCGTTTTTCTGTCCTACATTGACATCAAAATACCAATCATACCGAAGGCATTCCATAAAAAATGAACGGACATATTCAGATAAAAATTACGATACTTAGCGTATAATCCGGTGAGGACTAAACTCATGAGACCATAGGTGACAAAACTGGCAAAATCTGTAGGGCCATGGGCTGCGGTAAACAATCCCCAGGCCACTATCTCTGCGATTTTAGGCCATTTGTTAAATAGGAGTTCAAATGGTCCTACTCGAAAAATCAATTCTTCGAAGAATCCTGCTGACGTTGTCATAATGAAGAAAACAAGGGGTGGCAGTTTTTTACCAGTCTCTTCTAACAGTGCTTGATTTTCTGTGTTATGAGTGCCTGAAATTTGCATGATTAAGCCAGAGATTATGGCAGTGGCAAACATCATCCCAAAACCTGCAGCAATTTTGCCAAAGTGGAAATAGCGTCGGTTAATGACAGGGATGAGCTGATGCTTTCTAGCCCAGTGATAAGATAGCAAAACACAATCAATAAATATCAGTACAAATAAGCTGATTTTCCATAAGTTTGTTTTATCTTCTGGCTGTTTAAAAAATAAAATGATATTTTGAGAAATCTGCCAAAGTATTAATAACCAAATAAAAGATAGCCGTGACAGCCAATTTTGTTTTGGTGGTGTATCAGTAAAAAGATCATCTGGTTCTTTTTGTGATAACTCTAGTTCTATTTTTTCGAAATAATCCATACCTATACGATAGCATAATTTTACTAAAATTAACACGATTTATTAGGATGAAATAAATTAAAATATTTGTTCTTTATTAAGGAAATAGCTATAAAGTGCTTGAAATTTGACTTGACTAGCATTAAAATGGATAACTTTAATAAAAATGTGATAATCGTATACAAAATTTTTGTAAAATTTGCTATTGTCGCTTATAATGGTTAGAGGTAAAAAACCACTTACAGAATTGAGATTAAAATAAGATGAAGACAATTTTTGAAAATGTTAGTTGCATGGTCCCGGTTATTCGGGTGAATAACCGTGATTTGAATTTAGCTTTTTACAAGGATGTATTAGGACTTAAGGTGATATCAGAAGAAAATGCCTTAGCGATTTTAGGTGGCAAGTCTGCCAAGAATTTGAATGATGCCGTATTGATTATTGAAGAATCACCTAGCATGAGAACACGTGCTGTAACTGGTGTTAAAAAATTGAAAAAAATCGTATTGGTAAGTCCAGAATTTAAGGAAGGATTTGAGGCAACGTCCCCAGAGGGAGATTTGTTCGAAGTCGTGCCGATGGAGTCAGAAACATCAGATGTTGTCTTGCGTGATATTCAGTTACATACAGCAAATATTGCCGCTTGTTTAGCCTTCTACACGGAAGGCTTTGGCTTAAGCAGTCAGGGTAATTCAGTTTCATTGCCTTTTGGCACGATTAGCTATACTGAAGCAGCAGGTGCTGATCTGATGACTAAACCTGAAGAAGTTTGGGATATAGAAGTGATTGAGTTCAAAGTCGCGCCAGAAGTTGATTTGAAACAGATTTCACAGCAATTAGATGACCTAGGATTGCCTTATTATGTTGATAAAAAAGGTAAAATTCTAACTTTGCATGATGCGCAAAATATAGAAATCTGGTTTGCTAAATGACCATTGCGTTAAGCGAAGGTCCCATTAAATTGATAGAAGCCTATATTGCATCTGGAGTTTTTCCAGGTGCTTCTTTTGCTATCATTAATAAAACAAATGTGCAAAAGTATACCCTGGGGCTTAATAGATGCAAACCGGTCAAAATTGCTCTGGAAGACGACATGGCCTACGACTTAGCAAGTGTTTCGAAAGTTGTTGGCACGGGTACGGTTGTCATTAACCTCATTTTGTCGAAAAAAATTGACCTAGATGATTTATTGATTGACCATTATCCTGACTTTAAAGGGGAGGGTGCAGCTAAGTTAACGATTCGTCAGCTTTTAACACATACATCGGGAATTGATCCCTTTATAAAAAATAGAAATGCCTTAGCTTATGATGCGCTTCGCCAGGCCCTTAACCAGATTAAGGCGACTTCTGAAAAAGTCTTTCATTATTCAGATGTTAATTTTATCTTACTGGGCTTCATGCTAGAAACGCTATATGGTCAATCATTATCAAATATTCTAAAGTCAGAAATTTTTCTACCGTTTGGGATGTCTCATACTGGATTTGTAGCACCTGAAAATACGGTTGCCACTGCTTGGCAGCTGCCCAAAGGTATGGTACATGATCCTAAAGCACAAGTGTTAGGGATACACACTGGCTCTGCAGGCTTATTTTCAACAGTAGACGATTTGGTTGCTTTTGCGCAAGCTTATTTATCAGATGATCGCTATCTCACACTATTACAAAATTATAGCCAGACACAAGATCAACGCAGTTTAGGGTGGGATTTATTATCTCTAACGGCCGAAAGTAGCATAGCTAAGCCTGATAGGTCCCAGCAATGGCTAATCCATACGGGGTATACCGGGACATTTGTCATGCTGAATCTTATCACGCAACAGGCTGTCATCTTTTTATCAAATCGTGTCCATCTCAAGGATGATCGCTTACAGTGGCTTGATGATCGTAATTTACTCATTGATAGTTTTGTAAAAACAATGAAAGTATTAGAAAATGAGTGAAATTTTCCGGAAAATATGGTATAATAGTCCGAAATTTAGGGTGATCGTCCTTGCTTGAGATAGGGTTATGTTTTAAGCAATTAGAACATCGGCTAAAAGTATATTGTTTTTTAAAATTTGGGATGATATCAAAGGTTTAGAGATAATCGATACAAAAAAGAGATAGAGACAGGACAGATGATATGAGTCGAATGATGCCAGCGCGAGTTCGAGCTGAAGGTATGGAAATATTTGAGCAAGGGCTAATGACAGAGGTGTCTATTAGTGATATGAAGTTATCGGCAGATGTCGATGGTGAGCAAGTCGTCTATGACCTCGATGGGCAAAATGACTTGTGTTTTTGCGATGCATTTCAGCGGAACAAAAGGTACTGTAAACATATTGCTGCTGTTGAAGAGTATTTAAAAAAATCAGATACTGAAGCGGTTGATGAAGAGAAAAAAGCATTTGAAGCTGAGGTCGAAAAATCTAAGGAACTATTAGCTTCCTCTGATTTTCTTGCCAAAGTTAATGAGGATAAGGGGCCAGGTTTATCAGGACAACTAGCAATCGCCTTAGAGATAACGGATGCCCATTCGATGGACTCATTTTATTATGCGGGTGACTTTTTAGTTTTCACATTAAGGCTACGTCTATCTAATAGTGCGAGGGCTTATATCATTAAAGATATTCCGCATTTTATTAGTTTGCTTCGGAAATCTGGTGACTATTTAGTTGGTGGGACGCGTTCAGTCCCCCTCCTGATGGCTAATTTTGATGATGCAAGTCAAGCCTTTTTAACTTATCTTTTGAAAATAACACCAAGTCAGGATGACATGGCGGTCAGCAATCTATTTAGAAAATTGGGACGCTATTTTGTACCGCATGCAGGCCTCGTTCCGGATTTATTAGATCTAGCTGCTACTTTGGATAATACGATGAAAATCGCAGAGAAACCACTTAATTATTTTAGTGTCCTCGACTTGAGCGATGAGGGAGATCTCTATCATTTTGATATCAAACCATTAGATGATGTGATAGAACTAATAGTCAAAGAAACAGCTAGTTATCGCTTATTTGGTGGACAGATCATCTATCATGATCACGTTTTTTATACGACTAATTCAGAACAGGTTCAAGTCATTAATCTCGTCGCAACACTACCAAAATCCTCTGATGGCGCTAGAATCATTCATTTTGATTATGATGATAAAGATAGGCTAGCACAGGCGCTTCAGATTTTTGAAAAAATTGGCTATGTTGATACACCAGAAGCCTTTAAAATTCGGTCGTTTAAGCCGAAATTTGTATTTGATGTCGATCATTTTTTAAATTTGCAGCTAACGTTTGATTATGGTGACTTTCAAATTACAAGCTTTAGAGAATTAGACACGGTTGTTTTTTCTCGGAACTTACGCTTAGAACAACATATATTTGACTTATTAAAACGCTTTGGCTTTTCTATAGGGTTTGAAACCAAGATTGATCGACCACAGGGTGAAGCGATTTATGACTTTTTTGCACACATGTTACCAGAATTTTCTAAGCTAGGTGATGTTGTGCTATCTAACTCTGTCCAAGACTTGCATATTACAGATGCTGTGGACATCGATATTGACCAAAATGGTGGCCTACTAGATATCAGTTTCAAGTTACCTCAAGTGTCTGAAGGCGAGTTCTCGAAATTAGTTGCACGCTTACAGAGTGATGCCGGTTACTATGTAACTGAATCTGGCCAGTTGGTGATGTTAGATGATAAATTTGCTTCTGTCAAGCAAGTACTAGCAGAAATGTCTGAAACGCTTGATGTGGTCAACGGTAAGATTTCTGTGCCAACATTTAAAGCCTTTCAACTATCCAAAATATTTGATGACTGCTCGGGTGTCACATTTTCAAAGAAATTCGAAGCCTTATATAACAATTTGATTAATCCCCATACCTTTGCTTATGAGAAACCGCAAGCTATCAATGCCACACTGCGTCCTTATCAAGAAGATGGGGTCCGCTGGATGAATATGTTAAGCACTTATAACATGGGCGGTGTATTGGCTGATGATATGGGTCTAGGCAAGACTTTACAGTCCATTACTTATCTAGCAAGTAACATGAAACCAGGAGAGGTTGGCTTGATTGTGTCTCCCTCAAGCCTGATTTATAATTGGTCTAGTGAATTTGCCAAATTTGCTGAAACGCTAGATGTTGTGGTAGTAGATGGTACCAAGCAAGAACGTGCAGCACTATTATCAAAAGAAAAAACACAAATTTTTATCACCAGTTATGGCAGTTTTTTGAAAGATGTGACTGTTTATCAAAAACGCAATCTGACTTATCTATTGATTGATGAGGCACAAACAGTTAAAAATTTCAATTCTAAGACCAATAAAGCCTTGTCTCAGATTAATGCAACACATACTTTTGCCCTATCTGGTACACCTATTGAGAATAGAGTCGATGAAATTTGGGCGATTTTCCAAATCATTATGCCCGGTATTTTAGGAGAACGTAAGCAGTTTCGAAAATTGAAGCATGATGCAATTTCACGTATCATCCATCCCTTTGTCATGAGACGCCGTAAACAAGATGTCTTATTAGAACTCCCTGAGAAATTGGAGATGATCCAATATAGTGAGCTTGATGAAGCGCAAAAAGTGATTTATATCGCCCAGCTTGAGGCCATCCAAAATCGGGTTAGGAATATGAATGACTACGAATTTTCACGGTCTAAAATTGAAATTTTAGCGGGTATTACAAGGCTACGTCAAATATGTGATACCCCAGCCCTATTCATGAGCGATTATAAAGGAACTTCTGGTAAATTAAAAAGCCTTTCTGAACTGCTACAGCAAATAAAAGATGCCGGACACAGACCGCTTATCTTTTCTCAGTTTCGAAAAATGTTTCCACATATTGAAAAACAACTAGAAGCAACAGGTATTACGAGCTATCAATTAACAGGATCGACCCCTATTAAGGATCGAATGAAGATGGTGAAAGCCTTTAATGCTGGCTCACGAGATGCCTTCTTGATTTCTCTTAAAGCAGGAGGCACTGGACTTAATTTAACTTCTGCGGATGTGGTGATTTTGATTGACTTATGGTGGAATCCTTCTGTTGAGGAGCAAGCTATTTCCAGAGCGCATCGTATGGGGCAAACGAAGACAGTTGAGGTCATTCGCCTAATTACACGCGGCACGATTGAAGAGAAAATCATGGCTTTACAGGATAGCAAACGTGATATGGTTGCGACAGTCCTAGATGGCGGTAGTGATGAGAGTGCTATTTCTAAGGATGAAATGAGATCAATTTTAGGACTTTGATACGAAGTAGTGAAGACTATTCCTAAAAAATCTGGTACAATATAATAGTAAGCAGCAGACTGAGAACCGATTTGGTTTTTATTATTTGATACACATAAATATGAGGGTCAGTCTCTGGTAAAGTGAGTAATGATGTTTATGTCATGCGTTGCTAAAAACAGTAACGCATGCTCATGGGTTATGATATAGGAGCGATTAAGACTAAGCTTCTTTAATTAAAGTGAAAGTAAGGCCAACTATGGAAAATCCATATAAGAAAAATAAAGTAGTGTTTCCTATCATACCAGATGACGGTGTTTTAGTACCAGATAATCGCGTGATCATGACGAATCAAGATTTATTGATTCACAATCCCGAGTTCTCAGTTAAATCAAGTGCAGCAACTGACGGCTTTCAAGGCATGCAGCAATCAGAGTCTACTCATGAAACAGCAAGTGAGATGACATTTGAGATGCGTCGTAATCAACCCACGACAGAGGGAAAACGACCACTTGGTAAAAAGACGACTACGACAACAGTGTCATCTGAAAAGAAAAAATCATCAGTCGTTGAGGAAGCTAGAAAACGGGCGCGTGAAAATGCTGTCCAACCTAAACCGGTTAAAGCCTATATCAACCCCTTAGAGAGAAGTTCAAAAGATGAGTTAGGGATAAAAGGTCTAGCCAATAAAAAAGTGGTGAGTAGTCAGCATTCTTTAGGAAAGACTATCTCGGGCTTTGATAAAAAAGCCGCTCGCGCGACAAATGGGTCCTTGTTTGAGGAGTCAGAGCAAGATTATTTTGCAAGTAAGCATGAGCAACATGATACGATCGATAGTGTCAATTAACTAGATAAGGTCAAGCTAAGCAATCAGGGTCAAGTCCCATATAAGATAGGAAGGATAGAAGTTGAGTAATAGCGTCTAGTATAACAAGCAATTAAGTGCTTGTTATCGCGCCATCTTAATCAATTTCTTTAAAAAATATGTCACAAAAAACTTACCATTTCATCGGAATAAAAGGGTCTGGGATGTCTGCATTGGCGCTCATGTTGCACCAAATGGGGCATACAGTACAAGGGTCAGACTCAACCGATTATTATTTTACCCAACGTGGATTAGAACTTGCAGGTATTCCCATCCTCCCGTTTGATATTAAGAATATCACACCAGATGTTGAGATTATTGCAGGTAACGCCTTTCGTGATGATAATAATGTCGAAGTCGCCTATGCCGATAAAAACGGCTATGCTTATTCAAGATATCATGACTTTTTAGGGAAATTCATGACTAAATTTACGTCAATTGGCGTAGCAGGTGCTCATGGCAAGACATCAACAACGGGCCTTTTAGCGCATGTAATGAGTCATGTCACAGATACATCTTATCTGATTGGTGATGGAACTGGCCGTGGGTCTGCAGATTCAGCTATGTTTGTTTTTGAGTCAGATGAATATGAACGTCATTTCTTACCTTATCATCCTGAATACTCAATCATTACCAATGTCGATTTTGACCATCCCGATTATTTTACAGGTATTGATGATGTCTTTGATGCCTTTCAATCCTATGCAAATCAAATCACCAAAGGGATCTTTATTTACGGAGATGATCAGTATTTGCAAAAACTGACTGCTAAAGCACCGATTTATCGTTATGGGTTCAAAGACGCTGATGACTACATTGCAAAAGATGTGACGAGAACGACAGCGGGGTCTAAATTTACAGCCTACTTCCATGATCAAAAAATTGGGGAATTCACGGTACCGACTTATGGTAAGCATAATGTCCTAAATGCCTTGGCGGTTGTTGCAGTCATGCATCAAAATGGGTTTGATGATCAGGCTGTAGCCAAACATATGGCAACATTTGGTGGCGTTAAACGTCGCTTTACTGAAAAAATTATCGGGGATCAAGTGATCATAGATGACTTTGCCCATCATCCTACTGAAATTGAAGCAACAGTGGATGCTGCACGTCAAAAATATCCCAACAAGGAAATCGTTGCGGTATTCCAACCGCATACCTTTACCAGGACGATTGCCTTGATCGATGACTTTGCGACGAGTCTCAACCAGGCTGATGCGGTCTATCTAGCACAGATATATGGCTCTGCACGTGAAGTTGACCATGGTGATGTTAAGGTTGAAGATTTGGCGGCTAAAATCGAGAAACCTGCCAAAGTCATTACGGTTGATAATGTCTCACCCTTACTTGATCATGACAATGCTGTCTATGTATTTATGGGTGCAGGGGATATTCAAAAATATGAGTATGCTTTTGAAACATTGCTTTCACAATTAACCAATAACGTCCAGTAAACATATAAAAAGCCGAGATGGCTTTTTATTATAGGGTGACGATAAAATGAAAGAGGTAAGAAATGATAATCAGACAGGTAACACCAACAGATTTAGCCGTTATTTTTCAAATAGAGACTGCTAATTTTTCCCCTGCAGAGGTTGCAGGCTATGAGGCAATGAAATCTAGGATAGCTATCATCCCAGATACATTTTTGGTTGCAGAAATTGATGGGCAGGTTGCAGGTTATATTGAAGGGCCTGCCATGACTGAGCGACATTTGACAGATGATCTGTTTAAAACAGTGGTTAAGAACCCTGTTAGCGGTGGCTATATCACGGTAACGAGTTTGTCAGTAGCAGAAAAATTTCAAGATCAGTCAGTTGGTAAACGCTTGATACAAGCTTTGAAAGAACTTGCAGCACAACAAGAACGTGCTGGTATTAGTTTGACCTGCCATGATTATTTAATTGGCTACTATGAGAAGCATGGGTTTATAAATGATGGTAAATCCAAGTCGACTTATGGTGGTGGGATTTGGTACGATATGGTCTGGGAAAATCAGCAATAAAAAACGCATAGGCTAGGGATAGCCATATGCGTTTTTTGGAGTAATTATGAAAAATATTTTAGGAATGACTTCATTATAACTTAAGAAACTTAACTTAAACTTAAAATGAATAAAAATGAATGTGGTATAATAAGTGTTATGAACATGGAAAAAATTGAACAGGCATTTGCGCTAGTGTTGCGCAATGTCCAACTATTAGAAAGCCAATTATCAACTCATTTTTATGAGGGGTTAATTGAACAAAATGCAAGTTATACTGGGAAATCTGACCTGTCTGATATAAGGCTGATGCAAGATGAGTTAAGAGCGCTTGCTTTGACGAAAAAAGAGTGGCAAAAAGTGTATCAGTTTGCACTTGTAAAAGGTGCAAAAGCGATGCATCTGCAGGCAAATCACCAGTTAACACCGGATGCGATTGGCTATATCGTGAATTTTATGATTGAAACACTCTATCGTGATAGCACCTTGTCGGTGTTGGAGCTTGGCTCTGGTACTGGTAATCTTGCTGAGACCTTATTAACAGGTGTCTCTGACAAGTCGATTGCTTATACTGGCTTTGAAGTAGATGATCTAATGATTGACCTCTCTGCCAGTATTGCGGATGTTATGCAAACAGATGCTAAATTTTTACAGATTGATGCGATTAGACCGCAAGTGATTGACCCAGTTGATTTACTCGTATCGGATTTACCTGTCGGTTATTATCCTGATGATGAGGTTGCAAAGCGCTCAGCTGTTGCAAGTTTAGATGAACATACCTATGCGCATCACTTGCTAATGGCGCAGGGGTTCAAATATCTGAAAGCAGACAGCTATGCCATTTTTATAGCACCGAGTGACTTATTGTCTAGTGGTCAGTCAGCGTTACTTAAGCAATGGCTAACCAACTATGCAAGAATCGCTGCAGTCATCACCTTACCAGAAGGTATGTTCACTGAGCATCATCAAAAAGCGATTTTTGTTTTACAGAAGTCAAGGCAAGGTAAGGCGCCTTTTGTCTTTCCATTGACAAGCTTAACAGATCCAGAAATTGTCAAAGGTTTTATGATGCAATTCAAAGCAAATATGGTATAATTTAGCAGAAAGCGTTTCCAAAAGAGACAGCTATTATCAAAAATAAACTTGTTGTCCTTGTGTTAGACAGTGAGTTATCGTGTCAGTACATTATGTTAGGAGAAGAAACATGTCAAAAACAATTGCGATCAATGCAGGTAGTTCAAGTCTGAAATGGCAACTATATGAAATGCCAGAAGAGACAGTCATTGCTAAAGGCTTGATTGAGCGTATCGGGCTGCCAGAATCTGTTTCAACCGTTAGTTTTGCTGGTGATAAACAGGTCGTGACGAAAGCAATTCATAATCATACAGAAGCGGTTTCTATCCTGATGAATGATTTAAAAGCTTTGAAAATAATTGAACATTTTTCAGAGATTACGGGAACAGGTCATCGTGTTGTCGCTGGTGGGGAACTCTTCAACTCATCTGTACTCATTACAGATGAAGTTGCTAAGCAAATCGAAGAACTGAGTGATCTTGCTCCGCTTCATAATCCAGCAAATGTCTCTGGTATCCATGCCTTCCGTGCCTTACTACCTAACGCAACTCATGTTGCTGTTTTTGATACTGCCTTTCATTCTACGATGCCGCCAGTTGCCTTTCGTTATCCAGTACCAAATGCCTATTATGATCAGTATGCAGTGAGAAAATATGGGGCACATGGGACAAGTCACATGTACGTCGCTCAAAAAGCAGCAGACTATCTGGGTAAACCACTAGACGACCTTAAGTTGATTACGGCACATATAGGTAATGGGGGTAGTTTGACTGCGATTGCTGGTGGTAAATCGATTGATACCTCTATGGGCTTCACGCCGCTTGCGGGAATTATGATGGGTACGCGTACTGGGGAATTAGATGCCTCTATTATCCCATATATTATGGCTAAAACAGGGATTACGGATGTTTCAGAAGTTATTGACATTTTCAATAAAAAATCTGGATTAGCAGGTATCTCTGAGCTGTCTTCAGACATGCGCGATATCATCAAAAGTCGGGATGCTGGAGATGAAAAAGCGGCACTTGCCTTTGATATGTTTGTCGATCGTATCCAGAAGTATATCGGTCAATATCTCGCTGTCTTAAATGGGGCAGATGCTATTGTATTTACAGCAGGTATTGGAGAAAATTCATTTGAAGTTCGGAAAGCAATTATCGATGGCTTATCATGGTTTGGCCTTGATATCGATGACAGTAAAAACGTGGTAGGGGCTGATGGTATTATTTCAACGCCTAATGCTAAGGTCAAAGTGCTTGTCATTCCGACAGATGAAGAGTTAGTTATCACGCGTGATGTCGAAAAATTTAAATAAAGTCTTGCATTAAAACTGTCTAGTGTTCATCCTCTAGATAGTTTTTTTGCTAAATGAATTGGTGAACTCTTTACTAATTTATCATATGATAAATCATAATGCGTCGCACCTATCAGATTAAATAAAAATAGAAATCTAATTGCTTGTTTAAAAAACGATGAAATTTATGGTAAAATAGATAAGATAATGTGTCTAAAGGATTATATGAAAGGTGAATTATGTCTCAAGTAAAATATAAACGTGTGCTCATTAAATTATCAGGAGAAGCGCTAGCTGGAGAACGAGGCGTTGGTATCGACATTGCAACTGTTGAGGAAATCGCCAAAGAATTAAAAGAAGTTCATGATCTGGGTATTGAGATTGCCTTAGTGATCGGTGGCGGTAATCTGTGGCGTGGAGAGGCAGCCGCTGCAGCAGGTATGGAACGTGTACCAGCAGATTATACTGGTATGTTAGGGACTGTCATGAATGCCCTTGTCATGGCAGACGCGCTTGAACGTGCTGGTGTGATCACACGTGTACAAACGGCGATTAATATGCAACAACTGGCTGAGCCATATGTTCGCGGACGTGCTTTACGCCATCTTGAAAAAGAACGTATCGTCATCTTTGCAGCTGGAACGGGATCACCATATTTCTCAACTGATACGACAGCAGCACTTAGAGCAGCTGAAATCGGTGCAGATGCCATCTTGATGGCAAAAAATGGCGTAGATGGCGTCTATAATGATGACCCACGGACCAATGCAGCAGCCATCAAATTTGAAGAGTTAACGCATATCGAAGTCTTGAAACAAGGCTTGAAGATAATGGATTCGACAGCATCAAGTTTGTCTATGGACAATAATATCGATCTTGTCGTCTTCAACCTAAACGAGACTGGTAATATCAAACGTGTTGTCCTAGGAGAACATATTGGGACGACTGTATCAAATTAAGTTGAACAAGCATACATTAGTTGACAGGCAAACAGGTTGACAGCTATTATCATAACCAGCCACTGTCATAGCAGTAGGTTGTGACTCACTCATTTATAAAAAAAGGAAATGTATTATGGCAAACGAAATCGTAACAAATGCAACTACTCGCATGAGACAATCTATTGACAGTTTACAACGTGAATTTGGTAGTATTCGTGCAGGTCGTGCAAATGCAAGTCTACTTGACAGAATCACTGTTGAGTACTACGGTGCACCAACACCATTGAACCAATTAGCAGGTATTTCTGTCCCTGAAGCGCGTGTTTTATTAATCACACCGTTTGATAAGACTGTGATTAAAGACATCGAGTCAGCTTTGAATGCCAGTGATTTAGGGATTAATCCACAATCAGATGGTAATGTGATCCGTCTTGTCATCCCAGCATTGACAGAAGAACGTCGTAAAGATCTGGCTAAAGAAGTTAAAAAGACAGCTGAAGGTGGTAAAGTAGCCGTTCGTAACATCCGTAAAGATGCCATGAATGATGCTAAAAAATCTGAAAAAGCAAAAGAAATTACTGAAGATGACTTAAAAACGCTTGAAAAAGACATTCAAAAAGCAACTGATGATGCTGTGAAAGAAATCGATCAACATACAGCGAATAAAGAAGAAGAGCTTTTAACAGTTTGATTAGAAAAGGTACGGCTGACGTCTGTGTTGGCAGTGCTTTTTTATATCAAGTTTACTTGTCTCATACTAAGAGATAGGGTTGTATCTACGATGAGTATCGGGAGTAAAAGTGGTCAAGACAAATCACTTAACCAAACTTGCATTTATGGTATAATAAGGAAAACATGTCTTGATTAGGCATAAATGTGTAGATAAATATAGCATAGTGATAAACTAGATATAAAGAGGATATAATGTCAGAATTAAATAACTTAATTGCAACCATGGTGACGGGTAAAATCACAGATGAAAATGAGCAAAATTACTACATCCAAAAAGAGGGGCTCATTTTCAGATTGCCAAAGGATGAGTTAAGCTTCAGCATTGGTGATGAGGTAACTGGGTTTGCTTATACAGATAAGTCGGGTAAACAATGTTTGACCTTAACTACGCCAACTGCCACACGTGACACATATGGTTGGGGAACAGTAACGGATGTCAGAAAAGACTTGGGTGTCTTTATTGATGTTAATATCCCTGAAAAAGATGTCGTTGTATCGATCGACGTGCTGCCAGAGATGAAAGAATTATGGCCTAAAAAAGGCGATAAGTTATATGTTAAGCTAGACGTTGATAACAAGGACCGGATTTGGGGAGAGATTGCTTACCCTGAAACCTTTATCGAGATGTCAGGCAAGGCTTTTGATAACATGCAAAACCAAAATATACAAGCCATTGTCTACCGGAATAAACTATCAGGTAGCTTCGTCTATTTGCCAGAACATAACATGCTTGGGTTTATCCATCCAAATGAACGCTTTTTTGAACCGAGACTTGGACAGGTACTGGATGCGCGTGTCATTGGCTATCGCGAGATTGATAGAACCTTAAACCTTAGCTTAAAACCACGTGCCTATGAGATGTTGGATGCGGATGCCCAATTAATCGTCACTTATTTGGAGCAACAAGGTGGTCATATGCCACTTTATGATAAATCATCTCCGGATGCGATCATGGCAACATTTGCTATCTCTAAAGGCCAATTTAAAAAAGCACTCGGTGGCCTGATGAAACAAAAGAAAATCAAACAAGATGAGACAGGAACGACATTAATATGAGTCAAGAACGCGCAATTTTTGCCGGCGGCTGCTTCTGGTGCATGGTACAACCCTTTGAGGAAATGCCAGGTATCCTCAGTGTCATTAGCGGCTATACCGGTGGTACAACAGAAAACCCAACTTATGAGTCTGTCTTGTCACATCAGACGGGGCACACAGAAGCTGTTGAGATTATCTTTGATAACACGCTTGTGAGTTATGCCAGTCTAGTTGAGTTATACTGGACCTTAACAGACCCGACAGATGCTTTTGGTCAGTTTCAAGACCGTGGTGATAACTATCGCCCTGTCATCTTTTACGATACAGAAGCACAAAAAGAGATCGCACAAGCAAGTAAGGCAAATCTGCAAGCTTCAAAACGGTTTGACAAAGAGATCGTCGTTGCGATCGAGCCTGGTCAGCCATTTTGGCCGGCAGAAGCCTATCATCAAGGATTTTATAAAACAAATCCAGCTAGATATGCCATGAGTGCCCAGTTAAGACATGATTTCCTCAAAAAACAGTGGGGGAAGGCATGAGTTTTTACACCTTTTTGATGAAACATCGTGCCTATAAAGAAGTTGATGATGTCACTAAACTTGCTAATCTAGTCTATGAAGATTCGACCTTTCCAAAGCAAGCATCTGATTTTGATGTCATATCAAGTTATTTAGAAACACATGCTAATTTTGCCTTTAACCTATCGATATTTGATGAGATTTGGGAACTTTATCTAGCCAACTAGGATGTAGTGGTGGGGTGATCATCTAGTATTTTTAGTTGTACCAAAGAAGGGATTTAAGATGGTAGAGGTTTATGTCGTTAGCGCGTTTAGTAAAGCAAATGCTGGTGGAAACAAGGCTGGTATCGTTCTTGATAGACCGGACTTAGAGAAATCACAAAAAATAGCAATTGCCAAAACGTTAGGCTATTCTGAAACTGCTTTCGTAACCCAATCAACACAGGCCGATTTTTGTTTGGAATATTTTACGCCAACTGAGGAAGTGCCACTGTGTGGACATGCGACCATTGCCACATTTTCACTCTTAAATACATTGGGAAAATTAGATAAAAGTGCGTACACGATAGCCACTAAGTCTGGTGTTTTAAAGATAGAGATTGCGCCTGATGGCCTCATTTTTATGGCGCAAAATCCGCCTAAATTCTATGAACAATTACAACCGAAATCATTTGCAGGATGCTTTGACACTGCCTATATAAATGAGATACTACCGATTGAAGTTGTCTCTACAGGCTTGAAAGATATTATACTACCAATCAAGACTAATCAAGACTTAATGCAATTGGTACCTGATTTCCAAGCAATAGCCGAGCTCAGCAAAAAACAAGCTGTAGTTGGCTTACATGCATTTACGCTTGATACACAGGAAAATAGTGACGATCGTGTTATCAATTGTAGGAATTTTGCACCACTATATGATATTGATGAGGAATCAGCAACGGGCACTGCTAATTGTGCATTAGCCTGCTACCTTTTTAAACATATTGAACAAAGAGACCAATACGTTTTTGAGCAAGGACACTGTCTTGGTAGCCTATCTCGTATTATTGTTAATTTGTCTAGTCAAGATGATACCATCACTTCTGTAAGTGTTGGTGGAGAAGGCTATTTTATTGAGAAAAAATCGTTATTAATTGACTAATCTCAATAATGAACACGCAACATAAGGCAGGCAAACTTGATAGCAGACGACATTTGTCAGCATGAGTTGGCAAATGAAAGAGAGAACGTTATACTAATCCGGTATGCCAGAAAAAGCATAAGATCTTGATTGAGGCGTTTTTTCAAGCGATGTGCCACATGCGATAAACGCGTCTTGATGTGAACAACAAAATATAAAATTTAAAGACCAAGCAGGGGATTGATGCTTGGTTTTTTTCTTGTCTTAAAATGACGTTTGTGACTGCAAACGAAAAAAGAAGTAAAACAAAAAATTAAATTACTTGACAGCTTCCTTTTGTTTTGTTAGACTGTCAGTATATATTAGAAAGCGCTTTCAAAAGATGGAAGCTAAGGTGATAATCATGGCACAAATTAGTGTAACCCCAGAAGAACTAAAAGAACAAGCACAAGTTTATGTACGTTCAAAAGAAGATATTGAGCTAGCGATTCAAAATGTGAACCGGATGAATGATACGATTGCACAAGAATGGAAAGGTGCAGCGTTTGAAGCCTACCTTGAACAATACAACCAACTGTACGTAAACGTTCAAAAATTTGAGGATTTACTTGCGGATATTAACCAACAGTTGACGAGATATGCTGATACGATTGCTGAACGTGATGCACAAGATGCGCAAAGTTTTGGCTTTTAAAAGTGAGCGCCTTTTGAGGTGCTTTTTTTCATGGAAAAGTCTTGTCCTTATTCTAGGCATGATTGGGATATTTGGGTCACTTACAGTCCAGGCTGACAGTGATGGTAGTCTCAAAATAAAGTCAGATATGCTTATGCAAAACCCAATACAATTAGGGGGAGTGGGAGATTTTCCGATACGTGGGAAACTCTTCTCGTCAGAAGTGAGTAAGTTGCTGGATCAAAAAGACATAGCCTACACTGGCTGGATAAACCAAGCAAAAGCAATAGATTTTTCCACAACTGCTAAAGCTGTTTCAGATGGTAAACAAGTCCAACAATTGCTTTTTGACAGCTATCAGCCTAAGGTGATTACAACAAATACTCAAGAAAATAACAAACAGTCAAATGAGCTACTGTTGTTAAGTTTTTTTGGTCTGCTATTGCTTAGTGTGCTAGGTGCTATGCTTGGTAGAGGGTATGGGATGCATAAGCTGAGGAAACAAAGAAGGAGCCGACTAAAGCATGATTGAATTGACCCTGCTATATAAGCAACAGACTTTAGATATATTCGTACCGAGAAAACTAAGCTTTAATCGGTTAAGCTGTCTATTAAAAGAGACCTTTGCTGAGAATGGGGAGCTATTACCAGATAATTATCTCTTGAAATTTGTTGATAAGACAGTTATCATGGGCGAATCTGATTATTTAGGTGATTTTGGTGTGTCAAATGGTGATAGACTAGAAATTTTGGTAGGAGAAGTAAGTGAAGTTATTTAATGGGAAAGCGTATCTTGAGTGTGCCAAATCCGACGACAAGGTGCAAATTATAGTCGATAAAACGCAGTATGATAAAGAAGCAATCACAACGATCCAAAGTTATGTTCAGGTCAATCAAATCGGTGATGAGTTAACTCTGATCTATAGTCTGCCTCAGGGTGCTATCCCCTTTGATCAGGTAGCCAATCAGGCTAGAACAAAACTAGAAAAATTGCGCTTAGCTAATCAACTGAGTCAGCTAATTGGGTTGACAAATGATTATCAGATTCCCTATTTGCACCCTGAAAATATGTACATGGTAGGTGAACAGCTAGTTGTTATCCACTCAGGTTTAGCAGGGATTTTGACGCCGGATCATCCAGAAGCAGCACTGTTTTTGGACAATCTCAAATCATTGGTATTATCCTTATTTATGCCGAAATTATCTTATGAAAAGATTTTGGCTGGTCTTTCTGCTTTTGATGAGAAATTTGCAAAGCAAGTCGTTGAGGCTGATAGCACAGAGGATCTTTTTGCTTTCCTTCGTCAAGAGCTGGCACGAATAGAAGCTAAACTCAAAGCAACGAAGCGACTTGTGTCGAAACGCACCTATCAAGTTTATCGTGTTATTGGTGTCCTTGCGATTATGATCGCACTTATATCGGGTATTTCTTGGTATCGTGCATCTACCTCAGATAAGCAAAAAAGAGACATTATCGAAGCACAAACGAGTTTCATCATCAATAACTATGCCAAAGCACAAACAGACTTGGAAAAGTATGAACCAAAAGCCTTGAATAAGTCGGCTAAATATATCCTTGCGGTATCCAGCATCAATTTAGCTGATTTAACTGCTGCACAAAAACAGGTCGTTTTAAACAACGTATCAATTAAATCGGATGACAACACATTGAACTATTGGCTCTATATGGGACGTGGGGAGTTTGAGAAAGCGCTCAATTTAGCACAGAACCTTGGAGACGAGCAGTTGACGCTTCTTGCTTATACGGACTTGTATCAGGCAACGAAACTCAACGATAAGATGGCTGGTGCTAAGAAACAAAAACGGCTAGCAGATTACAGTAAACAGATAGATGAACTGACGAAAAAATTAGGAAAGTAGTCACATGGGTATTTTTGAAACAAATGAGATAGAGACAGGGGACCATTTTTTTATTGATAATCGCTTAAATCCGAGTGATTTGATTTTTGTCGTCTATTTATTAGGAGATCGTTTAAAGAAAATTAGTTTAACGCAGACCTCACCTTCAGCTAAGTGTTTAGGGTCATTATTTGGTGTTGTGAATAACAAATTACATATTGATGGGTGGTCAACTGATCTAGGCTATCAGGAGATAAAGGGGACGCGTTTTTTAATCCTGTCCAGAGACAACGCCCGGACTTACTTTTTTATTTTCAATATTTATAAAAAATTGGTAATCAGTTCGGATGAATTTGCGGGTATAAAATCACCAGGTAAGACGCGACTTATCTTAGATCAAGATCGATTGATCCTTGATATAAAAGAAGCAGATGTCTATTATAATGATCAAAAAATCGTTGGGCACCATGTTTTCTCGGTTTTTGAAGGGGCAAGTTTTTTAACACCCCATTATCTACTTGAAAAACGTCCAAGCCAATGGAAAATAACGGTTTTTTCAAATGATTTTACCTTTGAGCCAAATCATGTTTTACTACAAAAAAGAAAAAGTGAGTTTCCAAAAGACTTCCCTGACTATCGACGAAGTCCCAGACTGAATCTAGAAGTCCCAACAGATAAATTCAAGTTACAAGGGTCAAGCAAACATCAAGAAAAGAAAGGGAATAGCCTTTTAAAGATGATCATGCCACCGCTTATGATGATTGGGATGACA
>NZ_JXJW01000030.1 GCF_002441695.1 Pseudolactococcus piscium
TTTTCATACGTTTTTAGAGGTGCCCTTAACTCTTGTGCATGATAGTGCACTTGATTTGGATTGATGAGATAGCGACGGATATTAAGCATCAAAGAACCTGATCCCATCGCAGGATCTATTTAGACGTTGTCTTTGATACTCTGAGATTTTCCCTGACCCAAAATTTCAGAGTATCAAGGCAAAATCTCAGGGTTCAAAGGCAAAGTTTCAGAGTATAACATGACAGTTTTGGCTTTACCTCACCATCACCCTTCTTACTCGATAAAATGTATGCAAGAAACGCCAAGATGTTGTAGCAAGGCGCTTTCCTTTTTATGCTTTGGGCTTAATTTTCCCCTTAGTTAATACAGCCAAGGCAACGCTGAATGCCAAAGCAGTTCCCCTCTTTATAATAGTTCCTCTGTGTTCAGCTCTCTTGTTTTTGTGGTAACTACAATATTTATCCCCTGACGGTATTTCTGTATTACATCCTTTCGCTTTACAAATGTTCTGCTCCACTTTCCTCTTCCTCCTTATAAAAATTCATAGTCTCAGGTAAAAAATGCACTTCAAGAAATTCCTCATTATTGTCGAGAAAATCAATTATTTCAGTTGATGATTCTAAAACATTTTTCGACAAATATGTAAAAGGATTAGTTGAAGTTGGCGGTAGATGACCATCTAAAAATAAAGCATCTTCCCCCGAGAAATCACTCAAGATCAGTTCTCTGAAATCACTAACAGCGTAATTGAGAGCATCATATTCTCCTAACTCTGCTAAACTTGCAATTTGGAAGCTAAAGGCGTCCTTCATGTAGTCAAGATTATCAAGTGCTGCTTGAGCCAAATGTGCTTCTACATCAGCTTTTTTTCCAAACATATCCTTTAATGGATTGCTCTCGTCACGAGATAACTTCAACTGTTCCTTAGTTTCATACAGCTGGTTGAGCAATAAATTCCTCGCATCGGTCGCTTGAGACAATGACTCAATCAATAAAGCCTTTTTCATATCAGGATCTTTCGTAAGAATCGCCATCTTGAACTTATCTTCTGATGATTGAACCTCCGCATATCTGTTTAAATCAAAATTTCTGTTAACCCTGTTAATCTTTCCATCAAGAATTTCTAGTTTATTCGAAATTTCTTGCATCTTAAGACTTAAACCTGCGGAAGCGATTGTTGACCCCAATTCAAGTGGCATTTCTTTAATTGGCAATTGCGTATAGAGTTGCCCTGTCTTTGCATCTCTTAGTATTCCAACGGCTTCTCCGGTTGCTCCCTTTTTACTGAAAACTAGCTCTCCATTTGCAATTTTCTCGGCTAGTTCTTTCGAGATATCCACCACTTTTTCACGACTCTTGCCAACCGCCTCTATAAGCTGAGGAACATTAGCAAGTTGCGAGGTCAAGTCAGAAACCAACTTTGATTTCTTCTTTTCTTTATATCTCTGAAGAGGCCGCCTCCTCAAATCAAATTGTTCTTTTTTTGAGACCTCTGCATCAGGTCTAACAATTATTTCTTCTTTTTCTTCCATAGCTTTTCCCTACCTACAAAAAAATTCCTTCGGAACTGTTTATTTCCACTTAATTGAGTACTTAAACCCCAATTGATTAGCGAATTTCTCAATCTTACGCTTTGTATCTTTTCTTGAAAAATTGGTATAAACCCAAATACCATCAGCCACTTGTGCCGAGTTAGGCCTTCCATTGTAGGTAGACAACTTACGCCCTAATATTACCCCAGCGGTTGGCTCATCATCAACAATCATTTCTTCTATCTTATCTGTATAGTCTCCACTGGCAATGATTGCTTTTACAAAATCAATCAGTAGACCACGAGCAGAGCTATTCTTTACTTGATGACCATCATATTCAATTTCGAATAGTCCAGAGTTACTAATAATTGATGATGACAAATTCGTATCCTCTGATGTTCCAAACAAGTCAATATTCGCAATCTCATCAATGATTTCAAAGACCGTTTCATACAGTTGATTCGATTTTGCTTTCTGCAACTTATCGATATAGGACGTATTGCCCACTGTTGAATTAGTCAAATCATATTCCGACTTTTCCTTGAAATCTTGAATCAACCTTTTTTCAAGATAGTCCGTATCAGCTTTCGACATTTTCCCATCAGAACGAGCAAAAAATAGTACTGACTCTACCCAGCCCTTATCTTCTTTCGAGAAATGCTGAGACAGTCTTTGTGAAATAGTTTGTCCTGCTGCTTGCCCCACATAACGTTTGTTTCCACCAATTAGAACATACACGGCTGGAAATTCGGAAAAATCTTGTTGCTTCAAGTATGGCAAGTCACTACGATTCATTGAAACCAGAATTGCTGGTTCACGTTCAAAGTAGGAAATGCTATCTTTCTGACTATCTGAGAAAATAAAAATCTGTTTCAACGTTTGACACCACCCATCACCTGAAATAATATGCGAACGCATATACACATTAATTTTAACACAAATTGTGTGTGCAAGTTGTGAACAACTTAAAAGGCGGCTGGATTTCTCCAACCGCCTCAACTTTTGATATTAGATTGTAACTTCTGATCCGTCCTTGAAAGTCACAGTTACTTTTTCACGTCCTACTTCAATCACTTCAACTAAGCGATTAAACAATCTCTCGTCAAATTCATCAATCAAATCAGTTTTTTCTAAATTTTTCAAGAACATCTCCACCTGTTCCTGATTACCTTGCCTCATGGATATTTCTTCTTTGACTTCGCCTAACCGATCTTCAGTTTCATCAAATTGTTTGACTAAGGAATTATAATTGCGTTCATATTCAGCTTGGTCTATGGCAATTCTGGCATTTTCATTTATGAGTGCGTTTATCTCATCTGCCAACTGATTAAGGTTACTTTCAAGTTCTTCTTGCTCTTTGGAAAGTTCAGCAGTCCCGAATAAAAACTCCTTAGCCTCCTCAAAATTCCTGATAATCTCGTCCTTAATCTCGATTAGCTGGTTCGCAGCTTTTATAAATAGCTCTTTGACCTCATCGTCAGTAAGATGCGGTGTTTGACACTTATCGTCATTCTCATATTTGCGATTGCATCGCCACACTCGCCTCCGATATTTGGTATTGCTATGCCAAACCTTACTGCCATACCAACCACCGCAGTCACCACACCTAATCTTACTACTGAATACATTGGCAGTGCTAATTCGATTCTTGCCAGTTTTTCGTAACGCCATCATATTTTGAACCATATCGAATACTTCGGGTTGAATTATTGCTTCATGATTCCCCTTCACGTAGTATTGAGGAATTTCACCCTCGTTGGCTTTCTTCTCCTTTGACAGGAAGTCCACCGTGTAAGACTTCTGCAACAAGGCATCTCCCTTGTACTTCTCGTTGGTCAGTATGGATTTAATGGTAGATGGATTCCATTTCTGCTTTCCTATTACAGTTAAGGTTTCAGGCTCATCTGTCAGAATCTTAGAAATGGCATGTGGCGACTTCCCCTCTAGGAACATCGCATAAATTCTCCTCACTGTTTTCGCTTGCTCTGGATTAATTACCAGATTTCTATCTTCTCCCATGTCATAACCCAAGAAACGTTTGAATGGAACTGTCGCCTTCAAGCGGGATGACTTGTTCAACTTTATCGGTAAAGATTTGCTCCTCAAACTCCTCTAGGCCAAGTGCAGTTGCACACGCCTTTTTAAGCATCTTCTCTGGAATACTACGGGCATCGCAAACTTTAACTCCCTTCTCGCTTTTATTCCGACAGGTCCAAATGTAATAGACTTCCTTATTCTTCCCTTGACTCTTTCCGCTTCGTCTAAAGCTTTTGCCACAATTCCCGCATTTTATTTTTGAAGTAAAACAAGTTGTTTTTATCGACCTATTGGCATGGGCTCCAAGTTTTCTTCGCCTTGCCTTCTCATCTTGAACTGACTGCCACTCTTGCATAGGGATAATGGCTTCGTGATGATTTTCAACGAAATACTGGGGCAATTCACCTTTATTCATCTTTGACTTTCCGGTGATAGGGTCTGAAGTATATTCCTTCTGAAGGAGTAAATTTCCAGTATAGGTGATGTTGACTAAAATTTTTCGGACGGATGTTGCCTTAAATGGTCCACCCTTCATCGCCGTTACTCCCATCTTATTGAGTTGCCTTGTCGTGTATTCAGCCGATAATCCCCTCATGTAGTTTGCGTAAATCAACCGCACAACCTCTGCCTCTTTGGGTTCAATCACTAAGTCTTGACCTTCCCAGCGATAACCATAGATATTAAACCGCCCGTTAATCCTGCCTTCCTTAAATCGTTTCTGAATAGACCATTTGATGTTATTCGAGATACTGCGACTTTCTTCTTGAGCAAATGAGGCAAGTATTGAAAGCATCAATTCTCCATCACCGCTGAGTGAATTTATCTTCTCCTTCTCGAACCTCACCTCGACATCAATTGCTTTTAACTTTCTGACGGTTTCAAGCAAGTCTACGGTATTTCGAGCAAATCTGCTTATGGACTTCGTCAGTATGATGTCCACCTTACCGTCTTCCGCATCTTTAATCAGTCTTTGAAATTCTGACCGAGCATCTGTTGATGTGCCTGAAATCCCACCATCTGAGTAAACACCCGAATATTCCCATTCAGGGTTCTTCTGAATCAGGTTTGAATAGTAACTGACTTGAGCCGAGAGTGAATGCATGGTTCTCCCCTTATCAACGGAGACCCGAGCGTAGGCTGCCGCACGTTTTCGCTTGTTAATTTTGGGCTTTGTGGGTTCAATTTTTTGTATTATCTTCATGGTTTAATTCCTCCTTTCCCACTTACATACATCACTCTTTTCCCCATTTATATCAAGTCATAAACCTAATAATGACGGGATTATCGGCTTATATTTCTCTATCAAAAAATCCTTCATTTTGTTAAATTCATCTTTGCTGATTAGCCTCATTTCGAGTAGCTTTTGAGCCTGACGAATGCTTAATTCAAAAAGGATCTCGTTATGATTATTCATCACAGTCACCCCCTCCGAATCGATATGGGGCTGTACTTCATCCCTTCTTCGAGAACGGCTACTTTACTGGCATTGGATGACCCTCCAAAGGTTGCGTTCCAACTTTCACGGATGCGGACTGGATCTTTCAATGTTCCTGGATGTTCAAGAACACCACCGGGATTAGCACCATTCGCAAAGAACTTAGCTCCATACTCCTCACAGGCAATAGCCATACCAATCGCATTCTTAGCCATGGCAATAGGCGAATATCCTACCAAACCATCAAATCCAAGCCCAGGAATATGAAGAACTTCTGCCTTAGAAAGCCTAACTTGTGGTCCAGAATCTACCGTATAAAGATAATAAATCTCTTTATTTTGGTCGCGATTGACCGTCATTTTGTCAGGCATTAGCGGATACAATCCCACCACTTCACCTTTGCCGTTTCTGATGATTTGAGCATAAGCATTTCCCCAAAGCAATAAATGGGTCATGAGCGTTTCTCGAAACACGAATGAAGTCATCTCGCTATTTGGCTCATCATGGAGCAAGAAGTAAAGCGGATGGTCGACAGCCTTTTCTTTCCCACCGCCATCACGATACTTGTAACAGTGTAGGGGCAAGCCTGCGACCGCCTCGGCTAAGATGCGGACACAAGAATAGACAGCCGCCATCTGCATTGAACTTTGTTCAGTTACGACTTTACCAGCCGTTGTCCCACCAAACATAAATCGGTAGGGGGAGCTGATTGTTTGGTTCATTGGTTTATCTCTCGACTTAAATAGTCTGTTAAATATTCCCATCGGTTACTTCCTTTCCTGATTTTTGGGTACCAAAAAAGCACCTCAGTTTGAGATGCTTTTCTTTGCTATCTTGTACGCTGTGTTGATCTTCCCGCCGTTTATATAATATTCCTCGATTTCTTTTACAAGTGGTTGTAAGTCCTCCTTTTTTTCACCGAAAACAACCTCTCGGATATAGAGAATTAGGGCGGCATTCCGAATATAACGGTAGCATTTCTTTTTGAAATTATCTGTTTCTTCCAATCCATCATGTAGTTTGAATTGAAGGTAATTTCTTAAATGGAAAAGCTGAGATTTCGTTTCATACCTATCCCCGTATATCTCTGACAGGATAATCCAGTCCCGTCTTCCAGATTTCAAGTTATCATCTTCGAGTCCCTCTTCAGACTTAAAAATGACTTTTGAATGTTCGGTATCCGGTTCAGAATCCTCTATTTTTTTCAAAACATATCCTACCGTATATTCATCATTGTTCACCTCGGTAACCTCCTTCCAGCAAGACATAAAGTCTTATTTTGTTAAAAAATCTACAATCCAATAACCTACATATGCCCAACTCAACAAACCATGGATGATTGCTGATAGAAGTGAATGATAGGTGGCATAATGCATTCCTGCTGCGAACAGAAAACCTGCTCCATAGATTCCGCTCGACACATCTACACTAATGGATCTCTTTTCCATATGAATACCAACTTTCCAGAAATTTACGAATTTAAATTCATTTTATTATACACATAGTTTTGTCTAAATAGTGAATTACAAGATAAGTAAGCCTCTCTCTTTCCTTCACGATAAGCGATACGGCTAGTCGATGATAGTTCGAATAATTGTCTGCTGTAACCTCACTACCTTTGATTTCAACAATAAGCTGACCCAGCTCCTCCTTCGTACCGGCACTAACTTGCGGAAGAACATTTTCAATGTTCAGCACTAACTTTTCCAAAGCTTGCTTAGTGGACTCGTAATTCAGAGCATCCTTTTTAGCTTTTTCAGCCGCAATTTTATTTCTCTCATCATCTTGTTTTTTCTTTTCAAGATTTCCCTGAGCTTTCAGTAGTATTTCATAGTTCACATTATTGGAAGCCAAATCCTGTACAAATTTATCTATGAGTGATTTTGTTATCTTCTGCCTTTGATAATAGTCCCTTACCAGACTTGTAACATCAACCCAATTACCATCATCAATTTCTAATTCAATCTTGGTTTTTTTGTAGGCAATCCAGTTCCCACTGCCTCCACCCCAATCTTTAATTTGATAGCCTTTTTTCTTGTAGGCAATCCAATTCTGCTTCCCCTGAAATGTGATACTCTCAGATCTAGTATATCTGACACCTACTGCTTTGTATTCAAACTCGTTATCTGCCAAATGCCTGTCTCCTTATAAAATACTTTGATATCACTCGAACAAGAAGTCAGAAATTCTATGTGCAGCTTTCTCAGTGGCAATCTTGATATCGTCTTTCACCCACGTATCTTTATGGTAACCAACTAAAGCTTGCGCTATTTTGTATTGGCTACCAATGAAACCGTGGTGGCTTGTGATAGTATTTTCCTTTTTAGTTCTAAACCAAGCATCACCAATACCACGATTGATTTCTGATTCAAGTAGTATCTTATTTCCAAGTTTCTCAGCATATTCATGGAATTCTTCTGGTTCAGTGAAACCTGCATCTGCCATGATATTTTCTCTATTCAGACCACTTTGTGGCATCACGTGTTCAATATCAACGTTACCGTAAATATTAAACTCTTGATCATGTTGCTTACAATGTACATATTCATTCAAGAAAATAATAGAATTTGGTACGCCACTTTCCATAAGAGTCTGAAGGATGTCTTCCTTATTAAAGGCCGTAGAAATGTGTTTCTTTATTTCTTCAATTAGTTCTTCATCACTAACTATATCAACCTGACTGTACTTCAAGTTGATGCGTTCCAAAAATCCTTTGAAATTACGGTTTGCGTAGGCAAAATCGGTTAACTCAAGAATTGCTCCAAGTCGTAATAAGTAAGTCAGGTACTCTTGATTCATCGGTCTAAAATATAAATAGCTTGAAACAAATGGTTTGAGGTTACTGTTAAACTGATTCAGAATCTTTCCTAACTCAGTTCTTTCAAAATCACCTAAGTTATCCAAAATTGTATTCAACGAATTTGTAAATTCCACATCATGCTTCAATAATTCTTTATTCTTAGCAAAGAATGCACGAATCCCAGGATTCCTTGTGATAGCCCCATGTTGTTGCGATAATTGGACGAAAATATAATGCGTCATCAATAAATTCAAATTCAGTGATGAGTGATCCGTTTTATTTACTATCGCTTGCCAATTGGATTCAAAAGTTTTTCTCTCAGCTGCGTTGGCAGTTGCTTTGGAAACGATTACCTCAATTGGTGTTAGTGGAACACCAGTGCCATTTAATGAGTTAAAGATGTTTATTGCTTGATCGGTATTGAAGCTCGTGATGGTGATAACCTGACAATATTTGATAAAATGCTCTGCAAACTCAGCAACTTGAAAATTCGTTAGCTCATCACAATATTTCCAGAAGTATCGAAAATTCTTATAGAAGTTAGTAAAACGATTGTCTTTTTGACGTCTGTATATTTGCGTAACTGAACCAGCGATATCTTCAAAGCTCTCACCAATTAGAATCTTCTCCATATCGGCTGCATACAACTCAGAAATAGATTCATTCAGGTACTTAATATCAGTAGGCTGCAATTTATAATCGCCTTTTCGATAATAAAAAGAGTTGTCCTCATTTAAGTTATACAGCATCGAAATAATGCTACTCTTGAGTCTGTTCAGCTTTTCGATCAATTTAGCGTTTTCCAACGTTTCATCCGATAGTTTAGCTGACTCCTTATTTATCTTGAGTAAGAGAGCTTTAAGTAAAAGCATGAAGGTGGTTGTGCGTTGTTGACCATCAATAAGGGTTACTTCGTGATCCTCTCCAGATTCTTGAGCAATCAAGATAGCACCAAAAAAATAATTATCTTGGCTCTGTTGGTCGAAATTTTCTTGATGGGTCTCGATATCTTCTATGAGCTGCTCACATTGGGCAACTTGCCAAGCATATGGACGCTGGTAACTTGGAATATAAAATTCTTTACGATTAAAATATTGCTCAATCGTTTGTAAGTCGGGTTGGATATCATTTCTTATCATCAGCGTAACTCCCCTTTCAAAGTTGTTAGATATATTATAACATAAGAACGTTTTCTTTCGTTGATAACTTAATAAGGCCTCAGAGGTTAACTGAGACCTTATCATGGATGTGTTGAAATCAACCTTTAAACACTACCGTCCAATTTGGATGGCCTTGCGCATGCATTTCAGCCGCCTGCTTCGTCAAGTTATCAAAGATAACATTCCCAAAGTTGTCTACAACTGCACATTTGTTCATGATGTTGCCTCCTCAAAATGTTTTTTACTTGTTAGGTTTAGTCTTATTCCTTGTGGTTTTCAAGGAATAAGACTAAAAGATACTGTAAGTATATTTTGCGAAATCGGCTACCCTTCCACCTCAGTACCATCCTTGAACCGTACCACTGCTTTCTCCCTCGATACCTGAATGCTATACTCTGATAGGCTTCTTCAAAGTTCTTATATTTAAATTGATACACCTACTCTCTTTTTAAATGTCCATGCCAAGATTCAAGACTGGCATTATGATAAGGGTATCCCCTTCGACTGAAAGAGTGAGTCATCCCATAATACTTAAGCAACTCTTCATACTCTAGACTCGTATACTGGCTTCCTTGGTCAGAATGAAGAATAACAGCTTCTGGATAGTCTTGTGATTTAATGGCCTTATTTAAAGTTCTTTGCACTAATTCTATAGTCATTCGCTTGCCCAAATCCCAAGCAATGACTTTTTTAGTATAACGATCCATAATGGTTGAGAGATAAGCCCATCCTTGTTGAGTAGGAATATAAGTAATGTCGGTTGACCAAACCTTATTTTTCTTTGTAGGTTCAGTCTGTATGAGATTTTTTCGATTGATGTGATCACTTAGTGAGTATCCAGGCTTAAATTTCTTAATGACTACAGACTTGAGTTGAAGTTGCTTCATTAGCTTCTGTACCAGTTTTTCCCCTTGTTTAAATAGAAGATGATGAATTTTAGGAGCACCATAGATTCCTCGGTTAGCATTGAAGAGTTGAGAAATTTTGAGTGACAGGTATTGTCTCCTTAATTGAGTTTTAGATGGATGTCGGTTAATCCGTTCATAATAACTTGATTCAGGAACATCAAGGAGTTGACAGATTAGTCTGACATTGAGTGCTAAAGTTTGTATGGTTTGAGCCATATCCGCAGCACTCACTTCTTTTTCTCGGCGAATATGGTCAATACTTTTTTTAAGATGTCTCGTTCTTCCTTAACTTTAGCCAGTTGTCTTTTTAATTCTAGAAAATCAGCTTTAGAGACGAAGCTTTCATTAGATTTAGAGTAGAGGTCTATCCATTTATAAATTGTTGCAGGGGCCACGTCGTATTCTTTAGACAGCTGGGTGACGGACTGCCCAGAATGATAGAAGTCGATAAGGTTTTCTTTAAATTCTTGTGAGTAGCGTTTTTGCATGTTTTTGTCCTTTGTCTAAATTATACAATAGTGACTCTAAGATTTAAGGATAACATCATTGATTACGTAGTGCCTTCTTACATTTAGCTCTGGTAGAATATATAAGTCTAGGTTCAGTATAAAAGTACTGTTCAAAAAAATTACTAGTTATTTTTATTCATTAAATTTGCTATCCATAAACCGTCCAATTCCCAGTACCTTCATACATTATAAAGGGCACCTCTAATAACTACCAATTA
>NZ_JXJW01000031.1 GCF_002441695.1 Pseudolactococcus piscium
AGTCATACAGAGAATGGACATGTAGAAGGCGCTTATTATGGCATTCCATCCTCGGAATCTATGAAGTCCAGATGATAGAGGACTTCAATTTTTTTGAACAAAAAGTCATCGCTTTCAAACATGATTTGTATTTATCGCCCTATGCTAAAATTAATGAAATTTTGGTCTGGTGTGAACGATTAGTCAAGTGTGAGTCACAAATTGATTTTTTATGTCAGGAAGCTAAGCAGGCAATCCAAACTAAGTTAAATAAAATCAAGCCAACTGTGATTGAAAGTCATGCGGATATTGACAGCAAAACAACTAGTAGATAAAATTAATGTATTACAAGGTAATGCTTTAAAACTTCCTTTTGATGATGAAACTTTTGACATCATAATCAACGAAGCCATGCTTACAATGCTAAGTCCTATAGTTAAGAAAAAAGCTATTGATGAATATTATCGTGTGTTGAAACCTGGAGGGAAACTACTAACGCATGATGTAGCCTTCCTTAATCCGGAATTAACTTAAATCATTGATGAACTAAGAAGTACACTCAATATTAATGTCTTACCATTGAGTGTTATTGAATGGGAAGGTATATTTCAGCAATCAAATTTTCTAAATGTAGAAAGCACTAATGGTCAAATGACTTTAATGTCTTTTAAAGGAATGATTAAAGATGAGGGACTCATAAATACGATAAATATTATCAAGAATGGTCATAAAAAAAAGAACATAGAGATGTTCAAGAATATGCACACTTTTTTTACAAAAACCGGAAAAAATTTAAAATATATTGCCATTTGTAGCCAAAAATAGGAGGTAAACAAAATGTACATCACAAAATAGAGCACAAAAGATTTTTGAATTAAAAGATGAAATAAATTTAGAGGTTGGTAGTGTAGCAAGCAAAACATTTGTCCAATATGGAGACGTAGGTGTTACACTTTTCTCCTTAGATAAGGGGGAGTCTATTAGCGAACATACTTCACCTGGGGATGCTTTGGTCACTATAACAGATGTAGGAATTGATGAAGAAATTTTCAAACTAAATTGTGGGCAGAGTATTATCATGCCAGCTAATATTCCTCATGCATTGAAAGCTATAAATTCATTTAAAATGATTTTAATTGTCATAAAAAAAGAGATATAAATTATATCAGTTTTTCTGGTTAATGTGTTGTTTATAAAATTTGTGTTTTTTTTAGAATAATTGAATATAACCAAGAAATTAACTAATCAATTGAAAATAATTAGTTGAATTAAAAATAAAGTCTATCAGAAATGATGTCTTACATCCCAAAACCTATACTTTTAGGACAAGATGATTTCTTGTCTTTTTTTCTTTTGACAGTTAAACGATAGTGTTCTGGGCTAATCTAGTTCAACTTTTTTTTATTCGTTTTGTATTATAATAAATAATGTTTTCATACTAACCATGATTGTAGTTATGAATCTTTTAAAATAGTGGCTAAAAAGGTATGAAATTGGAAATGTAGTAAAAATCCCTCATGCAAGTAAATACTGACTAAACAAAAATAATTAAATATCAAATGAAATCTATCTTTATAAATATTGGTAATTTGTATTTGGTAGTTTATTTCATAGTTATCGATAGGAGTTGATAGTATTAGTATACTAAGAGGATACAAAATAATACAGGAAAGTACTTTTTTAATCATTTTATACTATTAAGTTTGAAAATAGCCAAGCAAGTGAAAAAATATTAGTTTAATAAGTGGTAAAGTTTCTCAGTAAGAAAATCAATAGTTAATGATAAATAAAATTTATTGGAAGTATCAATTAAATTTTATATTAAAAAAGGAGTGGTTAACTACTATAAATGAAGTATATTTTATAAGAGATAAGCAAGGAAACCTAAAATAACGTTCATGGTCTAAAAGAGGATAATAGAATTATTTGTTTTAAAATTCTAAATAAATGCTTGATAAGTATACTTTAAGTAATTCTTGTTATACTGTCTCTATCCTAAAAATATCAGAAATAGGTATTAATGTATTTATTCTTACTATTAGATCTATTTTTAGAGTATTCTGGATAAAAAGGAGAACATAAGTGGACTTTATTAGACGTGCCTGGTTATATACTAAGGCAAAAATTGGAAAAACAATACTATTGATTGTCATTTTCTCATCAATTTTGATTTTTGTATTATCTGGTCTTGTAATTAACAACTCGGCGAAACAATCGATTGAAAATGCTAAAAAAGAAACAGGTGCTACGGTTACTTTGGCTGTAAATCGTGAAGCGATGATGAATAAGTCTCGCACAGAAGCTTCGGATAGTTCGATTGAAAAAAGTAAGACAAGTTTTGATATAACACCTGTAAAACTTAGTGACGCAACAGCAATATCTAAATTATCTGGTATTAAATCGTATAATTTCACGAAATCAGCAGTTGCTGTAAAAGATAGTATAGAGCCCATTGCTAGTACGAGCGAGTCGGCTGAATCATCTAGCTCAAGTGAGGTTAACAGGGATAAGGAGGGACCCGGAGGAGGTGTAGAACCTATTAAAATGAATCAAGGAGATTTCACTGTAATTGGTATAAATAATTTAAAAACAGTTAGTGACTTTTCTGATGGAACGAACAAAATAACTAGTGGTCGTGCTTTGAATGCAGAGGATGAAAAGTCGAATAATGTTGTGATAGAAGCAGATTTAGCATTAGCTAATAGTTTGAAAGCAGGTTCAACATTTACTATTAAAGACACAGATGGGAAAGCCTATACGATGACGGTTGTTGGTATCTATAAATCTAGTTCAAGTGTAGATAGTATGGCAGCGAACTTCTCATTTATGAATGTTAGTAATCGACTATATACTAGTCTGACATTTGCGAATACGTTGGCAGGTACTTCAGATACAATTGAGAGTGCAACCTACAACTTAACAGACCCAGCTAAGAGCGCTTCATTTGTGAAAGCTGCTAAAAAATTAATTGATACAGAGGCTTACACTGTAACAAGTAATGATTCAGTATATCAACAAATGCTTGCGCCACTTAATAATGTTGCCAAATTTGCAAAAAACATTGTCATTCTAGTTGCAATCGCAGGTACGATTATTTTGACACTTATCGTAATCTTGACAATTCGAGAACGTCGTGGTGAGATTGGTATATTGATGAGTATGGGTGAAGGCCGTCTTAAAATAATAGGTCAGTTTTTCATTGAGCTTTTCTTAGTGATGATTGTCGCAATTGGTATTGCAAGTGCTACAGGCAATATTGTCGGAAATGTTGTCGGTAGTCAATTATTGAGCAGTCAAACGACGAAAACAGCAGAAAGTACAAACTCATCTCAACATCAGATGGGAGGCGGACAAGTTCCTGGTAATAAAGAAGGTAGTAATACTAGTCGACGAGGTGGTAATCCATTTGGACAAAGTCAATCACAAATAAAAGTAATTGATAAACTAGAGGTCAAAATGACGAGTAAACAATTATTTATTTTAGCAGCAATTGCGCTTGGTATTATTGTGATTGCAATTATCATTGCAAGCCTAGGTATTATCAGACTTAATCCAAAAGAAATTTTGACAGGAGCATGATTATGACGCTACAAATTGAAAATTTAACATATTATTATACACAAAATCCAGATGATTATTTATTTAAAGATGTGAATGAAGAATTTAAAGAGGGAATTGTGTATGCAATACTTGGTAGTTCGGGAAGTGGTAAAACAACATTACTTTCTTTGTTAGCAGGACTTGATTCACCAAAAGGAGGCTTGGTTAAGTTTGATAATGTTGATATCAAAAAACAAGGGTTAACTAAGTATCGATTACAGAGTGTGTCTACAGTATTTCAATCTTTTAATCTTTTAACTTATATGAATGCCTATCAAAATGTAAAAACTGCGATTAATATATCACATGTTAATTATGAAGATGAAAAGCAGGCGATTTTAGATATTTTAGTTAAAGTTGGTCTTGGGGAAGATCAGATATATAAGCCGGTCAAACAATTGTCTGGTGGTCAACAGCAACGTGTTGCTATTGCTAGAAGTTTGATTACACAATCTAAAGTCATCATAGCAGATGAGCCAACAGGTAACCTTGATGAAGCAACAACGCAAGAAATTGTTGCAATTTTTAAACAGATAGCCCATGAAGAAAATAAAATTGTGATTATCGTGACACATGAAGGTGAAGTGGCAACAGCAAGTGATATCATATATGAATTAAAGGATCGTCAATTTAAACAGAAGATAAAATAATATATTAGTTGAAGTCATAAAGTAGTGTTGAGAAGAACCAAATAAAATAAATTCTATAAGAAAATACAGTATAGATTATTTGTTATGACCCCAAAAGTTAGACATAAAAACTAACATTTGGAGGTTTTCTTATGACAAAATATACCTATGATTTAAAATTACAAATTGTCCAAGCGTATCTTTCAGGTACAAGAAGTCTTAAGTTCTTGGCTAATCAATACGGTATACCATCTTCTAATATAATAGGAGAATGGGTTACTATCTATAACACTCTTGGTCCGTCAGGTCTACAGCGTAAACGACAAAATACTGTTTATAATTCCCAATTCAAATTAAATGCGGTAAACTTATATTTAAAATATAGGATATAGGGAAATAAAGCCTTAAGCAGCAGATTTCAGAGTGTATGAACTAAAATTCTGGGCAGAATCTGGGCAAATATTTTGAAAATAGTCATTAAAATTTGTATAAGAAATAAAGTTTATCATCATAAAAAAATGCTAAACTTTTTTGTATTTTAATAAATATTGGTTGTAAAATGATAGTTTATACTAATCATGAGTTGTAGTGAGTTGTAGTGAGTTGTAGTGATATGTTGCTGTAAAATATCGATTTAAAAGGTTTCTGAATTAGAAATTTGATAAAAATCTTCATGCAAGTAATATTGACTAAACAGAAAATAATTGAATACCAAATGAACTCTATTCTTATAAATGTTAGTATTTACATTTGGTAGTTTATAAAATTGGTATAATCACAAGATGAAAATATATTTTCAAAGAGCCTTGTATACATAGGGGTTGTGGTGTTTTGAAAAAATGAAATTCGTAAAATAATCAAGTAATCAAAAATAATTTTTATGAATAAAAATATTATTCATAAAAAAAATCTGGATAATAATAAGGTTCAATTTCAAATTTATTTGATATAATATCATGATATTCATCAATTATAACTCAGTCAAGATGATATGGTAAATTTAAATTTTCTACAATTTGTTGGTAGTTTGTAACCAGAGAAAAATCGTATTTTGCATTTAATATTTTCATAACTTCATGAATCATGTATTTATTTGCTTCAAGTTCTAAATTATCATTTTGAAAATTGTTAGTGATGTGTTTTCCCATTTTCTTATAACCAGTTTAGAACAGACGGATTTATTAATTTATTAATTTTAATAATATTTAATAAATGTGTTATCTACTTTTTAAATATCAGTTCATCTGTATGTCACGATGGTAGAAAATAACATAACCAAGACAAAATGAAATAAGCAGCATCGCAAAAATGATTGAGACATTTTGTATCTCTATCGCTGTATCAGCCAAAGAAATATAATTCGCATATTTAAAAATGCTTAAATAATTGAGTTTTTCAACGATATCACTCTGAGCAGCAAGCGCGTTAATAAAGTAGGATAAAAAAGTATAGACACCTATAAGAATCCCACCAATGGAGCGCTTACCACTTAAAGCACCGAACGAAAGCGCTAGCGTCCCAAGAGTTAAGTTAGTCAAGAAGAACATACTAGCAGTTCTTACTAGTACGATAAATGTGAGATGTTCATCCACAAGCATCGCTGAACAAATGACTGCAACTCCCCAAACAAACACGGCAATCAAATTAATAAGCGATAAAGCGAGCCATTTTTGGAAATAGATTGCTTTTCTGGAAATAGGTAGTGTGAGAAGTGGTTGTAATATATTTTTTTCTTCATCTCCAGCTATAAAACTAGAACCAAAAATAATTGTCATGATGACCAGCATGATCCCAACATTACCAACGAGTTCTGTAACTGTAAAACCAGAAAATGTACTCATCAAATTAGCATTTTCACCAAACCACCCTTGGAATGCTTTGGGAATCTGTGACATCTGACTACCAAACATGTCATGGATTGATGGAAACATCATGCCGACACTAAAAACAATTAGAAAAATACCAAGGTACCAGCTTAATAATGCAAAGCGCTGTTCAAATAGCGTCTTACTAAATATATTTCTGAGCATACTCATCTCCTTTATCATTTCCTATGTGATGGCTATTTTTTTGAACTAATGCTTCAAATACCGCATCTAGGTCGATTACTTCTCTTTTAGGCGCCATTTTTTGTAAGGTGCTCATTAGTTCATTGGCAACAATTTGACCGCCTATAATAAAAATCACGCGATCACAAATTTCGGACACTTCACTTAAATTATGAGATGAAATGAATACTGCACCACCATTTTTTTGATGTTCACGAATAATATCGATAAAAGCATTTTGAACGATGGGATCAAAACCGTTAGTAGGTTCATCCATCACTAATAGTTTTGGGGTATTCATGACAGCTGCAATCAAGCCAATCTTTTGTCGATTCCCACGACTCAGGTGCTTAATTTTTTCACTTAAATTTGCATCTAGCTTACTGGCAAGTGCTTTAACCTTATTTTCTACTTCTAGATGCCACTTACCACGCAAATTTGCAAAATATTTTAACGCCTGATACCCAGTCAGATTTCGATCAAGATTCATGTCAGTTGACAGATAAGCAAGTTGTTGATGAAGCTGAGCAGTGTTGTCACGCCTTAATTTTTCACCATCAATATAAATTTCACCACTACTTGGACTTGTCATCCCTAAAATCATATCAATCGTTGTTGACTTACCAGAGCCATTAGGACCAACAAAACCAACAACTTCACCTGCACCAACTTCAAAAGTTTCATTTGAAACAGCAGTAAACTTTGCAAACTTTTTTGTTAAATTCTTAACCTTCAGCAAATTTTGCTCCTCTCAGTGCTCGATAAATCACATAATTATTAATAAATTTAAATTTAATTATACCACTTTTAATCTTCAACGATTAATATATCTTCCAATTTGTTTTTATATTCAAAAATATTATTCATAAAAGTAATCTGGATCATAATGAGGTTCAATTTCAAGTTTAGTTAAAATGATATTATAAAACTTATCAACAATAACTCTGTCAAGATGGTATGCCGTATTGATTAGCCAAGAACTTAAGACCTCCTGTACCAGAAAGATATGCTTGGACAATTTGTAATTTTAAGTCATAGGTATATTTTGTCATAAGAAAGACCTCCAAATATTAGTTTTTAGGTATAACTTTTTGGGGGCATAACATTTTTAAAAAATCTGGTGGACTTTATTTAGTTTTTTAGTTAAATTCATTTGCTACAACAATTACTGATTCATAAAAATAAGAATTTTCTCCATCACTCCAAAAACCACGAAATTAGGTTACAATTTTTTTACTTGAAATTATATTTTCAAATTCACTTCTACCAATATATTTCTTATCTAATTCACTGATGTAGTCATTAGATAACTAGATAAGGTTTTTAAATCTTTATTATATATAATTTTTCCGAGTGGCTAAGAGAAATTGCTAGTCATTAAAATAAATAAGTTGCTATTATCTGTTTCTATGCTAACATCATCAAATCTAAGAGCAGCATCATCATATAGATTTGATGATGTTTTATTTTTTATTTGAATATACTTTTCCTTTATTCATAAAAATAAACTGGATCATTATAAGGTTTGATTCAAATTTGTTTGATATAATATCGTGAAATTCATCAACTATAACTCCATCTAATTAATAAGAAAATTTAAATTTCTATAATTTATTGGTAATTTGCATCTGAAGTAAATTCGTATTTTTCGTCTAATATTTTCATAACTTCATGGATCATGTATTTATTTGCTTCAAATTTTAAATTGTCAATTTGAAATTGATTAGTTATATTTTTTGCAGTCTAGGTTAAGAAAATATGCCGTCTCATGTAACAGTACAAGTGCTGCATCTAATTCGTTTAAACTATCATTTATTACAATTATGGCTTTTATTTTTTATGCCAAAAACCGTTACTGTCAATAACAGCAAATTTTATCTTTATACCTAATTAATTAACTAATTCTTTAACTTTATTGTGCATTAATCATTCTTCATCATTAAACGTATTTCTTAAGATTTTACGTATAATATCTTTGTCATGGTCTGACATAAGTTTACCGCCAAATGACTTAAATGTGTCTAGTGACTTTTCTAAGTCATCTTCAACTTTTGTAGTTTTTTTATTACTTGTATTTCCAAAAAGATAATCAATACTAAAGTTGAATATATTAGCGATTTTTTGAATCATTTCTTGATTAGGCTCACATTCTGATTTCTCATGTCTTTGGTAAGTGGGTTGAGACATTTCAAGTTTATTTGAAATGTCTTTTTGAGTCATTTTTGTTTATAATCTTAGTGTTTTTATTCGTTCAGCAAATATTTTGAACTCCTTTGAAATTTTTTTTGAAAAAAGTGTTGACAAATATACCGAAACGGTATCAATCTTCTTGAACCAATCGGCTACTTATTATGTAATAAATAGCCGATTGGTTCAAGAACACTATTCAAACAAGCTTGTAAGTCTTGATTAATTATCCTTAAGGAGACAAAAGTAAGGAGACAAAAGAAAAATCAAGTCATACAAAAAGAAAACTTTGAATAATAATTCTTAAAAAATAAATCAGAATCGTTAAGAAACTGGCTTACAATTCAGTAATAATAGTTGATCGTACTTTTATTATTACTGATTGTAAAGCTTTTATCAAAATAATGATGACGGTTGAGCTGATTAAAGCATACAGGGGTCTTTAGAGAGTTTAGAATACTGTATAGACTTAGTTAGCCAATACGTTGAAAAAGAATGAGCTACAATCAAATCTCGGTCCATATAGTAAGAAGTAACTAAGTAAGAGGAAGATTTACCAACAATTTACGAAAAATTAATATAAAAAATTAATATGATAGTGGAATAAAATAAAATGACTATCTTTGATTTATTTTTAGAGCTATTTTTTATTGTAAAAAACGTTTTACTTAATTTAAGATTAAAGTAAAAAAGATTTTACTTTAATCTTAAATAGGGAAAAAAGGGCAGTAAATGCTTGTTTCAAAAGGGTTTTATGCTATACTAGTCATAG
>NZ_JXJW01000032.1 GCF_002441695.1 Pseudolactococcus piscium
GTCACTTATTATGTCAATCCTTTTGACATAGTGAGTATGCTAAATCGAACAGCACCTTATCAGGCACAGTTTGGTAAGGTAAATGTGATTGTCCCTCTGAACTTTAGCACGATTTTTGATGGTGCAACGAGCAGTCATGATTTTGGTGAATTTCAAATCGATGCGCATGGTAACCCGTTGTTAGCATCTGAAACCTTCCACCCTGAGATGTTAACTGCAGGTCGGAAACTCGCCAAATTGCTTGATACAACCTTCTCAAAAGTTGGCGGTACTGGTATTAAAGGGGTGGCAACAGGGGTTATTCTTGCGGCCTTATCAGGAGGCATAGGCGCACTGATGGCACTCGGTATGTCTGCGCTAGAAGCGAAAGCAATTTATGAGGACTTTAATAAAGCCTACAAAGGCATAGTCGCTGAAGCAAAACAAAAAGCAAGTGAATGGAATCAGACACATATCCCTGATTATCAAAATCGGATTCGTCAGGCGAGTGGTGGTCAAAAAATTGAACTCCGTGCTGAACTCCTTCAATCTGTTGCTCAGGATGCCGTATTCCAGTCAGAAACCTTTGTTTCTGAGGTCAGAGCAATCATGAATCAAGGATTAGAAACCGTACAAAAAGACATACAAGAGGCCCACCAAGCTGCTCATAATCTTGCGACTTATCTAGATTCATGGGAAGTCAACGCCTTGTTAGCTGAGTTCAACCTATCTGCTTTTTGGGATTCTGGCCTTGAATCAGATACAAATCGAGCTGCTAAAGCCTATCTGAGAGAGATGTCATCAGTTTCGGCAACTTTGATGCAGGTATCGCAACATATCGAAGCAGTTGACAGCGAAGGGGCGAGTGGCTTTAATCAGTTAATGGCAGAAACACAAGCCAATTTTGGAAGGAGATAAACAATGTATAGCACTTATGGTCAAAATCCTTACCTCAATACGTCGCTTCTAGATCAACAGTTTGCGGAAGCAATTAAAGCACAGGAAAGGCATGCTATAAAAGCAATCTTAGTGGCTAAAAAAAGTAAGATAAAGTCAAAAGGCGTTACCGTATCTGAGAAATTAACAGCGCAAACAAGAAAAATGAAAAATTTTGCAGGACGGACGGTGGTGTCAAATTTGAACGAAGGATTAACAGGTCAGTCTGCCCAAGCAGCAGAACGCCAGTTGACTTCTCGTCACTTTAACCCGAATCTAAAAAGTCCTATCAAATAAAGACCGAGAAAGGAGTTAAGCTATGCATAATCAAGAACGCAGAGCAGTTGAGGAAGCATATGATGATACGATGCGAAAGCTAAATCAAGCGGAGGACATACTGAATGACTATCACACACAAATGCAACAAAAAAACGCGTCAACTCGTTGACTACGTTTATAGTTTCTATCGAGATATTCCTGGTGGATTTTCAAGTAACTTAAGTCAGCCATTTGAATCCGTCTTAGACAGCTATCATCATGAGATGAGGATCAAGCAACAAGATATTGAAGCCAGTCGAGATGAGGAAAGACGTGCCTTTAGTCGTAAAATGGACTGGTGAAGGTTAGCTGTCAGATAAGAAGGTAGTCAACATCTTGGTCAGTTGAACTTTTAATCAGGCTAAACGTTCACGCAACTTCTCAACAAATAAATAGGTTGCGGGACAAATAATCGTATTTTTGATGGTGAGCTGGTTAATCTGATAAATCTTGTTACGATCAGTATGCGGGAACTCCCGACATGCTTTTGGTCTCACATCATAGATGTTGCAGAGGTTATCAGTGCCTAAGAAGGGGCAAGGCATACACTGAAAGATTTTGTCACCATCTTCATCGACTTGTAAATAAGTGTCTTCAAAAGTGGCTAATTTCATCCGCATTTGCTTAGAAATCCGACTGATATCAGCTTCTGTAAAGAGTGGGCCGAGTGATTTACAGCAGTTGGCACATTTGGTACAATCTATCTCCATGAAGACTTCTTCATGGATCTGTTTAGTCAACTTATCCAAATTTTTAGGCGGTCTTTTTTTAAGTGACGCCAAAAATTGTTTATGAACCTTTTGTTTTTGCAAGGCTAACTGTTTGTAGTGTTCGATATCCATATCCTTATTTTATCACAAATTAGCTAGTGTGAATATTGAAGATTAGTATGTAACAAAAAAAGCACTCAGAAGAATGCTTTTTTCTTATTAATCCACAACTAGCTTATTTAGCTAATTTTTTAGACAAACGTGATTTATCACGGTTAGCTTTATTTTTATGGATTAAACCTTTGGAATGAGCTCTGTCGATTGCAGCAGCTGCAACAACGTACAATGCTTGCGCATCATCAGCACCAGCAGCAACAGCAGCTTCAAATTTTTTGATTGAAGTGCGCAATGCAGCTTTTTGACCTGAATTACGTTCTTTTTGAACGATGTTCAACTCAGCGCGTTTGATGGCAGATTTAATGTTAGCCATGTTAGTTCTCCTTATGAATGATATAGCGCTAACGTGTTAACACTATTCAAAATTAAATTTATATTGCTTAAAACACAATACAATTTAATTATATCATGTCTTTATATAAAAGGCAAACTTATTATTTTGTGCTATAATTGGTATAGTATAAAAACAGGAAAAATTACCGGCAATTCAGTTGTCGATTTGTTGAAAGGTAGACCATGTCATTTCAATTTGGCCGTTTTAGATTAGGCCTTAGAACGATTAAAACAGTTATCGCGATTTTTATTATCTTACTTTTTACCCATATTTTTCATCGAGGTCAGTCGGCTGCGATGATCGCGGGGATATCAGCTATCATTGCGGTACGGGATTCTTATACAGCAACGCTTAAAGCTGCTAAAGCAAGGTTTATCGGTTCTGCACTGGGTGGAACACTTGCCGTTATCTATTTCTTTTTGTATACGATGGCGAACTATAATTTTTCGGTCAGAATCATCTTAATTCCCCTATTTGTTTTACTGAATATCGTGATTATGGATGGCTTTGAGCTCCATCCTGGTCTAGTTGGGGCGAATGCGACCTTATTAATTATTGCCTTGACCATTCCTGAGACGGACTACATCGGTTATGCACTAAACCGTGTTTTAGATACCTTTTTTGGGGTAGCAGTGGCTACGATCATGAATAGTGTCTTTATCCATGACGCACCGATTAAGCGAAGAAAACTGAGAGAACTCATCTCATATAAAAAAAATAAAGGACAGGACGAGGACAAATGACAGCTATTTATATTCAGATTCATGATGAAATAAAGCAGCAGATTGAGACCGGCATGTATGAAGTTGGGCAGAGATTGCCTAGCGAACGCGTGATGTCAGAGCAATTTGGTGTGTCGCGTATGACCCTCAGACAAGCAGTAACAAGTTTGGTCGAAGAAGGCATTTTAACACGCTATGTTGGCTCAGGTACATTTGTTGCAAGTGATCGTGTCCGTGAAAAGATGCGTGGGACAACAAGTTTTACTGATATCATCAAGAACTTGGGCAAGACGCCCAGCTCAAAAGTGATTAGCTATCAAAAAACAAAAGCAAATGAAGTAGAATGTGATAAACTTGGCCTCAAAAAAGGTGCCCAGATTATTCGGATGGAACGGATTCGCTATGCTGACGACTTACCGATTTGTTATGAAGTGGCAAGTATTCCTTATCGCCTGATCGCCGACTTTGCCAAAGACGACATCGCCAATCATTTTTATGATACCCTGGCTGCTGCAGGTAAAAAAATCGGCCGTAGTGAGCAGATTATCTCGGCCAAAATCGTCAACAAGGAAATCGCCAGTTTCTTATCGATAAAAACCAATGCAGCAATTTTATCATTAACCCAAGTTTCTTATTTTGCAAATAGCGAAGAAACTGCTTTTGAGTATGTCTTGTCACAGTATGCTGGCGACCGGTTTGAATTTTACCTAGAAAGATAAATAGAGATGTCACATTCTGAAAACGTTGTTGAATTACTCCATGCTGGTCAGTTTGACCAGATGGTGTCTGAAATAGAAAAAGCGCTTCAAGTCGATTCTGCTGAACTTTTAGCAGATTTAGCTGAATACCTCTCGATGATGGGCTTCAGCAGTGAAAGTCGGCAAGTCTATGAGGCAATTTCACAAGAAAATACCGCCAATACAGATATTATCCTGAATCTAGCAGAGATGAAGGTCGACGATGGTGATTTAGATGGTGCCTTAGCCCTGCTCTATCAAGTTGCGTCTACAGACGATAATTATGTCGCAGCGCTTGTGATGATTGCGGATTTATATCAGCTTGATGGCGTTTGGGAAGCAGCACTAGAGAAATTGCAAGAAGCAAGCACCCTATCAGATTCTCCATTGGTTAGTTTTGCGATTGCAGAATTACATTATAATCAAGCAAATTGGCAAGAAGCGATCGATTACTTTGCAAAACTTAGTCAACGTCAGATACTTGAGTTGACTAAAGTCTCTATTTACCAACGTATCGGAACGGCCTATGCCTCACTAGGCGAGTTTGAAAATGCTGAAAAGTTCCTAGAAAAATCATTAGAAATCAATCATGATGACACTGTTTTATTTGAATTAGCACAAATTAGTGCTGTTTTAGGGGAACATAAACGTGCCATTGATTATTTCAAACAACTCGATGCTTTAGCGCCTGATTTTGATGGCTATGCCTATCCCTATGCGCAGGCCTTGATAGAAGAAAATGACTTTGACAGTGCGTTTGCTGTTGCTAAAGATGGCTTAAGCAAGAATCCCACTGATGTCCCTTTGCTTCATTTGACCAGTCGGATTGCCTATGCGCTTCATGATCTAAAGGCATCAGAGACTTATTTAGTGCAAGCACTTGATCTAGCCGAACTGCATGATGAAACGATCTTTTTACTGAGCAATTTATATCTCTTACAAGCAGACTATGAAGCCGTGATCAACTTGGCACCATTACTAGATGATGATCATGCCCTAGCAAGATGGAACATCGCCAAGGCTTATGGCGAACTCGAACAGGATACAGCAGCGCTAGCTATCTATGACGAGATCGACCAAAGTGTCCTAGCAGACAATCCTGAATTTCTCTTAGACTATGCCCATATCTTGATTAGAAATGGTCGCGTTAGCGATGCAAAACTATCTCTAACACAGTATTTAGCAAGCGTCCCGGATGATGAGAATGCACAAGAATTATTTAATGAGCTAATATAATGGCGTTTTGACGCCTTTTTTGCTAAAATGACCTTTGTGAAATCAAATATGAAAAGGAATGAAAAAAAGATGAAAAAAGACAAAAGTGAACAAAAATTTGGTGCTGATTTAATCGTTGACTCACTAATCAACCACAACGTCAAGTATATTTTTGGGATTCCAGGCGCTAAGATTGATAAAGTATTTGATACCTTAGTAGACAAAGGACCAGAACTGATTGTTGCACGTCATGAGCAAAATGCGGCATTTATGGCACAGGCTGTTGGTCGTATCACTGGGGAACCGGGTGTCGTTATCGCAACATCTGGTCCTGGTGCATCCAACCTAGCTACTGGTCTTGTAACAGCAACAGCAGAAGGTGATGCTGTTTTAGCACTTGCTGGACAAGTTAAACGTGGCGACCTCTTAAAACGGACGCACCAGTCGATGAACAATGCTGCTTTGTTTGAACCAATTACTAAATATTCAGCAGAAGTACAAGATGCGGATACCTTGTCAGAGATTGTAGCTAATGCATACCGCTTATCTAAATCTGGTAAACCTGGTGCAAGTTTCATCTCTATTCCGCAAGATGTCGTCGATAGCAAGGTGTCTGTTAACGCCATCAAACCATTGCAAGCGCCAAAACTTGGTAATGCGTCGATTGATGATATTAACTATCTGGCACAAGCCATCAAAAATGCCGTCTTGCCAGTCTTTCTTTTAGGTAGTGGTGCCTCATCTACTGAGGTTACTCACGCCATTCGTGGCCTCTTACAACATGTGAACATTCCAGTCGTTGAAACATTCCAAGGTGCTGGTGTTATTTCTAGAGATTTGATTCATAACTTCTTTGGACGTGTTGGGTTATTCCGTAACCAACCCGGAGATATGCTCCTTAAAAAATCTGACTTGATTATCGCCATCGGCTACGACCCAATCGAATACGAAGCAAGAAACTGGAATGCTGAGATCGACAGTCGTGTCATCGTTATCGACAAAGCCTTAGCTGAAATCGATACTTATTATCAACCAGAACGTGAATTGATCGGTGATATTTCACAAACCCTTGAAAACTTGATTCCTGCGATTCGCGGCTATAAAATTCCTGACGGCAGCCAAGAGTATTTAGAGGGTCTTTATAAAGTTCTTAAAGCAAACGAATTTGATCGGATTGCTGATGAAAACCGTGTCCATCCGCTTGACTTCATCGACGTCTTCCAAGACCAAGTTAGAGATGATGAAACTGTAACTGTAGACGTAGGTAGCCACTATATCTGGATGGCCCGTAACTTCAAATCTTACGAACCACGTCATCTCCTGTTTTCAAACGGGATGCAAACACTGGGTGTTGCCCTACCTTGGGGAATTACAGCAGCCTTGTTACGACCAGGTAAAAAAGTGTATTCTATCTCAGGAGATGGTGGCTTCTTGTTCTCAGCACAAGAGCTTGAAACTGCTGTCCGTCTTAAATTACCTTTAATCCATATCATCTGGAATGATGGCCGTTACAACATGGTTGAATTCCAGGAAGTCATGAAATATGGTCGCGCATCAGGCGTTGACTTTGGCCCAGTTGACTTTGTCAAATATGCAGAAGCATTTGGCGCTCGTGGTCTTCGTGTCACAAATAAAGAAGACCTAGCCAAAGTTCTGTCTGAAATAGACGTCACAACAGGACCAGTAGTCATCGATGTACCGATTGATTACCGAGACAACGTGAAACTTGGCGAAACGATTTTACCAGATGAGTTTTATTAATCTGATGATATAACTTGTGAAACAATCATAGTGAATGAAGTCCCTGGACACTTAGGTGTTTGGGGGCTTTTTTGTGACATGTTGGATGGAATTTACGAAAAAATAATCATATTTGTCCAATATTGCCTATAGTTTCTGAAAGAAATAATATTGCGAGATTATGCACAAAGAATACAAAAATAGAGTAAGTATAAAATTATAATTTTTTTAAGTATGCTGAAAAATTAAACGTAATATATAGTTAAGAAATACTTTATTTAAATTGAGATATAAATAATATAGCAATATAATGATTGCAATCTAACCGCCCTATTATTTAATATTTTTCATTTAACTTCCACTGATTTTTTTAGTATTGTGATAACTTTTTTGAATTTACGATAGAGAAATAGTAATTAAAGGAAAACAGTAGAGTTACATGCATGAAATACTGGGATAGAATGTCGAAAAATACGGAACACGGTTATTCAATATACGTGAATAATATGAGTAAATAGCAATCAATAAAGGTAAAAAAATGAGTTCTTTAGATAACATGAAAGCAGAGAAAATGATCTGTATATCATTTTCTCTGCTTTCAATCTTTTACCTATACTTCTTAAAAACTTCCACGCTTAGTAAGAACTTTATATCAAAAAGTTGTATAATAATTTAAGGGAGAAATTTCAAGAGGCTTAAGTAATAAAGTTTTGAGAACAAAGGAACAACATGTATAAATTATATCGAAAACACCATTTCAACTCTAAAAAGTATTCACGTTTAGCAAAAAATATAAGATAAAATATTTTTTAGAAACTAAACTAAGGAAAAAATGAAAGTAAATATTGCAAATGATGTTGTTAAACTTATCCAATCAGATAAAAATATTAGTAATTTTTAATAAAAAATTGCAATCTATTTTGAAAATCTTAATGATTTTGCGATGTTTGTATTTCAAAACAACACAAACTGTTCTGTTTTTTTTACATATATGTTGGACTCTTTTAAAAATCAACGACAGTTTTATACTGAAGAATATAACTTTCCCACTTCTCAAAAATCAAAATATTTTATAAAAAAGATTGCTCATTTGGTATTTTACGAAGAAAAGAAAACTTTGAGTATCTGAATTATAGTTTACGAGTTTTTTAATCACTTGTAATATAAAGTGATATTTTTAAAACTCCAACACAGCATAACACAGTTAAGTCAGATTGGAAACCAATATTAATTATTTAAAGTCAGTCGGGAGTTGGAGGGGATAAAAGACTTAGTTTTTATAGGCAATTCACATGCTATAGAATATTTCTAAAATATGATCACTTGCAAAGTTTCAGATTATTTACAAAATTGTTATTGTTAGCTAATAATTCTTAATTATAATTAAAAAAATGATTTTATATTTAATATTTTTTACTATCTTTCTCACGATATTTTCCTAAAATAAAATGAGATACACTGAAAAATAAAGTAAAGAAGTTACTAATTTACTTAGCCCAAGACTACTTTACGAGAACAAAGGGAAGGATATGTTATAAAATGATAAAATATCATGTGTTTAAATTGACTAACACAATTTGTATAGGAGAATAACTTATGGGGACTAAAGAGGGAGTATGTATTTTATGCCAACAAGAAAAACAGCTTAATTTAGAGCATGTTCCACCACAAGCTGTTGGGAATAAAGGTGGAAAGAATACAATTACGGGAGAATTATTTTTTTTGCAAGATTGGGATTTTAATAAAAAAGGACTACCAAGGGAAATTAAACGACGACCGTATGGGAATGCCTATTATACACTTTGTATTGATTGCAACTCAAAATTTGGTGGTGATTACGTTGGGCATTATGTAAATTTTGCAAAAGAAAATAAAGAGTTTTTATATCGAGTTCAAAACACTAAAAATGGTAGTGATGTTTATAAAACTCATTCAATGAGGGGGGTAAATCCGCTAAGAATCGCTAAAGAAATAGTTGCAATGTTTTTTAGTATCAATGGAAATGAAGATGAAAAAGATAAGAATTTCTTAGACTCTGTTAGATTATACTTGCAAATACCTTCAAGTAATGAATTTCCGATAGAAAAATATGAAGTAATAATGAATTATTACTCAGACTGAAGACAAAATACGTTAAATTT
>NZ_JXJW01000033.1 GCF_002441695.1 Pseudolactococcus piscium
GGAAAATTTGTATTTTCCTGAAACTAATGGAATTGAACTGATGTAATGTACCTAGTGCAAGCGAAAGTTGTAACAATTTAATGTAAATGGAATCAACATATGAAGGCAGAAAGTGTAGTGTGTATTATTGAATTGACAGTAAAATATGGTGAAGTATTAGTTATTTTTTATTATTGGCTGATCCTAATTTTAGGACTGATTGGACTAATTTTGAATATCTGGCTCCTTATCTACTTAGATAAGGAGGAAGAATGCAGGTTTTAATGACTAGTAGAATTAGCAGATACTTGAAATGACTAAAGGAAGAACTATGAAAAGAAAAATGAAAAAAAGAGGAGTAAAGAATTAGATGTTAAAGTTTTCAAAATGTATATGTATTTTTTTGCTGATAACCTTGAGTTCTTGCAGGCATCAATCAGAAAAAGGAACTAGTATAGAGAATAAGAATAATAATGTATCAAAAGAAGAAGCAGTGAGTAAAGATTATGATTATTACAAAGGGGCTATAAAAAAATTCAAAGAAGTTGGAACAGATTTGTTAAAGAATAAAGAAAACTTCAGAAACAAATTTATTTTCTTTGGTCGAATCTCTTGCCCTTACTGTAGAGACTTTTCCCACATTTTAAAAAAATCATCGCTTAAAAATAATGTGGACATTTACTACGTTAATACAGCTTCAAGTGACCAACCTCAGGTCTTAAATGACATTTTAAATGAATATCATATTGATGAGGTGCCAACATTGGTATATTTAAATGCTACTGGTCAAATAACAAAGTTCAGCGGCGATGATGAAAAGAGTTTGAATCAATTTATACAAAGTAAAGAATAATATCTTTTATTAGGGATATGGAAGTTGAAAGGAGACCTTGAAGTAAATGAAACGTATTTATTTTATTATATTTTTACTCAGTTTGAACGGATTTTTGTTTATACAAAGCTCTGTTCATGCGGAAGAGTTTAATGTTTGGGATGAAAGTCATTGGGTTCAGGCAGATTATAATTGGGAATTCCCCTACGCCTCTGCAGTTAGATTAAGTGTTAAAAGTTCATGCAGTGGTGCAGTGGTAGGAAAAGACTATGTCCTTACAGCTGCGCACTGTAGTCGTTCTGAAAAAATAGTATTGAACTTTGGAGGAAATAAAGCAAGTTTTGGAATCAATAAAGCAGAATCTTTTTATCATGCTAGATCGAGTACATATGGTGATTATGCGCTAATCAAGCTATATACTGCTAGTTTTAATGGTCAGAGAGTGCATATAGGTGATTTAAGAAAACCATTAACTTTATGGGATAAGGAAGAAACAAAAGCTTCCTTAAAAAGAAGTCGTGATACTGCTATTATTGGTTTTCCAGCTAGGCAATCCCAGCGTCAAATAAAAACATGGATAGATACCTTTCGTGAGAAAGGTGGAAATAGCATCGTAGTCGGAAATTTTGATGGCGGAGGTGGAGGTGTATCGGGTAGTCCTTTGCTTAATTCACAAGGGCAAATAACAAGTGTATATCACGGATCTTCAGGTGGGAAAAGAGCTTTTGCGGCATTAGTTGACCAAAATGTTTTAAAGAACAATACTGATATTGGAAACGAAACTTCTCGACTATATGTTTGGAAGGACGAAGCCACCTATGATCAAAAAAAGAAAGAGATTAACCCAGAAGGGGAATATATTGAAGGGAAAAATACTGAAACAATCAGTACAAAGGATTTATTCGCTTTAGCAGACAAATCAACTCAGCCAGGAGAAAAAGTTATTGGCTTGACTGATGGGATAAGAACTTTTAATCAAGACTCAACGATTAATATGCCAATTGGTGGAGCTAATTTATATCCGGTAACAATAAAAAAAACATGGGGAGAAGTTCCTTGGAATTTCGATGATAGCACAGGAACCCTCACATTTACAGGAGGAGGGAATTTAGGGGGAGAGGGTACAGCTCCATGGAAGAGAAACGATGAATTAAAAATTGAAGCTTCTAAAATTAGAAAAATTGTGTTCACGCAAAACGTTAAGGCTCCAAGTAATTCAAATCAGCTATTCGGGCAGGGTGGGCAATCTGATGATGCAAAAGCTAAGCGTTTAAGTAACTTGGAAGCAATAGATAATCTGAATTATCTTGATACTAGTGAAGTTACTGATATGAGCTATATGTTTGCTTACAGTGGAGCAGCTCATCTAAATGTGGGTACGTTTAGCACTTCTAAAGTGACTACAATGCATATGATGTTTGGTAATAATCCAAATTTGTCAGAATTAGATGTTTCAAATTTTAATTTATCCAAAGTAGAGCAGCTTAGCCAATTCGTAAGTTATGATTCTAATTTAGAGAAATTGGTGATGCCAAGTGCTTCAACAACCTCTAATCTAAACTCAACTTATCGGATGCTTGTAGGTAACAGCAAGCTTAAACAAATTGATTTAAGTGGTTTAGATACTACAAGTGTAACAGATATGAGAGAAATGCTCAGCGGTCTAGATCGTCTTTCATCTATAACTCTTGGAAGTCAAACCATATTAAACAGTACATGTGACCTCCCAGACATAGAAAAGACAAATAACTATACTGGAAATTGGATTCAAGCTTTATCGCCTTATAAAGGAATGGGGACTTCAAGCCAGCTTACATCAAACTATGATGGCTCTTTCCCAGGAAAGTATATTAAAGAGAAAAATGAGCAGATCACTTTTGATGTGAATCGTGGAGCAACATCTCAAGAACCTATTTCGGGCACTACCTTTGAAGAGGTAAACTTAAAGAACCTTGCTAAAGCAGAACACTCAGGGTATGAATTTTTGGGTTGGTTTACTGAAGCTATGGGAGGGGCTCGTATCCCAGAAACAATTGTAATTCCTGAAGGAGGAGTGACTTATTATGCGCACTGGGCTACTGTTGAGGAGACCGAGACAAAGGAAGTTACTCAGAATATTCATTATAACTATTCAGGTGGCATTAAAGCACTGGAAGATCACAAGGCATCAATTATCTTTAATCGAAATGTCTTTATAGATCCTGATACGGAGGAAAAAGTCTATACAGACTGGACTTCTCAAGGAGAAGCAGACTTCCCTAGTGTTAGCTCGCCTACAATTGCTGGATATAATCCAAGTCAGAAAGAGGTAAGTGCGGTTAGTCATGTAACAGGAGATTCAGAAAACATGGATATTGAGGTGATATATACAACAAGTCAAGAAAAAGCAACAGTAACATATATTGATGATACGAAAGGTCAAGTCCTTTATGTGACACACCTATCAGGGGCATATGAAATGACTGATGATTATCGTACTCAGCCATCAATAGAAACTTATACTAGTCTTGGTTATCAGTTTATTTCTGATACATATCCAAGCGATGGAGTTAAATATAACCAGGTTGGAAAGGAACAGCATTTTGAAGTTCACTTGAGATCTACTGGAGAAAATAAGGTAGAGACAAAGGTAGTTCAAAGAAGAATTCAATACAAGTATTCCAATGGTACTGAAGCTTTGCAAGACTTTATGGAGATAATTCCTTTTGCAAGAGTTATAACTAAAAATGAAGCAACTGGGCAAAGTGAGTACGGTGAGTGGCAACCTCTTGAGGGTATACATTTTTTTGAGGCTGTAAATTCGCCATCTATTTTAGGCTATACTTCAGATCAACCAGTACTAGACAGAATTAGTAGTATAACGGGAAATTCAGATGATATTAATCAGACTGTAATATATTCTGGTAATCTTGAATATGCACAAGTCAACTATATTGATGATACTACGGGAGAGTCACTAAACGTAGAGCAGTTGTCAGGAACACATGGAACGACAGACAATTACCGTACTGATGAAAAAATCAAATATTATGTAGAACTTGGCTACAAATTAGTTTCCAATGATTATCCTTCAGGTGGAGTCGTATATGATCAGGCAAGAACTAAGAAAGTATTCAATATTCATTTTAAACATGATACAACAGCCTCTGTAGTGTCTCAAAACATAAAACAAGTGATTCACTATAACTACTCAGATGGATCTAAAGCATTAGAAGATTATAATGCTCAACTTATTTTCAAAAGGAAAATAATATTTGATAAGGTTTCAAAGACTATAACCTACGGAGAATGGTCTCCAGTAAATGGAACACACTTTAAGGCCGTTGATAGTCCTCATATTTCAGGCTTTAAAGCAGATAAAGCATCCATTCCGATGGTTTCTGATATTACTGGTACAACAAAAGATATTGAATTATTTGTGATCTACACGCAACAAGAAAAAGCTAAACCTGATAGGTCTGACGGAGGAGAAACGAAGAAACCAGAAAACAAGTCAAGCGTTAATAGTAATGAAGCAATAAAAGAAGCTCATGATGGAGATTCTAAAAAAGCTCCATTACCTAAAACTGGAGAAGGAAATACTTTAGGACTAGCACTTTTAGGCTGTATTTCTGTAGGGGTTATTATAGTCCTTTTGAGAAAAAAAGTAGAAAAATAAATAAACTAAGAGAGAAGAATAATGAGAAAGCACATTTTATTTAAAAGTTTACTGACAGTTTTTGTTTTTACAGCTTTTACAGCTTTTAATGCGACACATGTGGATGCAAGAGCTTATAAAATCTATTGGCCCACAAGAACAGTAAAGTTAACAATTAAATATGTAGATTCAGAAACCAACAAAGAAATTGCGTCTAGAGTTATACAAACTAATGCTTACAAGAGAAGGCTAGAATTTTGGTCTGATAATGGAGCCCTAAAAAAGAAAGAACCTTGGTATGTTAGCTCAACTCCTGAACAAACGACATCCCCTGATTTGACAAGTAAAGGCTATACGCCACCTTCTGATGATGTCGTAAATCCTGCATACAGAGGAAAGCCAAATGATAATGATATAGATAAAATAAATTGGAGTAGAAGTAATGATTATACTGTTACTTATTGGCATAGAACTATTACGGCTACTGCCGAAAATCCTGGTGATCCGGCACAACCGCTCGAAACGAGTAGACCAGAAGGTCCTAAGTGGCCGGCAGGTACTACAAAGGATTATCTAACACATTCAGTATCTAGGACTATTCAATATATTAACAAGGTAACTCAAACTTCGCTTTCTCCTCAAGTAGTACAAACAGTAGACTATACGAGAAATGCTCTTGTGGATGCTGTAACAGGTAAACTTTCAAATTACAGCGATTGGGGTAGTAAACAGCCAGATTTTACTACGATAGATTCACCGAAATTTTCAGCTCAAGGGTATAAGCTACCTAATCCTATCACTGTACCTAAAGTCACTCCTAAACCAACAGATAGTGACCAAAAAGTTACGGTCTATTATGAGACAACTAAAGCTTCCATAGATGCTGGGGACAGTACTATCATTGCAGGGCCAAAAACGATATGGAATCCAAAAGATAACTTTATAAGTGCTAAAGATCAGAATGGAGATGCCGTTGATGACAAAGATGTTGTTGTAACGGGAACAGTGGATGCAACAAAAATAGGTAAGTATCCTATTACATACAGTTACACTGACGAAAACAGTAATCAAGTAAGTAAAGTCATTACTGTTAATGTTATCGCATCAGAGACTTCAATAGATGCAAAGGATAGTACTATTGTAGCTGGACCGGGTATAACGTGGAAATCAGCTGACAATTTCATAAGTGCTACTGATCAAGATGGGAAACCTATCAAAATTGAACAGGTAAATGTTGAGGGGACAGTGGATACGCTAACCCCTGGAGATTATGAGATTACATATAGTTATACGGATCAACAAGGGAATAAAGTTTCAAAAACGATTACTGTTTCAGTCGTTGCAGGACGTCTTACTTTTAAAGAAGTTCCTGAAACGCTAAGTTTCAATGAAAGTAAGATCTCCAATCGAACTTCAGAAACATTGCGGACAGATCCAAATTGGAAAATGATAGTAGAAGACACTCGTGTAGATAAAAATTCTTGGAGGGTAACAGCTAAATTAGTCGAACCATTCAAAAATGGTTCTGGGGAATCCGCTTCTGAAAATATTCTCCTATTTAGAAAAGCCAATGTGTCCGATCAATGGATTACAAAATCTGAGGAGACCAACGTATTTGATGGCATAAGCACTAAAGGAATCGATGATTATGATGTAAGCTGGTCACAAGATTCAGGCCCCATTATTCAAGTTTCCCCTGGTACAGTAAAGGCAGGTAGATATAAGGGAGTCATTCAGTGGAGTTTAACTGACACACCAGTATAAATACAGAAAGCAGGTGAGAATATGAAAAAAATAGGTATTACTTTGATTGCACTATTTTCAGTATTAGTGTTTAGTCAACCAATTCGAGCAGATACTACAAATTCTATAGTGACTAAGGGGACAATTAGTTTTAAGGAAGAATACACTTCTCAAAAACCTTCAAATACTATCCCTAATGGAAAAAGTATTATAACCTCCAACAATAAAAACTTTATTTTACCTAGAACAGGTGAGACAGAAGTGAGTCATTTAAATTGGCTTGGGTTCTTAACCTTAGTCATTGGCATAACAATGAAAATAGCAACAAAAAATAGAAAGAAATTTTAAGAGGAACTTAAAAATGAAAATGAATCATTTACTTATGGCAGGCGTTATTTTAGCATCAGGATTATCAGTTGCATCACTCTCTTCTGAGGGAGTTTCTGCCGCAACTAATTCAGTAAATACAACTGGTGATGTAACCTTTAAAGAAGATACTACACCTGTAGGACCAGTAGATCCAACTGATCCTAATACACCGGTAGATCCAACTAATCCTGTAACACCAACAAATGGGCCATTGAGCATAGACTATGCTTCAAGTTTTAATTTTGGAGAACAGAATATTTCTGCCAAAGATGAGACCTATTATGCATCATTTGAAACAGTAAAAAATACAGGAGGCGGTTTCGTAAATAAACCAAATTGGGTTCAAGTGACAGATAAACGGGGAACAAATGCGGGATGGAAACTACAGGTCCAACAAGGTGCTCAATTTTCTACAACTCAAAATGGACCTTCTAAGGAACTCAAAGGAGCTCAAATCAAAATAAAAAATGGTACAGTAGCGACTACGACAGACAATAAAGCGACAGCGCCAACAGCAAGTACTGAGGTTACCCTTATTCCGGGCACTTCAAGTCAAGCTGGAGCTGCTCAAGATGTGATGACTGCTCAAAGTAATCAAGGGATGGGCACTTGGGTAGATGCATTTGGTAGTTCAACAACAGGAGATAAAAGTATCTCATTGAGCATTCCTGGAGTATCAGAAAAAGTTAAAGATGCAAAATATACGACTCAACTTACATGGTTACTTAATGATACTCCAGCATAGAAGTCCTAGAATGAGAAAATATGCGCAAACATAAAATATATTTATTGCTATTTATGGTAATTTTCTTTCTTCAACTCTCAGTTAGAGTTTCTGCTTCGGAAATGAAGTTTTCTGTACAAGCAGTTATTCCTGAGAATCAGATTGATAAAAATCAAAGTTATTTTGATTTAAAGATGAGTCCAGGTCAAATACAAGATTTAAAAGTAAACTTATATAACGATACTGATAAAGATGTGACTATTAATATCATTTCTCACGCAGCAACTACTAATCAAAATGGCGTTGTAGAATACAATACTCAGAATAATAAAAAAGATGATACTCTTAAAATAGCTTTTCAAGATATTGCAAAAACAGAAGAAGAAGTAACAGTTGGTGCAAAAAGTAAAAAGCAGATTTTAGTACACTTAGTAATGCCAAAGGATTCTTATGATGGCGTGGTACTTGGTGGACTCTATTTTACCGAGAAAATTACAGAAGATAATACAAAAAATGCTAATAATGGACAAGTGATCAACCGATATGCTTATGTTATAGGGGTTAAGCTAACAGAGACGGAAACAAAAGTGAGTCCTGAATTAAAGCTAAATGAGGTAAAAGCCTCTCAAATTAATTATCGTAACTTTGTCACAGCAAATATTCAGAACTATAAGCCAGCGATAATTAAAGATTTATCCATTGATGGTAAAATCTTTAAAAAAGGGGACAGTAAGGTCTTGTATTCAGACAAGCGCCAAAGTTTAAAAATGGCTCCTAATTCAAATTTTGATTATGCCATAAGTTTGAGAGATAAACCATTTAAACCTGGTAAATATACTTTCAAAGGGACTGCAAAATCAGATGTGAAACAGTGGAACTTTGAAAAAGATTTTGAAATAAAAGGGGAAGCTGCCAAATCCTTCAATAAGAAATCAGTCTATATAAAAAAAGATTTTACCTGGATGTATTATCTTTTAATAGGGTTGTTATTGATTAGTCTTTTAGTAACTATTTTTGTTTTGTTAAAAAAACTAAGTTCATTAAAAGATAGCTTAGAAGAATAAGACATAGGAATACTTGTCTTTATAAGATAGTGGTAAAATGAAAAATTAATCGCAAATTGCAAAAGCAATTTGCGATTAATTTTTTTTTTCGTATCTAATTATTTGATATTAGTCCAGAATCAAAAGGACATAAAGATTCAATTCTGCTTAAAATGCA
>NZ_JXJW01000034.1 GCF_002441695.1 Pseudolactococcus piscium
TATTTCCCACACGATTTATTATAGAGCCACTTTTTCGTGACTAAGATCAGTCTATTTATTTACCTAAAGTGCGCTTGGCTGTTTCGTAAGTTTGTTCCATCAACATGGTAATCGTCATCGGTCCAACACCACCTGGTACTGGCGTAATCAAACTAGCGATTGGGTCAACTTCGTCAAATTTAACGTCACCAATCAATTTACCATTCTCATCACGGTTCATACCGACATCAATCACGACAGCGCCTGGCTTGACAAAATCAGCTGTTACAAAATTTCCCATACCGATCGCGACAACTAGGATATCAGCTTGTTTGGCTAGGTCAGCAAGATTTTTAGTCCGTGAATGTGCGATTGTCACCGTCGCATGTCTATCTAATAGCATTTGTGCCATCGGTTTACCGACGATATTTGATCGACCGATAACAAGCGCAGTTTTACCCGCTATGTCAACACCATATTCATCTAACATGACCATGATCCCAGCAGGTGTTGAAGGCATCATGACAGGGCTGCCTGACCATAACAAGCCCATATTAGTAGGGTGGAAGCCATCAACATCCTTTTCAGGATCAATGGCAAGTAAGACTTTTCCTTCAGAGATATGAGCTGGTAGTGGTAATTGCACCAAAATACCATGCCACTGGCTATCCTGATTGAGCTGTTCAATCAGGGCTAATAAGTCTTTTTCACTTGTTTCCTCAGATAAGCGAATAATTTCTGATTTGAATCCAGCAGCTAGTGCACGACGTTCTTTATTTCTAACATAGACTTGGCTGGCTGGGTTTTCCCCAACTAGCACAACGACCAAACCAGGTGTTACCCCTTTTGCTTTTAAGGCGTCAACCTTATCTTTTAAGGCAATTGCCATCTTGTCTGCTAACGCTTTACCATCAATTAAAGTCATTGTCTTCTCCATTTTTCATGCATCACTAATCAGTCGTTTATCACGAGCTGAAAACAAAAATCTGCGCGTCTCAAAATTTAGCTGGCTATGCCTACTAATCAGTTTTTAAACTATCCAGCAGTTAACAACATCGCTGTCAACTGCTAAATAATCAAGGTTCTGCTAACCCATCTGGGTAAATCCGTTTGATCCGATCACTTAGCAAACAAACCACTTCATAATTAATCGTGCCACGATAAGCAGCGACATCATCCACTGTAATCGTCTCTTGATCATCCTGACCAATCAAGGTCACTTTTGTACCGATGGGTAACTTCTCATCTAGCGCGATGGTTATCTGGTCCATAGAAATACGACCAACAATCGGGCATCTCTTGCCTGCAACTAAGACATAAAAACCGGTCATGTTACGCGTCCAGCCATCAGCATACCCGATGGGAACTGTGCCGATGATGGTCTCTTGAACTGCGACAAACTCAGCACCGTAGCCGACAGTATCCCCTTTTGCAATGCGTTTAACATGCGTCAATTCAGAAATCAATTCTAAAGCCGGCGTAATATCATAGGGCATGTCGAGCACTTTACCACTTGGGTTTAAGCCGTACATGACATCACCCAAACGTTCGATATCTTGCACTGTCTCTTTATGCCAGATGCCTGCAGCTGAATTACTGGAATGCACATAGGCTGGGCGACGTATCAGGTTAGCGACAATCGTCTCAAATTTTTCTTTTTGGTCAATAAATTTATCTTGTGAAACTTCATCTGCCGTTGCGAAATGGGTAAAAACACCAGCAAAGTCTGCACCAAGTTCATCTGCTAGGGCAATGATTTGATTGGCTTCCTCAGCTGTGGTCACACCAATGCGCCCCATACCAGAGTCCACTTTAATATGAAATCTCAAGTGTTCACAGTCTACATCTTTAAGATGCTGAGAGACCAACTTAAACCAGTCCAGTGAAGGGACTGTTACGATCAAGCGTAAATTGACCGCAATATGAATATCTTCTGGTACGATACCACTTAAGACCAGGATAGGTTTGACTGTTCCATGACTGCGAAGCTCGATTGCTTCATCGAGGTTAGACACACAAAAGCCTGCCACTAGCTCATCGATACTTTGTGAGACACTAATCGCACCATGTCCATAGGCATTTGCTTTGACAACTGCCCAGACCTCTGTTTGTTTGCCAACATGCGCTTTAAATTGTTTAATATTATCTTGAATTGCAGTAAGACTGATAATCGCCCGAGTCGGGCGATGGGTACTTGGTTTCATTATTTATTCACGACTTTCTAGAATAACAAACGCAACAGCTTCCAAATTGCTATGACTAATTGAAATATGTGCAACCCCTCTATCAGAAAAAGGATGTCTGATAAATTTTGGTGCACCTAACTGATTGGGTAGGACTTCCAAATCTTGAAAAGAAACGTGGCCACCTATACCAGTACCGTATGCCTTAGCATAGGCTTCTTTGGCTGCCCATCTACCACCTAAAAATTCAATTTGTCTGCGACCTGACAAGGTCATAAACTTAGCTAATTCTTTATCTGTCAGCACACGTTTTGCAAACCTAGCATTTCTTGCTAAGGCGGTTTCAATTCGTGAGAGTTCTATATTATCTACACCATTGCCATAAATCATATGTTTATTATAACAAAAAAATCCCTGATCATGGGATTTTTTAGCGGAACTTACTTAGCTAACTCATAAATGGCTGCAGCGCGTAGTAAAACGTCAACTGGGAAGTAGCTTTATCTACAAGCTGTTTAAATCAATTCATCGAGATCATCAGAAAGAATAAATTATTTTACGATTTGTATTTGTTTTTTTAACTTGCTCATTTAAATCCTAAGACAATTTAGTATTAACATGTTTGTAATCTATAATAATCTAGATAAAAAAACTAACAGTGCCATAACAATTATTGAAGCTACAATGAAGACCATTACAGAGATAAGTTGAGACCATACATTGTAGCGACTCTCTGGTTCCGAATCTTTTCGTCGCCATTTCCCACCATATCTTCCTTTTGCTACCCATTCAAAATCAGGATCGTCATATTGCAAATTTCGTGCGCCTCGGTAATCAACAGGTTCCTCGTAAGTTTTCTGTATATCCCTAAATAGTTTATCTACATTTGGTATTACATCATTTCTATGATATTTCTCTAGATCTCTTAAATCCAACGAAAGGGTATTAACTACTTTTTTAAAACTCTCTATCACATTAAAAGATATCATGGCACGATTTAGAATTTCACGTTCTTTAACAGAGACAGAACTACTTAAACTTAGTAATTCTTTTACTTATAGAAAAAGATATTATATCGGAAAATTACATGTAGACAAACTCTACAATACAACCTAAAATAGTATTACTGATCTGTAGTCAAATTGTACTGTGAAATAACCTCTTCCGCAGTGTCTGGCAACTTAACATCTGATATTTCAAAATTGGTTGACGGTCTCCCTTTCAAGTTAGAGGAGTTTATTCTGTAACTACCTTTATATTTCTGAAGTGCATCTCCCCCACCTTTATTTGGTTCAAATTCTTTTTCTTCTTTCGACATAAAATCACCTATTTCTCCTTTTGAACCTTTTTTAACCTCAATATCTGAATCAAATGATAAAATCTGGTAGGATTGATAAGAAGTTTGAATGAAATTATCTCCTTCTTTTGTGTAGGTACCAGTTATTAACGCAATTACTTTATTATCCTGATCTTCTTCATAATATTCTTTAGATAGATGCGCATTGTCACTTAATTTAATAAAATTCTGTTCATCTATCAGTCTGATTAACTCAAAAGGTATACTCTCTCTTTTTTCACCAGGTTTAACCCAATCAAATTTATATGTTTCTCCAACTTTGATATGTGTTACTTTATTACTTTTTAATACCTGACTGATTCCAGACTTAATTTGTGAATAGGAGAAGATACAAATTAAAGTGCTAATAAGTAGTGTTAATATAAGCGTTAACTTCATAGGTCGTGACTTTAAGATATTTTTCATTTGCTATTCCCTCTCAAGTCATCTAAATTAGTTTTATATTTGTTGAAAATGCTGTATTCCTCCTTGGATTTTTGTCTAACATCCGATTCGTATTTGTTTTTAAATTCTACGTCTAACGCATCATGAAGGTCTCCTCCACTATTTTTAAATTTATCATTATCAAACTTAGGTGTCGCATAATTAGCTGAATCGGTATTTGCTATATTCTGATAACTACCTTCATAAAGATTGGCATCAGACTTATAAAGTCTCGTCCCTTTGTCAACTTGTAACTCATTCCACATACTAACGGTCTGTTTCCCACCATTAGTGAAAATAATCTCCACATGATCCGCAGTGATTTTTTCATTTTTAGGAGCAGGTATTTTAATATCATTCTCAGACGTCCTGTTATGATAGCCCGCTTGTGGGTTACCAGGTGTTATACCTATATCGTCTAGAAATTGTAAATAAGTAGACGCTTTTGTCTGACCTTTAGGCACAGGCATATTATTGATATAATCGATTACTGGTTTATCTAGCCAATAACGCATCTGATGGTCAATTGTCTTGTCTACTTCTGAATAGTTTGCTGCTTTCAATAAGCTACCTTTATACTTATCCTGTATCATATAAGAATAGTTTTTGGTAAATTCAAAGTATTGGGCGACATCTTTCTTTTCAGTAGGAAACTTGTACTTCCCAGAGGAGATAGTTTCTAGTTGTAAAAAATTATTCGTATCAACTTTTGCTCCTAGAACATGATGGACCATATCTAGTGTATCTTTAGATCTGGTTTTACTGCTAGAAGGATAAGCATTGTTTACCACAAAACTAAACACATCTGAACCGACAATATGTAAACGTGAATAGGCTGTATCAAGTGCTTTAATTGGGTCCTTCTTAGTAGCAACATTTTTGTTTACATACTTCAGATAGCTACTAACACCAGCTTTACCCCAATGTTCTTATTTCAGACCTCTTTTACTAAGTAATTTACCCGTTAGAAAATCAAAATCATAACTCATACCAAAAAAGGTATTCGCGCTGAATTTATTGTCTAAAACAAATATTCCAGTATAAATACTATTTGCAAAGTAGTTGTACCCTTGTTCTTCTGGTTTAATATCAAACGCAACTAAAGGACTTTCAATTCTCCAAATAATCTTACCAAATTCATTAACTCCATATATATTATCAACTTCTTCAACTTCATTTGGAATATTTAATAATACTACATAAATTCCAGATTGATATTTAACATCATCAATATCATATTCAAAAGAACATTCATTTTTATCGATAAATAATTTTTTCTCAACTACTTTATACATTTTATAATTCTCATTTCTATTTTATAGTTCTAGGATTAATGAATTCTCCCATTCGTTTTCCATTTAAATCAAATTGTATTCCACCACCTTTATGACCAAAAGCTTCATTTGCAACACCTTGCCGAACCTTAGCTCCCTTAGGTAGTATAACATCTACTTCATTTGTTGGCTTATATGGTAAAGCAAATTTACTTTGTATCTGTTCTGGGGTCAATGTCTCAATATCTTTTCTTAGCATAACCCATCCCCCTGCAGGAGTTGTTTTTCCTTCAGTATAAACTCTAACAAATTCTCCAACTTTTGAAGTTTCCGTAAGCTCAATTTCATTAACTAGTGTACCTGGCTTATAAGGAGGTTGAAAATCTTTAGGAAAACTAGAATTAACTTTCTCAGCATCAGTTCTCTTTATAACATTTGCACTTCCAATTTTCGATAATTCATCAGCATTTCTAATATTTTTCGCAACACCTTTTGTAGCAGATTCTCCAAAGTATCCAGCATCTTGCAATATCCTTAAATCTTTTGCGGATAGATCTACCCCTTTTAAGAGTTTGTTTCCTGCTTTTAATTCTTTAGCAATTTTACTTAACTTTGAAACAGGAAATGCAGCTAAAGCTAACCAAGCAGCAGATTCTAACTTATTCTTTTTGCTTCCAGATAACCAATCCTTACCAGTTGCTAAGCTGTAGATATCATTGAAAAAGACAAAATCTCCCATGGTAGAAAATTATCAAGAAATTCTTGGTTTTTCCTCATCCAATCGGAAGACTCTGTTTTCCTTTATCCATTTACTTATTAACGCTTGTTCTGAAATATTTAAAATAATTCATTCACTAAGAAAAGCTTGATAGTTTAATTCTTCATTATCAACCAAACCTAATTGAAAAATACTTTCAATATCCGAATGATTAAACAAATAAAGGTTTTCTGAAGATTGATACCCTTCTGGAAATAAAACGCCCACATAATCGAATGCTTTCTTCGTTTCACTTGAAATCTGTCTTCGTCCAATAATTATCAGTCTTTTTTCTCCACCCTCAAGCAAAATTACGCTACCTAAAGCCAAATAGTTTAATTTTTGTTCTTTATTACTCATTTATATTTTCTTCCTTTCTTTGCTTCATAATTTTCCTTCCACGTATAATAACAGTAGTACCGAAAATAGGACCTGATACTAACCAAATGCCACTCAAAGCACCACTTATAACTTTTTGGAATAAGGATAGGCTCACATCACTGCTTAAATAATTATGGAATATCCACTGTGTTAGGAAGAAAACTATAAGATATAAAAACGAGAGCTTCGTTAAATGTTTTTCATATTTATCTGCAATAATTAATTTCATAATTCACCTTCCAATACTGTTTATAAAGTTCAAAAAAATAGTTAAAAATAGGGAAGCTAATAGCCAAAGAAAAAATATATTTACAGTTATAAAAAGTAATCGTTTCATTTCTACACGTTCGTTACCATTTTTTGAATCATCACCTATATAAAAATCAACATACAAGTTAAATAGTTTTTTAATCATAATAACCTCCTACTTTACTTTAAAGTTAACCCCTGCGCCAGGTCCTAAACCCAATTTAAATCCAACTGAAAATCCATCTTTTTTTGATGAAGACAAATGTCCGCTTGCTCCAGCAGATATACTTACACTTCCTCCAATTGTTACTTTTTTACCTATGAATGGAATCTTCAAATTGATAGCGCCACTGCCTTCCACAGCAGTTAAAGTAGCAGAACCCCCAACATTTATTTCCCCACTACCATTTGCCCCTTTGTAAAATGAAAAATCACTTTTACTAAAGTCTGCTTTTGTATTTATTGTAGCTGGAAGAACGGGCATTCGGAACTCATTTAAATTTAACGATACGAGTGATGAAGAACCTCCCCAATTTGTTCCTACATGTATATTTTCTCCTGAAGTAGACGTCCCTTTACTAAATTTTGTATTTGATACAATTGAGTGCTTCCCGTTGACAATACTATTTGTATTTTGAAGCTTAAGAATCTCAATAGAACCGTAGTTTCCAGTTATTTTTTTTGCAGTAAAATCCTTCAGTTTATCGCTTCCCTTACCTTTAGGGGCATTTCCTAAATAAGCATTTGTGAGCTTTACTTTCTTTTTGATTTTATCTAACTCATTTTTATTTTTCCCTATTTTTTGAAATTGAAGATAAAGTTTTTCTGCTTCTTTAATTGAGATTGACATACTGGAGCTAAGATTTTTAATAGCTTCAATAGCGGCGGGTTCTTTTTTATATTTTTTAATCAATTCACTTTCTGTAGAAAGGATTGAACTAAATTTCTCAGCCTGAAGTTTTGTAAACCAAGACATGTCTGCGCCAGCAGGAAAAGAAATCGTACCGTCACTGCTTGATGTTGACTGATTGATCAAATCAACCCCTTTTAAAACGTATTTAAAGGCTTGAAGGCTATCTGTAAAGAGGGAATTTGTACTACTCGAAAAAGTTTGAAGTGCCAGCAATTTTTTTTCGTAGTCATGCTTGAGTTGCTTTAAATTATCTAGCTGTCTGTCAAGTCCAGGTAATTCCGCAAGTCCATTTGCCACACCTTCAAATCCACTAGACATAAATTTTTGTATGACTTGTCTATCTGCTGCTATTTTTTGTTCAACCAACTGAATCAGCCGATTTGTATTTGCCAGTTTTTCATTCAGTTTTTCCTCATCCAGATGTGAACTTAAATACCGAACTTCTTGTTCTGCTGTTTTATAACTCGCTAAATCACCTTTAATATCTGTAATAGCCGATGCTAATTTTTGAATCATTGGCGATATATAGGTTTGAAAAAGACTCTGGCCTGCTCGATAAGCTGCGCCAGATAATGCGCCAGAATCGATAACCGAATTAAGATGTTGCGTACCTTGGTTGATGCTATCAAGTACGGCTGTGGCACTTCCTAAATTTTCAGAAAGTGACTGAATTAATAGGTCTGAATCACCACTATCATAAATTACCATGCTAAATTATTCCTTTCTTGATAGAGTTTTTCTAA
>NZ_JXJW01000035.1 GCF_002441695.1 Pseudolactococcus piscium
CACCAAACTTATCTCGAATATCTAAACTTGCGTTTGAACATTCAAAACTGAATAACATTTCTAAAATAACTTTTGTAAACCAAAACGTTTAAAACTTAAACTCTACTAGTGGAATTTCAAGCTAGCTTCTTAGGAAAAAAGACAATTTATAGATCCTGCGTAAACGCAGTTCACTTAAATTTCTATTTTTCTACAGAAGCTTGGCTACGCCATCGCTTTCAATATCCTACTTTTTTAGGTAAAGTCCTCGAGCTATTAGTACTAGTCCGCTCCAAGCATCGCTGCCCTTCCACTTCTAGCCTATCTACCTGATCATCTCTCAGGGCTCTTAATTCATAAAGAATGGGAAATCTCATCTTGAGGTAGGTTTCACACTTAGATGCTTTCAGCGTTTATCCTTTCCCTACATAGCTACCCAGCGATGCCTTTGGCAAGACAACTGGTACACCAGCGGTAAGTCCACCCCGGTCCTCTCGTACTAAGGGCAGATCCTCTCAAATTTCCTACGCCCGCGACGGATAGGGACCGAACTGTCTCACGACGTTCTGAACCCAGCTCGCGTGCCGCTTTAATGGGCGAACAGCCCAACCCTTGGGACCGACTACAGCCCCAGGATGCGACGAGCCGACATCGAGGTGCCAAACCTCCCCGTCGATGTGAACTCTTGGGGGAGATAAGCCTGTTATCCCCAGGGTAGCTTTTATCCGTTGAGCGATGGCCCTTCCATGCGGTACCACCGGATCACTAAGTCCTACTTTCGTACCTGCTCGACTTGTAAGTCTCGCAGTCAATCTCCCTTATACCTTTACACTCTACGCATGATTTCCAACCATGCTGAGGGAAACTTTGAGCGCCTCCGTTACTCTTTAGGAGGCGACCGCCCCAGTCAAACTGCCCAGCAGACACTGTCTCCCACGCCGATTAGGCGTGCGGGTTAGAGTAGCCATTACACAAGGGTAGTATCCCAACATCGCCTCATTAGAAACTAGCGTCCCTAAATCTTCGGCTCCTACCTATCCTGTACATGTGCAACAGATACTCAATATCAACTTGCAGTAAAGCTCCATGGGGTCTTTCCGTCCTGTCGCGGGTAACCTGCATCTTCACAGGTACTAAAATTTCACCGAGTCTCTCGTTGAGACAGTGCCCAAATCGTTACGCCTTTCGTGCGGGTCGGAACTTACCCGACAAGGAATTTCGCTACCTTAGGACCGTTATAGTTACGGCCGCCGTTTACTGGGGCTTCAATTCATACCTTCGCTTACGCTAAGCACTCCTCTTAACCTTCCAGCACCGGGCAGGCGTCACCCCCTATACATCATCTTACGATTTAGCAGAGAGCTGTGTTTTTGATAAACAGTCGCTTGGGCCTATTCACTGCGGCTCCATATAAATGGAGCACCCCTTCTCCCGAAGTTACGGGGTCATTTTGCCGAGTTCCTTAACGAGAGTTCTCTCGCTCACCTGAGGCTACTCGCCTCGACTACCTGTGTCGGTTTGCGGTACGGGTAGGTTATAATTAAACGCTAGAAGATTTTCTTGGCAGTGTGACATCAGATACTTCGCACTCGAAAGTGCTTCCCCATCACAGCTCAATCTTAGAGGTACAAGCATTTAACTCATACCAAACCTCACTGCTTAGACCAGAATCCATTAACTGGCTTATCTTAGCCTACTGCGTCCCTCCAATCACTATATAACCTAGTACAGGAATATCAACCTGTTGTCCATCGGATACGCCATTCGGCCTCTCCTTAGGTCCCGACTAACCCAGGGCGGACGAGCCTTCCCCTGGAAACCTTAGTCTTACGGTGGACAGGATTCTCACCTGTCTTGCGCTACTCATACCGGCATTCTCACTTCTAATCGCTCCAGCACTCCTCACGGTATACCTTCATCGCTGATTAGAACGCTCTCCTACCAATTAAATAAATTTAATTCCATAGCTTCGGTAATATGTTTTAGCCCCGGTACATTTTCGGCGCAGGATCACTCGACTAGTGAGCTATTACGCACTCTTTAAATGATAGCTGCTTCTGAGCTAACATCCTAGTTGTCTGTGCAATCCCACATCCTTTTCCACTTAACATATATTTTGGGACCTTAGCTGATGGTCTGGGCTGTTTCCCTTTCGACTATGGATCTTAGCACTCACAGTCTGACTGCCCAACGCATGTAAATGGCATTCGGAGTTTATCTGATATTGGTAATCCGGGATGGACCCCTCAATCAAACAGTGCTCTACCTCCATTACATTCAAGTTGGACGCTAGCCCTAAAGCTATTTCGGAGAGAACCAGCTATCTCCAAGTTCGTTTGGAATTTCTCCGCTATCCACAAGTCATCCAAACACTTTTCAACGTGTCCTGGTTCGGGCCTCCAGTGCGTCTTACCGCACCTTCACCCTGCTCATGGATAGGTCACTTGGTTTCGGGTCTAAATCATGATACTAATGCGCCCTATTAAGACTCGCTTTCGCTACGGCTCCGCCTCTTCAGCTTAACCTCGCATCATAACTTAACTCGCCGGTTCATTCTACAAAAGGCACGCTCTCACCCATTAACGGGCTCGAACTTGTTGTAGGCACACGGTTTCAGGTGCTATTTCACTCCCCTCCCGGGGTTCTTTTCACCTTTCCCTCACGGTACTTGTTCACTATCGGTCACTAGAGAGTATTTAGGGTTGGGAGATGGTCCTCCCAGATTCCGACGAGATTTCTCGTGTCTCGCCGTACTCAGGATACTGCTAGGTATATAATCTATTTCGGATACGAGGCTATTACTCTCTTTAGCTTACCTTCCCAGGTAATTCTCCTATAAACTATAAGTCCACAGCGCAGTCCTACAACCCCAGAAGATAAATCTTCTGGTTTGCCCTTCTTCCGTTTCGCTCGCCGCTACTAAGGAAATCGCGTTTGCTTTCTCTTCCTGTTGCTACTTAGATGTTTCAGTTCACAACGTCTTGCCTCAAAAGTACTATGTATTCATACTTAAGATAGTAGCCATTAGCTACTGGGTTCCCCCATTCGGACACCTACGGATCAATGCGTACTTACAGCTCCCCGTAGAATTTCGTAGTTAGTCACGTCCTTCATCGCCTTCTAGTGCCAAGGCATCCACCGTGCGCCCTTATTAACTTAACCTTTAAATTGATACATTTAAGTATCTTGGTAATAAGTATTGAGTCTTTCGACTCACGCTTTTTTTTTGAGGTGTTGTATAAATACAACACTTCTCGGTTTATTTCTTGTTATTTTAGAAATTGTTATTCAGTTTTCAATGATCAAATCTCTATTTTAACGTCTTCGTTGACAAGATGATATCTCTACCATCCTATGGAGCCTAGCGGGATCGAACCGCTGACCTCCTGCGTGCAAAGCAGGCGCTCTCCCAGCTGAGCTAAGGCCCCCTCTTCTTCAGAGAAGATTTTTACTGTTTCTATTAGGTATAAACCTCTCAAAACTAAATAATACAGAATTAAAACACAAATGCAGGTTATCCATGAATTGCCTAAGCAACCATTTTTCCTTAGAAAGGAGGTGATCCAGCCGCACCTTCCGATACGGCTACCTTGTTACGACTTCACCCCAATCATCTATCCTACCTTAGACGGCTGCCTCCTAAAAGGTTAGCTCACCGGCTTTGGGTATTACAAACTCTCGTGGTGTGACGGGCGGTGTGTACAAGGCCCGGGAACGTATTCACCGCGGCGTGCTGATCCGCGATTACTAGCGATTCCGACTTCATGTAGGCGAGTTGCAGCCTACAATCCGAACTGAGATTGGCTTTAAGAGATTAGCTTGCTATCACTAGCTTGCGACTCGTTGTACCAACCATTGTAGCACGTGTGTAGCCCAGGTCATAAGGGGCATGATGATTTGACGTCATCCCCACCTTCCTCCGGTTTATTACCGGCAGTCTCGCTAGAGTGCCCAACTTAATGATGGCAACTAACAATAGGGGTTGCGCTCGTTGCGGGACTTAACCCAACATCTCACGACACGAGCTGACGACAACCATGCACCACCTGTATCCAGTGTACCGAAGTAACTTCTTATCTCTAAGAATAGCACTGGTATGTCAAGACCTGGTAAGGTTCTTCGCGTTGCTTCGAATTAAACCACATGCTCCACCGCTTGTGCGGGCCCCCGTCAATTCCTTTGAGTTTCAACCTTGCGGTCGTACTCCCCAGGCGGAGTGCTTAATGCGTTTGCTGCGTCACTTAGGGCTGGATAGCCCCAAACAACTAGCACTCATCGTTTACGGCGTGGACTACCAGGGTATCTAATCCTGTTTGCTACCCACGCTTTCGAGCCTCAGTGTCAGTTACAGTCCAGAGAGCCGCTTTCGCCACCGGTGTTCCTCCATATATCTACGCATTTCACCGCTACACATGGAATTCCACTCTCCTCTACTGCACTCAAGTCTAACAGTTTCCAATGCACACAATGGTTGAGCCACTGCCTTTTACATCAGACTTATTAAACCACCTGCGCTCGCTTTACGCCCAATAAATCCGGACAACGCTCGGGACCTACGTATTACCGCGGCTGCTGGCACGTAGTTAGCCGTCCCTTTCTGGTTAGATACCGTCACTTGTGTAATTTTCCACTCTACACAACGTTCTTCTCTAACAACAGAGTTTTACGATCCGAAAACCTTCTTCACTCACGCGGCGTTGCTCGGTCAGACTTTCGTCCATTGCCGAAGATTCCCTACTGCTGCCTCCCGTAGGAGTTTGGGCCGTGTCTCAGTCCCAATGTGGCCGATCACCCTCTCAGGTCGGCTATGTATCATCGCCTTGGTAGTCCATTACACTACCAACTAGCTAATACAACGCGGGTCCATCTCCTAGTGTACCAATTGGTACTTTCAAATTCTTAACATGTGTTAAGAATTGTTATGCGGTATTAGCTATCGTTTCCAATAGTTGTCCCCCGCTAAGAGGTAGGTTACCCACGCGTTACTCACCCGTTCGCTACTCTTCATTCTGATACAAGTACCAGAAATCATCGTTCAACTTGCATGTATTAGGCACGCCGCCAGCGTTCGTCCTGAGCCAGGATCAAACTCTCATTTAAATGAGATGATATAAATATCATCTAGCTTTTGTTTTTTTGTCCGTTAATTTCTTAACGATTTATTGTCGAATTGACAGTTTGTTATCTATTGCTAAATAACAAGCCTGCACTTGGTTATTATTCTGTATTATTCAGTTTTCAAAGGTCTATTTCGTTGTCGCTGTTCTTACGAGACAACTACTTAATTCTACCAGAAGTTTTTGTTGTTGTCAACTACTTTCGAAAAGTTTTTTTGTTTTCTTTTCAATCGTTCGCTTCCGGCTTTTTTTAGTACTTTATTATCTTATCAAATCCTTACTTAACTGTCAACACCTTTTTTACATTCTTTTTACTTTTT
>NZ_JXJW01000036.1 GCF_002441695.1 Pseudolactococcus piscium
TAATAGTTTAGTTTCAATTTCTTCAAATGTTTTCATTATGGTTTCTCCTGTATTTATTTGTTAGTAGAATTATAGTAGTAAAATGTAGTGAAAATTCATGGTTCATGGTGGTCTGCTCCATGCTGAGCGATCTGCTCTGATATAGTCATTTATCATCTAGCACCTCAATCAATGTAAGTTACATTATTTAAAATGATAATCTTACCTGTTTCTGTAATCAGTGGCTCAGGTTCATTGTCTGGTTCTGTTGAGTTGATGTCTCGCAAAGCATTATTTAAAGCTTGCACATTGACACTCTCATGTAATGTATCGCCATTAATAAAGTGAAATGTATAATATTTAGTTTGATTCATTAAAATTTTTCTCCAATTTTCTATTTTTTATCCAGTACATAATAACTTCAAAATACTTGTACCACTTGTACCGACTCCGTAAAGCATTGATATTAAAGGGTTTGTGGGTTCTCTTTCTCTAACATCACCCGTACCATTGTTGTACCAGACTTGTACCATTTATAGAGTGGTACAAGCGTGGTACAGGTATGGTACAAGTAAATTTAGAAACACATATGCTTTAAACCCTTGATATATATAGATTTATCACTAATGGTACAGATGGTACAACTTTTTCTAACTTATAGTAGGGGCATACAATTATTTATTGATTTTCATTCCAAAATAAGTGAATATACCTCCAAATCCTGCTACCATTTTCTCGAGTATTCTTTTTATAAATACCCATTTTTTCAAGTTGTTTAGTAAATTTAGGTTGTGATAGTTTCTTGATACTTTCCTTAAAACAAAAATTCTCGTACATTTCATAAGTTGTTCTTGATGATCCACCTGAGTTTCTAGTTTTATCTATGTAACATTCTTCTTCAATAAATCTCAAAACATGGTTAGAATCTTTCAGCCATTTATCTTTGACTTCTTGCATCCTATCAGATACAGTCAACTCTTTTCGTTCTAAAGCAGACTTGAACATATTCATACTATATAAAGCAAGTAATGGTATCTCTGCTTCAATTGCTTTCAAATCATGTTTCTGTTTAAAAGCATCATCTATAACACAACCAAACGGAACAACATATAACCGTCTCTCAAAACCCAATGTAAAATCATTAAAGGCTGGTAGTTCATTAGCACTAAATATCAACTTAGCAAAGTTCACAAACATGAAGGCATCTTTTCCCTTTTGTTCGGCTGATAATCTATCTCCACCAGTTAAAGCCTTTAATACACCAGTTGACTTAATAAACTCTGAATCAACATCCGCAAATATATTAGCTAACTTCTGAAATAGATTGCTACTTGCAAAACGATTCTGCGCATTGCCTAAATCCTGTAAGGTCACATTACTAATATTTTCGTGGCATAATACTTTAGTTAGATACTCTAAAAACGTTGACTTCCCATTAGCTCCAGCACCTTGTAATATTGTGATGGTCTGAAAAGGTGCATAACTCCGATAAAAGCAATAGCCTATCATCTCTAGTAAATATTTAACGCTATCACTATCACCAGTCAAATTTTTTAACCATTCTATTGTCTTAATAGGCACTTCTTTAGTATCTGGATCGATAGAATAGTTGTGGCTTTGCATGATATAGTCTTTAATATCGTGTGGTTTCATTTGATTGGTATTCAAATTATAAGTACCATTCTTGAAATTCACAAGATAAGGTTTACTATGGTTAAAAGGATTGTCTTTCATCTTTTCATCAAAGATTTTAATCATGATAAATTTCTTAGTCTCAGACAATTTCTGTTGTGACCATTTCCCAACGGTTTCTAGTTTTTTAGTGATATAACCATCTAAGTAATCTCCTAGACTATCCATCCTCCACGCCCCAGTTGTTTTGTCAAACCTTGCCCCATAAGATAATTCATTAGATCGTATCATAGGAACTTCTTTCATGATTTCATAACCCAAGAGAGAAGCGTTTATTTTTAAGTTACCTTTTTCATCATACCCAGCCCATTTTGGTAACTCATCATCTTGTCGGGCTTTTGGTGTGTTTTTTGCTAATTCAATTAATTTTTCTGATGCCATTTATCCCTTTCTATACCATCTTAAATACACTTTCCCATATTGCGGTTAGCTCCTTGTCATCTAAGGGCGGACTAGTTTTAGTATTGAAAGCCTGTAATAGGTCCATGCAAGCACTAGGCTCTATACCAATCTTGCGCCAATAATGTAAGACCTTGTTAGTATCGATGTTACGTCTACCCTCACTTGCGCCACTATTAAACAGCTCCCACATTTCAGCACTATAAGTGCGTTTACCTAATTTAGATGCTACTTGCCGTTTAGGTGGCTTGTGGATCATATCAAGTAACCAGCTAGGACAATCCGCAATACTTGCTAGGGTGTCATCACTATTAAAAGGCTGGTAATCGCCATCAGTTCGCTTACTGGGATAGATGGGTGTAAAGTGTGTTTTAATCTCCACACCGTCCATCAACTCGCTTACAATAGGCTTAGAGAAAGTCTCAATCGGTACTTTAAAGAAAATATGTACTCCAGCACCAGTTGGTGTCTTTTCAACATAAGTGTTTAACGGCTTATCTTTATTGTGAGTTTGCCATAAAGCATTAAATGCTTTCACACCGTTTTGACCGTCCTTGTGTTGGTCTAAATCGATGCAGATTAGACCACTATTTTTTAGGTTTATCAGAATATTCCTGTTAGGTATTTCATCAAACCAGCTACAAGCTAAGTCACTGCTTAACGTACCTTCTACCGTTCCTTTTAAAATAGCCCGTTCGCTCTTGCCTGCTGGGTACCCTGCGATAACATGAATACCTTGGCTTATACAAAATAAGGCTTGTTCTTTTGGTGTCATAGTTCTACCCCTCAACTAGTTGATCTATCCAATCAAGACTGGCCAAAGTATAGCCATTTACCGCTAAGTCTTTAAGTTTCATTTCTCATACCTCAATTGCCTTGCCTGACAAATTTCTATTTTATTTATGGTTTAAATGTACCCAATACTTTAACCGTGGTCTCAAATCTTGGTGGTGTCACAAGATACTTGATTAAATTTAGTCATCTTAACACCCCCTTTAATTATCCAATGCGACAAACTGGCATATATCGTCAATCAAGTAATAGATTAATGATGTCTTATACTTAGGCTTGTACCGCTTTAACCCATGTTTTTCAAAGTTAGATAATGTACCGTCTGATATATCTAATTCGTCCATTGCTTGTTGTTTAGAGATATACGGTAATACTCGTGTGGTAGCCTTTAATTTAACCCGTGTGGCTTCATAATCATTAACACGCTTAATTATATCCTCAGCAAGTAAACGGCTGGTCAAGGTCGTCAGAGGGTCAAACTCATTACTCATTTATTTACCCCACTATTCTGTTTAGCAATAATCTCCATAACACCATTTGCCAAGATATTAGGATCTACCCCAATTTCAGAAGAAAGTGCTTGAATATCGTCAGCACCTATCAAATCAAAGGCAGTCACTTTTTTATCTCGCTGGGCTTGTCGTTGCTCTCTGACACCTCTAGCATATCCTGACCAATATAATTCTATTCCAACTAAAACTGAGTGACCTGAGTTCATATCACTATTGCTGGCTCTTTCATAAGCGCTTAAGAAAAGACTGTCACAAACACTGTGACCATAGCTAGTTTTACTATCTCGCTTGGCTTGTTTGTTGATAATGTAACCTTTCGGCACTTTTAAATTTAATGGTAGCCCACATTTATTAACCATCATTTTTTTCTTATCGGTTGTAATGATAATGGTTTGTTTTAGATCGTGAATTTTTAGTGTTTTATTTGCCATGTCCTTAACCTCTCGTCATAAATCTAGCGAATGCGACAACGTCATTATATGAACGCTCTAGCCCTTGTTTAGTCCATACCGTCCATTTATGAGTAGCATGGTTAAACTGCGCCTGTGAGCCAGCCTGTATGCCGTGAGTGGGAAGTAATACGTCTATTGTATTGTTCATTTGTGTGTATCCTCTACTTTTGATATAATAGAGTAAGCAAAGCCCTGTAAGGCTTGCATTACTAATAGTTTAAAAAGTCTCTACTTTGGTTGGTGAGGACTTTTTTTGTTGTTTCAATAATCTTTTGCGAGCCACTCCATAACCTTTACATAAATACTAGGCTTCGTCATATAGTCCCCACGTTCAATATTATTTAACGTTACATAACCAATGCCAATTTCTCTGCACGCTAGTTTTTTTGTTAAACCTAAATCAGCCCTCTTCCTCCTTATTGCTTTAGCCTGAATATCTGTTACTTTTAGCATATAAGTAAATACCTCCTTTTATTTTTACAGAAATTATTTTGCTGTATCTCCATAATACGGTAAATAATTTTCTGTGTCAAGCGTTTATAGAAAATAATTTGCTGTATTGAGAAAAATAAGTTATAATTATCGAAAAAGGAGTGGTAAAATGTCTATAACTTCAGAACGAATTAAACAAGCACGAAAAGAAAAAGGGTTGACTATGGATGAATTAGCTAACAAAATGGGAGTTAAATCTCAAAGAACTGTTGTTAATTGGGAAAATGGATCAACATCTCTTAGTGAAAAGAAATTAAGCAAAATAGCTTCAATTTTAGAAGTCTCGGTACTTTATCTTTTAGGTTATATCGATACACCAAAAGAAGAATTAATGACCTTTGATTCTGGCGAAGAGTTCGACAAAACAAGA
>NZ_JXJW01000037.1 GCF_002441695.1 Pseudolactococcus piscium
GATCTTAGGTGTTTAAGATTAGAATAGCATGTCTTATTTATTTTGTGTTGAAATCAACTAGCAATTCGGGTATGATATTAGATAAAGGCAGGTTTACTTAATGAAAATTTTGATTATTGGTTCAGTAGCGGCTGGCACAAGTGTAGCTGCAAAAGCCAGAAGAAACTCTGAAGAAAATGAAATTGTTATTTATGACAAAGATACTGATATTTCGTATGCTGTATGTGGGATTCCTTATGTAATTGGCGGAGAAATACCAGATTTTGAAGAGTTGACGCCACGTGATGCAAAGTGGTTTAAAAAGCGTTATAACGTTGACATTTTCACTTCACATGAAGTAATTGCCATAAACCATGAGAAGAAAGAAATTTCAGGAAAGAATCTTATTACCGGCGACCTATTTACAGATAACTATGATTTATTAGTGTTTGCCACAGGTTCAACACCCAAGGCACCTGATGCTTTTGAAGAAAGTAACTTCAGCAACGTATTTCAAGTGAAAAATATTGATAGTGGGAAAAAAATCAAGTCCTTTATAGAAAATAGAAAACCTACAACTGCTGTAGTTGTAGGGGCAGGATATATCGGTCTTGAAGTCGCTGAACAACTTAAAGAACGTGGAATTAAGGTCATAATTCTTCAACGTGGAAAACACCCTATGTCACATTTAGACTGGGATATGTCTATCCGTATTGAGGATGAAATGGTAAAACAAGGGATTGATTTCCGACCTGAAGAAACGATACAAAGCTTAGTTGGTGTTACTCAACTTGACGAAGTAATCACCAACAAGGGAACAAAACTATCTGCAGATATGTATATCTTAGCAACTGGTGTTCGACCTAATGTAGCCCTAGCTCAATCCATTGGTGTAAAACTTGGAAAAGCAGGGGCCATTGCGACAGATAATACACTTCAAACGAACATACCCGATGTATATGCAGTAGGTGATGTAGCAGAAAGCTTCCACGTTATTACAGGTAAGCCTATTTATCGTCCTTTAGCTTCTACCGCAAACAAGATGGGGAGAATTGCAGGAGATGCTATGACAGGTGGACAACTTCGATTTCAAGGTGTTTTAGGAACTGGTATCTTACGTTTCTTCGATTTAACAATTGCTCAAACTGGGTTGACAGAAAAAGAAGCTCTAGCTGAAGGTTATGAAGTTGCAGTACTATCTAATATTAAGCCAGATAAACCAGACTATATGCACGGAAAGGAAATGGTTATTAAGGCAGTGGCTGACAAGCTCACTCATCGTATTTTGGGTGTGCAAATCATTGGGCCTCAAGGCGTGGATAAAAGAATAGATGTTTTTGCTTCAACAATAACTTTAGGAGTTACTGCAGAAGATTTATTCCACATGGATTTAGCCTATGCACCACCATTTTCTACTACAAAAGATCCAGTAGCATATACAGGTATGGCATTAACCAATGCTCTAACAACAGCTCCACTTATTACTCCTCATGACTTAATGGAACTTCAAAAAAACAATGAAAATATTACAATTATTGATACTCGAGATCCAAAAAGTTATGAAAAAAATCATGTCCTTAACGCTATTAACATACCATTAGCAGAATTACGAGAAAAGGCTTCAACACTTGATAAGAGTAAGAAAACAATTGTTTATTGTAATAAAGGAGTGACAGGAAACGCTTCTCAAAATGTATTGAGAAGTAAAGGATTTAAAGAAGTTTATAATTTATCTGGGGGCAACAAGAATTATCAGGAAATTTTCAAACATTCTAAATAAAAGAATGTGTTCTATTTATGATCTATTCATCTTTTAAAATGGCTAACAAAAATACCTCTTCAATCAATATGAAGAGGCATTTTTGTTAGCCATTAATCCATTGTGCAATTTCGTCTTCTTTTGGTACTCTACCAGATACGACAACCTCTTCATCAATAACTAAAGCGGGTGTACGCATCACACCATATTTTTGAATTTCTGCAATATCTGTAACTTTTACAACTTTCGCTTCTACGGAGCTAGATTTTAAAGCATCTAAAGTATTTTTTTCCAAATTTTTGCAATTTTTACAACCTGGTCCTAAGACTTTAATAATCATTTTCTCTTCCTTTCTTTTTCAGCAACATGTATACAAGAAAATACTTGTTAACAAGAAGTGTTACTATAGATAATACTAATTACCAATGTGTTTTGTCAATGGTCATTTTCTAGAATCAGCTGTACTAGAAAATGAGTTCAAAAACTCAAATAAATATAGGGCAATCGTTCAATTAAAACCTCTAAAAACGGATTCCCAGAAAAAGAAACGCCTCCCTTCCAATGCTTGTTGCAAAACGCATAAAATTATACAAAAAACCAATTAAAAGAAAATCCAATAATTAAAATACCGATAAGGCAAATAATAACGAATGTCCCTAATAGTTTAGGTTTAACTACCTTACTTAACATAATTAAAGATGGTAAAGATAACGTTGTGACAGACATCATAAAGGCGACCAGAGTCCCAATAGGGACACCTTTTGAAAACAAGGCTTCAGCAATTGGTAAGACACCAAATATATCTGCATAGATAGGTGCACCAATTAAAACGGCTAATAAAACGGATAGGGGGTTATTTTGGCCTAGGATGTTTTCAACAAAACTTTGTGGTACCCAATTGTGGATTCCCGCTCCGATACCAACACCTATAAGAATATAAGGCCAAACTTTTCCAGCAACTTCCCTTACTTGCTCTACACCAAAGGATACACGTTTCTTAAAGGTCAGATCTTCTTTAAAAGAAGAACCCTCTTCCATGTTTCGAATGTATTCTTGGACTTGATTTTCCATACCTAGCTTATCAATCACAGCTCCACCAATAATAGCTAATAATAATCCTACTATAACATAAATAACAGCTATCTTTAAACCGAAAAATGACATCAGCATAATGATTGATGCAATATCTACCATTGGGGATGAAATCAAGAAAGAAAACGTAACCCCCAAAGGCAAACCAGCCGTAGTAAAACCAATAAAGATTGGGATACTTGAACAACTACAAAATGGTGTAACTGTACCAATTAGTGCACCCAATAGATTCCCTTTCCATCCTCGCATTCCTCTTAACAACACCTTCGTGCGTTCGGGTGGGAAATAAGATTGTATGATACCCATACAGAATATAAGTACAGAAAGAAGTATAAATATTTTAACGGTATCAAAAATAAAAAATTGTAAACTTCCACCAATTTTCTCATCCGTTGGTAATTTAAAGATAGTCTCGACAAACCACCCAGCTAAGTCATTTAACCAAACCATTTTAAATAATTGATCATTAATAAAAGTCCACATTATTGAACATCTCCAATCAAATAATCAAATTTATCAATTCGGCTCAAATCAACTTGAAATTGTTCGTCTAAATTCTTAGATTCTTTAACTAACACTAGAATATTTTCAAGAAAATAATTTTTAGAAAGTTCATATTTTATAAATTTTCCATCTTGATATCCTACAACTAAATTCAAATCCCATAGCTTACCTAAATGTTTTGACAATTTGCTTTGGGGGAGTTTTAAAATTTTTGTAGTTGACAGACACATAATTTTTTTTGAGATAATAATAACAATACTCTCACTCTCGTTCGATCAGAGAGCGCTTTAAATAGTTTTTCTATTTCCATCCACAACACATCCTCATATCCGCTTATTTTCATATCAATTGTACAAAATAGATAGTTATCTGTCAAATGTTTAATTTCTTAACTCCAGAATAGATAATTTATGATACTTATACCCGAATTGCTAGTTGATTACTTTCCCATCACGTTGTAACCAATAGAATATCTTAAAGTCATTGGCTGCTCTTTTTTAGCACATCTCAAGAGTATTGAATAGGCTAGAATTAACATCTCTAACCTCAGTTGAAATCCTTGTATAGAACGACTTTTAGAACGTTCAGCTCCTAGGTTGGCAAGAAAAGAGAAGACGCGTTCAATAACTTTTTTTCTCTTAGCAAAGTGAGGGAAGTTGATTTTACTTTATTTCATGTTCTTCCTAAGTGGCGTAGTTAGCTCAACTCCTTTACTTTTTAATCTTTCCTGTAAAGCTTTACCAAGATAGCCTTTATCTCCGAGTACGGTCTCAGTTGGGAAACAGGCTAGAACTTCCTCAGTCATAGTAGAATCAGCGATACTTGCAGGCGTGATGACATAGTCAATGATTTAACCAGATTCACTCACTAAGGCCTGACATTTACAACCATAAAAGTGCTAGTTCTTGGTCGCATTATAGCCAATATTGACATATTCTCCGAGCACTTTACTTCTTAAATTTCTTACAATTTGAGCAAGTGGAATAGGGAAGCTGTCAATGATCGAGACCTTAATTCCCTTAACTTCCTGAAAGGCAAGTGTTTGTCTGATCAACTGGATGCTTGGTAGCAGCATATTGCATCGTCGAGTAAATCGAGAATATTCCAAGAAGGATGGGAAGAGTTGGCTTGACAGTTGATATTTTGCTTTAGTGGTCTCGCAAAGGTGGAGAACTCCCCAAAGATAACAGCTGATAAGGACAACATCAGAATAATCGGTCAACTTGATATTTTTTCGATTTTTTACACAAATACTCACACTAGACTGATACAAATTGTCAACTGTGTTGAGTAGATAGACAAAAAC
>NZ_JXJW01000038.1 GCF_002441695.1 Pseudolactococcus piscium
TTTCCTAGTGGTGACTATACTGTTTCGATTGACGGTGCTTTCAGTAAATGGACAGATAAATCTGGAAATACCATGGCAGGGCAGGTACAACTTGTTGTTTATGCTCCTGATAATATAAAAGAGTCGAAGAGTTTTAAGCTGACAGAAGATAAGCCTAGTCTCAAGATTAAGGTAAAAAATCAGCAGTTTTTAGCAGTAAAAACAACTGATCCGGGACTATCTGTTGCGTTAAAACTTGTAAAATGATGGGTGTACTTACTTGACTCTTAATTAACTAGGCGCAGGAGATAAGGAAAAAAGAACTGACCGTCAAGAAAAATGATACCTTAACCTTGAAATCAAACTCAGATGTTAGTGTGCTCTTGTCTAAAATAAACTGTTGATAAAGTTTGTCATGTATCGCTAACACCTTTTTGATTAAAGCAATTGCTAATTAGCAATATGGTAAAGAAATTTATGCTGATTAGCAATTACATCCCATAAATCTTGCGGATTAGCAATTTTGGGATTTTAGCTAAAAATGTATGATATTATTAATCTTGTAAGTCAGTTCGAACGACTTTCTAAAAGAAGCTATTTTGTTACTTGCCTTATTTCATTCATAATGGGGAGTATAAAATATGCTTCACTTATATCAAATTTAGTTGCAAATAAAGGTGATATTACTGTCGCACATAGGAAAATCTGAACCTTTTTCTTGTAATAGGTCAATAGCATGTGGTTTGTAGCTATGATACTTGATATTGGTTCAGTTGATTTCTATGCATGTTTATGAAGGACTATTTAATATGATGATGATATTAATTAGTGAAAAAAGGAGACGATATGACAAAACTTAAAAAAATCGCAATGTTAACGGTTGCCGTGGCAACATTGGGTACAGCAACAGTCGGTGCAATAAATGCAGCGGCAGAAAATCCCCATCCGTGGTTGATTGACCAATGGGATCATAGTTCAAAAAATGGATCAACTAATGCCTATTCAAATTACTCAGTTTTAGATTCCAGATTATATGGTTCTATTGCATATGTTAATAATCGACTTGGTGTAACGCGCAGTTATGATAGTGAAGATTATGGTATGGCTTATTCATCTCATAAACAAGACAAATTAGATTTAGGAACTAAGTCATATCCTGGATGGAATGTCTACTACTTTGGCAGATAAGTTTGCTGAAAAATAATGCTTTGAAATAAAGAAATGAGAAGCTTAACCCAAATAATGCTTGTGTTAAGCTTCTTTTAAATATTATGTCATTTATATTTTTTATTGCTATACATTTTTTTATTTGGTAGTAGATGGCTTGACTTTTTAAATAGTCAAGTGTTACAAAATCAAACTATGGAAATCTGGGATTATATTATTATTACTGTAAAAATATTATGAATTAGAAAGTATGTTTGTACTATGTATTCGAATTTCTTAGTATTATTTCGTTATAGTTAAGGGGAATGGGGGACAATATGGCAAAACTTAGAAAAGTGCCTATGCAAATAGTAACTGTCGTAGTATTAACATCATCAACTTTAGCATTACTAACTACTCCTGCGAAAAAAATGTTGCACGGTCCGACTTCGTTTGCTAATAAACGATTAGTTTTTACAGGAAGTTATACAAAAAAATTTATGGTACTTCTTAAATATTATATATGTGTCATAGATCAATTGCATATTATTTTGGTAGGTGGGTTATGATAAAAAAATNTTAAGTCATGTGAGTAGCGCATTCCAAACGTATAGTGTACTAAGCTTCTTTTCCCTATTATTTTGGTTATTAGCTTTTGCTGGTATGTCCTTTTTTAGCCCAAGTGGTGCCTTGCCTTATCCAGCTGATAGTTCAATGGTCATCACGAAAAATAAAACTAGTCTCGATAGTAGTACTTTTTATAATGACTTAGATAAACTGGCTAATACTGAACAGGTGAGCATCATAAAAAATGTGTTAAATGATGATGGGAAGATACTTGGCTATGTGTTTGGCGCTAGTAAAAAAATGGTTGGTGAGCCAACTAGATATACCCAAAATAAAAACTTACTTAAAACGACGACAGTGGCAGGTAATTATTATATCATTGGTAAGCTATCACCTAATATGACGGGGCGTTTTAGAGATATGGGCTTGCAATTTAAGGTGATCAAGACCCCCATATGGTTGGTTGCCGCTTCTTTTTTAACAGGAGGTGATTTATACGCTGTTTCTTTTTTCACCTTATTGCTTATGAGCTTTGTAGTGACTTATGCCTTACTTGTTATGAGACTGAAAGAAGCTGTCATCGAACGGAGTTTTGGCATATTTCAAAGACAACAGGCTAGGCATTTCCTTGGTGCGATGGCAACGATTTTAGTTAATTTTATTGTATTCGGAACAGTGATTGCAAGTATGAATCATTATTTTGGAACAGTTCAAGTGATAGCTTTTTTACTAACTTTAGGCTTGTTTTTATGTCTATTCAGTCTCATACAAGTTGTGGCTTATACCATTTTCTTATGGCAAGTAAGAGCGGCAACGATATCAGATATCCAAAAAAATAAAATGAGTGGTAAGAAAGTTCAAGTCATTTGGCTGTTTGTGCTTGCATTAAGTACGATTTTACTCACCTATGAAACGGTCATCATTGTCAAAAATTATCCAACGTATCAGTCACAAAAAAAGCTGGTCAAAAACTGGCGATTAGCAGGAAACTATGCTAGAGTCTGGTGGCGTTTTTTAGAGAATGGCAATCCAACAGGTAACTCAGTAGCACAAAATGACCAAATAAGACGCGATAATCAAAATATGCGAAATTTTGCAAATAGTATCTCAAATGATGAGGTTTTGATTGCTAAATTGGCAAATGAACAAGCAAGCTGGACTGGTAAAGTAGATATTTATGTTGCAGGTAAAGGCATAGAAATGAGATCTGTTAACCAAACGATAGCTGAAAAGACTTATATCATTAATCCCAAAGTGTTGGCATTGAATAGAGAAATTCATCCAGAAAGTCAATTTAAGGCGACTTCTGATAAAGCAGTGACGGTTTATATTCCTGAAAAATATCGTAAGCAGATCGCTGATATCAAACTACTTGCCATGAGGGGGGTGTCAAATCTACTTTCGGAAGAAGAGATAGACTGGCAGTTCGTACCAAATAAGCAAAAAGTTTTCTTATTTATGTTGGAGAGTGCATCTCCCTTATCCCTACCAGATAGTGATAAGGAAGATATGATATTGGTTAATTTAGATTGGCGGAAATTACCTAAAAACGATAGGACTGATTTTCTGATTGGTAATTTTACTTTTGATGCCATGTATGACACAAGAGGACTGCAAAAAAAATTAGCGGATCATCAGGTCATCCAAAAAGTCCATCATTTTCAAAATGTTAAATTAAGTTTGGAGGCGACAGCTAATGACCTAAACAGACAGTTTATTTCTGGTATGACACTCACTGTCATTTTATTCTTATTACAGCTAGTCGTGGTTTATGATTTTCTAAAAATGCAAATTCAGCTCAATCGTAAGGAGATTATTATCCGCACGCTGAATGGGTTAGGCTTTAGCAGGTCTGTTTATAGACAGTTTATCTCTTTGGTGATTACACTGAGCTTTGCTGAATATCTTTGCTGGTTTTTATTAGGGTCGTGGCAAATTATCCTGGGCTTACTTGGCTTATATTTACTGGCTATCTGGCTTATCTATATAGGTGCATTTCGTAAGTTACACAAAAATAAAATGAGTATCTTAAAAGGAGGCGACATGACATGATCGTATTAAAAGCATTGTGTAAATGTTTTGGCAAAAAAATAGTCTATGAAAATGTGAACTTGACGTTTGAAGCAGGTAGCTCATATGCACTAGTAGGGGTGTCAGGTAGTGGTAAGACAACGTTCTTAAATGCGATAGCCCGTCTTGAAAGGCCCACAAGTGGTGATGTTTTAGTTGCGTCAAAACCGATTTGGCAGATGAAAGAAAAACAATATTTCAAAGACTATTTGGGCTATGTCTTTCAAAGTTACGCTTTGATAGATGATAAAAATGTTGCGCAAAATTTGAAAATGATTGAAAAAGATAGGTCCAAGCAGATAGTGGCGCTGGAACAAGTTGGTTTAGATGAGACTTACTTAACATCACGGATTTATGAATTATCAGGAGGCCAAGCTCAGAGAGTTGCGATTGCCCGAATGCTATTAAAAAAGTTTAAGCTTATTTTGGCTGATGAACCCACTGGTGCCTTGGATGATGATACTGGAGAGCAGGTAGGTGAATTATTGCTATCTCTGGTCACAGCAGATACGACATTGATTGTTGCGACACATGATTTGGCACTTGCAAATCAGATGGACCATATTATCTATATGAAGGACTTGGTGAACTAAATGAAAAAGAAACTTGCATTGCTTGTTACAGTATTAATAGTGGGTTTAGGTGTAGTCGCTATCTCTAGAATCCTACTTGCTA
>NZ_JXJW01000039.1 GCF_002441695.1 Pseudolactococcus piscium
CAAAGGGGCTAGCTTCATATCTAATTCATGCAACTTTTTGAGCTTTTCCTCGACTTGTCGAATATCTTCTTGAATGGTACCCATAAAATTTGAGAGTGACCTTGCATAGCTGTAGCACATGGCTGTGATTTCTGCTTCCTCGCTACTTCTTGCTTGATTCTGATAAATGTGAATCTGAGAACCTAGTGTTGCTTGCTGACGGCGTAATGCCTCTAGCTGTTGATTGAGCTTATCTTCGTCAAGAATTTCACTACCCGCAGCGCCTGTGTACTGACCATACTGTTGCAGTTTGCTATTTAACTTTTGAATAACCGTATCGGCCTTTGAAACGGTTGGGATGACTAACTGCGTAAACAACCCTTGCCCAGCAGTAAAAGCTGAACCTGATAACTGATGACTATTCAAAACACGAATCAGCTGGCGATTACCCGCTTTCAAGTCAGCCACGATTTGCTCACAAGTGTTGATATTTGATTGGAAATTTGACATCAATTCTCTTGATTCACTTGGATTATAAATTAATCCCATGATAGACTACTCCTTTCTCTGATTAGCGTTTCACGTTGTTCTTCTCGTTTTTGATGGATACGTTTGAACTGCAAATCTTGTGAGGCTTGCTGATTCGCAATCATTCGGTCAAGGTATTTTTGCTTCTCTTGCGTCTCACTAAAACTACTGCTGCCATGATTTCTGTAATTTAATTCATCCTCAATCACCTTTAATGTTTGAAAACTGCTTGTGATCTCGTATTGAAAGGCTTCAAGCGATTGCTTGAGTTGACCTTCTTGAGCGTATAATTCCTCAATTTTACGTTCCTCATCACTAATTTTTAGGTCATAGGCATAGCGTTTATCTGCATTTTTATCTTTCATACTACCACCCCCACGCATTGTCTAACAATGCAGTCGCATCTTGTTTGTCACGTTGTTCAATTGCAGAAGCCAGTTTAGGAAATTTCCCTGCTTGTTTTTTGATACTGGATTGTAATGAGCTGACATCACTAACGATTTTATTGGATACCGTAACAGCACTTTTCATGCCCGAAAGATTACTTTCACCTAAAGCACTTGTTTTAGTGCTGGGACCTACTAAGTTACCATATTTAGATACCGCATCATTTGCTGTTCCGATGTCTGATTTAATCCGTCCTGCCATTTACTTTTTCCTCCTTCATCTTCCTAAATTTATAAAATGGATCCCTTTTTAATATGTTTTCTTCTTCTAACTTTTGAGCTGCTGCAAGTTTGGGTTCTTGTCCTACAAGAGGCGTTACTTGTTTCACTTTTTCATCAGAATCACTTTTTTCATCTACTTCTGCTTTAGTACCTGATACCACTTGTGTCAAAGTTCCCCTCATCACATCTTCTAGATCATCAAGTAGTTTTGTATCCAATTCATCGGTATACCCTTCGTGAATAATTTTCGTAATTTGTGATGCAGTGATTCTCAAAATATTCTCTTTTTGATCAGGAACATGACCATAAGGATGGGGAGCAAGCATATAGCGAAGAATCGTTTCTCCATTTGAGTCTTGTCCGATTGCACGTGCAACCACAACATATTTTGTATGCTCTAAAGCATCCATATCGTCTACTTCAACTATTGTTCCTAGGCCAAGAAATGCCAACTGTTTATCTGTCATTTTCAATCACAACCTTTCTTGTATTATTGGCACCACAATATGATAGAGTTCTTCATCATTTATACTATGTAAAATATTTCTTTGATATGATTCATTTTTTACCGACATAGGTAAGTTTTCAATAAAATGTTGACTGCTTAACTCTCCGCCAAATAATATCTGAGTGATATTTTCCTTCACAGTAGCTGTTGGCATAGTAAAATTATCTCCGACTCTCGTTTGGTAATCCATGAAAATCAGTTGACGTTGGCTAGTATTCTGCTCTATCAAAGAGATGAATTGTGCTTGTTGGTAGAAACTCTTCTCCAGAATATCTGCAATACCGTTAACTATAATCAGTTGCTTCGCTTCAGAGTCTTTTTGTGACATTAAAAACGCTAATGTTTCTTTCAACTCTACTAAATGATTCGTTACATCATCTCTCGAAATGTAAAGCGACGCTTTATCTGAGAAATCTTTCAACCCATTAAGGGCATCTATGAGAATCACTTCACAGTCTTGATCAACTAATTGTTCTATTAAAAAGGGAGAAAACATCCTAAGCTGTTTCTTATTCGCCGGAAAAATGCCGATACTGTTACCAACAAATAAGTCAAAACTTTCTATAGCTGACGTGGCTTTGTTTAAACCGATATATAATTTGTTTGTCCCTTTTTCACTTAGTAGCGCATCAAATTGTGTACCCGTCAACTCCTCAGGTACCATCGGAATCTTAGCTGGTCGCGGTCCTGTCCAGTTCTGACTTAGGGTCGAAACTGCCTGCTCAAGATTTTCTAATAGTGTCGTACTCGTCTCACCTGCGACTGGCAGGTAGAACTGGATAGCCCTTGGTACGTCTAGCATGACTTGACCTCGACCTGCTTTAGCCTCTTGTTGAACACTGGCACGTCCCATGATTGTCGTCACTTCACCAGCATCATTCAGGTAGAGGACGAGCTTAGTTGGGATGGCACTCATCATATTTGCCCGAACAGCACCTAATCGGCTAGCTGTTAAGACTAGATAAACACCCAGACTAGGGCCTTCACGTAAGACTTGTAACAAGGAATTATCGATTTGCTGCTTACGACTGTCCTCTAGGCTAAGACCATCATAGTTATCTAGGAGATTCACGATGATAGGCAGACTTAGCTGCGTCTTAGCTTCATACTGCGCTAAACTGGCAACACCCGCAGTTTTAAAGGCGCGTTTACGACTAGCTAAAGTTGTGACGATACCTGCTAACATTTTCTGCAGTTTTTCAGTTTCTTCCAGTGTGACGATATCTGCTACATGCGGTAAATCTTTGAGTGGCAATAAGCCATTATTACCAAAGTCTAGTAAGTTAAGGTGCACTTGTTCTGGTGTGTTAGCCTTAGCCAGGTTTAAGCTCAAGGTTTGAAGTAGCGTGGATTTACCGTAGCCACTACTTGCAAAAATAACTGTATTCCCTTGTTTTAACAAGTCAAAATCATAATTAACTTGTGCTTGGTCACTAGGTACATCAAGTAGCCCTAACGGTACAGCAAGTGTCGGTTGCACACCTAGCTTGACCTGAGGTGTTGAGATGTTTTCTGCTAGATTAGGTAACCAAGGCTGATCAGGCCGTGTGTAGCTAGCATCCTCAAAAATCTGTATAATCGCATCAATCACTGCATCCAGCTGACTAGGCAAGTCACTTGTATCCTTACCCTGCACGACTTCCTCAGTTGGGTCATACATCAGCTCATACTGGCCTAAGGCATTGATGCTAAAGATGCGCTCATCGACTTTTTCCTCATTTTCCGCTTCAGGATCATACGGCACACCTGCATAGCCACTTTGAAATAAATCATACACCTCATTTTCGCCAACTCTAAGGTACCCACGACCCGGATTAGTGATATGGGCTGCATCAGGTGTTTTAAGCAATTCATTTGAATCCTGGACGCCTGCCATCTTAAGGGCAATTTTTGATCTAGAGTTGGCTTCAATTTGGTCATTCACCACACCACTGGGTTTTTGAGTCGCAAGAATCAAGTGGACCCCTAAACTTCTGCCAATCCGTGCAACAGACGTCAACTCATCCAAGAATTCGGGTACATTTGCTTTCAACTCCGCAAATTCATCTGATACCAGGATAAGATGTGGGAGTGGTTTCGTCGGGTAATTAACATCTGGTTTCGACTCGTGGCGTTGCTTATAAAGGGACATATAGTCATTGATACTATTCACCCCATATCTGGCAAATTCACGCTGGCGCTTGTCTAATTCGGCCTTGATACTGGCTAAGGCTCTAGCCGTCCCCGCACCATCTAGATTGGTAATGGCACCCATAAAATGCGGTAACTTATCCAAGGTATTGGCAATCCCGCCACCCTTCCAGTCAATGATTAGCATCCCAATATCTTCTGGTGAAAAGTTAATCGCGAGCCCAATCAGATAGGTCGTCAAGAATTCTGATTTCCCTGAACCAGTCGTCCCACCGACCAAAGCATGTGGCCCATGCCCTCTTTCATGTAAATCCCAATAAACATCATCCGATTTCCCACGCCAACCAATCAAGGATTTAATCGACTTATTCGGTTGTGCCGTCTCCCAACGCTGCCCAATCTCAAGCGCCTCAACAGTCTTTACCTCATATTGCTCGAGCAAAGACAAGCTTTCTGGTACTGCATTTTTTTCGACTTCTAAATGAGTCAGATTCGCCAGTTTTATCAGGCTGACT
>NZ_JXJW01000004.1 GCF_002441695.1 Pseudolactococcus piscium
CGTCATGAGGGCCCCTCTCTTTTATATCAATATGTTTTGACCAGTCAGTCATTAATCATCTGATTTAGAAAATAGTCGTAGACAGCCGATAAAAGCAAGCCCCATCAAACCTAGGATAACAAGCATGGCAATTTTTGAGCCTAGTGTTGTTGCGTTTTGTAGGGATAGGTGACTATTTTTCTGAACAAAATTAATAATCACTGCTACGAGGGCTGTTGCAACCGCTCCTGCAAATTGTTGTAAGGTATTGAATACTGCATTGCCATCACTCTGCAAGTCTTTGGCAATTTGGTTCATGCCTACAGCCATTAAATTACTATAGCATAGGCCAATACCAATCATATAGAAGACATGACCAGCAACGACACCTAATGCACCAATATGACCTAATGAGAAACTAAGTCCCCCCCAACCTATCATCGTGATCAGGATACCAATCAATATGGGCCGTTTCGCACCGAATGTATCTAGTAGTTTTCCAGAAATTGGTGCTAAAATCGCACCAATCAAAGCACCTGGAATCATGACTAATCCAGATTGAAATGCTGATCCACCACGCACGATTTGAATGTAATTCGGCACGATGAATGAGATACCTAACAACATCGTTTGACAAATCAAGAAGCCGAATAAAAACAGTCTAAATCTAGGTAGCTTGAAGAGTGATAGTTGAATCAATGGTGATGGGTTACTTTTTGATCCCTTATAAAAGATAGCAAAACCAATCACAGTAATCACTAAATAAACCAAGCTGATTAATTGCTCAATGTTACTTAGGAAGAACAGTGCACCGCTGAACATCAGAATCACACCTAATAAACTTGTTTTATCCAAGGTTTCAGTTGTTTCAACTGCTTCTTTTGGTATGGCGAATAGACCAAGGACTAGTGAAAGCAAAATAATGGGAATTAAGAGTAGAAAGATTGCATGCCATGTGTAATTGGTTGAAAGAAGTCCGCCATAAGTCGGTCCTATTGCCGGTGCGACTGAGGTAATCAAGAAGCCTAAGCCAATCATGGTCCCTCTTTTATTTAGCGGGGCATAGGTTAGGATGATATGAAACATAAGTGGCAATGCGATACCCGTCGCCAAGCCTTGGAAAAATCTACCCAATAGTAGGATGATAAATGATTTAGCCGTATAGTCTGTTAACAAACCTAAGAAAAACATCAGATTTGCAAATAAGAACAGGTATCTGAGTGGGAATTTCTTTATCAAATAACTTGATAGGGGGACAGTGATAGAAATGACTAATAAGTAAATGGTTGTAATCCACTGAATACTGGCTGTTGACACCTTAAACTCAGACATAAGTGTTGGGAATGTCACAGTCATCGCTGTTTCGATTAATACGCCACAAAATGACATAATGCCACTAGCTAGTAAAGCTAAACCTAACTTTAATTCTTTTTTATTTTGCAATTGGATCACCTTTCGATCGTTTAATTTTAAATCATTTGAAGAAAAATAAAAATAGAGGGATTTCTATTTCTAGAAACCGCCTCTATTTCGGCATTATTCAGTTCATCTGTAAAAGGTTGCCCTCTATAGATGCGTGTCAAATGCTATCTGTACGATTGATACCTTACTAAGTTATCATAATTACTTAATAAAATCAACATAATCAACCTGAACATGAATAGGATAAAAGACATTTTTCAGTTATTTGTATAGTAACTGAAATTTCTCAAATACAACTAAGGAAGCAGGGGTAAACTTAATGCCACTTTCGGGTGTATAGGCATGTGTGAAAAAGTCAATATGTGCCCGACGCCAATAAGCCAATGTCCTATCTCCTTCTGATTCTAGTAGGGCATGATGCGCTGTCACATCATTAAAAGGTAATACCTCTATAGCCGTATTAATAACGACCGATGTCGGCCGACCTTTTCCATCTAAAATCACACAGACATCCCCTACTTTAGGGAGGGGTTCATTTTCTACTTCATAGGCTTGGTATAAACTCGTGGTACCTTGCTTATGACCAGCAACAACCAAAGCTGCCAGCTCATCTGCCATCACTTCCCCACCACCAAAGGCATAAGCTGCTATGTCTTGATCTTGATAGGTTGGATTTTGCTGCTTAAAATTTGCGATATAGCTTGCTAACTCAGTCATTTGATAAGGCCATCCTTTTGATTTTCATGTTGGGGGCACCAACATTATTTTTATACATTTTCTTCTATATAGCGTTTATATTAATAGTATTTATATTGAATCATACATTTTTTTACTAGCAGACCCTAAACCAGACCCTATTTTACTGAACACTATCCTGCTCAATCAACTTAACCAGCAACTGATCAAGGATCATTAATTTGTATCACCTACAGTATATCATCTTTTAGAGTTACTTATCTACCTACATTTTAAAATTATTGCACTTATTTATACAAAATCGTTAATTATTGATAATTCAAAGTATACAAAATATATGCTATATTATTTGAAAATGAATAAGGTGGTTGACTATGTTTGTATCACATTTTACGAAGCGAGAATGGTTAAAAATATCGAGAAATTTTTACTTTGATTACTATTGGAAATATGCTATATCGTTAAAAAAGAAAAAATTATTATTATATCTTGGTTTTATATACCTTATTCTACTTGTTTTTTTCTTCAAATATTCCCCATCCTATTGGACTAAACTAACATTAGCTATTATATTTTTGATGTGTTTAGCACCATTCTCTACTATGTTGATTTGTTCACCTACTACATTAATCTGTTTTTACAACATGCCTTCAGAAGAGGAAAAAGAAAAAATAAAGACAATTTATGGCGTTACACATAATAATCCATACGGGCTATCATTGGACTATGAAAGAAATATCTTATTAAGAAACAGGCCTTATGACGTTTTGATTGACACAACCGACTACTTCCTGGTTTACAGTTTCGAAAACGCACGACGCCCTAGGCCCACTACGCTATTAGTCATAAAAAAAGAGGAAAACAAAAGTGAGATAGGTGATGAAGGTCAACATTTTTTGAAATTAGTACTTCCTCATTGTAAAAAATATATAAAGAAAGCCTGATTAAAATATTAAACAGGCTTTCAAATCGCAGACAGACCCTAAACCAGACCCTAAAAATAAAGAACCCTTATTTTAAAAGGGTTCTTTTCGTATACAAGGAAAGCACGGGATTCGAACCCGCGCACGTATTGCTACGTCTAACGCCTTTCCAAGGCGTCCCCTTAAGCCACTTGGGTAACTTTCCATTTAAAATTCTCTCAACAGAGAATTTTAGGTCTATCTATGCTATTAGAACTGATTATGCATCAAGTTCATTTGATTTTTCAACTTCTTTGGCAAATTTATTGGCAACTGCTTCAAGCATCAAATCAGTTTCATCACCGATATAGTTATCATCATCTATTTCATCCAAATTAGCAAACATTTCGATGTGATTTTTAAGATTAAGCAGTGTAATAGGCGCATCCCCACCATACTCGCCATCCAAATTAAGCATCATTTTATCATCGGTTTGTGGTTCAATCTTAATTTCACTTGTTTTGATATACTCAATTTTCTTGTCTTCTATGTGTTTTCCACCATTGATGACGAGTCCAATCAAGTGGATCATTTCAAATAAGTTAGCTGTTTTAACTAGAATGAGGGTAAACAGGCCATCATCTAACTGCGCATCTGGTGCAATTTGCTCAAACCCACCTACCGAGTTGGTGAGGGCAGCAAAAAACATAGAAATTTCCCCATCAAATACGCCATTATCATGTGTAATTTTGATTGGGACTGCTTTTACACGTGGGAGTAATTCTGCACCTTTCGCTAGATAGGCCAGATAACCAAATGCTGTTTTAAGTTGTGATGGCACACTATACGTTAACTCCGTTAGTGACCCACCAGCAGCAATATTAATAAAATAGTGATCTTCGCCTGCACGACCAATATCGATATTTAGTGTTTGATCCTTACCGATAATTTTGGCTGCTGCAACTGGATTGTTGCGTGGTATTTTTAGCGCACGCGCAAAATCGTTAGTCGTTCCTGCTGGAATAATGGCTAGTTTCGGTCTTGTTTCGAGTGGCGCAATCCCATTAACGATTTCATTAATCGTGCCATCACCACCTGCTGCGATAATTAACTCAAACCCAGCTTCTGCAGCCCGTTTAGCCTCATTTTTAGCCGAATTTTCGTCAGCCGTTGTCGCAAAAGCTGATGTCTCATGACCGAAACCCTCTAAGACATCTAAAATTTCTGCGATATTTTTTTTCATCGCTTCCTGTCCTGATGTTGGGTTATAGATCAGTCTCGTTTTCATAGTTTGATTAGCTCCTCTTCGCTCCATACGTCAATTCCCAATGCTTGGGCCTTGGCTAGTTTACTGCCAGCATCGCTTCCAGCGACTACTATATCCGTATTTTTAGAGACACTTCCTGTCACATTAGCCCCTAAGGTCTCCAGTTTTTGCTTGGCTTCTAATCTCGTCAACTGGGCGAGTTTTCCTGTCAAGACAACATTTTTCCCTGATAATGGGGCATCGTCACGTTTAATTGGCCCTAAATAGTCGAAATTCAGGCCAACTTCTGCTAACTCAGACAGTAATTTTTTAGTCCCATCCAAGGCAAAATAAGTGGTTAAGCTCTCCGCTAATACACCACCAATAGTGGGGATAGCAGATAACGCCTCAGCACTCGCTTTTGAAATAGCGGTTAAATTTGATAGACTCTCAGAAATAATTTTGGCTGCTTTAGCACCTACGTGGCGAATGCCTAGGCCAAAAATTAATTTCTCTACTGAATTTGCCTTAGATGCTTGAATCGACTGGTACAATTTTTCAGCAGATTTTTCCTTGACTTTATCAAGTTTCAATAAATCAGCTACTGATAACTTGTACAAGTCTGACACATCCGTGATCAATTGTTTATCAAACAGTTGTGTCACAACAGCGATGCCTAAACCAGTGATATTCATAGCACCACGGCTTGCAAAATGAATCAATTTTTCCCGAATTTGTGCAGGACAAAGTGGATTAACACAGCGTAGTGCGACTTCTCCTTCAAAATGTTGCAAACTTGCCTGACAATCCGGACAAGTTGTTGGGATTGCTAAGATGACTGAATCCTGCTGTCGCTTATCTAACAAGACGCGCTGAACAGCTGGGATGATATCTCCCGCTTTGTAGATAATGACTTTATCTCCTAAACGGATATCTTTTTCTTTAATATAGTCAACATTGTGCAGCGTCGCGCGTGCAACTGTTGTTTGCGCGAGTAACACTGGCGTCATATTCGCTGTTGGTGTGACAACTCCCGTTCTACCAACCGTCCAGTCGACACTTAAAATGTCTGTTTCAGCAAGTTCTGCAGGAAATTTATAGGCAATTGCCCATTTTGGAAACTTAACTGTAAAGCCTAAGGCATCTTGTTCAGATAAGTTATTAACTTTAATCACCACCCCATCGATATCATAGGCAAGTGACTCTCTCAACTCTGATACTTTTTCGATGAAAGCCCAGATTTCAGTCATATTCGTCGCAAAAACACGTTGCTCATTAACGACTAAACCTAACTTTTCTAGATAGCTTAATACCGCTTCCTGGGTGTCATTTGTTGCTGGGCTAGCTTCCTGATATAAAAATGTTGCTAGACCACGTTTGGCGACAACTTTAGTATCTAGCTGTCTCAGGGTTCCCGCGGCAGCATTTCGCGGGTTGGCAAATGCTGCTAAGCCTTCTTCTTCTCGTGATTGATTGAGTTTTTGAAAATTTTTACGAGGTAAGTAGGCTTCACCACGGACGACAATATCGATCGGCTCAGTCAAAACCAAAGGGACGTCCTTTATTCTCTTGACTTGCTCTGTGATATTTTCACCGATACTCCCATCACCTCGAGTGGCCGCAGTTTGTAGTACGCCACCTTCATAAACGAGGGATAAGGATAAGCCATCTATCTTGAGTTCGCAGATATACTCAGGATTCTCAACTAGCTTACGAACACGATTATCGAATGCCTCGACCTCTTCACGAGAAAAGGCATCCTGCAGACTAAAAAGTTGGTAGGCATGGGTATATTTTTCAAATCCTGATAAAACGACGTCGCCTGTTCTATGGCTTGGAGAATCTGCACGAACTAAGTTTGGATGGGCATCTTCTAGCGTAGTCAGCTCTCTATATAATTGATCATAGGCAGCATCTTCGACTAATGGTGCGTCTAAAGTATAATAAGCATGCGCATATTGGTTAAGTTGTTCTGTTAATTCTTTGATTCTTAAGTCGACGGTCATACCTTAATTTTAACACAAAAAATCGAAAAATATTGTCTAAAACAGTTGCAATCCACACACCCCATAAGCCAAATCCCAATCCTGTACCTAGAAGCCATGCACAGCCAATCCGTATCGTCCACATACCAATCAAGGTCGCATAAAATGGTGTTTTAGCATCACCCATGGCTTGTAATGCGGCAGTATAGATGATGACACCCGACACGATAGGTTCACTGATAAATGAGATGAAAATCACAATACGAGCTGCCGATATAGCCGTCGCATTATCTGTAAAGAAACTGATGAAAACAGGAGAAATAGCAAAGATGACCCCACCGAGAATGGTACTCAATATGGCAGTGATGACAAACGATTTTTTAGTGAGTGAGCTGATCTCTGCTTTGTTTTTCTGTCCAAAAGCGCGGGCGATTAAAATACTAGCCCCCGTCGCAAAGCCAAAAGCAGGCAGATAATTATAGGCTGTGATTGTCTCGCCAATGGCATTTCCCGCGAATACATCTGTCCCATAGACGATGATAATCACAAATATCACGATATCACCTAGTCTCATCATCAATCGCTCACCCATAATCGGTAGTGCTCTCTTGACAATCTCACTTTTGAAGAGATGTAATTTCCCAGAGAAAAGCTGCCCCTCTATTCTGTGACTTGTTTTCTGTAGTGCCAGCACTAGCATGACAACACCAACAAGTCTCGCTAATGCCGTCCCAATACCTGCACCGAGAATACCAAGTTTTGGCAATCCGAATAACCCGAAAATCAAGATCACATCAAAGATAAAGTTCAAAATGTTGACAACGATATTGATCATGAGGGGTAGCTTAGGTCGACCTGCACTCCTAACCAATTGACCTAAAACAATCATTAAGACCATCAAAATACTCGTACCTGCAACAATCCTTAGGAAAATGACCCCTTGCGATAGCACAGCACCTTTTGCGCCCAATGCCAACAGAATTGGGTGGGCAAAAAGGAGTGACATAACCGAAAATACACCACCCACTACGAGTGATAGCACGATAGCTGTTCTCACTGTTTCTGATAGTTTATCCGTTTGCTTCTCCCCAGTGATACTTGACACAACGGTTATCACCGCTACTGCTAAAGCAATAAAGACTGCTTGATAGACAGCCATTACCCCATTTACTAGGCTGACTGCAGAGACAGCTACGAGTGATATTTTAGCAATCAAAACACTATCAACAAATCCGACAGTTGTCTGTAAAATATTTTCAAATACAGCTGGTAAAGCATAATTGATCAGTTCCTTAGAATTTTTTTTCATATCCTACTTTCTATATAAAAACGATTACTTAGTATTTTTCACCTGATGATAAGGTAGGTCTTACTATTATAGCTTATCATAATCGCTTTCTCAACAAAGCAGTGCTATCGTTAAAGCACTACCCGACCTTGTTTTTCCTATATCATATCATGTGTTTGCAAGATTTGAGGGCAGATATAAATCAGTCATCTAGACGATAACTAGCAGCTAGTTTTTTTATATTAAATTGACAACGCTTTCTTTTTATGCTTTAATAGCATGAGAAGTGAAGATTGTTACTGGCGTTCATGCAGGCTATACTTTATTTCAGAAACAGCATTTTATCAGCTAGCTGGTTGAATCTCACTGAGGAGATGTATGGAAGTAAAAAAGTAATTAACAATAACATTATCAAGTCTACTAACGACGACGGTCAAGACATTTTGGTAATGGGTAAAGGCATTGGCTTTAAAAAAGCGATTGGCGATGAAATTGATGCACAATCGATTGAACAAATCTACACAAGTCATACTGATGTGACCACGAATAAATTGACACAGCTATTGTCAAATGTCCGTTTGGAACATTTACAGGTAGCTAATGAAATTATTGGGTTTGCAAAAGTTTCTCTAGGAAAAAAACTCAATGAGAACATCTACCTGACTTTGACCGATCATATTGATTACGCAATCGAACGACATGCCGGCGGTTTACCTGTCAGTAATGCCCTTTTATGGGAAATTAAACGTTTCTATAATCATGAATATTTGATTGGCAAGGAAGCATTATCGATGATTCAGAATCGATTAGGTGTTTCATTACCAGAAGATGAGGCCGGCTTTATTGCCTTGCATATCGTTAATGCTGAACTTGATTTATCACAGGTCAATCAAGTTTCTGAAATGATGAAAATCATTCAGACTATCGTCAATATCGTCAAATATCATTATAAGACAGATTTAGATGAATATACCTTACACTACGAACGGTTCATCACACACCTGAAATTTTTTGTGCAACGTTTATTTAGTGGAGTAGAATTAGATAAAGACAAAGATGAAGGCTTCTTGTTTATGTTAAAAGATAAATACCAAGCAGAATATCTTTGTGCTTTAAAAATTCGAGAGTATATCTTAAAAGAATTTGATCGAGAGTTAAAAGAAGACGAGATGATTTATCTCACGATTCACATTAGAAGAATTACAAATAACTAAAGGATTGTTACGGTGAGAAAATCACGGGCTATACCTAAGAAAAACTTCGATTGAAGTTTTCTTAGGTATTTTATTTTACAGGAGAAATTGCAAATGAATTATCAAGAGTTAGCAGATAAAATCATCGACTATGTCGGTGGTCAGGAAAATATTGGCGGTCTAACGCATTGCGCGACTAGACTACGTTTTAATCTGAAGGATGAGACGAAAGCTCAGACACAGAAAATCAAAGATACGACAGGTGTCATGGGCGCTGTTTCAAAAGGTGGCCAGTACCAGGTCATCATTGGCAGTGATGTTGGCAGTGTCTACAAAGAGATTCTAAAAAAAGTACCTGCCTTAGATGGGCCTAGAGAAACACCTGAAAACGACAATCGCAACGTTGCAGCAAAGGTTATTGACACAATTACCGGTATTTTTACACCTATCTTGCCAGCGATTACTGCAGCAGGTATGTTAAAAGCTGTGCTATCTTTGTTAGTCGTCTTTAAGTTAATTGATAAAACAGGACAAACCTACATCATTATCGATTTTATGGCGGATGCAGCATTTTATTTCTTGCCAATCTTACTAGCTGCTTCTTCTGCACAAAAATTCAGAACTAATATGTATCTGGCTATGATGCTGGGTGGTGTTTTACTCCATCCCAATTTCATAGCTATGGTCAATGTGATCAAAACGTCTGGTAAAGGCAGCATTCACTTATTTGGCTTACCTATTTCACCAGTTACTTATGGGTCATCGGTCATTCCGATTATTTTAACGGTTTGGTTCATGTCGTATGTAGAACCGATTGCGGACCGTGTCTCTCCCAAAGTGATTAAGTTTTTCAGTAAACCTTTGCTGACAATCGCAATCGTGGGGACTGTTTCTCTTGTCATCATTGGCCCATTTGGCTATTTAATCAGTGATGCCATCTCAACAGGTATTAAAGCATTAGAAGAATTTAGCCCATGGTTAGTCCCAACAATTATTGGCTCATTTACCCCTTTATTTGTTGCAACTGGTACCCACTATGGCCTAGTCCCAATCGGGATCAATAACCGGATGGCCGCAGGATATGATACTGTGATTTATCCAGGTATGTTAGCCTCAAACCTCGGACAGGGCGCTGCATCTTTAGCGGTTGGCTTGAAAAGTAAAGATTCAACAATCAAACAATTGGCTGCATCAGCAGGACTGACAGGATTATTTGGTATTACAGAACCAGCATTATATGGTATCAACCTAAGATTCAAAACACCACTTTACGCAGCAATGGTAGGTGGCGGTCTTGGCGGTTTATTTATGGGGATTAGCCGCGTAAAAAACTTCACCGGCGGAGCACCTGGCTTACTGACACTACCAAGTTACATCGGAAATGATACCTTGAAATATTTATATCTTGCTTGTATCGGTTCAGCAATTAGTATTGTGATTGCCTTTGTGGTATCTTATATTCTGTATAAAGATCCCATTGTTGAGGTAGCACCCGAAGTAGAAAACGATGTAACAACAGCACCGACATCAGCTATTGGGGATATCGTAAATGTTGCCACACCTGTAAAAGGTGAAGTGATTACCTTAAAAGCTGTAGCTGATGGGATGTTCTCTGAAGAAATTTTAGGAAAAGGATTTGCTATAAAACCAGTAGAAGGTATCGTTTACGCACCATTTTCTGGCGTGATTACTGCTGTTTTCGACTCAAAACACGCGATTGGCTTAACAAGTGATACTGGCGTTGAACTATTGATCCATGTTGGTATTGATACTGTCCAACTAAATGGAGAAGGCTACGAGTATGCTGTAACAAAAGGACAACAAGTAGCGTTAGGCGATAAACTAATCACCTTTGATTTGGCTAGCATATCTGAAAAAGGATACGATACTGTTGTCCCTGTTGTTGTCACAAATTCGTCAGATTTTGGTGACATCATCACTTTGACAAAAGCCTTATCTGAGCCTGGTGAAGAGGTGATGAAAGTCATTCGCTAATCACAACTTAATCAACAAACAAATGGAGGAATTATCGTATGTCTTTTAGAAAAGATTTTTTATGGGGTGGTGCAACTGCTGCCAATCAATGTGAAGGTGGTTACAACGCAGGTGGTCGTGGTTTAGCCAACGTAGACTTAGCACCGGTTGGAGCTGATCGGTTTTCAGTAATCACTGGTAAAAAGAAAATGGTTGATTTTGACAGCCAACATTTCTATCCAGCCCAAAATGCAATCGATATGTACCATCATTACAAAGCTGATATTGCTTTGTTTGCAGAAATGGGATTTAAAACGTATCGCTTATCTATTGCTTGGACCCGCATCTTCCCATTAGGAGATGAAACTGAACCAAATGAAGCAGGTCTAGCATTCTATGAAGATCTCTTTAAAGAATGTCGTAAATATAATATTGAACCATTGGTAACGATCACGCATTTCGATTGCCCCATGCATTTAGTCGAGAAATATGGCGCTTGGCGCAGCCGTGAAATGGTTGGTTTCTACGAAAATTTATGTCATGCCATTTTCAATCGGTATAAAGGTCTGGTCAAGTATTGGTTGACTTTTAATGAAATTAATATGATTCTACATGCCCCATTCATGGGCGCCGGCTTGTACTTTGAGGATGGAGAGAATCAAGAGCAGGTCAAATATCAAGCAGCACATCATGAATTAGTGGCGAGTGCAATTGCGACTAAAATCGCGCATGAAGTGGATCCAGAGAACCAAGTGGGTTGCATGTTAGCGGCTGGCACAAACTATGCTTATACCTGTAAACCAGAAGATGTTTTAGCAGCTCGTAAAGCTGACCGTGATAACTTTTTCTTTATAGACGTCCAATCACGCGGTGAATATCCAGCCTATGCGCTAAAAGAGCTTAAAAGACAAGGGATTGAGCTGCCGATTGAAGATGGGGATCTTGCCTTATTAAAAGCCCATACAGTCGACTTTATCTCATTTTCTTACTATGCGTCACGTGTGCAATCAACAGATCCCAAAATCAATGAAAAAACAGCAGGGAACCTTTTCGCCTCTGTCAAAAATCCATACTTAGCTGCCAGCGAATGGGGATGGCAGATTGACCCACTAGGCCTACGCCTCACAATGAACGATTTGTATGATCGCTATCAAAAACCACTGTTCATCGTCGAAAATGGCTTAGGTGCCGTTGACGTCCCAGATGAAGCTGGCTACGTTTCCGATGACTATCGAATTGACTACCTAGCGGCGCATATTCAAGCCATGAAAGATGCGGTAGAACTTGATGGTGTTGATTTATTAGGCTATACCACTTGGGGCTGTATTGACCTTGTATCCGCTGGAACGGGTGAAATGAAAAAACGATATGGCTTCATCTATGTTGATCGTGATAATGCAGGTAATGGCACCCTAAAACGCTCGAAGAAAAAATCATTTGACTGGTATAAAAAAGTAATCGCATCTAATGGCGAAGACTTAACGAACTAACTCATGATCAAAAGCAGGCCTTAACTTTTTATCTTTTCTGAATGCTAAAACAAAAAAAGCAGTCAATTCTGATCGAATTGGCTGCTTTTTTATGTTAATCTTTATTCAAGTTTCTTAAGAGTTCATCAATTTTTCCGCCATAAGCCACAGATTCATCTTTGGCAAACGTTAAGTCTGGAATTTTATAAAGTGTCATGCGTTTAGCAAGTTCACTTTTAATTGCACCAGTTGCCTTTTTAAGACCTGTTTTAGCTTTTTCATTATCAGATGCAAGATCTGATAAAAGACTATAATAAATCGTCGCTTGACTCAAGTCACCTGTAATTTGAACGTCAGAAATATTAACGTCCTGTACGCGTGGGTCCCGGATTTTTAAGCGCAAAATATCGTTGATTTCACGCATGAGTTCAACCGCAACACGGTCACTACGATGTGTATTTGACATCTTTTTTCCCCTTCATCCCAAAACACCTGATTGCTCAAGCATTTCTTCTTATACGTCAGTTCAGCAAACGGTTTAACGTTTAATTTCAACCATTTCGTAGACTTCAAAGGTATCATCAACTTCAATTTCGTTGTAGCCGTCGATCATGAGACCACCCTCATTACCTTTTCTGACTTCTTTGACATCATCTTTAAAGTGTTTAAGTGATGATAAGCTACCGTCGGCAATCACAATACCACCTCGGATAACACGAACACTTGCATCACGTTTAACAGATCCTGATAAGACCATGAAACCAGCAATCGTACCAACTTTTGAAACTGTAAAGGTTTCGCGAACAACTGCTTCGCCGATAACTTTTTCCTCAAATTCAGGATCAAGCATCCCCTTCATAGCTGTCTCAACTTCTTCAAGCACTTTATAGATAATGCTGTTCAGACGAATTTCAACGTCATCATTTTCAGCTTGCAGGCGAGCAAGCGGAGTCGGACGGACATTAAATCCGATGATGACCGCATTAGCTGCTTCGGCTAAAGAGACATCTGATTCATTAATGGCACCAACAGCGCTATGGACGATATCAACTTTTACACCTTCAACATCAATTTTTTGTAATGATGCTGCAAGTGCTTCGGCTGACCCTTGTACGTCAGCTTTGATGATGACATTTACTGATTTGATTTGACCTTCTTTAAGCGTATCAAACAGATTCTCTAGGCTAACACGGTGTGTGCTGCTGCGTTGATTAAAGAGCGCACGTTTTGCACGTTCTTCACCAACTGAGCGAGCTGTCTTTTCATCTTCAAAGACGGCAAAGTGGTCACCTGCTTGTGGTACATCATTCAAACCTGTGATTTCAACTGGACTTGATGGTCCTGCTGTTTTTTCACGACGACCTAAATCAGTTACCATAGCACGTACACGGCCAAAAGTATTCCCAACAACGATTGGGTCTTGTTGATGAAGTGTGCCTTGTTGAACGAGTAAAGTCGCAATAGCTCCCTTACCTTTGTCCAGACGCGCTTCTACAACAGTACCGATTGCTTTTACAGTTGGGTCTGCTTTGAGCTCTTGGATTTCTGCAACTAAGAGAACTGTTTCTAAAAGTGAATCAATATTTGTATTGAATTTAGCTGAAATTTCAACAAACTCAGATTCTCCACCCCATGCTTGACTCATGATACCATGTTCTGATAACTCTTGAATCACACGTTGTGGGTTGGCACCTGGTTTATCAATTTTGTTGATGGCAACAATAATTGGGACACCAGCTGCTTTTGAGTGGTTGATTGCTTCGACTGTTTGTGGCATAACACCATCATCAGCTGCTACCACAAGAATCGTGATATCCGTTACAGATGCACCACGCGCACGCATGCTTGTAAAGGCTTCGTGTCCTGGTGTATCTAGGAAGGTAATTTTCTTACCCTTCTCATCGATTTGGTAGGCACCGATATGCTGTGTGATACCACCAGCTTCTCCACTCGTCACACGTGAATTACGTAGTGTATCAAGCAAGGTCGTTTTACCGTGGTCGACGTGACCCATGATTGTAACAACTGGTGGCCGTTCAATCAATTTGTCTTCGTTAAGATAGCCTTCTTCGATGAAGAGACGTTCGATATCTGTCTTATCTTCTTCAACTTTTTTCTCAGGTGTTACACCATAGTCTAGAAGCAAGAGTTCAATCGTATCCGCATCCAATGATTGGTTTTGTGTTGTCATGATACCCATCAAGAACAATTTTTTTACGAGTTCAGCAGGTTCACGTTTCAAACGTTTTGCCAAATCAGCAATTGTCATGCCTTCAGAATAAACAAGGCTTTCAGGTAATTCATGAAACTTACGTTGCACAACTGGTTGTGGTGCAACTTGCTGAGCACCACGTTTACCTTTACGTTTCTTGTTGCTGTTCCAGTTAGAGTTACGGGCATTACGGACTTGATTTCGGTTATCATTTACACGTAATGGACCACCTTGACGATTACCGCCCGCATTGTTTTGTCCTTGGCCTTGACCTTGTGCTTGTCCAGTACCAGCAGTGTTGCGATTTTTTTTATTTTTATTGCGATTTGCATTAGCATTCCCTTGACTTGCTGCTGAAGGTGCAATATCCGCAGCGCGTTGAATGACTTTGATGCCACCATTTTTAGGTTTAACATCTGCAGCACGTGTAATGACTTTGATACCACCATTAGCTGGTCGCTCAGGTTTTTTAGGCGTTTCCGCTTTCACTTCTGTCTTCGTTTCGACGGTCTTTTCCACCTTATTTTTTACTTGTTCATTTGTTGCGATTTCAGCTACGACTGGTGTCGCTTTAGCTTCTGTTGTTTTTGCGACTGGCGTTTCTTGTTTTACTGGGGCAACTGTTTTACCACCCACAGAAATCACACGAGCACTACCAATTTCTTTGTCTGATAACACTTTTTTACCGCCAACAACGATCGGGCGATTACCAGTTTCTGTTTCAGAAACAACTTTTTTACCGCCAACACTAATCACACGATTTTGACTAGCTGTTTCCTTTTTAGCATCTAGCACTGGTTTTGTTGTTGCTTTGTTATCAGTTGATCCAGAGTTAAGCGAACTTAAAAGTATTTTCGTTTGTTCTGCATCGATACTTGAGCTATGCGATTTGACTGGCAATCCAATTTTTTGTGCGTGATCCACAAGTTCTTTATTAGTAAGGCCACTCTCTTTAGCAATTTGGTTAATACGTTTTTTTTCAGACATAATGATGTCCTCCTCGTTTATCTTATTTCATAAGACTCTCCATTTTCTTGGCAAATCCTTTATCTTGAACAGCGATGACTTTCCGATCACTACCGATAGCGTGGGAAAGTTCTGCTGAAGAAAATATGTCTAGCATGGGAATTTCATAATAGGTTGTTTTATCAGTAATACGTTTAACAAGATTAGGTGCTGCATCATGTGCGACAAACACCAATCTTGCGCGTTCTGCTTGAATCGATTTGATGACAAGTTCTTCACCTGTCGCAATACGTCCAGCTTTTTTTGCCATTCCTAAGGAATTTGACAACTTTGTTTTATTTAGCTCTGTTATTTCAGTCATTTTTCAGCCTTAAATTTCTGGTGCGTCATCAATTGAATAGGTCACCGTTGCTAATTTTTCACGTTCGACCTGGTGGTCTACGTAAAGGATCAGCTCATCATAAAAATTATCTGCAATCGTTGTCTGAAATACGCGATCAAATACGCGCCTTTGTTTGGCTTGTAAGGCTTCATCATTTTTAATCGCGATATAAGCACCACGACCAGGTGCTTTACCTGTTGGATCAATGCTAATTTCACCGGCTTTATTGCAAACAATTCTTAATAACGCTTTTTTGGGAAATTGTGCATTCGATACGACAGATTTTCTTAAGGGTACTTTTTTAGTCTTAACCATCAACACTTACTCCTGTTAATCAGTTACTTAATCAAGCACGTCCTCTGAAAGTGTAGTTTCAAGTTCTTCAGCCACAACTTCTGACGCTTCTTGATCAAATTTCGTTTGTGATTTAATGTCAATCTTGTTGTTGGTCACATGAGCCGCTAGGCGAACATTTTGACCACGTTTACCGATAGCAAGTGAGAGCTGATCGTCTGGTACAACAACAACCGTTTCTCCAGTGATCTCATCAACGATAACATCATTGACCTGTGCTGGTTTCAAAGCATTCTTAATCATCGTTGCACGGTCATCATTCCATTCGATGATATCCATGTTTTCACCATGTAGCTCATCAACCAAGGTACGAATACGTGAACCACGAGGACCTACGATTGTACCGATGGCATCAACATTGGCATCATTTGATTTGACGATGACTTTAGCACGATCACCAGCTTCACGCGCAATGCTGACAATTTCAACTGTGCCATCATAAACTTCAGGAATCTCTTTTTCAAACATTCTTTTAAGGAGTTCAGGATGTGTCCGACTGACATAAACGATCGGGCCTTTTTTAGATTGTTCAACAGCAGAGACATAGACTTTGACTTTATCGCCAATTTGGTAACGTTCGCCAGGAATTTGATCACGTTTACCAAGCATACTATCCACTTTACCAAGGTTGATGAAAATCGCACGATCATCAACACGCTCTACCGTGCCTTGAATGATTTCATTTTCATAACGCTTAAACTCGTTATAAATGATCGTGTGTGATTCTTCACGCATCTTGTTCATGATAACTTGCTTGGCAGCATTTGCAGCCGTACGTGCAAAATCTTTCGGTTTTTCTTCGAACCGAATTTTGTCACCGATCTGATAATGTGCATTCAGTGCAAGTGCATCATCAAGACTCATCTCAAGACGGCTATCAAATACTTCATCTACGACTTCCCGAGTTGAATAAACGATAAAGTCACCCTTGGCATCATTATACTCAATCGTCACGTTTTGAGATTGATTGTATTGTTTTTTGTAAGCTGCAGTTAGGGCCTCAGCGATTGCGCCGATAACAACTTCAGGTGAAATCCCTTTTTCTTCCTCCAAAAGGGTGAATGCAGCTTGCATTTCCTTACTCATGTGCTTCCAACTTTCTTTTATTAGTTTAACGTCATACGTCGTGTTTAAAGTTTAACCTGTGTACGTGCTTTGGCAATGTTTGACAACTCGATGTCAACCGTCTTTTGACGTGTCTTATCAAGATAAGTCAGCGTAAGCATATCGTCATCGAAGGCAACGATATCCCCTACAAATTCTTTTTCTCCCGCAACTTTCTGATAAAGCTTAACAAAGACATAATCGCCAATGTGCTTGATGAAATCTGCTGCCTTTTTTAGTGGCCGTTCAGCACCAGGACTTGCAACTTCCAGCAAGTAATCTTCTGGAAATGGGTCAGGTGAGATTTTATCCAGTTCAGGACTGATAATCTCTGATAAATCTGCTGTATCTTGAAGCGTAATGCCATCCGGTTTATCAATCAGTACAGACAAGACATGGTCCGCCCCCATTTTCGACCATTCGACGTCAACTAACTCAAAAGGCTCTGGTAACTTGCCTGCAAGATGTTCTAGGACAATTTCTGTAATAGGTGTAGACATAAATTTCCTTTCTACATGAGCGATACGATAGGAGACAGCTAAAACCTGCTAAAGGTAAGCGGCAAGTTTGATCAACAAACTTGACCAATCGGCATACCTCCACTTTTTCTAGTGATATCCCATCCCTTAAATCGCTATTAATTCAAACAACAGGAGCGCCCAATGTGAGCGCTCCTTTCTTTGTTCTATAGTTCCATTATAGCATAACTTCAATAGAATGCAAGTTTTTACACCATCAGGCACGCTCACATAACACCATGCATCTATTTAGCAAGCAGTGTCGATGACACGCTTACTTACCTATGAAGCCGCATTTAAGCATTAAAGGCTGTCACATCGATCAAGCGACTCATGGCAAGGCCACCTTTTGGACTTGGGTGTAACTTATCACCAGAGTCATATAAGGGATTGGCTGTCGTGCGATTTGTTGGATCTGATAGCAGGGCGTCAAAATCATAGATGCCCGCAACCTCACGATTGTGACGGATCCACTCATTTATCTGCTTGCGAATCGCCTCTTTTTCTTCATTTTTAACAGCGACTGTGTAGCCGATAAATGGGCTAAGTGTTGCTAAAAAAACTCGGCAGTTGTGTTCTTTAGCTACCTTGATCAAATGCTGGTAACCTGTTACTAATTCGTCGAAGGTGGGTAACTCATCAATCGGAAATTGTGCCTCCGTACCCGGCTGGTGTAAATCATTTACACCTAGCGCAATCACGACAGCAATGACATGGCAATTAACCTCAAATACATCATGCATAAAACGTTCGACGCCTGCTAAGCCAAAAAACTGTGTCCATCTTGGTAAGTTAGCAAATCCCTTTAGCAAGCGATTACCAGATATGCCGGCATTGACTAGACTATACCCAGCACCAAGTTTATCTGAGACTTGTGCTTGCGTCGGCCCTACCCAATGGCCTTGTTCTGTTATTGAATCACCGAAGGCTACGATTGTCCCACCTGCTACTTTTGTGTGCACATCAACGCCTTGTAGGGTTAGGGTGAATCGCGTTTCACTCTCACTTAATGACTCGCCATATTTTACGGCATAAGGGTCATCTATCATCGTATCACTAAATACATCATCACAAATTAAGGGGGTTGTTTTTGTGAAATTCCCTTTGATAGACCGCTCAGCACACCTTGCAAAGGTATTACCAGAAATAGCTCGATTAACTTGTGGCTGGTCTGGATAATAGATACGCACATAAATAGCTGTACCAGCTGTCACAAGCAGCTCGATACTATCCGTCTTGACAAGCCCACGGGCATCAACAACAAAGGCTTCTGAGCCATTAACGGTTACTGGTTGAAACCCACTATCCTTGTCTAGAGAAACAGTGACGCTAGCAATAGATAGGGAGACCTCACTATAGTAATTTCCTAGTATCAGTGCTACCCGATCTCCTGTATTTTGAATCGGAATTTCATAGGCTACGGTGTGATCATTATCATTTACCGGAAAGAAGCCAATCCCTTTTTGAGCTTGACTCCAGGTGGTGACCCAATTCTCTCGTACCTTGCTAAATTTAGGATCTTGATTCGTCATTACCGTCATACTTACCTCGCTGTCTACTTTAATTTAACACTTTTTTAAAGAAACCGCAATGAAAAGCTTGTATACGGTTTCACAGCATCTAGAAAAATGAGATCTTCCTGACAAATACGGCCTACTTTGTTAACTCTCATATCTTTTGGTCGGTCTTTCAAAGCAATTTGCACCTCACCCTTGTATTGACCATAGGCCTCATTTAGAATCAAAACATCACCACGTTTAATTACTGACGCATCTTCTTTTTCAGGGATTGACCTTGTGTAATAAGTGAATCGTGGCATGGATGAGCGGATCATATACTCAGACCTATCACCGCGATAGGTATGTGCTGTTTCCTCGATGATTTCCTTTTCTAAATCAGTTAGAGTTGCTTCTGGATTGATAGATAAGGTAAGCACATCCGAATAAAACGCTTGACTCATTTTTTTAAGCTCATCTTCTGATGCATAAGCATTCCCTATGATAATATCATCAACGACATTTAGAAACTTCAAGTGTTTCACTTGATGCTCAATCGGTAGATGGCGATGGGCTTCTATCGTACAAAGGCCTTCGTGTAAAGACCAGGGACCTATTTCACCTACTTGCGACGTTACAAAAGCAGCTGTATGTAAATTTCGCTCAAGGAAACGGTTAGAACAATGAATAAAATAATCGACAGATAGGCCTGTAAAGGCTTGTGGAAAGAAATTATGACAACCAACTAATTGCTGCCGGTTAGGTTGATAGTCAAAAATACGGTCCAGATAATGATCATCATTACTCATATTAATTTCAATTTTCAAACCAAGATTGTTTTGTGTCATCTCAGCTTCTTCTTTACCTGTGAACCCCATATCTAGCCGAATGCCTTTAACACCCATATCTGCAAAGAACGACAATTCTTTTGGTGCTATGTCAAAGGCTTTTAAGGTATATGGATTGACATCAATAAAAGTAGCAAATCCTAGTTGATTGCCATAGGCGATGGTTTTCCATAATCTTTCAACCAGTGGGCCAACATTTTTAGCCTTAAATAAGAGTAAATTCATGAAGATTCTAGAAAATCCGTATTTTTTTGCTACCGTCAAATACGCTTTATCCGCTTGATAGTCGCTTTTTTCAGGGTACAAGCTAATGCCTAGTGCGTTCATTGGTTCTCCTATTTTTTTCTTAAAGTAACTCAGCAATTGCTTGCTGAGTTACTTTTCTATAGTTGACTTGTTATTCAGTCACTAAACGATCTGACGCTTCTGTGGCCAATATAGCTTCTTCTGCTACTGCCTTTTTATCTGCTACCTTAAAGAATGGATACCAGATAATCACACTGATTGTTAGACAAACCACACCTATCAGCAAGAGCTTAAATCCACCTCGGAAAAACATGGTAATCAAGGATGGTGTTGTCCATGGAAAAGCGATGGTTGGATTATAGTTACCAAGATCAACTAGCTTAGCCATTCCCCAAGCTGATAGCCCCATAACCAATGGCCCAATAGCCATTGGGATGAAGAAAATCGGGTTTAATATAATCGGCATCCCAAATATCAATGGCTCATTGATATTAAATAGAGAAGGGACAGATGTTAGTTTCAACATTTCTTTATACCGTTCTGATTTAGCACGTAACATGGAAATGACCAAGCCTAAGGTCGCCCCTTGCCCACCAAAACCAGTGCCACATGCCATCCCTACGATTGAAAACATCAAATAAGGAATTGGTTTTCCAGACGTGTAAGCCACGATATTCGCAGTTGCATTAGCAATAACGATAGGTGTGACCACACTATAGACAACTTGTGGATGTATACCGAAATACCAGAATAGATTCGCTAATGAGAGAATCAAAATAAGTGAGAGTGGTGAGCCGACAATATTTTGCAATGGTGTTTGAATCACGCCAGTGATGAAGGCAAAAATATTACCATGACCAGATAAATACGGGGCAAACTTAAAGATCAGGCGGAGCACAAACATCAAGATCATAATTGCGCCGGAAATGAAGGTCGGGCTGAGTGATTCAGCCACATTTGGTGGCACACTCTCAGGTAGTGTGATAACAAAATGTTTATCATTCAAGAAAATATACAAGCGCGCTACGATATAACCGATAATAATCGCAACCAGAATCCCTGAGGCACCAATATAGTCAGTAGAAAAAGCGTTCAAATCTGCTACAGCTTGTACTGTCCCCTTAGCAGGGAGTTGTGCGCCTACACCAGTAACAGTATACAAAGCATATTGTTGCGGAATCATAATCATAAAACTGGATAACGATAATAAACCAGCAACGAGTGGATTATATTTTGTTGCGTTTATTTTCACATAACAATAGGCAAATGTAAAGGCTAAGAATAAGCCTAAGGCATTAATTGTTGCATTTTGAACAGCGACAAAATCAGCATATATCCCAACTGACTTAATCCATGTCTGCCATGCATTTATTGGAAAGAAACCAATTATCATTAAAACAGAAGCCCCTAATGTTAAGGGTGTCATCCTAATAAACGCATCTGTTAATGACTTGAAAAAAGGACTCTTATTCATGTACATCGCTATTGGTCCAAAAACTGTGTCAATAAACTTTTCCATATTTCCCATGTTAAACGTCTCCTTTAATTACCTGAGATACTGCACCAATAATGCCTGCGGTATTTCCTAAAGCACAAGACTTTATTTTTGGAAATCCGATAGCCGACATATCTGAATATCTCACCAGTAATTGCTTAATTGCTGTTTTAATACCAGTCATAATCGTCGTATTTTCACTAATACCACCACCAATGATAATTAATTCAGGATCGATGGACACACTGATATTCACTAACAGCACCGCTGTATTTTGATAAAACTCTGCTAAACTTTCTTGCGCTTCAACTTGGCCTGCTGCTGCTAAATCAAGAATGACCTTGATATCACGTTCCCAGTCTGTAAATTTTCGCTTGCCCAATTTCGCGTTATAAATACGACAAAGTCCGGCAACTGCACCACAATAAAAGCTGGCTGACTCGTAGCCAATAGGCTCTGTTTTGCCAACACCCATCAAGGTCATACCGAATTCACCGGCTGCCCCAGATCTACCTTTGATGAGCTGACCATTGATAAATATCGCACCACCAACGCCAGTGCCTAGAGGCAAGCAAACAAAGTTATCATAATTTTTACCCGCGCCTATCCACTTTTCCGCATAGGCAACTGCATTGGCATCATTTACGAGTTGCACTTGCGTCTGTGTTTCTGCAGAAAGCACCCCACTGACATCATACTTGTATAAATCTTGAATCGCGCCTGACGTTACCAGTCTATTTTCTTGATTGATCACACCTGGAATGCTAATCCCAACTTTATCAATACCGTAGTCCTGCTTCAACTGCCTAATCAGATTGGCTAGATCATCAAGCACACGCTTAGGCTTCGTTCGATCGGTCGGACACTTATCTGAAAATAAAACGGCACCAGTATCAGTCACAATACCATATTTGATGAAAGAACCGCCGATATCTATTCCTGCGTATTTTGTCAAACCACTCACCTACTCATCTAGACCATTATTTTTAATCACAGTTTGGAACCAGAAGAAGCTATCTTTTTTATGACGGCTAAGGTCTTTCAAGTCAAAATCATCTCGGTTGACATAGACAAAACCATACCTTTTTCTAAAGCCTTCATGTGTACTAATCAAGTCAATCGCACTCCATGGACAATACCCTAGGAATTCAACCCCATCTTCGATAGATAAGCGCATTTGTTCGATATGCGCAGCTAAATACGCAATCCGATAGTCATCATGGATTTTACCATCTTCAGTCATGGTATCTTCTTGACCAAGACCGTTTTCTGTGATCAATAACGGCAAACGGTATCGGTCATATATTTGATTGGCAGTTACGCGTAAACCAGTTGGATCAATCGGCCAGTTTGCAAATTCAGTTGTCTTCAAATGCTCATTTTTTTCAGATTTGAAGAAGCCTGCTATTGAGAAACCAGATTGTTGGTCTTTACTTTGTTCACTCCCAGTTGCTGCTGGAGCTGAAACTGTCATTGAATTATAGTAGTTAAACGCAATGAAGTCAGCTGTATTTTCTTTCATAACAAGTCGGTCTGCTTCTGTGATCACAGGGACCGCATCGATTGCTTTCAAAATACGCATTGCCATGTGGTTATACACCCCATATACTGCTGCATCTAAGAACAACCAGTTCCTAAAGGCACTCATGTATTCTGCTGCCAACATATCCTCAGGTTTTTCTGTTTTTGGATAGACACAAGCGATATTTGGCGCTGGTCCGATTTTTCTGCCATAGTTACCTTCATGATAGACTTTCATCGCTTTAGCTTGGGCAACTAACATATGGTGGTTACCTTGGAAGATAGACCGCCAACTTGCCTTACCACCATCCAACACTCTACCTGCAAAAACAAGCATATTTTGCTCATTAATTGTTTGCCAATAGGTCACACGGTCACCATAGCGATCAAACAATAACTTACAGTAATCAACAAAAGCATCGATTGTGTCACGATTTCCCCAACCACCTTTTTCATGAAGCGAAGCAGGTAAATCGAAATGGAAAACCGTTGGAATGGGTTGAATATCATTGGCAATCAAGTCATTTATTAAGTCATCATAAAACTTAAGACCCGCTTCATTTACTTTGCCATAAGGTAAGACTCTCGTCCAGGCGATTGAAAAACGATAGGCTTTTAAGCCCAATTCTTTAAACAGTTGAATATCTTCTTTGTATCGATTATAGTGGTCTACTGATACTTTGAAATCCGTTGTATTCGGAAACGGCTCTCTGATATCTTGAACTGATGGTTCTTTACCATCCTGGTCCCAGCCACCCTCAACTTGGTAGGCACTTGTTGATGCACCCCACAAAAAATCTTTTGGAAATGTTTTCATATGCGTTCCTCTCTCTACTTCTATATACTAGTTTAGCAATAAAAACGCTTACATTATATTATAATTAAAAGGTTTATACTATATTTTAAAGATAAATGAGCTAAATTCAGTCAATTTACAGTAGTCTATGACAGACACGATTTTGACATTTTGGCATAACATGTTAGTATGGAAGTATGCTTATAAAAACAATACTTGTCTTATTTGGTTTTATATTGATTATCATCGGTGCAGATTTACTTGTTGATGGTGCAAGAAATATTGCCAAAAAATATCGCATACCAGATGTCGTGATTGGGTTGACCATCGTCTCACTTGGTACGTCCTTCCCAGAAATCATGATCACCATATCATCAGCCAAAAATGACTATCATGATTTGATTTTCGGCAATGCCTTGGGCTCAAATATTGTTAATTTAGCACTCATTTTGGGCATCATTGCCTTGATAAAGCCTGTTCATTTAGATCGTGATACAAAAAATGTCCATCTGCCACTTGCCGTCATGGCGACAGCAGTACTTGCCTTTATGGGTAATGGGTTAATAGGTGGACATCTCGTTATATCAAGGCTTGAAGGCTGGCTCTTAATTGCCATGAGTGTTATCTATTTCATCGTGCCTGCCTACAAATCGCTACACCGTATCCAGTTATCCAAACAGCATGCGCACCCTACTGCTGATCATATTTCTGTAACAAAGTCAGTTATCTATATTGTTCTAGGCTTTATCGCCCTCAAATTTGGTGCTGACTTTGCAGTCGATAATGCAAAAATCATCGGTGAAAGTATTGGTATACCAGAAAGTATCATCGGCTTAACGATTGTAGGTATGGGAACCGCCTTGCCTGAACTAATCACTTCTATTACAGCAACCCTTAAAGGCACTGAAGGACTTGCCATCGGTAACTTGATCGGGTCATGCATCCTAAATCTCTTTTTGATCATCGGTCTAGGCGCTGTTATCAATCCGCTAGATTACCTGCCTATTTTTAATCTAGAACTTGTCTTCCTATTCGGTCTCACCTTCCTAGTCTGGGTGTTCTCTTACATCGGAAAACGCAATACCCTTTCCCGAGTAGAAGGTAGTATCTTGATCGCCTGTTTCGTAGGGTATATGGTTATCTTATTAGGCTGATAATATCGGTTGATCTAGCAACTAGTTACTCCATATAAAAAAGCTTCTGAATGCAAGATTCAGAAGCTTTTTTATTATTTACGTTTACGTGAAATGAGATGAATTGGTGTCCCTTCAAATACAAATGCTTTTCGAATTTGATTCTCTAGCATACGACCATAAGAGAAATGCATCAACTCTTCTTCATTAACAAAGACAACGAAAGTTGGTGGTTTGATGGCCACTTGTGTCGCATAAAAAATCTTAAGACGACGGCCTTTATCAGTTGGTGTTGGGTTGATAGCAATCGCATCCATGATTACATCATTCAGGACTGCTGAAGGGATCCGCATATTTTGCGCTTGACTCACTGACTTGATCAACTCAGGCAATTTATGCAAGCGTTGTTTTGTTTCTGCTGAAACAAAAATAATCGGTGCATAGCTTAAATATTGGAACTCATCACGGATTTTTTCTTCCCAATTTTTGAGGGTTTTATTATCCTTCTCGATCGTATCCCATTTATTGACAACAATGATGATACCACGACCAGCTTCATGAGCGAATCCTGCAATCCGTTTATCGTACTCACGGATACCTTCTTCGGCATTAAGAATCATCAGCACAACGTCTGAACGGTCAATCGCACGCATGGCACGCATGACAGAATACTTCTCAGTTGATTCGTAGACCTTACCACGTTTACGCATACCAGCAGTATCAATCATGGTAAATTCTTGATCTTCGGCATCCGTAAAGTTAGTATCGATAGCATCGCGTGTTGTGCCCGCAATCGGACTTGCAATCACACGATCTTCTCCTAAGATCGCATTGATCAAGCTTGATTTACCAACATTTGGTCGACCAATTAGTGAGAATTTGATGATATCTGGATTTTCTTCTTCGGTGTCTACTGGTAGATTCTCTACGATGGCATCTAAGACGTCACCTGTACCGATACCATGGACAGCTGATACTGGATATGGTTCGCCAAGTCCTAAACTATAGAAATCAAAAATTTCCATCCGACGTTCAGGATTATCGATTTTATTCACTACAAGAATGACTGGTGTATCTGTTTTATATAGAATTTGCGCAACATACTCATCCGCGTCTGTTACCCCATTTTCGCCATCTACGACAAAAACGATGACATCAGCTTCATCCATGGCAATCTCGGCCTGCGCCTTGATTTGCGACATGAAAGGGGTATCTGCCATTTCTATACCACCTGTGTCAATCATGGCGAATTTATTATTTAACCATTCACTTGTTGTATAAATACGGTCACGTGTAATACCGGGAATATCTTCAACAATAGAGATACGCTCTCCAGCGATCCTGTTAAAAATTGTTGATTTGCCGACATTTGGTCGGCCTACTATTGCTACTGTTGGTAATGCCATTTATTTTCTCCTCTATGTTACCGTGCTCTCCACTTGATAAGCACTCAGATACTAGTATAACATAAATAAGCAAGATAAAAATGCTATCTTTTGTTCGATAGCATTTTTATAGGGATACTTAATTTTACTGTACTTAAAACTAGCCTATCGCTATCCGAGCCATGAGGATGCTACAAAATTAGCGATTACGTCGATTTTCACCCGCTAAGGCATACTCAGTCGACAGCTTACGCACACGTTCCATGACACGTTTTGCTGACCAGGTCTCATCCCCTTTTTTCGTCATCGCCAAACGTTGCTCAAGTTCAAGCATTGTCAGATTTGAAGTGAAAAATGTCGGAAGATTTTCTTGCATCCGATACTGCAAGATGACTTGCAGAATATTATCACGGATCCAATCATTATTACTTTCTGCGCCAATATCATCTAAGACCAATACTTCGGTTTTCTTAACTTCGTTAGCTTGTGCTTTCAAGTCATCAAATCCTGAATTATCCGAAATAAATGATGGATAGTGAATTAGGGTGGTTGAGATACCTTTTTCAGCCAATTCATTTGCCATAGCAGCCATCATGAAACTTTTACCAACCCCAAATTGACCATAAAGATAGACGCCACCTTGATTTGGATAATCAGAAATAAAAGCCGCTACTGCTTGGTAGGCTGTAATTCGGTTGGCATCATCCAACAAGACATCATCCCAAGAAATATCAACCATATCTTTTGGCATGCCGATCAATCTAACACGGCGTTTTTTACTCAGCTCAGCTTCTTTTGCTAAAGTATCAGCTGTCGCACGATAGGTAACATCAGCAAAGCCTTCATTATTAAATAAAATCGGTTCATAACCAGCAATTTTTGTCGTTTCACCTGAGACAAATTTTGCTTTTTCAGTCACATATTCATTAAACTTTGATAATGATTTGTTAACTTGTAGTGGTTGAAAGTCATTTTTGGATATAAAGTCTTGAATTTCTTGATTTTCTAAAATCTTCTCTGACAATTGGTGATATCTATCCCAGTCAAGCCGCGTTTTCATCCCATCTGCTATCGAGTCAAAAGCCATTTCAGTCACCGCCATTCATTTTTTTAAGCGTCTCTTGCTTGATTCTTTCAAGTTCAGCCTGCTGTTTTGCATCTGTTTCATTTTTGTAAGCAGGATCATACCAGTCGGGCGTTTTACTACCAACTGGTGCTACTTTTGCTTGTGACTGCGTTTTTTTCTTTGCTTTATCAGCCTGTTTATTCTGATAGGTTGATAACCATTTTACAGCTAGTTCTGCAGTCGTCACTTGATCTTTTTTCCAACGATTAGCCTGCTCTTCTATATAATCAGAGATATTTGAATAGCCTCGAATCTCTAAGAAGTAAATAATCAACATATTTTGAATATCGTCAGCTACACCATCTCGTGATAAGCGTGCTAATAACTGCTTTTCTTTTTGTGTTGGATGACCATCGAATCGCCGTTTTTTTATCTGAGCTAGTAAGCTCTCAGGCCGTTCAGATTTTGCAGTTCTAATCAAAGCTTGTTCTGCTTTAGAGAAATCTAGCAGACGCGGTTGCTTTTGATTTAATGTAATTAATCTACGGGACATATTTGCTGTATTTAAAGACTGATCCGCATTTTGAGTTGTCTCAGCAATTTTAAACAACTGATACCAGTCTAAACCAAACTTCTCTGAAAGGGCATAAAGTGCTAACGTATCTTTTGTCTCATCAGAAAACTGAATCCCTTGTTGCTGCATAGCAGCCTGAAAAGCCGCCAGATCTAGTGTTCCCGTTACTTGTGATGAGGGTTCAACAGGTGTTTGGATGTCATTTACTCGGTAAATATCAGAAAAGCGTTTTGAGATATTTTTACCAGAAAACGTGTTTGATTGTGCTAACTTGTCTACAGCTGTCTGGCCTATCTTATCTATTAATAGTTGCTTATATAGTGGGTCTGACAAGAATTGTTCTGGACTTAAATGACTATGCAGGACAAATGTTAACTTACCATGATCATCATAGATGTCCATTACCTTTAAAGCAGATAGTTTTTCAATACTCAACTCTAAGGCATTCATGCCATAATCTAATTGGTTTAGCAAATCAGATAACCGCCCATTTTGTTGCGGAAACACCCGTAGTAATTGATAAAGGGCAAACCCTTCAAGTCCGATAATCGGTTGATAATACATGACAAAAACACCAGCATCAAAGCTGATTTTTTCATTGTTTTCAACGCTGAATTTATCAATTGGTCTCATATCAACTCCTTGCTGAAGTGCTTATAACAGCTAAGCCTATCCTGCTAAATTTGACGCTTTATTTATTTTTTTTTGTAATATTTCTAAGTAACTCTTCAAGATCACTGACATCTTTAAAACTACGATAGACACTGGCAAAACGCACATAGGTGATTTCATCTAAGTCAGCCAGTTCTTCCATGACATATTCACCGACAATCTCAGAACGTACTTCATTTTCAGATAGCATCCTGATTTTACGCTCAACACGTTCAACGGCTTTTTCTATTGCTTCTGAGGAAACTGGACGCTTTCTTGCACTTCTAACAATACCAGTAATGATCTTGTCTCGATTAAATATTTCACGTGTATCATCTTTTTTAATGACGAGCAAAGGCATTTCTTCTATCCGCTCGAAGGTCGTAAAGCGATTATGACATGCTTCACACTCCCTACGACGTCTTATGGCATTTTCAGCTTGCCGACTATCGACAACTTTAGATTCATCAGATTGACATTTTGGACATTTCATCTTGAAATTGTGCCTCCACACGGTAGATCACTTGACCTTTTTCAGAAAATTTTGCTTCATATTCTGTCATCACATTTTTTTCTGCGAATACAGTATCTGCATGTAGATCCAACCAAACTTGATTTAGCACCATACCATATCGGCTCATTGCACTTAATGAATATTCAAAAAGACCACGATTATCTGTTTTAAAATGAACTTGTCCATTTTTTACTAATATGGTTTCATACGTTTCAAGAAAATCCTTATAGGTCAATCGGCGTTTTTCATGACGTGTTTTAGGCCATGGATCTGAAAAATTGAGATAAACAAGATCAACTTCACCAGCTTCAAAATAATTGGTTAAACTACTACCATCAACATGTAAGAGCTGAACATTTGGTAATGCTAAACTCAGCACTTTATCCAGCGCAAAAGATAAGACCGTTAGTTGCATATCAATCGCAATGTAATTAATATCTGGATTTTGTTGGGCCATCCCTGTAATAAAGCCACCTTTACCAGATCCTACTTCGATATGAATAGGGTTATCATTGCCAAATTTTTCTGACCATTTACCTCTAAAGGCTTCTGGGTTTTCAACGACATATTGGCGATTTGCTGCCATCATCTCTGGCGCGCCCTTACGATTTCTGACTCGCATTTTTACTCCTATTCTACTATTATTACTAGCTAATGCTAGCCACTTGAATGTTTCCCGTTAACAGAAACAAGGAGACATTAGTCTCCTCTTTATTTTATTTAAAAATTTCTCTAAAATTTCTCAAGCCTATTATTTCTGAATTTGCAGCCTGTAGATTATCTGACCATAAATTTTCATTAATCTGTTTTAAAAATGACAGCATGCCATACCACTCTACTTTGGCATATGCTTCCTCATCTACTCGGTAGCCTGAATAATCTAGCCAATCTCGCCACTTACTTGGCGCAACATAATGACTCAGCAGGTGGGCAACATCTACAAAAGCATCCGATAAGGCAACTGTATCCCAATCAACCAGGTATATTTTCCCGCTGTGATCATTTCTCAGCCAGTTATGGTGATTAACGTCACCATGAACTAGCACTGCTTGCTGTGCATCAAATTTTGGTGTTGCTTCACGTAATTGGCCGAGGGCCTCTGATAAATAGGTGTTCTCAAGCAGACGTCTATGCGCTTGTTTGTACAAGTTATCAATTAAATTCTTAGGCGTCGTGACATCATCACCAAATTTTTTGAAGGCTTCTACCAGCATTTTACTGTGGTGTAATGTGCCTAGTGTTTGATTAATCTGTATGTCACCCATCTCAGTAGCAGCGAGTACAAGACCATCTACCCATGATTGTGCTGTTAACATATCACCACTGCTGTTACGCTTGGTCCAAATAATTTTTGGTGTCAAGCCAACTTGTGAAATCGATGCTAAGAGTGGACTTGCATTTACTTTTACAAATGCTTTTTGGTTGCCAAACGTTGCATAAAAGACATTATTGATACTTTGACCAAATGAATTATTTAAGGGCACATAATGCCAATCGACATCATTTTCTTGCATCATGTTGATAGAATCCTCCTTTCTTTATCATAATCAATGGATCTCTTTAGCCTTTATAATGAATTAACATAGACTGTGTTAAAATATCTGCATACATATAAGATTCGACGATTTTCTGACCACGAGGTAAGAATTTTTCAACAACAAAATGCGTATCAAAGACCTCAGTCAAGGTTACTTTATGTCTGTTTTCACGTTTACGACCGTAATGATCTGTGATATCAACTTCTTCACCTAAGTGTGATGCAACTTCTTTTTTGATTTCAATAATTTTTCCGACTTCTTGGCTATCCATATTGCTCTCATTTCTTTGAATTCTCTTCATTCACCTAGATGAACTTTTACAGTATTTCTATTATAACATGAAAGGCCCATTAAAATCTACACTAGATTTAGTAGCTTGGTCCTGACTCATGATGTGTATCAATGCTCGTAAACTTAGTAAATTGTCCCACCCACATTAATTCTGCTGTCCCTGTCTCACCAGATCTATTTTTCGCAAAGATAATCTCTGCTTTATTATCTAGTTCAACTTCTGGATCATTTGGATTTTGATAATAGGCTTCACGATGAATGAAGGCGACGATATCTGCATCCTGCTCAATCGATCCAGATTCCCGTAAATCGGATAGCTTAGGCCGTTTATCTTCACGCTGTTCAACACCACGACTCAGCTGACTTAGTGCTAAAACAGGTACTTTAAGTTCTTTGGCCAACACTTTAAGTTGTCTAGAAATTTCGGAGACTTCTTGTTGCCTATTTTCTTTACCAGTCCCTGAAATCAACTGAAGGTAGTCGATTAGAATCAAACCTAGACCACCTTGCTCTTGTGCCAGTTTACGAGATCGTGCTCTAATCTCTGTAATTTTTATACCGGGTGAATCATCAACATAAATGCTTCTATCTGCTAGAGCACCTTGGGCAATAATTAGATTACTCCAATCATCATCGTTCAGCTTTCCCGTTCTCAATGAATAGGCATCAATCAAGCCTTCAGATGATACCATCCTGTTGACCAAACTCTCCGCGCCCATTTCCAATGAAAAGATGGCAACTGTCTGACCTAACTTACCAATATTAGCAGCAATATTCAGTGCAAAGGCCGTTTTCCCCATGGCTGGGCGGGCAGCCAAAATAATCAGCTCCCCCTCATGTAACCCTGTTGTTTTTTCATCAAGCGCAGGATAACCTGTTGAAATACCTGTCACTGTTGATTTTTGCTTTGACAGGCGTTCAATCTCGTCGTAGTTGGTATCGATAATCTCTGAAATCTTTCGAAAACCAGATCTTGTCCGACCTTCTGTGACCGCAACAATCCCTTTTTCAGCTAGGGCAATAATATCATCTGCTGGCTCATCCTGAGAATAGGCACGCTCTACTGATTCTGTTAACTGGCGAATCAGTTTACGCAGTAAGGCCTTCTCAGATACAATCTTAGCATAGAAGGCGGCATTAGCAGCCGTTGGTGTACTTGCAGCTAACTCTGCAATATATGAAATACCACCTATCGTTTCAAGGTCGCCCTGATTATCTAGTAGTGTATGAACCGTTAGGACATCGATTGGGCTACGCTCATCTTGTAACCGCATCATAATTCGGAAAATGATCTGATGAGATGTCTTATAAAAGTCATCTGCAGCGATAAACTCCGATACTTCAATCAAGCGTTCGCTATCAAGGAAAATCGCCCCAAGCACAGCCTGTTCTGCTGCTAAGTCTTGAGGCGGCGCCTTTAGCACATCAATATCTGCCATTTATTTCTCCGAAATTTTGACGCGAATTGTCGCGATCACATCTTTATGCAGTTTTACAGGAACATCTTTTAAGCCAATCGCTTTCAAGGGATAAGCTAACTGGATTTTATGTTTGTCCAATTTTAAATCGAACTGCTCATTAAGTGCATCTGCAATTTTTTTAGAGTTAATTGCACCAAACAAGCGCCCATCAGCCCCAACTTTTTCTTTAATCTCAACAACGGTCGCTTCCTTTTCAAGCTCAGTCTGAAGTGCTTTTGCTTCCGATAAAATTTCTGCTTCTGCTTTTTCTTCTGCTTTAACTTGACCACTTAAGGCAGCCATTGCTTGACCAGTTGCTTCTTTAGCAAGATTTTTTTTGATCAGAAAATTTTGAGCAAAACCAGTTGGGACTTCCTTAACCTCACCACGTTTACCTTTTCCTTTGACATCTTGTAAAAATATAACTTTCATTTTGTTTCTCCTTTTTCTTAATCAAGTGACACTTGAAGCTAGCTGTGCCATCGCCTAGTTAGGCTTACTTATCTATAATCGTTAATAAGTCCTCTTTGACCTCAGCTGGCGTTTTATCATAGACCTGGGCAGCTGCATTATTAAAATGACCACCACCACCTAGTTTTTCCATGACACGTTGCACATTATAATCCCCAGATGATCGTGCAGAAATTGCCACATAGCCATTTTCATGATTGACAATCGTGAATGACGCAACAACACCTACCATATCAAGTAGTGTGTCTGCGGCCTTTGCGGTCGTGACATTATCATACATCTTGCGATAAAGACCAATCCCAATTGCCACATGATCATGAAACTCTGCATTTAAGACAATTTCGTTCACTTTTTTATATTTATCAAACTCAGTCGCCAATAAATTTTTGATTAGCTCGTTATCAGCACCTTGTGAACGCAAGAAAGATGCGGCTTCAAACGTTCTCGTTGTGGTTCCTTTAGAAAAGTTTTTGGTATCGACTGAGATACCTGCTAAGGCGATAGATGCTTCAACTTTCGACATTTTTTGATGTTGTTCATTTTGATACTGCAAGACTTCTGTGACCAATTCTGATGCTGACGATGCACCACTTTCGATATAGGTCAGCAAGGCATTTTTGGGGAAATCATCATCCCGCCTGTGGTGGTCAATGACGACGACCTTGGCAAAGCTTTTATAAAATTCATAATCCATGGTTTGGCTCGTTTTAGAGTGGTCCACCATAATCAAAAGAGAATTTGCCTTTTTAAGTTCTCTTGCGGTGTCCATCCTGATGATATGTGCAAACCCATCTTTTGACTCATTTAACTTGTTGATTGCACGCGCAACATCTGGCAGTAGTTGCTTTTCGTCATAAACAACAAAAGCTTCTTTGTCATTCATATTGGCGAAAATTTTAGTCACAACAGCCGCACCTAGAGCATCCATGTCGGGATACTTATGTCCCATAACAAAGACATTATCCGAATCTCTGACAATCGTCCTAAGGGCTGTAGCAATCGCTCTTGCCCGTGTTCTTGACTTCTGAATGTGACTGGCTGAATTACCACCAAAATAAATCGGTTTTGCAGTATTAATATTTTCTTTGATAACAACCTGGTCCCCACCTCGAACAAGGGCTAGCTCTAAGTTATCGAGGGCAGTTCTGCCAATCTTTGAAAAATTTTCTAAACCATAAGACATACCGATAGATAGCGTCAATGAAAATTTTTGCTCCATCGCCTCTTCACGAAAACTTGTCACAAATTCAAACTTATCGTCCATGATTTTTTTCAAGGTCAGATAATTCGTATAGACGTAGTATCGACTGGCATTATAGCGACTTGTATAAACGTTATACTTACTAGATATGGCATCTATCTTAGTCGCGATAAAACTGTTAATGAGCGTCCGACTACTATCAGAAATCAAATCCGTCGCATCATCATAATTATCCACCGAAATGATGCCAATCACTGGTCTACTCTCACGTGTGATGGTCTTTGCAACCACTTCACTTGTTGCATCTATAAAATAGAGTAATTTTTTTTGATGGTCCACTTTAACTGCATATTTTTTCTGATCTACAGGTAGATATTGCATGCCCTGATCATCGATATCTTGTACAATTTCTTTGATTTTATCTGCTGACAGTTTTTCTTCATCATTGGCAAAGATGATATCAACATAAGGATTAAACCACTCTGGTGAATAATCCTTATCTGAGTAGCGAAGGACACCTAAAGGCATCGTATCAAGCGTCGCATTTAAGGAATTTTCTGCAAGCTCATTTAATGCCCGAATATTGTCGATATTTTTTGCACTTGCAGCCTTTGAGCGGACAATTAATGTAATCGCAATGATCAGGTTCACTACTAATAACAAAACAATTTCTGTTTTCTGAAATTTAGCCACTCGTAAGATTAATACCTCACATAAATAAACACCTGTCATGAAGCTCATAATTACCAGGGGTAAGAATTTTTCAAATCGTTTCACTTCACACCTACCTCTATACAAAAACATGATGCCGACTACTGTCACAGATCATGTCTATTTTAACACGACAAAAAATTGCTATAATAGCTTATTTTATCATATTTTACAGCCTTTATCAAAGAAACACCTATCGCTACTATCGGGCATTTCACAGGTGGGCATCAATCTGTGTTAAGGTGTCAAAAAGTCGATTTGCGCGACGCTGATCTAGACCAAAATGATAATCTTTTATGCCCCATACCGTTGCACCCGATGCCACGCCAGCTGCAATGCCTTTTTGACTGTCTTCTATAATAAGCGTCTCGTCAGCTGTCACAGACAATCGCTTCATGGCAACCTCATAGATTTCTGGATTTGGTTTTGACTCCTTAAATGATTCTCCAGATAAGATAATCTCAAAGTAAGGCAGCAACTGAGTCACCTCTAGGGCCCTTAATATCTCTACTTTTGCTGTACTAGAAGCCAAACCAAGTCGATATCCTTTTTCAATCAGACTAAGGATGGTTGCTTTGGCATCAGAAAAGACGAGCGTCTCATAGGGAATCCGATTTGCTAGTTTGTAGCGGAGATATTCTGCTTCTAAGGCAGGCACATCCCATTTTTCATAGTCCTCAGCCAAAATCATGTGCCAAACTTGCTTCATATTACCACCTATAAACACAAGGGGCGATAAGTGGTCAATCGAAATGCCTTTACGCGTTAAAAAGGTTTTCCGCCTGTCATAATAATAGGCCTCGGTATCAACCAAAACGCCGTCCATATCAAAAATAATCACTTTATATTTACTCATGCTTCTATTTTAACAAATTTTTTGATAAAATTTTAAGAATTTTGTATTGAAAATTTTCTGAATTTTCGGTAAAATAGGGTATTACTCGCTCATCCTTATATATAGCAACACTTAACAGTTAAATCTTAGCGTTCTCCTATCACTTAAGATAGGGCTTATAAAGAACAAACAATCAAACCGAGTGTCAACATATTAACTTAATCAAAGGAAATCTTATCTTGAAAGTCATTAAATTTGGCGGCTCTTCCCTTGCAAGTGCCCAACAACTCACAAAAGTCCTGAATATTGTTAAAACTGATAACAGCCGTCGCATTGTGGTTGTTTCTGCTCCTGGTAAACGAAATAGCCAGGACACTAAAGTAACAGATGCATTGATTGCTTATTATAAAGCTTACAAAAATGGTGATGACACCTCAGAGAATCAAAGCTGGATTATCTCACGTTATCAAAGTATCTGTGATGAGCTAGGTATTCCTGGTGCTGTCATGGGAAGTATTACCGAAAATATTAACGCATTAGCCAGCTTACCAATCACTGGCAATCAATTTTTATATGATGCTTTTTTAGCAGCAGGAGAAAATAATAATGCAAAATTAATTGCAGAATATTTCACTGAAAATGGGATTAACGCACGTTATATCCATCCTAAAGAGGCAGGCATTATCGTTACACCTGAACCAGGTAATGCACGTTTATTGCAGTCAAGCTATGCTAAACTAAGTGCCTTAGGCAATTTGTCTGAGACCCTAGTCATTCCAGGGTTTTTTGGTGTCACAGAAAATGATGATATTTGTACTTTTTCACGAGGTGGATCTGATATTACTGGGTCCATCATTGCTGCTGGTGTGCATGCTGAACTGTATGAGAATTTCACTGATGTCGATGGCATTTTCTCTGCACATCCCGGGATCATTACTGATCCTAAATCGATCACTGAATTAACTTATAAAGAAATGCGTGAGCTTGCTTACGCTGGCTTCTCTGTCCTACATGACGAAGCCTTGCTTCCTGCCTATCGTGCCGATATCCCTCTTGTTATCAAGAATACCAACAATCCTGATCATCCTGGTACCAAAATTATCGCTAAACGCACCATGCCGGGTAGTCCGGTCGTTGGTATTGCAGCTGATGGTAACTTCACTTCTTTAAATATTTCAAAATATCTGATGAACCGGGAAGTTGGATTTGGTCGTAAAGTCTTACAAATTTTGGAAGACTTCAACATTCGGTTTGAGCACATGCCTACTGGTATAGATGATATGAGTATTATCATCAGAAATCGCTATCTAACGCCAGATATTGAGCGCTTAATCACTGAGAAAATAACGGAAACCCTAGCGCCAGATACGCTCTACTTTGAAAAAGATTTATCGATCATCATGATTGTTGGTGAAGAGATGAATGAACATATCGGTGTCACAGCTCGTGCTGCCAATGCCCTTGCAACAGCAGGCATTAATATCGAAATGCTATCACAAGGCTCATCAGAAGTTTCAGTCATGTTTATAGTTAAAACAAATCAAGAAATCGCCGCAATTAGAGCATTATATGCAGAGTTCTTCTAAAAATAAAAGCTAAAAAGACGACAGATAAACTCACTTGTCGTCTTTTGCTTTGCTTAATTTACTCATAGCAACCCGAATTTGTCTGTCCAATTCAGCTGTTATTTTCTTTTCTGGTGCGAAGTCCGCCTCCCAATTTTCTGGTTTTTGGATTTTATGGGTGTCAGGATCAAATCGCGGTTTCCCATCTGGGAAAATCTTGCCCATATTCGCTTTATGAACGATGTTAAATATTTCATGAGGATCTACACCCATTAAGGCAAATGACCCATACGTAAAATAAAGCAAGTCTAAAAGCGCATCGACTTCTCCAACCAAAGTATTCTCACCATCGACAAGCGGTTTAGCCTTTACTTTGTTAGTCGCCGCATTTATCGCACCATGTAACTGCTCAGTTAAGTCGTCGAATACAGCCATATCAGCATTTGATGCTGCAAACAAGAATTCTACAATCTCTTCAACCTTGAATCCAGCTCGATGACCGGCTTCTTCTGGCAAAAAGACACGTGGTAACTCTTGTGTTTTTTCATCCATGACGCGATGGAATTCCTTGACTTGATTAAAATGCTGATCTTTACTGATAAAACTAACTGCATTCTTGAAGTTAATCAGACCAAAATGCGCCAGAGCTTTGGCAATACCATCTGAATTATTGTTGTCCGTGATATAATCCGCGATATGTTTAATACTCGTCGTTGCATTTCCCATCCCAACGCCAATACCAACACCTGATAACATCTCAAAATCATTGTCCGAGTCTCCAAATGCCATGACTTGAGACAGCTCAAATCCGAACTGGTGACCCACTTTTTCGATTCCTTTGAGTTTTGAATTGCCTTTAGCAATCAAATCTGCTGAATAAGGATTTGAACGTGTCGCCTGTAAGTCTGGAAACCTGGTCATAATCTCATCCGTTTCCGTACTTGTTGCGATCATGATCACTTGATAAACTGGTTGCCGAATACTTCTGGATAAGTTTGACGACTGAGGTTTAATCTTGCGAATCACATTTTTAAAGCTATTTTTGGTTAAGCTTGATATATTTTTAGGCAGCATATTTGCAATCAATTGGGCTGTGCGTGTTTCCCCAAATTTCAACAAACTACTACCATGCACTCCATCAGCCATCCCCAAAGAAATATCTCGTCCATGCTTTCTAGAAAATTCGACAATATCACGTAGCGTTTTTTTATCAATCGGTGTCGTAGACAGAATAGCATCCGGTGTGAAGATATATTGGCCATTATAGGCCACAGCAAAATCTAAGCCCAGTGTTTCCATGAGCGGTAGCACAAAAGCAGGACCACGACCTGTCGCGACACCAACTAAAATCTTATTTTTATGTAATTCAACAATGGCACGTCTCGTCGTCGCTGCCACATTTCTAGTGCTTGTAAAAAGCGTACCATCTAAATCAAAAAATACTGCTTTAATCTCCATACATGTCCTTCTCTTCTATGCGCTTCTACTTTACATACGATCGTCTGTTATCAAGTCAGCGTTACTAGGCTATGTTTGTTACCGTTACGATCTTAAAAACCCTTAGTCCAAGACTACTACGCCTTTTCATGAAAATGCTTTATTTCTATTATACACCTATCTTGCCGAAAAGTCTGAAATTTTTATTATGGATACTCAAAAAGACACGCCTTTAATGCTTGACAATGACTGAGTTGCTTATGTAGGCCTATAAACTCGGAAAAAAGCAGACCATACCTGATAGTCAGCCATACTCATATCACTAACAAAATATCCGACTTTTTTTAAAGGACTATGCTACAATTAATGTAATATTATGTTTTTTTATAGTAAGTCCTGACAGTATCATGTCATTTATAACTAGCATATATGATTAAAAATGAGTAGTTTAATGAATTGATGACCTGTTAAATAGGAAGCACTCCTGTCATCTCTTATTTTTTTATCAACTATTAGCAACCACCCAATCTTGACAAGCAAAGATTGAAAGGAAATTGAGGTAATTTAATGTCTAAGCAAAAGCAGCCGCCAACTAACCTGCCTAATCAACCAGAATCGATGCACAATCAGTATGCTCGTTTCCAACCTGATTATGAATCTGGTTTAACAACTGCACAAGTTAAAGAACGTATCGAGCAAGGCCTAACAAATTTACCTGTTGATACGAATTTTAAGTCTATTCCAAAAATTATTAAAGAAAATACCTTTACTTATTTCAATCTGATTTTCTTAATTTTTACCATACTCCTGGTCTTGGTTCAGTCTTACCATAATTTAACTTTTTTACCCGTCATCGTGGGTAATATTCTCATTGGGATCATACAAGAGATTCGGTCTAAAAAGATACTAGATAAATTAACCGTCTTAAATACCACGCACGCGACAGTGGTTAGAGAGGGTGTTGAAACTGCTATTGCGACAAAGGATCTAGTTTTAGACGATATCGTCATGTTCAAAGCTGGTGATCAAGTCCCAGCAGATGCCCAGGTCATTTATGGGACAGTAAAAGCAAATGAATCTCTCTTGACAGGAGAATCAGATGAAGTGCCGAAAGCAAACGGAGATGAGTTGATGTCGGGCAGCTTCATCGTTTCAGGATCATGCTATGGCAGACTAGAAAAAGTTGGGGCTGATTCCTACATCTCAAAACTGACGAATCAAGCCAAAGCCATGAGTAATGAAGAACAGTCTAAGATGATTATTTCTTTAAACAAGCTTGTCAAGTGGGTCGGCATTTTTATCATCCCCATCGGTATTACACTCTTTTCTCAAAGTTATTTCTTTAATGGCAACTCTGTTCAAAAAAGTATTGTTACCATGGAGGGTGCCTTAATTGGTATGATTCCTGAAGGTCTCTACCTTTTAACAACAGTTGCTTTAGCTTTGAGTGCAACGCGTTTAGCTAGAGAAAAAGTCCTGCTTCATAATATGAAGAGTATCGAAACACTTGCACGTGTCAACGTCCTATGTGTCGATAAAACAGGCACAATTACTGAAAATGAGATGTCCGTTGAACGCTTGGTTGAAGCCAAAAGCTATCAAAGTGATGATAAGCAAAAACAAAACCTAGCTGAACACGTCGGTGATTTTGCTGCAGCCATGTCTGAAGATAATGCGACAATGGCTGCCATCAAAGCCCATTTTACAAAAACGTCTCATCGCAAAGCGCTATCTTTTACTACTTTCTCATCAGTAGATAAATTTAGTAGTGTTACCTTTGATGATGGGACCTATATCTTAGGGGCTCCTGAGATGGTGCTACGTGATCAGTATGCACAATACGCTGCGGAAATCACCCCTTTTGCCGAAACTGGGTCCCGTGTCCTTGTCTTTGGCCGATATGAGGGTGTTTTGACTGAGAAACTGTTAGTTAATCCAGTTACCCCACTTGGCTTTGTCTTATTATCTAATGCCATCCGTGCTAATGCAAAGGAAACCTTTACCTATTTTGCAGAGCAAGATGTTGCCATCAAGGTCATTTCTGGCGACAATCCACTTACCGTTAGTCATATTGCAAAAGAAGCTGGCATCGAAAACGCTGATAAATATGTTGACGCTCGTGAGTTGACAACACCTGAATTAATCGCAGCAGCTCTGAAAACAAATGCCGTTTTTGGTCGTGTCACACCGGAGCAGAAAAAAAGTTTTGTGGAAATCTTGAAAAAAGAGGGAAATACGGTCGCCATGACAGGAGATGGTGTTAACGATATTCTAGCCATGAAAGAGGCTGATTGTAGTATTGCTATGGCATCCGGAAGTGATGCAACTGCACATGCCGCACAAGTTGTATTATTAGAATCTGATTTCTCTAAAATGCCACAGGTCGTGATGGAAGGAAGACGCGTTGTTAACAATATCGAACGCTCATCAAGTCTATTTTTAGTCAAAAATATTTTTTCTTTATTGATGTCGCTATTTGCGGTGATATTCTCAATTACCTACCCGTTACAACCCTCACAAATTACCTTGATTAGTCTCTTTACCATTGGGCTACCATCATTTTTCTTGGCACTCGAGCAAAATAAGCAACGTATTCATGGCAACTTCTTACTCAATATATTAGGTAAAGCCATACCTGGTGGGGTGACCGATATGTTGATCGTCGGCGCACTAGTAATCTGTGGCACGATTTTCCGTCTGTCACCTACTGATATCTCGACAACTGCAACCTTACTGTTAATCGTCGTTGGGTTTATGGTACTGTATAAAATCAGCTCCCCTATGAATCGCTTTCGTCAACTGATCTTCTTTTCATCCTTAGCAGGTATGTTGGTCTTTAGTCTTTTCTTTAGTAAACTATTCTCTCTAACCAAAATTTCACCAACCTCAATACTCCTCTTAGTCATTCTCTTCTTTACTGCCGAATCAATCTTTAGATTTTTAACAAAAATATCTGAACTCATCGGTCAATATATACAGAGTGTCGATCGGACTAAAATGACAAGTATGCGCTATGTATGCAAAAGTTTGTACAGGTTCATGTTTAAAAGAGGCCCTCTAAAAACCACCGAAGATAGCATGAGCTAGTTTATTACCAAGTCCTATCCGTTAGTAGACTAGTGCATCCTAGGTTTTGTCAATGATAACTAACTCTATAAGAAAACAAATTTTATTTGATTTTAAACTTGTTTTGTGTTAAAATAGATAAAAAATAGATTAATTAAAAAGAGGAAATAATAATGAATAATATCAAGAAAAAAGCTTACAGAAATACACCCGCATTCGTTATGTTAGCATGGCTATCTTTTGTCTTCTTCATTGCCTTAATATTAATTGGTCTGTATACACTAAAAGAACCACTCATGGTTAAGGGCTATTATCTAATGGGATCTGTTGGCCTCATTTCTTCTTCTTTCACGCTATCTAAGGTCGTTAGAGATAATCAAGAAGATGAAGAACGTTACAACCAGATGTTTAGAGCACAAGACAAACAGATAGTCGAAGATTAACCGACTTATGACACCTATTTCAACTGAATACAAACAAGATCCTTCAGAGGCTACTAGCTCTGAGGGATTTTTCTTTAGCAAACAAACAAAAAATCAAGCATTGACTACTCGATTTCAAAATTTTATATTTTAGGGTTCACATCACTCAGAAAACTGACTGACCAGATTTTTTAATTCAATGATACTAGTTTCTTGCCATGGGAAATACTTGCCCCCTTTAGGAGACATGGAAAACACTCGCTTTTTATCATCCATAAGGGTATGGATGTGCAACTCTATTCTGCCAATTTTTTTATTTAAATCTATTTTCTTTATATCATTAAATGCAATATAAGTTACAATGTGTGCTACTAATACAGGCGAATATTTTTTCCTTTTAATAAATAGTAGTCCAGACTTCTCAATACTCAAATTATACATCGTTAAAAATAAAGCTGATAGTGCAAATCGTCTTTGTAAATAATTCCCCTTATTCATAAGAGTGAGATTGGCAGAACATGGGTTATAACCAATACTTTTTTTGATTGCATTTATGTAAGAGTCATCATGCCATTTTATTATTTTCATGTCATCCTCCTTCATTGTATTTTCTATCAAAAGAAAGCCGATACTACCATCATCATACGTTTAGCAATTGTCGTGGCTAACCTATTTAGATAATTATATAGAACAAGTAAAAACTGCAGAAAATCAGGGAAAACACGTTGACTTCTGCAGTTTTAGTCTTGTAAATACTGCTATTTCTAACTGCTTGTGTGGCCCTATACTACTTAAAACTAAACTGTTGGGATAAATAAATTACCTAGCGTTGCTGCCATCACAGCTTTAATCGAGTGCAGGCGGTTCTCAGCTTCTTGAAAGACGACAGAATTTTCACTTTGGAAGACAGCTTCTGTCACTTCTAATGCTGTCAAACCTGTTTTATGATGGATATCAGCCATCGTTTTCGTTTCTAAATCATGAAAAGCTGGTAAACAGTGCATAAAGATACAGTTAGGATTATCTGTTTTAGCAAGTAAGTCACTATTGACTTGATAAGGCAGAAGCATAGCAATACGCTCGTCGTATTTATCTTCTTCTCCCATACTAACCCACACATCGGTATAGATGATATCAGCACCCTTCACCGCAGCAGTATCAGCAGTAATAACAATCTCACTACCCGTTTCCAAGGCTTTCTCTGCAGCAATATTTTGGATAGCAATGTCTGGTTGTAAGGCTTCTGGTGCTAAAATCGTAATATGCACGCCTAAAATAGCAGATGTCACCAAAAGTGAATTGGCCATGTTATTTCGACCATCTCCAACATAAACGAGGTGTTTGCCAACATAGTCACCCAGTGTCTCTTTGATTGTCATAAAGTCAGCTAACATCTGTGTTGGGTGCCAGGTGTCTGTCAAACCATTCCAGACAGGTACGCCTGATTTAGCAGCTAAAATCTCAACATCACTTTGCTTAAAGCCTCGAAATTGAATACCATCAAACATGCTACCTAAAACTTTTGCTGTATCAGCCGTCGATTCTTTTTTACCAAACTGGATATCATTTGGCCCAAGAAATTCTGGATGCGCCCCTAAATCATTTGCTGCAACAGTAAAGGCAGCACGCGTTCTAGTTGATGTCTTTTCAAACAAGAGGGCAATGTTTTTTCCTGCCAAATAAGCATGGGGAATATTGTTTTGCTTAAGTTTCTTTAAATGAATCGCAAAATCAATCAAATAGGTTAACTCTGCTTGGGTGAAATCAATTTCTTTTAATAATGAACGTCCTTGAAACATAAAATAGACCTATCTTTCTATGGGCAGATCTCATTTACTATTGAAAATAAACAAAACCAGAAATGAATAATAAGTCTATTTTAATGCATATTTATTCATTTGTCAAGTCTTGTTAGACAAGAAAGACAACTGATTACGAGTCGTATAAGCTATTTTTATCATAAAAGACGTTTCATCCTCTATGACAAAGAACGCAGTCAATTCAATAGACTTGTGACCTAAATTTAGCAGTTTGCATGCGACTATTTAATGTTTAAGACGCTTTTCTTAGGTTTCTGTAGCTAATTAGCCCGATAATGATAAGACCAGTTAGTAAAAAACCGATGATGCTCTGTTTAAAGTTACTGGATTCACCAGTTTTAGGCAGGACAGATTTTAATGACTTATTTTTTGATGACTGTGGTTTAGGTAATGCGGTTCCTGCTTTTTTTTCATTAGGGGAACTATTTTTTTCTTTATTTTCCTCTACCGCACTACTTGGGATAGCTTTTCGATAAACCACTTGTGACGTCATATCATTTGTATCACCCGTAATATCATTTACCGCGTCTATTTTCAGATAGTCTGCTGTCGTACCAGATATAGTTGGTGAGGCGATTGAATCAAATGTCGTACTGCCATCTTGAGATACCCAGGCACCATACTTAGTATCTCCCGTCACCTCATTTATGATTTCCAATCTAGTAAAATAGATGACTGTCGTTACATCATCAGCTGCTTTTGTGCCATCTTCATAGGTATAACGGATGGTTCGACTGACTTTTTTTGTATTCATTTTTTTTGAAATCTGATGCTTTAAATGGACCTCAAAGGTTTGAACAACCCCTGGTTTATCATAGGCTAATCCACTTGACGGAAAAGCGTCCGAAACAAGGACATAGCCCTGGTTGATATAGTCAGCTATCATCGACGCTGTAGCATAGCCATCTCTTGTCTCATATAGGCCAGATAGTTGATCCATCGACAGGATACGATTTGTCGTATCATCTATGTAAGATACCGTAGCTGATTCTTGATCCGCCTGCCACTGTGCATAGAGAATAGCCGTACCGTTCTGCTCAGTTGATAAATTTTGAATCTCCTCATCTGCTATATGGCCCTGACCTTGACCGTCCTTTTGCGTATTCCAGCCCTTGAACTGGTAACCTACCTTCTCAAACTTATTTTTTGAAACAGTTGCCTTTTTATCATAGGTCATGGCTTGATTGTCCATCGTTCCAAGACCACTATTTCCATCAAACTTGATCTGATAGCGATTTGCGATCGCCTCTTTAGGATACAAGGTCAGACCGCCTATTAACATCTTAAGACTATTATTTACATCATACGTATTAACACCGTCCGTTAATTTGGTTAGTCGATAACCTGGTTTTACGTCACTTGCTTTTTTTAATTCATCTGAGCTGATCGTATCCCCATTCTTTTTTTCTACATAGCTTCCCTCGGGATTAATTTGTTTTCTTTTTATCTCCCACTCTGACTTATCTGGACAGACATATACCCTAGACGTTTCTTGATTTAATCCCCATGGTAATACAAACTCGTCTACCTTTGGATGGCCCATCGCAGAAACCTGGCTACCTCCATGATAAGGTCCAATCACTTGGGCAGCATTATTTAGTAGAGGACCTCCTGACAAACCACCTGAATGTCTGGAGGTCCCATAAACTGTGTAGACGCCTTTAATTCTAGTCACATTATAGTTGGAAAAATGTTGCGTACGGCCATTAAAGCTTGGATAACCGACTAAGGCGAGGTTATCACCAGTAAAAAAAGAATGATTGGCAGCATCAGTAAGCAGGGTTAAGGGTTTCACCACGTCACCAATATGTGTATAGGAGCCATCGTTGTTCTTCCTAGGATTGACTTTGATGACTGCATAATCATCTCGACCATAGCCGCCTTGATAGTATGGGCTCGTCTTTGACTTTTCTCTATCTCCAGTCCATTTTCCAAAAGGATGCGAGTTATTACTTCTGAGACCTGGTATGATATCAACCGTCTCCCAACCATTATTCACATGCCCAGCGGTAAGGACGTAATCCCTACCGATAACCACTCCAGATCCTCTACTGCCATTACCCGCAGGAAACTTTTTTGATAGATAGACAACAGATGAATAGGGAAAGCCTGTGACTTCCTGATCAGACACACTATAATCTGCGGATGGGACGACAAAATCTTTGGCATCAATTTTCCCGATAAAGCAAAAATTGCTTAGTAAGATGATGCCCAGAATCACATATTTTTTCATAACTTTTCCTTTTAAATCCAGATAGTATGTAGGCCCGCCTAAGAGCCTACTCACTCATTATTTAAGTCCTCTATATTGATATTTTATCATATCTTACATTATAATAACAGTTAAATTAACATGAGATACTTGTTTTAAATTTATCATAAATAATTTATTTTTTATTTATTTATATATCTTCAAATACTTACGACTAGTAACATACCCGTTAAGGAATACGACAAAAAAAGTTGTCCGAAGACAACTTTTATAGCATTATTTAAGACAATTTAGTGCTGCCATCACATAGTTGACCGAACCCAATCAATCCAACTACTACTTATATAATAAGCCTCAGTAAACGGCCTCAACAAGTGGATCATAACTGTCCTGTTTTAGCTAATCGTCAAAACGGTTTATATAAGAAAAGCGATAGCTTGATAGGGGTGTAGGCTATTTGCAGTGTAGGCTGAATAATTATTAATCAAAATCTCACTATTTTTAAATTCAGTTACTATGTCAAAGTTAACAACCTGATTTGAAAAATTGTTAAGCACAAGTAGCTTACGATCTCCGAATTCACGGATAAAGCCATAAATCGTATCTGAGTCTTGATAGGCTGCTTGGTAACTCCCCTCAGCAATCAAGTCATCTGATTTACGGAGTGCAATCAATTGCTTATAAAAGCGATATATTTCACCATCTTTATCATTTTCAACATTAATCTCCTGATGATTGCCTGTTGCAAGCCAAGGCTGTCCTGTTGAAAAGCCTGCATTTGCTGTATTGTCCCACTGCATCGGTGTTCTAGCATTATCACGGGACTTGATTTGAATGATTTCGAAGGCCTGCGCATGACTGTGACCACTCTCTAGCAGGTTTTGATAGGCATTTTTAGATTCAACGTCTACATAATCAGACATATCCTTAAAATCTGGGTCGATCATGCCAATCTCCTCCCCCATATAAATATAAGGTGTCCCACGACTGAGATGGATACTTGCTGCCAGCATGGTTGCGCCCTTAATCCGGAAGTTTTTGTAGTCGATAAATCGATTAATTGCACGCGGTTGATCATGGTTGTTCCAAAAAAGCGCATTCCAGCCATGACCATCGCTCATCTGTTCTCCCCAGCTATGAAAAAGGGTTCTTAATGCTTGAAAATCAAAGGGTGATTTGGTCCATTTTTGACCATCAGCATAATCTACTTTCAGATGATGGAAATTAAAGGCCATCGATAGTTCATGCCGGTTAGGTTGGCTATAGAGGATACAGTTATCAATGGTTGTCGAACTCATCTCCCCAACCGTGATACTCGCCTCGTCTTGACCAAATGTTGCACGATTCAGCATGTGTAGATAGTCATGTGTCAGCGGTTTATCCGTGTATTCCGCTTTGCCCTCATTCACTGGATTTGACTTAAGCAGCGTATCTTTACCGATCAGATTAATCACATCGAAGCGGAAACCATACACACCTTTCTCCCGCCAAAAATTGACCACCTCAAACAAGGCCTTTCGGACATGCTCATTACGCCAGTTGAGGTCAGCCTGTGTGACATCAAATAAGTGGAGGTAATATTTGCCCGTATCACCAAACGGTGCCCAAGCGTTACCACCGAATTTTGATACCCAGTCAGTCGGTGTGTCTTGAATGAAGAAGAAATCTTGATAGTAGGTATCCCCTGCCAAGGCCTTTTGAAACCACTCATGTTCGATAGATACATGGTTAAGTACCATATCCAGCATGACATCAATGCCGCGTTGCTTAGCTGCGGCGATCAGCCTATCAAAGTCAGTCATTGTCCCAAATACTGGGTCAATAGCTGTATAGTCTGAAATGTCATAGCCATTATCACGCTGAGGACTTGGGTAGATCGGATTTAGCCAGATCATATCGATGCCAAGATCAGCTAGATAATCAAGCTTTGAGATAATCCCTTGTATATCTCCTATCCCATTTCCTGTTGTACCTAAATAAGATTTAGGATAAATCTGATAGATTACTTTATTTTTAAACGTCATGCTATTCATCCCCTTAATTAACAAAAGGGCGTTCTCCTTGCGGTTAGCCCCTTTATCATTTACTTGTACTTGTTCTTATCGTTTAGTGGCAGTCATGATCCCTTCACCTGCCAACGTCGCATGTGGCACCTGCCCTAGTAAATCTGCTTGAAAACTATCTTGATTTGTCACAATAACTGGTGTTTCGATGACAAATCCTTGATTTTTGATGAAGTCGATATCAAATGTCAGTAATTTCTGACCTTTTATGACATGATCACCTTGCGCAACAAAGGTTTCAAAGCCTTTACCTGCTAAGGAAACAGTGTCCATACCGATATGAATCAGCACTTCTACACCGGCATCAGAAATGAGGCCAATCGCATGTTTAGTTGGAAAGACAGCTGATACGACCCCAGCAAAGGGGGCTGATAACAGGCCTTCAGAAGGTAGGATAACCACACCCTCACCCATCATACCCTCACTAAAGACAGGATCGCTAGCAGTTGAGAGTGCCCGTACCTCTCCTTTTAAGGGGCTAGCAATCTCAACTGTCGTCCCGATAGCTGTTCCCGCTTTTGCGGCACTTTCTAAAGCATCAAGCGTTGCATCCTGTTCAGATAAGTTTACTGCGCCAGCACCTACTCTGTCAAGTTTATTAAAAATACCCGCTTGACGGAAGAAGAAGGTCAATACGATTGGTACAACTAGTGCGATTAACATTGGCAATAAGAATTTCAACATGTCTTCACCACGAATGGCTAGAATACCAGGCAGTCCACCAACACCAATCGAGTTAGCCCGAACACCCATGAACGTAGAGACCATGCCTGCGATACCTGATCCTATCATGGCAGCGACAAAGGGATAGAGGTATTTTAAGTTAATCCCGAACATGGCTGGTTCAGTTACCCCTAACCATGCTGAAATCGTAGATGGCACTGAAATTTCTGCTTCTTTTTTGTTCTTTTTATGGAGAAGATAAACAGCAAATACTGATGCACCTTGGGCGATATTAGACAGATCGATCAATGGCCACAAATTGGTTGAGCCATAATCGGCAATCAACTGGGCATCAATGGCTAATGTTGTATGATGCAAGCCTGTAATCACGAGTGGAGCATAAAGAATACCAAAGACACCACCGAATAACCAAGCAAGAGAGGACGTTAGCCCTGTATTCACCACAAAGGAAATCCCTTGTCCAATTTTCCAACCGATCGGGCCAATGATTGCGTGAGCCGCAATGATTGTTGGCAATAGTGAGAATAAAGGTACAAAAATCATAGAAATAGCTTCTGGAATGTGTTTTCTAAAGAAACGTTCTAAATAGGCTAATAAGAACCCTGCTGCCATAGCAGGAATAACTTGCGCTTGGTAGCCGATTTTTTCTAGGGTAAAGAAGCCAAAGTCCCAAGTCCAATTTTTGGCAATTTCAGCAGCTGTCGTCCCATTTACAGCATAAGCATTTAAAAGCTGTGGTGAAACTAGGGTAATCCCAAGGACAATCCCCAAGATTTGCGTGGTGCCCATCTTACGGGTAACTGACCAGGTAATCCCAACTGGTAAGAAGTGGAAAATCGCTTCACCAGGCAACCATAGAAAACTATTGACACCATTCCAAAATGGTGAGACCTGCACGATTGTATTCCAAACTGGTTTACCTTCTGAAGTGACTTTTAATACGCCATCGACAGCAGCTTGACCTAAGGCTTGTATCTGCACACCTTCCAAAATATTACGGAAGCCTAGGATAAGCCCCCCTACAATAATTGCTGGTAATAAGGGTGTAAAAATCTCAGACAAGGTACCAACTAATTTTTGAATAACATTTTGATTGGTCTTAGCAGCTGACTTGGCAGCTTCTTTTGAGACACCTTCTATCCCACTGATTGCTGAAAAGTCATTATAAAAGTCAGCAACGTCATTGCCGATGATGACTTGAAATTGTCCGGCATTTGTAAACATGCCTTTGGTCGTTGAAATAGCTTCGATTCTTTTTTTGTCTGCTTTGTCATCATCGTTGAGCACAAAGCGCATGCGCGTTGCGCAGTGGGTTACTGCGGCAACATTTTCTTTCCCACCAATCGCGTCGAGCAGCTCCTTGGCTTGTTTTTCAAATTTTCCCATACGGGTCTCCTTTAAGATAGCATTATATAAATAAAAAAATGGCAGTTACAATACCTTTAACTTGTACGTACAAGTTACTTACAAATTCATTCTACCATAAAAAAAATATTTTGCAAGCGTTTTCTGTTTTTATTTTATATGTCTTTGTAATCATACATAAGCAGCAGTTTAACTTAGGAAAAATATGCTTATAATCAGGTATCTCTTCTTGAGATTAGCATGTGTCAAAAAAACGCTTATTGCAAATGCAACAACCGTTTTTCTAGTATGAAAATTTAGTGTACTTTATCAAATTAACTTATTTAACATCTTCAACCAGTGCAAAGACATCATCGATAAGCTGCAAGACTTTGCGAACTTGCTCATTTTTAACGATTGGGTGTGCACCATGTCTCATAACATCAAAGACATTCTGATAGAATGGGACAAAATCAGCAGGTATTGGCTTGATAGCATGTTTGAGCGTTGCTTCCTCGGATGGTGGTGCCATCGTCTTAGTCAGGCCAACACCGGCTTTGATTGGCTTAGGCGCAAGGACATCTGCTTTATTTGTTGCCACGACAAGTTCACCTGATAGATCCCAGTTTTCTATTTTCGCAGCACCATTTAGGCCTTTAACATACCAGCGCGGTAATTGACTATAGTTTGTCGTGCCCACTTCAATTAGGGCACGTATACCATTCTCAAATGTCAAATAAAGGATGAAGCCATCATCAACCTCATTGCCTAAAATATAGGAGAAGTCAGCTGACATCTGTTTGATGGGACTATCGATCAGCCACAATAGCTGATCGATTAGGTGGACACCCCAATCCAGCAACATGCCACCGCCATGCTTTGCCTGCTCTCGCCAGTCACCTGGTATACCATTTGCACCATGGACACGAGATTCAATCTGGAACAAATCACCTATTTGACCCGTTTGATACAGGTCTCGAATCACGAGAAAATCCGGATCCCAACGGCGATTTTGATGCACCATGAAGGTATTGCCAGTTTCCTTTGCAACCGCTAAGATATCATCGAGTTCTGCAACATTCATGGCAACAGGTTTCTCACAAATGACGTGCTTACCAGCATGAAGCGCGGCAATTGCTATCGTTTTATGGGCATCATTTGGCGTTGCGATTAATACCGCTTCCACTGTCTCATCAGCTAGGACACGTTCCAGACTATCATATACTTTAAGTCCCGCCTCACGCGCATTATCCTGGGCTGTTTGTGCAATATCATAAACCCCAACGACCTGCACAAGTTCACTCGGCATCAATTCCTTTTTATGATAACTCCCCATCCCACCGTAACCGATGATCACAAACTTAATCGCTGTCATTTTCTTACCTCTTTTATCCTATCTCTCTTTTAACTGTTATCAGTCCTAACGCGATGCTAAACTTATCTCACTTGCTCTGACTCGGGTCACCTAGGACTAATAAATTAGCTTATAACCACCATGGATTTGCTGGTTGATCCTGAATCATCACTGAACGTAAGTTTATGATCGCACGATTTAAGCCTTCATCAATCGACATGATCGGATCTTCATGTTCAATACTCAGCACATAATCGTAGCCATATATCCGCAATGCCGATACAATATCAGACCAGACTTTTAAGTCATGCCCACAGCCAACTGACCGGAAAGTCCAGGCGCGTGTTGCAACATTATCATACGGCTGCATATCAGTTAAACCATGCATATTGATATTGTCTTGATCCAAATAAGTATCCTTGGCATGGAAATGATGAATTGCGTTTTTTGATCCTAATATTTTTATGGCAGCGACTGGATCAATTCCTTGCCACCACAGATGGCTCGGATCGAGATTACACCCTATAGCGTCACCCGCTGCATCACGCAGTCTTAGCATCGTGTAAGGTGTATGTGCCAAGAAGCCACCATGTAACTCAATACCGATCTTAATTCCAGCAGCTGTTGCTTCCGTGTTGATCCCCTTCCAGTAAGGAATCAATTTGTTGTCCCATTGATAATTGTATGAATCATCATATTCTGTCGGCCAAGGTAGGACTGGCCAGTTGACATGGGTATCTGTTGCATTCCCACCTGCTACACCGGAAAAGCCATTCACAACGGGGACATGCATCAAACTTGCCAGTTTGATTGTTTTGCGTAGTAATTCATCCGCTTCTTTGGCAACATCAGCGAGTGGTGAAATCGGATTATTGTGGCAAGATAGGGCTGAAATTTCTAAATTTTTATCTGATAGTCTAGCCAAATAGTCTTTACGGGCATCACTAGATGCTAGTAATTTATCAATATCTAAGTGGGCATTACCCGGACTACCACCAGTGCCAATTTCGACAGTTTGCAAGCCTTTAGATGCGACTTCAGCTATCATCTCATCAAACGATAAGTTATTAAATAATGGGGTAAAAACGCCTAATTTCATGCCTTAATCTCCTTTTTTTCAAAATGACCATAACTTGGATAACGATTGCCTGTTGGGGCACAAAACGAAACAGCATTCTTGATGATACGCTGTACATTTCCATCATAGTAGCTTGGGTAGGTTTCATGACCTGGTTGGAAGTAGAAAATTTTGCCATTACCGCGTTTGTAGACACAGCCACTTCGGAAAATTTCACCGCCAGGATACCAGCTAACGAGGACCAACTCGTCAGGTGCTGGAATATCAAAGTGTTCACCATACATCTCTTCCATCTCCAAATCGATGAAGTCACCAATGCCCTGTGTAATCGGGTGTCCAGGATTAACATTCCAGATACGACAAGGCTGTTCGTCTTCTCGCCATTTCAAATCACATGATGTCCCCATCAATTTCTTGAATAGCTTGGAGAAATGACCTGAATGTAAGACAATCAACCCCATCCCTTCAAGGACACGTTGATGGACACGATCGACTATGCTATCTGCTACCTCGTCGTGGGCAATATGTCCCCACCATAGCAAGACATCAGTATTGGCTAAGATAGCCTCAGTTAAGCCGTGTTCGGGCTGATCCAAGGTTGCTGTTATGACCTCAAATTCATCTTGTAAAAATGAGGCTAGCTGCCCGTGTATGCCTTTCGGGTACATGCTACTCACTTTGGGATCCATCAATTCATGTCGATATTCATTCCATATGGTGACTTTAATCATTTGCTAACACTTTCTATGCTTTCTGCTGTCTAAACGACTATAAGAAGACGGGTTGACCAGTTTTAGCTGACTCATAGATACCTTCTAATATTTGTGTGACAACCAATGCTTGCTCGGGTTTAACGAGTGGGGCTGTATCATTAACCACAGCATCATACCAACTCTCAGCTTCATTAAAGGCAGGATCATCACCAGCACCATCATAGAAATCAACACCACCAGTTTCAAGCTCAATTTTTTTCTCGTAGAGCAAGCCATGTTCTTCACCATTAATGGTCAAGCCGTTATTCATGTCAGCACCAGCTTTTGTCCCCATCAAGGTTGTTTTGGCTTCTTTGACATCTAATGAGTTGATGGCCCAACTTGATTCAAGGTAGATGGTTGCCCCATTTTCCATGACAACAAAGCCAATCGCTGAGTCTTCTACTGTAAATTTTTCTGGATCCCATGGGCCCCATGCATTAGCCGCATTTTTAGTGCCAGATAATTTATGATAGGCATTACCAACCACATATTTAGGGATGTAGTTGTCCATCATCCAAAGCGTTAAATCAAGGGCATGTGTTCCGATATCGATCAATGGTCCGCCACCTTGGGCTGCTTCATCAAGGAAGACGCCCCAAGTTGGGACTGCGCGACGTCTGATGGCATGTGCTTTGGCTGTATAAACTTCACCAAGCTCGCCCGCCTCACAAATCGTATGTAGATATTGCGAATCTGTTCTGAACCGATTTTGATAGCCAATCGTTAGTTTTTTTCCTGTTCTTTTGGCTGCTTCTATCATCGCCTTAGCTTCTTCGGATGTTTTAGCCATTGGTTTTTCACACATCACATGGCAGCCAGCTTCCAAAGCGGCAATTGTTAACGGTGCATGTGACACATTAGGTGTTAGGACATGAACCGCATCTAACTCAAGTTTTAAGAGGTCTTGATAATCTGTAAAGACCAATGCGTCCTCAGTGCCAAATGCTTTTTTTGCTGCCTCAGCACGAGAAACTTCTAGGTCACAAAAAGCGACTAATTCAACGATAGCTAATTTTGAAAGTGCTGGTAAATGTTTCCCATTTGCGATACCACCGCACCCAATAATGCCAATTTTCAAGCTCATTTTATCCTCCATATCGCTGTATAAGCGTTTCATTTGATACCTTTATTTTAGTAAATTTTGCCACGCAATACTTCCCAATTCTCTAACAGAAAATTCCCAGATATTGCGCATCTTTTCTGAGTACTGAGATGCGCTATTTGATCCACCGTTTTGCCTGTAGTTGCTTTTGATATTGTAAGGGTGAGATGCCTTGTGATTTTTTAAAGACATGATGGAAGGTTTTCACACTTGAAAACCCTGCTTTATCAGCGACGTCTACCATGGGCAACCTTTCCTGACTCAAAATATATCTGGCTTGATCTAACCGATAATCACTTAGAAATTGAATAAAGGTTTGACCGATGTGTTTCTTGAAGAAACGCGTGAAATAGTAGGGACTAAAGCCGACCAGGTCACTAATTGTTTCAAGCGTGATATCTTCTTGAAAGTGGGTTTCAATGTAGCCAAATATTTTGTTAAGTAGCACTAAATCTTCCTTGTATTTAACTTCGGAATGGTTGAGCATTGGCTTACTTGCGTTGCCTTGCGGTAACTCCTCCAAAAACATACCTATGAGTTGCATCAGATAGCCCAGCTGCAAACAAGGTACAGCAAGTGAGCTGGATTGCGTTGTCTCAAATAGCTTATCTAGCAAGTCTGCTGCTGTCTGGGCTAGTGCATTTGGCCAGGACTTGCTACACGTTTGAGCTGTTTCAAATAAGGCGATTAATTGTGATTGGCTAATGCCTAATAGCTTCTCATCAAATATAGCCAAATCGAACTGGTAAACATAACGCGCACTATCAGGTGATGACAGAAATGAATGCGTTGCACCACTTGGAAAAATGATGAGTTCTTTTTCTGCTAACCCGATAATCTCATTTTGATAGGCAATATTGACACAGCCTTTTTTCACATAGATGATTTCCACTTCCTTATGAAAATGTGGAAAGCTAGCTAAGGTATTTTCATTCTCGAACATTTTCAAATTAATCGGACTGTCATATTCAACCAACTCGATGTATTTACTCATTGCCACTCCTATTTTTATTACTTACCTTGAGCCTATGCTATTTTCTATCACTCTATGATCATCAAACATGATCTAGCCCACCTATTTAACAGCGCCATCTGCCATCCCTTTAATAATTTGTTTTTGCAAGAAGATGAACAAGATAATAACTGGAATCACCGTGATCAAGACTGCTGGAAACATGAGATCCCATGGCACTGAATAGGGGCCATCTTTCATTTTTGCGTAATACAAGGCTAAGGTTAAGGTTTTGTGCTCAGAGTCCCCTAGTACTAGGAAAGGTAAGAGGTAGTCATTCCAAACCCACATGGCATTCAGGATGATAACTGTTACCGTAGTCGGTCTCACGAGTGGCATGACGATTTTAAAGTAGACTTGGAAGACATTTGCACCATCTATGATAGCAGCTTCTTCCAAGGATACTGGAACACTCTTCATAAAACCATGATAAAGGAAGGTTGACATGGCTAGACCAAAGCCACCATACATGATGATGAGGCCTGGAACATTTTTCAAGCCCACACTTTCAAACATCGAAATCAAGGGATACATCACTGCTTGAAACGGAATAAGCATGGATGCTGTGAAAACCAAGAGGATAATCATAGCCAGTTTGCTCTTCACACGCACCATCATCCATGCAGCGCTTGATGATAATAAGACGATGAAGGTAACTGCTAGGACTGTGATTAAGACAGTTAAAATAAATGACGGTAGCAAATTGATTTGCGTCATGGCATGTGAGATGTATTTAAAGGTAATCTCTTTTGGTAATGCCAAAGGGGAGTCCACAATTTCAGCTTGTGACTTAAAAGAATTCATGAACATAAAAGCAATCGGAAAGATTGTGACTAAGCCCATCACTAACAGGATGAGAAACATGAAAACCTTGCCTAATTTTTGACCTGCTGTTTCTACTGAATGGTTCATTGCATCTCCACCTCTTTACCTTTCAAAATAACAGTTTGCGTGATTGAAATTGCGGCCACAACTAAGAAGAAAATAACTGCTTCTGCTTGGGCAATACCATAGTTACCATTTGTATCACTTGTTACTTTTAGTACTTGTGCTGCTAACATCCTATAGCCCTGTGGTGCATTATTTGTCAAGGCAATATTTTGGTCGAGTAGCATGAAACATCTAGACAGGACAAGGAAGAAAACGATTGTAAAACTTGGGACCAACATCGGCACCGTGATTTTGAAAAATTTTTGGAAGGCATTGGCACCATCTATAGATGCCGCCTCATAATAATCATCTGAGATATTGGCTAATCCAGTCGTATAGATAACCATCATGTAGCCAGACATTTGCCAGACTGCCATGATCAAAATCGCAAACATCAGTTTATTCGGGTCTTTATCTGTCATGTAAGTCAAGAATTTAATCGGTAACACGCCATCTTTGCCAAATAATACTTTGGTAAAGATATTGTTAAAGATGAAAAGCCAGATAAAGCCGAGTGATAACCCGCCAAGCAAGTTAGGTAGGAAAAACGTGGCGCGAAAGATACCGACAGCTTTTCCGATAGCATTGACTAACAGCGCTTGTGCTAAGGCAACAATATTGACGGCAATAACAGCTAGAACAGTGAATTTCACTGAGAAAAAGAAGGCTGATCGGAATGACTCTTGTTTAAATGCAGCCAGGTAGTTTTTCAAGCCAACAAAGGCCTCGAAAGGATTTGTTGTCCGCCCATTGGCTCCCATGAAAAACGAGCCACGCCAACCAGTAAACGAATAGAAGATACCGATGATAAATGGCACCAAAACGACGATTAGGAAAACGGCAACAGCTGGCAAAACAAATGGAAAGAACCATTTTCTATATAATTTTGACATTAACTCACCTCATTTAGTTGGACCACAAGTCATGATAAGCATGTCACATATCGTACTTGTGATACCTATAGTATCTGAAATAGATAAAATTTCTACTTAAGTAATTAAGCCCTTGTTTTTAAAAATTAAATACCCATACTGCATCAACAATATGGGTACTCAATCTCTTTTTAAGACGTGGTACTTAATTATTTACCACTTTGCTCCTTAAAGTCTACCCAAGTTTTAACTGATTTATCAACGTAGTTGTCGTAGTCTTTTTCAGTCCAGTTCGCTTTGGTCATGTAATCTTTTTTCAAGACATCACCGATCGTATCATTAAATGAGCCAGGTGTCCCATCAAATGGATTACCAAGTGTTGGTCCCGCTGCAACGTAAGACGCAATTGCGTTGTTGAGTTTATTTGGAGAAGTCGTATCTTTCAAGTCATTGTACATGATGAATCCGGCTTCTTCTTTGAGGAATTTTTTACCTCTATCAGACGTATAAAGCCAAACTAGGAAGTCAGCTGCAATTTTTTGTTGTTTCTTGCTGACTTGTTTGTTAACGATAAAGTAGTTTGGTACGAATGCTGGAATCGTTGTATTAAACTGTTTGGCATCACGTCCTTTAACTTTGATATCGCTGTCTTGTACTGGCCATTTGATTGGGACTAAATCCATTGTGTCAATAATTTGTTTATTGATTTTTAACAAGTTTGGATAAATCCAGTTACCTTGTTTCAGGAATACCCCTTTGTGGGCAACAAAGTTGGCAAGTGAGGCATCATAGCTGCCTGTTGCACTATCAATGAAGTCAGGACCACGTTTGACTGGGCCGTTTTTACCAGCCATATAAGAATATTCAAAGTCAAGCCCTTTGATTTCAGATTTCAATGCTGATTTGGCATCTTTAATCCCTTCATCTCCTTTAGCATAGTAAGCTTCAGAAACATTTTTAAAGACAGCATTCAAAGGAAGTGACACCCAGTGGTTTTGATAGGTCCAAATTTCAGCTCCAGATTCAACAAACACACCATTTAACTCTTTAGCTAATCCTTTTTTCTCTGAGGCAAGTGTATAAGGATGACCATTAACAGTTACCGTTGACACAGTGCCATCTTTGATGTAAGCATCAACTGCTTTGACAAATCCTTGCCATGCCTCGTAATTAGGTTCTGCTTTAAGGTCTGCTACCAAAGCATCTGTATCCCCCTCAAATAGATCTTTCAAGACAGTTTTATCTACTTGGTAGCCATAGCCTTCAATGTTATAAGGCAAGCCAAAGTTTTCCCCTTTTTTAGCTGTCAATCGCTGCGCGTCTGGAATTTCATCTGCTAGTTTCTTAAGTTTAGCATTATCAAGTTTGTTGATATCTTGCATGTAATCGCCAGAGTCAGGGCCCCAGTTTGTTAAGGTACCAGATGAGAAGATGGTTGGTGGTGTTTTCGAGCTAAATTCAGTTGTCTGTACTTCGTTACCATTTGTTGTGCCAACTGATAAAGTATACGTTTTAACCTTAATATTATTTTCTTTGCCGTATTCTTCAACTACTTTTTTCAAAGGATCTGCAATTTCTCCCTTGCCATTAAAGACATACAAGAAATCATCTCCACCACTTTTAGAACTTGCATTACCGCAAGCCGCTAGTGACGTTATCGCCGCAACTGTCAGCAAGCCCAACCCTAATTTTTGCCATCTCTTCATCGTATTCTCCTTCGATAAATGGGACTAGTCAATATGACAAGTCTGTTAAAAATTTTATGTCAACCGTTTTCATACTATGCAAAATTTTTTAACAATAGCAACTGATCATGATAGGAAACATGACTAGCCTATTGTCAAATAATTCTCCACAACCACCTACAATGCTGACCCTCCCTCCGAAAGCAAGCGCTTTCATTTCTTTATACTTGCATTTTACTATACTTATTTGACTATGTCAACCCTTTTCATAACTTGTATAAAATGGTAGCAAACTACTGCTGTGTCTGCAATATTTGCTAATAACCTATTATTTTTCTATTATAAAATATTTTTTTCACACATGGTAAATAGGGTATAAAAAAAATCCTTAAACTAGGATTTAAAATCGATTAAGCGGTACCCCTAATGATCAGCTTTGTTTTTAATTCTGGTTTTTCTGGCAAGGCCTTGTGTTCGATATGTGCAATCATGACTGTCGCTACATACTCTCCCAGCTCCTGAATTGGTTGGCGGATCGTCGTCAAACCCGGATATAATACATCAGCAATGGGTTGATCATCAAAGCCGATAATGGCAAGTGTTTCCGGTACTTTAATATTTAAAAGATGACATTGGCTTAAAATCCCAGATGCGACCTCGTCACTGATGACTAAAACCGCATCTGGTTTATTTTCACCCATTGCTAAAATATCCGTTAAGGTACTTCGACCATCACCTATTGATGCGCGACGTAACAAGACATAATCCCAGTTAAGGTCAATGTTAAATGCCGTTAGCGCTTCATGATAGCCTGCAAATCTAGGATCAACATGTATCCTACTTGGTTTATTAGCAGATACATAGGCTATTTTCCGATAGCCTTTAGACAGTAAATAGTAGGTCGCTTCATACGTTGCCTTTTTTTCATCAATCCGGATAAGCGGAATATCCTTATCACCGAGATAACGATTACAAACAACGATTTTACCACTCTCAATCAACTTTAATACCTCAGGACTATCATTGTCAAGACTGGTCATGATCAAGCCATCCAGTTGTCGTTTTTTTAGCATTTCAATAAATTTTTGTTCCCGATCAGCTTCTTCTAAAGTCTGCAAAACAACAATTTGATAGCCAGCTTGATAGGCTACTTTCTCAATTGCATCTACCAAATAGGTAAAAAAAGGGTTGGTCACAAAAGAGATGATGACCCCGATCAGTTTTGTCCCTTTTCCCCTTAACTGCTGCGCGACATTATTAGGATAGTAGTCTAGCTCTCTCATCACGTCAAAAATTTTCTTTTTTGCTTTATCCGATACATAAGGATGATCATTAATTGCTCTAGAAATGGTTGTGATGGAATACCCTGTTTTTTCTGCTACATCACTTATTTTCGCCATATTTTGCCTCTTCTCCGATTACTTGTTGTCAATACATAGCTTTATTATAGCTAAATAACTCAGAAAAGTGTCAGCTAACTGATATCGTTTTCAGTTTTTACGCAAAAAAAAAAANCTCGTTTATTGCCATTCTCCAGCTAAGATATGTGTTATCGCATGTGCCACACCATTATCTGTGTTTGTCAAGGTGACTCGCTTAGCAACTGTTTTAACTGCCGCTTCAGCATTCTCCATAGCGATACTAAGTCCCACAGCTTCTAGCATACTGACATCGTTAAAGTTATCGCCCAGAGCAGCGACATGCTGCAAAGAAACCCCTAGCATATCTGTCATTTTTTCAAGTGATGCACCCTTATGCGCCTCTATATGATTGACTTCGATGTTATTAGCACCTGAGGAAGTGACATGTAAGCCCCCAATTTGGGCTAATTCTGCCTTAGCTAAACGCAAATTAGCGCCATTAACTTCCCCTATAGCAAATACTTTCAGTACTTTAATTTCAGGATTTTCCAATACTGAGTCAAAACTGTCAACATGTGAAATAGGTAAAGTCGACATATGACTTTTAGCATTCTCAAATGCTTGCGCTTCTGATAAGTTGGGAGAGATACTTTTTAACCAATTGGCTACGCTGGCAATTCTATCGGCTAAATTTTCAGTAAACCCACCTTGATTGGTAAATAACTCAAAATAAATCTGATGTTGCCGTAAAACAGGGATTATCTTAGCTATTTTGTCCGTTTCGATAGCAAGTGTAAAGGTATTTTGTCCAGTTGCATCGAAAATCTGTGCACCGTTTGAGGTAATGAATCGACACCTAATATTTGCGGCATCCAAGATTGGTTTTGCTTCTTCAATAGCACGACCTGTTGCCACAACAAATTCAATACCAGCAGCCTGCGCTTTTTTGATCGCTGTGATGTTGGCTTCAGAAATTTCCATTTCACCATTTAGCAAGGTACCATCCATATCTGATGCAATCAGTTGTATCATCATTTTCTCCTCTAGAAATTGTTTTTAGTTATGTCTATTTGCTGACTATCTGTTTAAATAAAAAAAAGATAAGGCATGAACACCCCAATGCTTGCTTGTTTTTTAGAAAATATCCTTATTTATAAAACGTTTACATCTTATTCTACCATATTTCGAGTTGATTTTTGGTAAAATATAGGTATGAAAAAATATGAAAAAATTTTATATGAGTTAGAAGATAAGATAAAAAACAAGGCATTCAAAGAAAATGAACTCCTACCGAGTGAGAACGAATTGGTCAAGTACTACGATGCAAGCCGTGCAACTGTCCGACAAGCTTTAAACATATTAGAGGAGAAAGGCTTAATTCAGAAGCAAAAAGGACGTGGATCCGTTGTGATTGCCTCAAGCAAGCTCAACTTTCCCATATCTGGATTGACGAGTTATAAAGAATTACAGGCATCCTTGGGTTTTGAAAGCATTACACATGTTGTGGTTTTTGAAAAGCTAATCATCGATCAGGAATTAGCCAATCAAACTCTTTTTAAAAAAGGGACTGCTGTTTGGCATATTCTACGTACTAGGCAGATTGATGGACAAGCTGTCGTCCTAGACCGTGATTTTATCAAGTATGCTATTGCGCCTGATATGACACGTGAGGTTGTTGCTGATTCTCTTTATCACTATCTTGAAAATCAACTTAATGTTGACATTTCTTTTGCACAAAAAGAAATCACGATTGATTTTGTCAATGATCAAGACAAAGTACTTCTAGATCTAAATCCGTTAGACAGACATGTTGTCAGTGTTAAAAGTCATGTCTTTCTGAATGATGCAACTATTTTTCAGTATACAGATAGTCGCCATCAGGTCGACAAATTTCAATTTACTGAATTTGCCAGACGGCAAAAACGCTAATTATTTTAGATAATATTGACTTTTTTAAATATTTCCAGACAAATTGTTTGCAATCGCTTCATTTTAGATTATAATAATAGGTGTTACACATATTGTTCAAACAATCACGATACAAATTCCAATCGATTTGTATCAAAAGTAGCTTAAAAAGAAAAGGAAGTTTACTACCTATGAAAACTGTTATTATCGGTTCAAATCACGCAGGGATTGCTGCTGCAAATACTCTTTTAGACAATTACCCGGGTAACGAAGTTGTCTTGATTGACCGCAATACTAACCTTAGCTATCTTGGCTGTGGTACAGCACTTTGGGTTGGCCGTCAAATCGACGGTTACGAAGGGCTCTTCTACACAAACAAAGAAGATTTTATCAAAAAAGGCGCTAAAATCTTCTTGCAATCAAGTGTGACTAACATTGACTTTGATGGTAAAGTTGTCCATTTTGAAGATGAATCTGGTAACCCAACAACAGAAAGCTATGACAAATTAGTTTTAGCGACAGGTAGTAAACCTATCGTGCCAAACATTCCTGGTAAAGACCTTGATGGGATTCATTTCCTAAAACTTTTCCAAGAAGGACAAGCTGTTGACCATGCTATGTCTTCTGAAGGTGTTAACACAGTTGCCGTTATCGGTGCTGGTTACATCGGTGTTGAGATTGCTGAAGCTGCTAAACGTCGTGGTAAAAACGTCCTCTTGTTTGACGCGATGCCAACTTCTCTTGCGTCATACTATGATCCTGAATTCACTGAACGTATGGATGCTAACCTTGAAAAACATGGTATTGAACTTCACTTTGGTGAGCTTGCAACTGAATACAAAGGTGACACACGTGTGACACAACTTGTTACTGATAAAGGTAGCTATGATGTTGATATGGTCATTAATGCGATTGGCTTCACAGCTAATTCTGATCTTGGTCGTGAACATTTGGATACATTCAGAAATGGTGCTTACCTTGTTGATAGTCATCAAAAAACAAGCGACGACAGTGTTTACGCTGTTGGTGACTCAGCAACAATCTACTCAAACGCCCTAGAAGCAACAACTTATATCGCACTTGCAACAAATGCTGTACGTAGCGGTATCGTTGCTGGTCACAATATCGGTGGTACAGTTCTTGATGGTATCGGTGTACAAGGTAGTAATGGTATTTCTATCTTTGGTTACAACATGGTATCAACTGGTTTATCAGTAGCTGCTGCTGCGAAAAACAACATCGACGTCGAATACACTGACTATGAAGACTTACAAAAACCAGGTTTCATCAAAGAAAATGGTGCTGTTAAAATTCGTATCGTCTACGAAAAATCTTCTCGTCGCATTGTTGGTGCACAACTCGCTTCTACAGAAGATATCTCTGCTAATATTCATATGTTCAGCCTTGCAATCCAAGAGCATGTAACAATCGATAAATTGAAATTACTAGATATCTTCTTCTTACCACATTTCAACCAACCTTATAACTACATTACAATGGCTGCTTTAAAAGCTAAATAATACAACATAAAAAAGAACTAAATCAGCATGATTTAGCTCTTTTTTTGTATGCTATTTTTTAAGCAGGCACATCAGATATCACAGAATTCTCTGATACCATCATGAAAGATAACTAATTGGTCAACGCCTTGCACTTTTAACCATGGCTTCAACTCATCAAAGGCAAGTTGATAATGTGACAGGTTATGACCATCTGATCCTAGCGTAAACAATGTGCCACCCAGTTTTAAAACAAGTTCCAAGGCATAGGCATAGAGCGGTAGATGATGATACAAGTGTGTGGACTTGGCATTAATTTCAAATGCTAGGTCTGCAGCTATCATTTTTTGAAAGATAGCGAGTAATTGATCTTCATACTTTTCTAAATCAGAACGGCTGACATCAAATAGGCGAATGCCATAATCAAAATGCGCTAGGACGTCTGCTTGAATCAGATGATTACGGTCAATAGCCACACTTAACTCGGACAGATACTGGCTAAAGACAAGGTCAAAATCCATATCGGCAACACAATCATCCAAATAATCAAATTCCCCATTATGATGCACGGATAATAATTTCAGATCATATGCTTTGTCTGCTAGGTAGCTTACTATTTCAGCCTCTTTAGGCTGATAATAGCCGATTTCGATTCCTTTTAAGACACGGTTGCCATAGTCTTTATTTAGTTGGGCGATTTCAGATGCGTATTGTGCATAATCTGGGGCATCCGTTTGACCTGTCACTGGATTAGCCACATCAAAGTGTTCAGTCGTCACGACATAGCCTGTCGAATTTTCTAAATAATCGATGAAATCTGCTTGCGAATCATAAGAGAAATGCGTATGTAAATGTTGATCATAGTATATCGGCATGACGTTTTCCTTTCAAGAAAAACCTACAGCTGTAGGTTTTATCTTTATCTAATTTCAGCACCAAATTCAACTAGTTTTTTCGTAATTTTAGTCACTGCTGCTGTGATTTCATCATCAGTTAACTGATTGTCAGCTGATTGGAAAGTTAAGGTATAGGCTAACGATTTTTTATCGCTTGCCACATTTGCTCCCGTATAGACATCAAACAGGTCTGCCTTAATTAAGGTCTTAACTTTACTTGACGCGATCACATCTAGAATCGCTTGATTGGTCGTCACACGATCAACCAAAAGGGCGATATCACGTCTAGAGGCTTGGAATTTAGGAATATCAGTGAAAACAACTTGTTCTGGTAAATTAGCTAACAAGGCTGATAAATCCAGATTTGCCACATAAGTTTCAGAAATATCATAGGTTTTAGCCAGAGTTGGATGGACTTGACCTAGGAAACCAACTGCAACATCACCGATTAGAACACGAGCTGTACGACCAGGATGCAATTCAGCAATCGATTGGTCTGCTTCAAAACGGACGTTGTCAAATTGAAGTAATAGCGTTTCAACGATACCTTTAATCGTGTAAAAATCATAGGTCTTACCAGTAAGTGCAAAGGCAACTTGTGGTAATTCTGTAGGACGATTATCTGTTTCATTGCCAAGTTTAGCAAAGACTTGCCCAACTTCATAAAGGGCTAAGCTATCGTTGCCACGTGCTAAATTATAATGCACGATATCGAGAATCCCACTGATCAAATTCACTCTTAGGGTGCTACGTTCCTCACTCATCGGCATAGCAAGTGCTGTCAGATGTTCAGTCGGTAATTTTGTGAATTGCACTGCTTTTTCTGCCGTCGTCAGTGAATACGAGATGATTTCTGAAAGACCAGCACCTTCAAGTGTCGTGCGGACATCTCGTGCAAGTTGTTGTGCCTGTGTTAATTCACCGATTGTATTACCAGCTTGTGGTAGGGTATTTGGAATATTATCATAGCCATAAATTCGTGCCACTTCTTCTATCAAGTCAGCTTCTATGGCGATATCCCAACGACGTGGTGGTACTGTGACATCAAATGTTTCATCTGTAACAGTCGTCGTAAACCCAAGTCTATCAAAAATCGCAACAACTTCTGCTTGGTTAAGTGTCAAGCCAAGTGAGCGGTTAAGCTTAGCAAGGGTAATCGATACTGTCACATCTTTGGCAGTAAAGTCATTGCTAGATACGATACCTGAAGTCAACTCGCCACCTGCAAGTTCAACGATCATCGCTGCTGCATAGTCAAGTGCTGTCGTCACGTCTGCTTGGTTGATCCCTTTTTCAAATCGTGCACTTGATTCTGAGCGTAGGTTGAATTTTTGTGATGTCTTGCGAATACTTGTGCCTTGGAAAATGGCTGATTCTAGGGCAACAGTTGTTGTCTTAGCAGTCATTTCAGTCGTTTTACCACCCATGACACCAGCGAGGGCGACAGGTTGCCCAGCCACTGTAATGACGATATCATCAGTTGAAAGCTCCCGTTCGATATCATCTAAAGTCGTCATTTTTTCAGCTGGCTTAGCTTGACGAACGACAACTTTTTTCTCTTCAAATTGATCATAATCAAAGGCATGTAACGGTTGTCCGAAGTATAAGAGCACAAAGTTCGTCACATCAACGACATTGTTGATTGGGCGAATGCCTTCATTCATCAAGCGATTTTGCAACCACTGCGGACTTGGTGCAACGACTACATTTTCGATCAAGCGCAAATTATAAGTCAATGCCTTGTCTGTCTCTACTGCAACAGCAAGTTTATCACTGGTTTTAAGGCTAGACTCGCGCAAGACTTTTTCATCAAAGTTTACAGTTTTATTGTCATAGATGGCCGCAACTTCATGGGCCACACCACGCATAGACAATGCATCTGCACGGTTGGGTGTGATCGAGAGTTCAAGCACTTCATCATGCATCTCTAAATAATCAAAGATGTCGTCTCCGTTTGTTGCATCAGTTGGCAAATAATAGATGCCTTCGGCAAATGCTTTTGGTACAACATTTTCAGGGAAGCCAATCTCTTGGAGACTACAAATCATCCCAAGACTTTCGACACCACGGATTTTGCCTTTTTTGATTTTGTGATTACCAGCAATTCTCGCACCTGGTAAGGCAACGATGACCTTGATACCTGCTTTAATGTTTTCTGCGCCACAAACGATTTGTGTTGGTGCAGCTTCACCAATGTTGACTTGACAAATATTGAGGTGTGTTTCAGGTATTGCCTCAGTTGATAGGACTTCCCCGACAACTAATTTAGAGAGACCTGCTGAACGCACGTCAACACCCTCAACTTCAATCCCGCTCGTCGACATTTTTTCTGATAGGGCATGTGCTGGTACATCGATATTGACCAGTTCTTTTAACCACTTATATGATACTTGCATTGTCTTTCTTCTCCTTAACCAATAAACTGTTCTGATAGACGGGCATCTCCAAGATAAAAGCCACGAATATCATTAATGCCGTATCGTAACATGGCAATCCGTTCTTGTCCTAACCCGAAGGCAAAGCCTGAGTATTTTGTACTATCGATACCAGCCATCTCAAGGACATTTGGATGGACCATCCCTGCGCCTAATACTTCAATCCAACCAGTTGATTTACAGACATTACAGCCTTTACCGCCACACTTGAAACATGAGATGTCAGCTTCTACTGATGGCTCAGTAAATGGGAAATAACTTGGACGCAAGCGAATTTTGCGTTCCGCACCGAACATTTTTTTAACCAGCATATCAAGTGTGCCTTTAAGGTCACTCATGGCGATGTTTTCATCAATCACAAGTCCTTCTATTTGATGGAACTGATGACTATGCGTTGCATCATCTGTATCACGACGATAAACACGGCCCGGTGAGATCATTTTAAGGGGACCAGTCGCAAAGTCATGCGCATCCATGGTACGGGCTTGTACAGGGCTTGTATGCGTTCTCAGTAGCACTTCAGGTGTGATATAGAAAGTATCTTGCATATCACGCGCTGGATGATCTTTAGGCAGATTCATACGTTCAAAGTTATAGTAGTCAGTCTCGACTTCATAGCCATCAACGATTTTATAGCCCATGCCTAGGAAAATATCTTCGATTTCCTCTGTTGTTTGAGTCAGGATATGACGATTTCCTTTTGCTACTTTTTTACCAGGCAAAGTCACATCGAGCGATTCATTGGCTAATTTTTGGGTGATAATTGCTGCTTCAATCACAGCTTTTTTAGACTCTAGTAAGCCCGTGATTTCATCACGTAGCTCATTTGCAAGTGCCCCAATTTTTGGTCGTTCTTCATTTGTTAAGTCTTTCATCCCCTTAAGGATGTCTGTTAACTCACCTTTTTTGCCAAGTACAGCAACACGCAGGTCATTCAACGTTTTCTCATCAGCAATTTCTGCTAATTTAGCTAATGCTACTGTCCGCAATTCAGCGATTTTGTCTTGTAAACTCATAATTCCCTTTCAATATAAATACCGCAGTCCCACTCCATGTAAAGGAGCGAAAACCGCGGTACCATCCTAATTTCTAGATAAACATCTAGCTTAATTATCATTATTCAACTATTAACATGAAGTGAACTTCACAAACTTTCCCCTAAATGGGTCTCAGACATGCCCATTCTCTCTGTCAAGTTATCAGTTTGCTACTCTTTTCAATATACTTTAAATCATACTAAAATTTTAGGGGTCTGTCAATCTTTGTTACTTTACCCGACCTTTATTTCTGGTGCATCATACCCCCACTTTACTATCAAAAGCAGGGGTCGCTTTCTTGATTTTCTGATGCGGGATTACTTAATCTCTTTATGGTTAAAGACGATATTTAAGACGATGGCAACAAGTGTTGCGATGACGATCCCATTGTTCAAAAACATAGCGACGGTGGTAGGCAGTGCTTGAAAGAGGTTTGTGCCGTTAAAGCCAACACCTGCGGCAACTGACATTGCCGCAATCAAGAGATTATGCTCATTATTAAAATTAACTTGCCCTAACATACGAATCCCTTGAATCGTGACCATACCAAACATGACAAGCATGGCACCACCCAAAACAGGACTAGGGATGATTTGTGCGACGGCCCCAAACTTAGGGAGTAGGCCTAGTAAAACAAGAAAACCAGCTGTATAGAAAATCGGGCGTCGTGTCTTGATCCCTGATAGTTGGACTAAGCCAACATTTTGTGAAAATCCTGTATAGGGAAAAGTATTAAAGATACCACCTAAGGCAACGGCAAATCCTTCTGCACGGTAGCCATTTCTTAAACGTGTTTCTGTAATTTCCTCGCCTGTAATATCTGAAAGCGCCAGATAGACACCTGTTGACTCGACCATAGACACTAAAGAAATGATGGTCATCATCAAAATAGAGGATAAATCAAATATTGGTTTACCAAAGAAAAATGGGGTTGGCACATGTACGATAGGGGCTTGGGCAATCGGTGAGAAATCAACGATACCCATAAATACCGCAACAATCGTCCCAACAATCAGGCCGATTAAAATGGCGATTGAGCGAATGAAGCCTGTCGTCAGGGCATGAATGACTAAGATAATCAAGATGGTCAGGACTGCAAGTATGACACTGGATAGCTGTGGTTTAGGCACATTATTGCCCATGTTCCCCATCGCTACTGGCACCAAGGTCAGACCGATTGTCGTAATCACACTACCTGTGACGAGTGGCGGAAAGAATTTGCGTACTTTTGAAAACACACCAGAGATGAGGATGACGATAATCCCTGATACGATGATGGACCCAAATATGGCACCTGATCCCAGTTTTGCACCTATGATAGATAGGGGCGCTACCGATTGGAAGGCAACACCGAGGACAACGGGTAAGCCAATCCCAAAATATTTGTTGACCTGAAGTTGTAGGAATGTCGCAACACCACACATGAAGATATCTGTCGAGATCAAGTAGGTCAACTCTTTAGAGGAGTAACCGAGTGCACCAGCGATCATAATCGGCACGAGAATCGATCCTGAATACATGGCTAAGAGATGTTGCAAGCCTAAAACAGCCGACTTTGAGTGTTTCATTTCTTGGTTTTGATTAGTCATTAAAGGTCAGCCTCCGTGAACACGACTTGACCTTGATCAAATCCAGCGATTCTAGCCAAACTGAAAACAGGTATGCCAGTTTCTTCCACCAAGGCACGGCCAGTTTGAAATGATTTTTCAATCACAATACCGACACCAGAAATCCTTGTATTTGCAGCCTCTAAGATGCTGATCAAGCCAAGCGCAGCTTGCCCGTTAGCTAGAAAATCATCTATAACCAAGACATTGTCAGTTTCAGATAAAAATTTCCGAGAAATTTGGATCGTTGACGTGATTTTCTTGGTAAAAGAGTAAACATCTGCCGTTAAAAGTTCATCCGTCATGGTCACATTTTTTGCTTTTTTGGCAAAGATCATGGGTACATCGAGTTCTTCTGCGACATAGGCAGCAGGGACATTACCACTCGCTTCTATCGTCACCACTTTAGTGATACCTGCATCTTTGAACTTTTCCGCAAAGACTTTACCGATTTGACGCATCAACTTAGGGTCAACCTGATGGGTTAAAAAGCTATCGACTTTGAGAATGTCTGCACCTAAAACAGTGCCATCTTGCTTAATTCTTGAGATTAAAGAGTCCATATCCAACTTTCTAGAAATAAAAAAAACTTCACGCCAAAACGCAAAGAGACCTTCTCTTTGCTTATTGTTTGACATTACGGTATCAAGTAGAGACGCTCGACCAATTTCGAGCATAAATAAGCTAATATAATATGATAATAAGTTATGTAAAAAAATATCCTGTAATGCCAGAAATCAGAATCGAACTGACGACCTTCACCTTACCATGGTGCTGCTCTACCGACTGAGCTATTCCGGCAACTTGCTTGATGACACGAATAGGTATAGCATGATACCTGCTCATGCCGATTGTAGGAATCGAACCTGCGACCTGCTCGTTACGAGTGAGCTGCTCTACCAACTGAGCTAAATCGGCGAAGATAGCTTAACCTTTTTAGACCTTAGCCTATTCCCACTTAATCACCTATCGGTTCTGATCAAGTTAAGGCAAATAACATCTAAAAATGAAGCAATTCAACTACCTTTCTATTTTACCCAAATTTAGGGGTTTTGACAAGAATAAGTTGTCAAAGAGACATAAAATTTTCAACCTGTTCTCTTTGCTTGAGTTGTTCGGCGATAAATGCCTTTGGCGCATCAAAAGAAACCGTATCGAAGGTTTGATCGATAATGGGTAGCGCCGACTGATAATTATCTTCTGAAACTAAGTGAATATAACCAAATACGATCAGTGCCTGAACAAAAATATCAGGTTTTTTATTTTTAACAATATCCTTTTTCAGGAACTTCAAGAGAAAGGTTGTCATATATTTGAGTGCATATTCTGGATCAATATCCCCAATTAAATCAAATACCTCTTGTTCAACTACTGAAAGTGCTACGCGTTTCTCCACATGATAAAAATAATTGGCAAGGCTATCATCAGTTCGTGCAAAATTAGATGCTAGATGTAACTGAATTGAGTTTTTCTGATTTGACAGTGTCTGTTGCATTTGAGAAGCATTGAGTGCATCCATCAGCTCAGACCCTGCTTCCACAAAAAATGGGTCTGCAAAGACAAGTGTTTTGGGTACTGACACAGGTAAGTTAAGGGCAAAGTCTTCATCTCCAAACACTTGAAAGTTGTTGGTGTAGCGCTTATCAAGACGTGAAATAAGACCTGCTTGGACAAAGTTCTCGATTTGGCGTTCTAAATTCTTCTCACTGTTAAAAGCCGCTTTTATTTTTCGTAAGGTCACATCTTCATGACTTGCTAAAAATGCAATTAATGCCTGAAAAAATGGGGTTTCTGTAAGTTTGGTATGGTTAAATATTTTAATCGACATGTCGTAGACTTCCTATATATTCTAAATCATCTAGCGTGACTTTATTGCTAAGTAAGGGTTTTTGTAGACCTATGGCATGGCATCATACCCGTTTTTTACAGGGATAGCCTCGTTTTCTCGCCATTTTCCCAGGATAATCGTGACATAAAAAAAATGCGCTCAAGCGCACTTTTATAAACCGTAGCTGTGCTATCTTCACTTGCGCTCGATAGACAGTAACAAAACTTACAGGTTGTATTTTTTGTTGAAACGGTCCACACGGCCGTCGGCTTGTGTGAATTTAGCTTTACCAGTGTAGAATGGGTGTGAATCTGATGATGTTTCCACACGGATTAATGGGTAAGTGTTCCCATCTTCCCACTCAACAGTTTCTTTAGAGTTCTTAGTAGAACCGCTCAAGAATTTGTAGCCTGTTGAAGTATCCATAAATACAACTGGTCCATAATTAGGATGGATGTCTGCTTTCATGTTCGATATTTCCTTTCTGCCTTGGTCTGTTTGCCAGTCCAAAGTAATCAATACTAAGCTATTTTACCAAAAAAACGGCTGAGTTTCAAGTCCTAAATCTCATGATAGCCAGCTAATTTAGTAAACCCCAGTATAACAATCAACTTAAAGGGATTGGGACCATAAAACGAGAGCACACACCTAGTTTAAATCTGATTATTGACAAATAACCCCCCTGCTATTCTGTATTCTATCAACAGCTTTTTAAGTTATCGTCATTTTAAATCGTTGAGATCTTCTCTATTGCTTTGAGTTCACAGTTCTCTATGTCTAAAGTAAAATGGAGCATATCAAGATTACCTATGCCATGTAGCTGTTCAATTTGAGAAGCAGTTGATACCGATTTCATCAAGGTTGAGATGGCAGCACCATGACTGACACAAAGCAGGGTCTTGTATGCCTCATTGTCTTGACATATTGTGAGTAGCGTCTCTTTTAATCTATTACTCAACCTTGTCCATGATTCTCCACCAAACGGGACAAAAAAATCACGTCGTTTAGAGATGACTGGTTCAAGATATTGAGGTTGGCCTTCATAAACACCAAAATTTTGTTCCTTAAGTCCCTTTAATTGCCTGTAGGGTGTATTAGGAAAAATAAGCTCAAGTGTATCACAAGCTCTCTCTGAGGTAGACGAAAAATAGGCATCGAATTTAACGGGAAAATTTTCAAAAAATATTTTTGACCGTTTTGCTTGGTTGATCCCATTTAAGGTCAACGGGGAATCACTCCAGCCTTGTGTTCTACCTTGTACATTAAATAAAGTTTCACCATGCCGAATCATATAGATGTCTCTAATCAACTCTTCCACCTCCAAAAGTAAGCGTTATCACATTGACAATTATACACCTTTTACACACGCGCTTCAAATATTAATCAGCAGATACAACGATTTGAAGAGAATAAAAAAAGAACAAATCGCTTTGCTCTCTTGTATCTATCTGCCTATATGCTTATCAAGTGACGAGCTATAAAACTCAGTTTTCATCAACTAATTTAATATCAACACCCAGTGCTGTCATCTTCTCGATGATATTATCATAGCCACGTAGGATGAACTCCACATTTGAAATCTTGGTTTCACCAGTTGCGATGATGCCAGCGTTAACCAAGGCTGCGCCAGCTCTTAAATCTGTCGCAACCACTTCTGCGCCACTTAACACATTTGGTGCATGGTAGCTCACTTCACCATTACTAGCTGAAATCGTTGCCCCCATACGTGCAAGTTCAGCGGCATGGTTAACCCGTTTTTCATAGATGGTATCAATAATCTTACCACGCCCATTTGTCATGAGAAGCAGCGGTGTGATGGGTTGCTGTAAATCTGTTGCAAATCCAGGATATGGGACTGTTTTAATCGTAACAGCTTTGAGATTTTCCGATTTTAAGACTTCTATCGAGTCATCACGAATAATCAGTTTAACACCCATCTCTTCAAGCTTGGCGATGAAAGACTCTAGATGCTCATAAATCACGTTATTGACGATAACACCGTCTCCAAACGCTGCGGCAATACTGAGATAAGTCCCAGCTTCTATCCGGTCTGGAATGACTGTATGACGCGCACCACCCAGTTTTTCAACACCATCGATACGAATCACATCAGTTCCTGCACCTCGAACTTTTGCGCCCATGTTATTCAACAAGGTTGCAACGTCGATGATTTCAGGTTCTCTTGCTGCATTTTCAATGATGGTACGGCCTTCAGCTTTAACTGCTGCTAGCATCGTATTAATAGTCGCCCCAACTGAGACCATATCCATAAAAATAGTCGCAGCTTTCAGTCGCACGCCATCTGTTGTTAAATGCATGGCATTTTCTTTAAAGGTCATCCGCGCACCTAAAGCCTCAAACGCTTTGATGTGCAAATCTATTGGTCTTGGCCCTAAATCACAACCGCCAGGTAATCCCACAGTTGCTTCGCCAAATTTACCTATTAAAGAGCCATTAAAGTAATAAGAGGCACGTAATGAGTTGATTTTACCATAAGGTAACGGCTTAGATTCAACACCGCGAGGGTCAATAATGACCACACCCGCTGCAATATCACGCTCAACTTTAGCGCCCATGATCTCTAAAATCTCAATTAAACTTGCCACATCCGAAATGTCTGGTACGCCCTCTAATGTGACGATGTCATCCGCTAAAATCGTAGCTGGAATCAAGGCAACAACTGAGTTCTTCGCTCCTGATATTGTCACTTCCCCGGAGATTCTCTTACCACCGTTTATTACTATTTTTTTCATATTTATCTTAAGTCCAATTCTTAAATGTCAAATTCATGCCTATTCATTTTACCATAAAATTTCTATTTTGACGCCTATATCGCATAATTAATGAGAATAAACAGGTTAGAAAACTGTCCGTTTTCCCTGTCATATCATCAGTTGCTTATGCTTAATTTCCCTAAAACAGGCACTTATTCAGCTTCCTAACTAAGCGTTTAGCACATAAAAATCGGCAAGTAAGTGACTCACTTTGCCGATTTTTAGTCTTATATCTCAGCTAGTTTAAAGCTGATATTAATTATTCAAATACGAATTGATTGTGGTAAAGTTCAGAATAGAAACCATCAGGTATTTGGAGTAACTCATGATGATTCCCTTCTTCGATCACAACGCCATCTTTTAAGACAACGATTTTATCTGCATTGAGAATCGTTTTGAGACGATGGGCAATAACAAATGATGTGCGGCCAGCGATGGCAGCCTCCATGGCCCATTGAATTTGTTCTTCCGTAACCGTATCAACGTTTGACGTTGCTTCATCTAGTATGAGTAGCTTAGGATTCGTCAAAATCGTCCGAGCAATCGAAATTTGTTGTTTTTGACCTGTCGAGAAGACACTCTCGTCATCGTCAACCAGTGTGTCATACTTATCCGGTAAGCTATCGATAAACTCATGAATGTGCGTCGTCTTGGCAGCGGTAATCACGGCTTCATCCGTCGCATCAAAACCAAATTTGATGTTATCTCTAATCGTGCCACTAAATAAAACAGAATCCTGTAAGACGATACCTACACCACGACGCAATGAATCTAGATCCATCTCTCTGATATCAACGCCATCAAATTTGATACTACCACTATCAACATCATAAAACCGATTCATCAGGTTCATAATGGTCGTCTTACCTGAACCTGTTGGCCCGACAACCGCAACCATCTGACCTTTTTTAACATCAATACTGACATCATTTAAAACCGGTTTGCCTGGTAGATAACTGAAATCGATATGTTCGATTTGCACACCCTCTTTGATATCATCAAATACAAGGCCATTTTCAGGTCTCACTTCTTCTTTTTCATCAAACATTTCTTGCAGACGATGAGCACCTGTGATGGCCATCTGTAATTGAGAAAATGAAGATGAAATCTGCATCAGTGGTTGGTAGTACTGTTGTGAATATTGGACAAACATCACGACTAGGCCAAGCGCTACAGCATTTGACATCGATGCATCATTCAGCGCAATCATTGACCCCGCAAAGATGACGATAGCCAAATTGACAAAGCTCATCCCATTTAACATAGGCATTAGCATACCAGAATAAACTTGACCTTTAAAGGTTGCTTTACGTACCTTATCATTTTGTGCGATAAAGCCATCAATTGCATCTTGCTCAAGGCCTTCGACGATGATCACTTTTTGACCTGAGATTTTTTCGTCCATATAGGCATTGAGATGACCAACTTCTTCTTGTTGCAAGTCGATGTATTTCTTAGCCTGACGAATGATAACAATGACAAGTAACAGGGCGATTGGTGTTGAGGCAATCGTCACCCATGCCAAGGTGACATTTTGACGGAACATCATAATCAAGACGCCGATAAACATGGCAGCTTGGGTAACAATTTGTACAAGGGATTGGTTGAGTGAGTTTTGGATATTATCCAAGTCTGATGTAAAGCGACTTAGAATATCTCCATCTTTATGACGGTCAAAGAATGATACTGTCAAACGCTCAAGTTTACCAAACAAGCCTTTACGCATTGAGTTAGTTGAATGTGAGACGATACGACCAAAGAGTACCTCATACATTAACATAGCAACTGTCATGAAAACGTAGGCGATAAGCAGTTGCCACATAACATGAAAGAAGGCTGTTTTTTCTGGCACATGTTTGGCTAAATCTACTAATTTACTGACATCAGTAGGTAGCCCATTTTTAGCCAATTGGCTGGCCATCGCCTGTGGTAATTCGGCCGGAATATGACCGTTAAAAGAGGCGACTGCTTTTTCAGCACCCTGGTGTTTAAAAAAGTCTGTAACCCATTGTACTAATTCTGTCAAGGCATTACCGATATAAACTGGTGCCTTAACTTGCAGATAAGTTGCTACGATTACTGTGACAGCAATCAATAGCAAGGATAGTTTAAATTTTTTGAAGTAATTCCAGAAAAATTTGATTGCTTTTCTATATTCTCCCATTAATCCTCACTTCCTTTCTGTGTATTATAGATTTCACGATAGGTATCATTGTTAGCAACAAGTTCTTTATGTGTCCCAATCCCGATTAATTTACCAGCATCTAAGACTAAGATTTTATCTGCATGTACGACTGATGATATCTTTTGGGCAATAATAATCTTCGTTGTATTGGCAAGTTCGCCTGCTAAGGCTTGCTGAACGAGTTTCTCAGATTTCGCATCCAGTGCCGACGTTGAATCATCTAAAATCAAAATTTTAGGATCTCCGATAACACCACGTGCGATTGATAGGCGTTGTTTCTGACCACCTGAAAAGTTTGTCCCACGTTCTTCAACAGGGCTTTCAAAAACATCTGACATTTTTTCTATAAACTCACGTGCTTGTGAGATTGCACTCGCACGTGTCATGTCAGCCTCTGTCGCACCTGCTTTACCATGTTTGAGATTCTGTCCGATAGTACCTGAAAATAAAATAGCACGCTGTAAGACGATAGACACTGTCTGACGTAAATTATGGCGGTTAATCTCACGTAGATCGTGACCACCGATTTTAATCGTACCCGCTGTTGGATCAAATAATCGAGGGATCAATTGTGCTAAGGTTGATTTACCAGCACCCGTTGCACCGACGACACCGACCATTTCACCAGCCTTGATACTAAAAGATATATTTTCAAGCGTCAACTCATCATCTGATGGGTAAGAGAAGCTCACCTTATCAAACTCAAGATCACCGCTCAAATCAATATCTGCCGTATCTTTAAAACTCATGGCAGGTTCTGTATGTATGACTTCGCCAATCCGTTTCAGCGAGATGAAGGCACGCGATGCCATCATAGACATCATACCACCCATGATAATCGCAAACATAATTTGCATCATGTAGGTCATAAATGAGGCGATACTTGCCAAATCCTTGGGTGCTTTTTCAACATAGGTCGATACAAACCAGATAGCAGCAAAAATAGCGATATACGCCGCAAATGTAAAGGCTGGAATCATGACTGAGAAAATGTAGCTAACAACTAAGTTATGGCCTAAAAGCTCATCAGAGTTGGCATCAAACTTGGCAGCTTGTTCTTTTTCTTGTACAAAAGATTTGACGACACGTGTGCCACGCAGATTTTCTTTTGCAATCCCATTTAGCTTATCCATTAATTTTTGGAAAGCACCAAAGTGTTTACCCATGCTGCCCATGGCTACTGCTGTGATTAAGACAATCACAACAACTAGGACAACGATGATCCACCATAATTTTGGTAGCGTGTGAATCGCCAAAACAAATGCGCCGATAAACAAAAGTGGCACGCGTAATAAGATCTGGAAAAGAATCATAATCAAGTTCATAACTTGATTGACGTCATTTGTCATACGGACAACTAAGTTACCCGCATTGAACTGCTCGATATTCGCATATGAAAAGCTTTGAATCTTACGGAACGTTTGCTCCCGTAAATCAGCTGATACCCCTTGTGCAATTTTTGCAGCAAAGATAGTATTAATCACACCAGCGATAAGACCGATACCAGCAATAATGAGGAGTTGTACCCCATAACCCGCTATCTTCTCTTTATCGTTTTTAGACACCGCCTCAAGGACTTGTGTCAGAATTTGTGGTTGCCATAATGATGTTGCGACAACGATGACAACCATGGTAAGTGAGCCCAAAGCCCAGAATTTGTATTGCTTGATTGCATTAAATAGCATGTTGTTTCCTTTCACGATAGATACCCGACTATTTTATTATTAATAGCGTCTATCTCTTTTTTCTTAAAATAAATTAGGGCTATTAACCTTTGCGCAACTAAGCTCAGATTAATAGCTCTTTAATGCGTCGCTTTAGTCGCTCGCAATAATGATAAATCGTTGTCAATAACCTTAAATTTGCAATCCCAAGTTTAATAAGCGTTAAGCAAAGACCCCCTTCATTTTATCATACTATTTATTTTTTTCGGTTCCTAAAGTCTGAAAGCGATGAAAAATTTGTTATACTAAGAGTATGAATAATTCACGCTATCAAGATTTAAAACTCGCAGAACGTGGTGCGCTCCTCAGTATATGGGCCTATGTCATTCTCTCAATCATCAAACTTACTGTCGCTAATATGACCCATTCGGAGAGTCTACGTGCCGATGGGTTTAACAATATAACCGATATTTTAGGTAATGTCGCGGTTTTAATCGGCCTAAAAATAGCCCGAAGACCTGCTGATGACGACCATACTTATGGCCACTGGAAAGTCGAATCTGTTGCTTCCCTAGTAACAAGTTTTATCATGTTTGTCGTTGGTTTCTTCGTCCTAAAAGATACAGTGACAGCCATTATCAGTAATACACAGACATCTGTGGACTTGATGGGCTCTTTTGTCGGGATTGGTTCAGCGATTGTCATGTTTGCCATCTACCTCTATAATCGGAACCTTGCAACAAGATCAAAAAGTTCTGGCCTGATGAGCGCTGCAAAAGATAATTTATCTGATGCCGTATCTTCTATTGCAACTTCTATCGCGATTTTTGCAGCTAGCTTTAATTTAACCTTTATCGACCGCTTGATGGCGATCGTCATCACGATATTTATCTTTAAAACAGCTTACGATATTTTTGCTGAATCTGTTTTTAGCCTATCAGACGGCTTTGATGAGGAAAAAATAGATATTTATACCCAGGAAATTTCTGAAATTCCCAAAGTATCAGCTGTCAAATTCATCCGTGGTAGAACCTATGGCAGTAACATCTTCCTTGACGTCGTTGTCGAAATGTCTCCAGATCTATCTGTATTCGAAAGTCATGCAGCGACTGAAGATATAGAGGAAACCTTGAAAGAAAAGTATGATGTGTTTGATATTGATGTACACGTCGAGCCAGCGATTCTGGCTGACGAAGAGCGTGATGCATCGATTGCGCTGGTCATACTGGGCTTGGAGGAACAAGTCTTAAACAATCGGAATCCGAGTTTGCTCTCTGAGACGTTTAGCGAGATACGAGCAGATGGCTCAGTGATTGATAAATCACAAAAGGGGCTGGAACAGCACGAGCATTTAGCAATTGCTGACTACAAACCTGATCGCATTTCAAAGAAAACGATCGTTGTGATTTATCATTATTTCGAGCATAATCAAACGGTTGCTGTGACCAGCATTTGGCGTAGACGCACACAATGGTATTGTGAAGCCCGCCAGTTAACCCAAAAATCCTGAGATTGCTCAGGATTTTTTTATGTCTTTAAGTCAGCATCTCTTAAATTCAAGCAAGATAAAAAGCGAGCATAATTAGCTCACTTTCTTATTTAAATCACTGAGTTTGCAACCTCAAGCGCTTTATCATAATTCGGTTCATTAGTCATCTCACTCAAAATTTCAGAATAGATAATCTGTCCATCTTTAATCACAAATACACTACGTGCCAATAGGTTAGCGTCAGGTAGTACCAAACCATAAAGTTCACCAAACGTATTTTTTTCATCAGATAAAATCGTCATATCTACACCCTCAGCAGCACACCAATTAGCCTGCTCTTTTGCTGTATTATTTGAAATGGATAGAAAAGAGATTGCCTGATTAGCCGCTGCTGCAACATTAAAGTGCTTGGTTTGTAAGGCACAAACACTGGTATTAATATCAGGAAATACACTGATGATAATCGGATCTGTCAATTTAGATAGTGTCACTGGATTTTGATTCAAATCAGGTAAGGTAAAATCTGGCGCTTGACCTGTCGTCAGTGGGCTAATCTCTGCAAAAACATCACCGTGTCTCGTAATAATCATGTTGTATATCTCCATTCTTTTTTCTTCATTGTATTATAAAATCGCCTGAGTATACACTCAGACGACTTACATTTTTTAAAGATGGGATTTATAGACGTTCGTTTAATTCAGCACTAAGGGCTTCAAAACCTGGTTTACCAAGTAACGCGAACATATTTTTCTTGTAAGCTTCAACACCTGGTTGGTCAAATGGGTTAACCCCGTTTAAGTAGCCAGATAAGCCAATTGCAATTTCAAAGAAGTAGATGAGGTAACCAAGCGTGAATTCATCTTGTTTCTTGATTGTGATCACTGAGTTTGGTACGCCGCCATCTGTATGGGCAAGCAAGACACCTTGGAAAGCTTTTGTATTGACGTAGTCAACATCTTTACCTTCAAGGTAGCCAAGGCCATCTAAATCTTCTGCTTCAGCAGGGATGTTGATGTTCAATTTTGGTTCTGCAACTTTGATGACTGTTTCAAAGAGGTTACGGCTACCTTCTTGGATAGATTGACCGATAGAGTGTAAATCTGTTGAGAAGTTAGCTGATGTTGGGTATATACCTTTGTAGTCTTTCCCTTCAGATTCGCCTGCTAACTGTTTCCACCACTCACCAAAGTACTGAAGTGATGGTTCATAGTTTGCTAAAATCTCGATTGTTTTACCTTTACGGAAAAGAATATTACGAAGTACTGCATATTGGTAGGCTTCGTTTTCTTTCAAGTCTGCTGTACTGTAGGCTTCACGCGCTGCTGCTGCACCATCCATTAAAGCTTGGATATCTGCACCACTTGCGGCGATAGGTAACAAGCCAACTGGTGTCAAGACTGTGAAACGACCACCAACAGCATCTGGTACGACAAATGATTCCCAACCTTCAGCATCAGCTTGAACTTTAACAGCACCTTTTTCTTTGTCTGTTGTTGCATAGATACGACGGTTTGCTTCTTCAGTACCATATTTTTTGATCAACATTTCTTTGAAAACACGGAAGGCAATCGCTGGTTCAGTTGTTGTACCAGATTTTGAAATCACGTTAACAGAGAAATCTTTGTCAGCAACGTAATCAACTAATTGTGACAAGTAAGTAGATGAAATTGAATTACCTGCATACACAATTTGTGGTGCTTGACGTTTTTCTTTAGTCTCAAGGTTAACAAATGAACTGTTCAAGAAATCAATCGCAGCCTTAGCACCTAGGTAAGAGCCGCCAATACCGATGACGATCAAAACTTCACTATCAGATTTGATTTTTTCTGCTGATTTAAGAATACGATCAAATTCTGCTTTGTCATAGTCTTTTGGTAGATCAATCCAACCTGTAAAATCAGCTCCCTGACCAGTCCCATCACGTAGGGCTGCATCAAAAGCAGTAACTGCTGGTTGTAAATAATCAAATTCGTGCTGCGCAACAAAAGTTAGAGCAGTTTTGTAATCAAATTTTATGTGTGACATCTTTTCTCCTTATTAGTTGTGTGGGCTACACACCTTACTTAATAACGCCTATGCGCTAACTTAATTTTTTAGATCAGTGATATCGTTTTCACTAAAAAATCAATCTGACTTATTCTACCGCTTTTTACGAGTTTTTTCAAGGATTTACTCAATATTTGTCTCATAACTAGCCAACACCTCACTATTTTAAGCGAAGCCACATTAAAAGACAGTCTATTCGACTATCTTTTAATGACACCTACCTTATTCATTGCCTGTACTAATGCCAATTGCAACCGTAAATGTAAGTGGTACAAATTCATTTAGGACGCTTTGTGCAACGACCGTCCCCTTGGTCTCGCTACTGTTGATATACTGAATTTGATAGGTAATATTAGCCCCTTTAGAGGTATAGTCATTATGAAAGGTACTTTGCAGGTCGCCTTCTGTTTGACCAGATAAATCTTTCATATAGACACGGCCAAGTGAATAAGTCGCTGTTATGTCTGGTATCGTATCTTTGATAAAATACTGGGTGCCAGCAGCAACCGACTGACCGATAAAATCGCCATAAGCTACCCTATCACTATAAACTTGCTTGGCAAGAACTGGCAACTCTTTTGAAGCACCACTTGCCTCTTCAAAGGTAAATTTGGCATAATCAGGGACCAAAATCGGTTTACCAGCAGATAATTTGACGATGATAGTATCCGCTTTCGATACTTTTTCCGACTTAGCGACTGACTGAGAGATGACCTTACCTGCCTCTATCGTATTGCTGCCTTCCTCTTGGATCTCAATCTTAACGCCCTTATCTTTACTCCAACTGTTAATCTGATCTTTGGTCTGACTAGAAAAATCAGGTACCGCAATATTTTTAGTAATTGGTTCCTTACCTTTTGAATAATGAAGTGTTAAATTATCTTCTCGCTTAAAGTTGTCAGAAGTGAGGGATTCATTCGCAAAAACTTGCTTTAAATAGCCCCCTTTTGCAACTGTATCTGAATAAGCCATCTCTATCACTGTATTTTCCAGTTTATTTTTCTTGATAAAGTCACGTGCTTGGTCAACTGATCGTGTTGAAAAATCTGGTAGTTTGATTTTAACCTTCGGATCCGCTCCCAGACTGACTGTCAGCTTGGTGCCTTTTTTCTTAGCAATTGACTTATTTTTATCGGCCTGTTTAATGACCGTATTGACTTTCTTATCCAGTCGATACACCCGATCAATCTCTAGTTTAACTTGATTGTCATCGGCCCATGATTGGGCTTTACTCACTGGCTTATTCGTGAAATCTGGTAGGGTTACATGCGTCTGCTTATAGTAAAATAAACAAATACTAGCTACTGCCAAACAAGTTGCGCCACCGATTATTAAGCGCTTCATCTGCCTTTTTTTAGCAAATAATTGATCTTTAACTAGTAAGCTATTTTTAATAACGGGTTGGGAGTTACTGGCCTGGCCTCTCTTGTCGGTCGCCTTCTCATGTTTATCTGCCAACGAATCAGATGACTTTGTTAGCTCCCTATCGTTTTTCATCTCCCCTTCACTCATGGTTTGATTAGGCTTTGCGCAAGGCATCTCATCCAGATTCCCTTGCTTTTGTGGCGCCTCATCAGCTATTACCTTATCTTTATCCGTATTTGATACTTGACTAGTTGCACCATTTCCCAAAGGATTTTTAGCAGCTTCTGGTTGATACTTACCTTTTGAAAAATTTGATAAAAAATCACTCATACATTAATCCTCCTGTCTTAAATTACCTTTTTTAAGTCGGTAAGTGACATCAGATTTTGCTGCAACTTCTTGTGAATGTGTCACCATGATGACAGCTTTTCCATCTTCATGCGCTAAGCGTTGAAAGATAGCAACAATCTCACTTTCACGCGCTTCATCTAGGCTACCTGTTGGCTCATCTGCTAGGATAACATCACTATTGGTTGCTAAAGCGCGAGCAATGGCAATTCTCTGTTGTTCCCCTCCTGAAAGGGAACTAACTAAACGTTCTGACTTGTCACGCGTAATCCCAATATAGTCTAGTAAATTATAGGCGATCACTTTTTGATCACTCGGTAAGGGATTATCTGTGATGTCCATGGCGACTAATACATTTTCTACTGCAGTTAAATAAGGCACCAGATTATTGTTTTGAAAGATAATAGACACCTTATTTCGTCGGTAATTGTCCAATCCAATTTCTTTAATATCTTTTCCTTCAAAGAGCACTTGTCCATCTTTAGCCACGTCTAGTCCCGCAATCATCGCTAGTAATGTTGTTTTACCAGATCCAGACTCCCCAACGATCGTGTAAATCTTGCCTTTTTCAAAATTAACGGAAATATCACGTAAAATATAACGCTGCATATCACCGTCTTGATAGTAGTAAGCTAATTTTTTTGTTTCGATAATTGACATAGTTGTTACCCCAATAAGATTTTCTTAGGCTTTAATTTGAAGATATAAAGCGTTGAGAGAAGGACTGAAACAATTACTGTACCTAAGCCAGCTAATAGGTAGGTCACGATATAAAATGGCGTGAAGGATACCGTATAATTTTCTGAAATGGTCTTAGCATTTATAGGTGTCCCACTACCAAATAGTGCTGAAGTAGACATCATGTTACCACCCATCATGCCATTAGCAGATTCTTGGCTACTGCTTGAGCTTAGGAAAGCTTCCGATGCGAATCCACCTAAGAATTTACCTGACACTAATGAAATAATTAGCGCAATACTTGCAACAGTCAATACTTCTACCATAATTTGTAAAATAATGGTAGATTTTTTATCGCCTAGTGACAGATAAATACCCAACTCTCTTTTTCGATCGCGCATAAAGAGTAAGATGACTAAGAGAATCAAGATAATCGATAAACTAATGGCTGCGATAATAACTGCTTTAGCAATTTTAGATAATTTGTTGAATTGACCTGCAATTTTATCAAATTCATCTGTTGATGCCATGATAGTATAAGGATTTGGCAATAGGGGTTTGGTATCCGCCTTGAATTTATCCAAATCATCGATTGACTTGAGTTGATAGAGTGGTGTGTAGCGTGATTCACTAACTTCTTTTAAGTCCTTTTCACTCATACCAGTAAATAACTCAGGACTTTTCTCCATCATATACTTCATGTAGCCTTGATTGATGGTATGGACTGCTTTATTTGGCATATAGATCGTATTATAGGACGCAAAATCTAGCATATCTTTATCACCGCCGCCGCTACCAATTGATGCTGCATGCACAACCGACCCATTGTCTGCTTTATCCGATTTACCTGATTTCTTTTGAACAGCTTCAAGTACCTGATAAATCCCCCCTACTTTTACTTTAGTATCAAAGGATTCCTTAGTTGATGCTTGATTTTCTTCATCCATATTACCTGGTTTCATCAAGGTTTGGTCGATGGTCATCTCATCACCGATATGTAGGCCATTTTTACTGGCAAACTCTTTAGAGACTAAAACGACTAGCCTTCCTTTTTTCATATCAGCTTCTGAAAAAATAGCCCCCGCAACCAACTTTATTTTCCCTAGAGCAATATCCATTATTTTAGGATCTTGTACACCACGTATTGGGATATAAGTGTCCATCCCATTAGCCATGCCTGATTTATCGTCCGCTTTTTCTTCGGTCTTATTTTTTTTGCTACCTGATGGGTCAAATGGCTTCAGCTGCTGAGATTCAAATCCCGATGATTCAGAATAGTCATAATTTTTGACATAGGGACTAGCCCCGATTTTTTCTATGAGTTTAACAGATAAGGGATTATTTAGCGCACCATCTGATTTCTCCATCTCTTTCTGTATTTTAGGATCATTCCAATCGATGTCAACTGTTGCAAGTGCGCCCATCTGTTCCTTTGTTGTCTTCTCGACATTTTGGGTCGCTTGTTGGATGATAACACTTCCTGCAAGGATGTTACCAAGTAAGAAAATCACGGCAAATAAAATCAATGACTTTGATTTTTGCCTTGTGACTGAGCGAATTGCGCGTTTAAAAAAATTCATACCTCTCCTTTACTCTACTTAACTCATGAGATTGCGATATTTAAATAAGCGACGACAAAATCATGGACCCATCACAACATAAAAATATCTGACTACATTTTAATTGTAACATATATCTGTTTTTTTAACTTTATAAAACCTGTCATTTTCGGAAATAAATAACGACTTATATCCTTTTATCTAACTTTGATGATAAGCATACAAAAAACACGTGAACGACTGCCACGTGTTTTGGGTTCTTTTTTGAGGTGAGTAAGGTATATGCGCCTACTAGCTATGTCACATGTTACCTGGAAAATTAAGGAGACGGCCTTTGGTAGACCCCTCAGACTGAGGACGACCTATCACTTTAGCAGTTTAAATACCCTTGTTTAAGCTGTAGCTAAAGTTACAGGTAGTCAGACCCCAATATAATTATTTTGCCTGATTATCTTGATATGATTTAATGCGAGAATCTTTCATAATTTGATAAATTACATCTTCGTTTGCCATAAAATGTGTGCCTTTTTTAGTCAAAGTAAAGGACATATCTACCGGATTTTTCACCTTCACTGCATCATAATCTAGATCCCCATAATAAATACCATATAGTTTTAAAGTGATGAGTGATTTGATTGTTTTAACATCTTTATTTTGAGATTGGCGAATAAAGGTATCTTCATCTATACCACCAAAAAGTTTCGTTCTGGCTGTCCCAATAGGATTTGCTTCTTCCAAACTTGCGATTGGTGAGTATGACACGGTCACTTTTGCGTCATCACCGTTTACGTCGACACTCTTAACTTTAAAGCTAAGTCTTTGTGCTTGTTTAAGATAAGCCTTAGCATAATCTTTTACAATATCTGATGCATAATAATTAGACCCATCGATGACGAGATAATAGTCATCCTTGTTTTGATTACTTGCAAACATCTGATCTTGCTTCTCGACTAATTTAGTTAACAAAAATGACGTAATGCCCTCAGAACTTTGATTTGTGACATTCTCTAATTGAGATGATTTTTTGCCTTGATAGAGAAAATCAAGCAATACATTTGCATCATCTTCTGCTTGTTTTTTCACTGTTTGAGCTGATGGTTCAGCCTTAACTGCTTTCTCAGATGACTGACTCCCTTTTGAACACCCTGCCAATAAAAAGATACCAGCAACGACAACAAGTCCCTTTAATACTTTTGTTTTCATAAAACGCCCCCTATAATTTAATGTTTTCACATTATTTATTATATAAAACTTTAATTACATTAGCAACGAATAACATAACTTTGTTTTTTTCAAATCTACTTCTGACAACAGAAGTAGACCAGGGTAACCTTATTCAACCAGAATCGGTATAGACAGCAAGATACCTTATGTTTAAGCCATTGGCAGAAGATTTTAGGCTTTGCCATGAACTTACTCAATCACTCAAATCAAAAAGCCACATTGAGTTCTATTGGTCTTGATGAGGTCGCTAGAGAAGCACTTCTTGATACCATTAACTTTGGCTAACCTATTAAAAATACGCCTGCATATTTTTTACAGGAGTATTTTGATAACTTCAACTAAGTAAAAAATAAAACAGAGATAATAGTTCCAACACATATAATACCAATTATAATAGAAATAGCAATAGTTATCGCATTTCCTATTCTATTATATGGGTTGAGAGCTAGACCATATCCGAATGTCTTCGGTATCCAAAGAGGAGCACCTATCATACCATCGTATGCTTTACTAGCTGTCTTTGAAAAGTTATAGTTAACGTATAACAAAAGACAAATAAGTACCATTGATAATATAGTAATAGATTTCATAATTAACGGGGAATGTTCGAATAAAGGAGTTATAGCGATCAAACCTACAAATAGAACGAGAATAACAGGGAAGATTACGGCATACTTTTTATTAGCTTTCTTCAAATTAATTAGGTCATAGTCCTTTTCTACTTGTTTCATGATTTTTTGGTCGCCTTTCATAATATCAAGTGAGAAATTATAATAATTGCTCAACAAAATTAAAGTAGGAATATCTGGTGAACTTTTACCATTCTCCCAATTTGATAATGTCTGTCTAGTAATGTATAGTTCATCTGCTACTTTTTGCTGTGTATAGCCTCTTTGCTTTCTCTCATTCACTAAAATACTACTTAAGTTCATTTTCTCTCCCTTTTCTATAGCTTTATAATAGATCAAAATTAATTTATTGTCTAGCAAATATGTTTTGCATCCTTCTCTATTCACGATTTCAAGCTTGTTTTTATTATGGTGTCAACGTAATTGACACCACCTTGAATCACTAGCATCAAACAGATGTTGGTGTTTTCTTTACCTCACAATTTGAGCTGTATCTTCTATCTCATCGCGTACAGAAACCTTGGCTGGAATCCTCATGAAATTGGGACCTTTGATATGAGCGTCCTAGCGACAATAGGGTGGCATATAGTAGAAAAGGTGTGTTACAATTAACTAATGAAAACAAATTATGATACGATCATTATCGGTGGGGGACCTTCTGGTATGATGGCTGCGGTAGCAAGCAGTTTCTACGGTCGCAAAACACTGATTTTAGACAAAAATAAAAAGCTGGGTAAAAAACTGGCCATGACTGGCGGTGGCCGCTGTAACGTGACCAATAATGGTAGCCTTGATGATATTCTAGCAGGTATTCCGCATGGCGGGAAATTCTTATACAGTACATTTGCCCAGTTTGATAACCATGACATCATCAATTTCTTTGAAGAAAATGACACGAGATTAAAGGTTGAAGATCACGGTCGTGTCTTTCCTGCAACAGATAAGTCTCAAACAATCATATCTGCCCTACAAGCCAAGATTGTCGAGTTGGGTGCCACAATCGCTACTCAATCAGAAGTCATCTCAACAACTAAAACGGATGATGGTAATTTCCTAATCAAAACGGCTGATCGCGAATTTACCTGCCGTAAATTGATTGTCACAACTGGTGGAAAGTCTTACCCATCTACTGGCTCTACTGGATATGGTCATGATATTGCACGACATTTCAAGCTTAAGGTGACTGAGCTAAGTCCAGCTGAAAGTCCCTTGACAACTGATTTTCCGCATAAAACATTACAAGGTATTTCTCTAAGAGATATCACCCTGCAGATCGGCAAGCATGTGATTAGACACGATCTATTGTTTACCCACTTTGGCTTGTCTGGTCCAGCTGCATTACGGGCCTCAACCTTTGTCAAAGAAGCCGATTGGGTTAGCATTGACTTTTTACCTGATCTCTCTGAAGCTGCTTTGTCAGCCACATTTACAAACTTACGTGATAAATCAGTCAAAAATGTTGCCAAGTCTCTATTACAGGAACGTGTCGCCGAATTTTTAATCACCGCATCTACGATTTCCCCTGATGCTAAAGTGAAACAGCTTTCTGAAAAACAAGTCACAAGTTTAATCGAAAAAATGAAAGCTTTCCCTATTAAAGTAACAGGTACCATGAGTTTAGCCAAATCATTTGTCACAGCTGGTGGCGTTGATTTAAGTGAGATTAGACCTAAGACTTTGATGAGTAAATCAGTCGATAATCTCTATTTTGCAGGAGAAGTTTTGGATATTAATGCCCATACAGGCGGCTTTAATATTACGTCAGCGCTTGCAACTGGATGGGTTGCAGGCATCAATTAAAAAACGAGCAGGTCTAACATGACCTACTCATTTTTTTTACTTCATTTTTTTTACTTCATTTTTTTAGCTTGATATACCGCACCAATCAAGCCGGCATCATTTCTTAAGAGACAAGGTTTGATATCTGCTATCGTTTCATTTTTTAATTGATTTATGCTCCTATGATGCCGCTTAATCTTCTCAATTCTATCTGTGAGTTTGTCCAAAAACTCCTGATTGGCACTGATACCACCGCCTAAGAGTAGCACCTCGGGATCAAACACGCAAATCAAATTTAGTAATCCCTTGGCGACATCATCATAATACTGGTCCATGACTTTGGTAGCTAGGACATCACCTTGTCGGACTAAGTCGAGTATCAGGCGTGCATCAGATATTTTCTGACCAGTCGCTTGATAATAGCGATTGTATAGCCCTAATATCACACCACTCGTAAAGTTCCATGAATCATCTTCTAGATCATGTGTGTAGTCGAGTGGACTTTGCATACTCCAGCCAATTTCTCCAGCAGCGCCATGCGCCCCTTGATAGACCTTGCCATTAATGATGATTCCGCAGCCAACAGCAGTGCCTAATACAACGACGATATAGTTTTCAATACCTTGGGCATTACCCAGCCATTGCTCGGCAATCGCCGCACAATTTGCATCATTTTCAAGCACAACTGGCAAGTGAAAAGCAGCTTCACATTTTTCTTTGAGATTAACTTTATAAAATGGTTTTATGGAACCAGCTGTTACCATATAGCCATCTTTTCTGACTATACCGGGCACACTAATGCCAATACCTTCAATCGGATACTTGGCTTGATAGGTAGCCACTTGGCTTGCCATATTTTTAAGGAGCACCTCACCATCATCAGGCGTTGATGGAAATAAGCCTTTTTCTATCACTTCTCCTTGTTCATCAACCAGACCGTATTTGATAGATGTACCACCGATGTCAAATCCTATGTAATATGTCATGTCATATCTCCTAATTTAATCAAAGGTACTAAAGGCTGATCCAATATTGATCAGCTAAGTACCAAACTGTTCACTGTAAAAAAGCATGCAAGTCACACCCTCTATTTACCTATCAGTTACTTCCTCTTCTCCTACTAATTTTACCAAAATGCCGGAAATAAAGTGACTTTGAACCACAGCTGTCAAGCTAAATGAAAGGGTAAGGACCGGTAGTAAAGCCCATCTTTGATAAATCGGTAGATACAAGCAAAGTAAGCCTGCAACACTGAGCATGATAAGCATATGGGGCACATGTTGTATGGCCAGCATCAGCCCATTTCGCATCATGATGCCAGTCTTATTCTCAAACGTGGCAACTAAAGAAAAGGTATAGGGTAAAGTCCCAACCACAAGGACAATCAGACATAAAAGTGGGAAAAGTACAACTGGATGACCATTTACCAGACTGATAACCACGAATGCGATCGCAACAAAGCCTAGAAAAGCCAGCCAAATTTTTGTAGCTTGGATGCCATTTTTTCTAAAACTTTTCACAAAAGAGCCTGTCATTTCTTTTTCAGTCCCAACTTGCATGCGTAACGTCACATCATAGAGCGCTGTTAGCGCAGCACCGACTGTAACAATCGGGAGGCTGGCTATGATAAATAGTAGATTCAATGCCATCAAATCACATAGCTTCAACATATATTTATAGATGTTGCCATCAATCGCAAATAACCCACGCATCCCCTCAACTCCTTACTGTTTGCTAATCTTAAGCAGAAATACGCTATCTTATTTTTCCCCTAATTTTTTCATGTTATTCTTAATATTTTTGTCACGTGTATTATTGATTTCTTTGATTTTATTGTCTTTTTGGAATTGCTTAAATGTTGCTAATGTTTTGTCAAACTCTGCTGTATCTTTAGCACGAATCAAGCTGACCAAGGTCGTTTGCCATTTAGTTGTGATGGCACTTAAAGCACGTGCTTCTTGTGTACCAGGATCTGGTGAAATATTCTCCATTTTAAACTGAGGTGTCAAATATTTTTGTCCCCATGCTTGTTGTTGCCAAACCGCTTTCACATAAGATGCCTTATTGTAAGCCTTGAAGCGATCATGTCCAAATTGGATGAACTCACCAATCCGATAGTCGTTTTCCCATTTTGTCAGGTCATCTGATTGGATTTTGGCAGCGGTATCTGTCCAACTAATGGCTTCTTTGTTGCCATCTATATAATTGAACGCATCTCCTTCAATACCAAAATTTGTCAAAATTTGCCCGTAATCACTCAATAGATATTCAAATACTTGAATGGCTTTGGCAGGATTTTTTGTCTTCTGAGAAATATAGTTAATCATCCAACCTGAGAGTCCGGCTTGAGATAAAGTTGGTGTCTTACCTTTGGTTGATTGAACCCCATCAATGGCAAGGTATTCCTTATCTGGGTTTGCAGATAGCCATGTTTGTAGGCTGTTTCCTTGACTAACATTTGACGCTATCATCATTGTCGCATATTTACCACTTGTCATTTTTTCTTTAAATGCATCATTATTATCAGAAAAACTGTCATCAGATATATTGCCATCTTCATGAACTTGGCGGAAAGCTTTTAGCCAGGTGATATAATCCTCATCTAGATTACGATCATAGTAGGTATTATCCTTATTTGTCATCGAGACACCAAGCATGTCTTGAACGACATCACCAAGGGAACTTGTGCCACCCGAAAAATCATTAAAGCCAAATGGGACAAGATCAGGGAACTTATCTTTTATTGCTTTCATGGCATTAATAAAACCTTGAGGCGTCTTAAAGTCTTGTGGGCCGATTGCATCAAGTACGTCTTGTCGAATGACAAAAGCATCTCTTGCTGGCACTTTTCCACTCTTAAAATCAGCTTCGGTATTCGAATAATTGGGATAGCCATAGGTTTTCCCATCCGAGAGTTTATACCAGTTTAGAGTATCTTCACGCGCCACTTCATAGAAATAGGGATCATATTTGTTTGCTAACTCTTGCAAGGGTAATGCCCATTTATTGGCTGTGCGGGCGACTTCAGTATTTGGATCAAGCACCGTCACAATATCAGGGATATCGCCACTAGCAAAGTAGGTATTGAGTTTGGTATCATCACCTACGACAAATTTAATATCCAGATTTAGGTCTTTTTTGACCTGTTTAGTGATCAAATCGGTGCCATATTTTTTATTCCACCATTCCGCATTGATATACCAAGTTAAGGTATTATCTTTACTTTTATCTGACTGCCATGCAGGTTTAGACTTGTCCACTTTATAAGTAGGATCCGGTAATTTTGTTGTAATAGCTGATTCTTTTTTCTTGGCACCACATGAGGCAAGTAACGCAATTGCTACTAAACCTGTCATGGATAGCCCTATCATGGTTTTCATTTTCATCATCAACTCTCCTATACTTTCTTTTTGCTATTATTTAAGAATACGGCTAAACCTTACGTTTTTTTAACTATTCGTTTAGCTGTATTTTTAGCATTACTCTTTAACAGCACCCAGCATTGTCCCCGTTACAAAATATTTTTGTAAAAAAGGATATAAAACTAGAATGGGTACCATTGTCACGACGATTGTTGCAAGCTGCATCCCTTTAGATGAGGTTTGAATACTGACCTGTGCGCTCAAGCCAGTCTGGGCAGCAGCTTGGGATTTCAAGATCAGTTCATAAAGTTTCATTTGCAAAGGATAAAGTGCTTCATTTTGGACATACAGTTTTGTAGTCATAAAATCATTCCACTGCCAAACGCCATGAAACAAGGCAATAGTGGCAAGTGCTGGTTTTGACAAGGGGACAATAATCTTAAAGAAAATCCCCCAATCACTTGCGCCATCTATTCTTGCCGACTCTTCTAGAGAGCTTGGGACATCTCTAAAGAAATTCATAAGAATCACGACATCGTAATAACTAAACATAGCTGGTAGAATATAGACCCAAAAGCTGTTCAATAAGCCCAATGACTTAATTAGCAGGTAAGTTGGAATCATACCACCAGTAAAAAACATGGTCACGATCCCCATCGATGCATAGAGCTTACGACCTTTCAAGTCACGTTTACTCAACGCATAAGCGACAATGGCACAAAAAACAACATGGGCAAAGACACCAATACCTGTTTTGGCAACGGAAATAAGAAAAGCTGACCATAGGCTCGCATCTCGAAAGACACTTCGGTAATTATCCAAAGATAATTCTGATGGCCAAAAGATAAACCCTCCCTCGTTTAATGCCTGATTTGAGGCAAATGAAGAGATGAGTACATTCCAGAGTGGGACGACGATAATCAGTGTGAAGATAGCCATCAGTAACATATTCATGATATCAAATGTATTTTTTTTGGCCTTTAATTTGATTGTGCTTGTTTGATGCTGCAAGTGATGCCTCCTTTCTATAAGACTGACTGATTGTTGTTCATTTTCTTCGTCAGTTGATTGGCACCGACTAGTAAAATGACGGAAATAACTGATACTCCTAGGCCAACTGCTGTTGCATAGGCAAAATCACCTTGAGATAAGCCGATACGATAGACATAAGAGTTGATGACTTCTGCTTTAGGTTGATTTTGTGAATTCATCAAAACTAAGGTTTGATCTAAATTAGAATTGAACAAACCAGATACAGAAAGAATTAAATTAAGTGCTAAAATATTACCTAAACTAGGCAGTGTAATACTCCATATTTTACGTAAACGTGATGCACCGTCAATATCGGCCGCTTCATAATAAGTCGGATCAATTTTCGACATCGTCGCTAAGTAGAGAATCGTGCCCCAACCTGCTTCCTTCCACACATCAGATAAGGCAGCAATCAGCCAGTATTTATTTGCATCCAGCATATGATTTGTGTTATTTTTGATGCCAACTGCACTAAAAATATCATTGACCATCCCACTTGAGCTCATCCAAGTAATCAGCATCCCACCCAATATAATCCAGGATAGGAAGTGAGGCAAATAAGTAATCGTCTGAACGAGTTTTTTAAAGGGTGTCCATTTCAACTCAAAAATCAAGATAGCAATGATAATCGGCATGACAAAGCCAACTGATAGTTTAATAGCACTGATACCAAATGTATTAACGACAGATTCCCAGAAGTATTTATCTTGTAAAATCGTCTTGAAATTATCTAGGCCATTCCAAGTTGATCCACCTATACCGCTAATCACTGAATAGTTTTTAAAGGCAAGGGTCAGGCCATAAATCGGTACGAAATTAAAAATCAACATGTAGACAACCCCTGGAATCGCCATACTTTGCAACTGCCATTGACTTTTAAAAGTTTTCAACCATCTAACCAAGCGCTGCCCTAGAGATAGTTTATACGTTGTATCCGTCATGGTCTAAATCCTCTCCGTTTGTGGCAATAACCTGCTTGTACCAAGAAAAAGACTGTTTTTTTCGTCGTTTCATGGTCCCATTACCCGCATTATCTCGATCGACATGAATCATACCATAGCGTTTTTCCATCTCACCTGTGCCAAAACTAACCGGATCAATGATCCCCCAGGGTGTATAGCCGATGACTGGCACACCATCTTCAACAACGGCTAATCTCATCTCTTTGATATGTGCCTTTAGATAGTCAATCCGATAGTGGTCATGAATCTCACCCTGATCAGTTAGCTGATCATAGGCACCAAACCCATTTTCAACGATGAATAAGGGGAGGTTATACCTCTGATAGACTGTGTTCAGCACATAGCGAAGCCCTATTGGGTCAATCTGCCAGCCCCAATCACTCGCTTTGACATAGGGATTTTTAACGATTTTAGCATTTGGATAGTCAGGAATCGGGAACCCTTCAAGACTGTTATCGTCAAGTGTTGTGACCGTTGCTGACATGTAATAAGAAAAGCCGATGTAATCAACGGTTCCTTCACGCAAGACTTGTAAGTCCGCCTCATTATAATCAATTTGATAGCCTTTACGTTCCCACGCTTTCAAGGCATATGTCGGAATTTCACCTTTAGCATGAATATCACTATAAAAATACCGTCTCTCCATGACTTTAACAGCTGCAACTTGATCATCTGGATTAGCTGAATAGGGATAGACTGGCACATAGGCCATCATGGCACCAATCTTAAAGTCAGGATTGATGTCATGACCTATTTTGACGACTTTAGCACTGGCAATCAGTTCATTTAAACTGGCTTGCAAAATCACTTCCTCGGCATTTTCATCTGGTTCAATCAAAACTGCCGAATTCGTCCAAGTATGTAACTTGAATTGCCCATCTGCTTGGTTATTGATTTCATTAAAGGTCATCCAATACTTAACCTTATTTTTATAGCGTCTCATGACAACTTCTGCGTACCTCACAAAAAAATCAATCAGTTGTTTATTCTTGAACCCACCATAAGTTTTATAAAGGTTATAGGGAATTTCAAAGTGGGATAAGGTGATGACTGGTTCCATGCCATTTTTTAGCAGCTCATCAAATAGATCATCGTAAAACTGTAAGCCTGCTTCATTTGGGCAAGCATCATCCCCATTTGGAAAGATACGCGTCCAATTAATTGATGTTCTAAAACACGTGAGTCCCATCTCTTTTAGGAGCTGAATATCTGCTTTATAGTGATGATAAAAATCGATTGCCTCATGATTTGGATAGTAAGTATCCGGCAATACCCCATCAGTGATGTGTCTTTCCTGCATATGACTCCCCGCGGTCATCACATCTGCAATGCTTATCCCTTTACCTGCTTCATCCCATGCGCCTTCTATTTGATGAGCAGCGACGGCACCACCCCAAAGAAAAGCTTTTGGCAAACTTCTTTTACTCATGTCAGATATCTCCCTATAATTTACTGTGCTCTCGCACGATTTAATTTCATAAACACTTTAACTTTATAATAGCAAAAAAAAAACTCGCAGTAAGCGCTTTCTTTGGTTTAGGTCATGTTCCAAAAAGCTGATAAAAAAAACACAAGTGGAACGCTACGTTCCACTTGTGTTAACTCATGTTTCTCGATGCCAAATTTTTTGCGTTAAAGCCTCTACTAAAAATACAGCCTGAATTTGACTAGACATATCATGATAGGTGTTTATCCTAACCAGAGGTGTCTGATAGCCTAGGACATAATCTGACATACGTGCCAGAATTGACACCTCATCAGACGTGATCGTAACGATTGTAAAATCATCCTTATTTTTAAAGGTATTTACCACTTCAATCACTTCATTTGTTGTCCCTGATACGGATAGAATCACAAGCATATTATTAGCTGTGTGCTTCAATTTTTGTGCGACTGGGTAAGTGGGATCGCTCATGGCAAAAGCGTTATAGCCCATGGCTGCAAGTCGTCTTGCAGCATAATCACAGATGGCACCACTTGCACCCATCCCCAGGAACATGATATTTTCTGCATCACTTATCAAATCAGCAACAATTTCTAACTTCATCTCGATATTTTGGGGAAAGGTCGCTTGCGTCAGACTCGCTAACCGATTTGAAAAATCAGGTGACTGGTCCTTGTCTTGCGTTACCTGCTTTAAATTTGTCCGAAACTCGACAAAACTAGCATAGCCTATCTTATGTATAAAACGCATAACCGATGCTGATGACGTATGAGACCCTTCTGCGATTTCTCGAATGCGCATATAAGGCACCTTACTGATATTATCTGCTAAATATCCGTAAATATAGCGATCCGTTTCGGATAATTGGGCTAAGTCAACATTTTCAAAAAAAGACATAAGGTTTCTCCTGCATCTTGCACCGTTCAACTATTCCTGCAACTCTATAGACTAGCTCAATTGCTCAAAGCTCAAGCTTGGTGTGGCGTTTAAATCCCAGTCTGCAAAGTGCTTCTGGTTATATTCACAAACACTAGCATAAGCAATCATCCCTGCATTATCACCACACAGTCTAAGCGGTGGGATCACGACATCAATATCTGTGATTTCAGCTGCAAGACGATCACGTAACCCTTTGTTGGCAGCTACCCCGCCAGCAACGACTAGCATCTTGACTGGATACTCCGTTAAGGCAATCTTTGTTTTTGCTAATAAGACATCCAGAACAGCTGCTTGGAAACTTGCTGATAAATCTTTTACATCAAGGCTTTCACCCTTTTGTTCTGCATTGTGGACGGTATTGATAAAGGCTGATTTTAGACCAGAAAAACTAAATTCAAGTGCTGGATCGTCATGTTTCATCATCGCACGTGGAAAATGAAAGACATCCTTACCTTGGTGGGCTAAGGTATCAATCTCTCGTCCAGCAGGGTAGGTCAACTGCATGACACGACCGACTTTATCATAGGCTTCTCCTACTGCATCATCTCGTGTTTCCCCGATAATTTTGTAGTCGCCTGGCTCTGAAACATAGACAAGTTCAGTATGCCCACCACTAACCAGTAAGGCCATCAAAGGAAATTCAAGTGGTTTGACCTGACGTGCTGCCCATAAGTGACCGGCCATATGATTCACTGGAATAAGTGGGAGCTCATGCGCCCAAGCAAAGGCCTTAGCCGCTGCAATACCGACTAAAAGCGCACCAACAAGGCCTGGGCCTTCAGTTACTGCAACAGCAGTCAAATCTGAAACTGTAATATTAGCTTCTGACAAGGCTTCGTTGATACAAGTTGTGATCACTTCGACGTGATGTCGGCTGGCAACCTCAGGCACAACACCACCAAATCGTTTATGACTATCGATCTGACTGGCAATGATGTTGCTCAAAAGTTCCTCATCATTTTTTAATACGGCAACACTTGTTTCATCACATGATGTTTCAAATGCCAATATATACTTATCTTTCATGACTCTCTTTTCATTAAAATTGCATTTTCTTTTGGATTTTGATAATAATCTTGCCTGATAAAATACGGATCAAATCCATACTTTTCATATAAGCGTTTTGCTGTTTGATTAGATGCCCTAACTTCCAGAAAAAAGGTCCCATCATGACTGATCAACTGCTTTAACAGCAAGCTTGCTACACCTTGACATTGATAGGCTTTAGCAACTGCAAGATTGGTAATTTCTATCTCATCCATGACACTAGTCGTCGCTAGAAACCCAACCACCTGATTCTGGTCATCGCTTGCCAGATAATAGACCGTATCTTTACGACACATATCAGAAAAAGTCTGATCTAGTGTCCAAGGCACATATAAATAAGTATCTATTAAGATATCCTGAATCGCCTGTGCAACGGCCTTGTCGTCATCTGTCATCACATTTATCTGCCTAATTTTTATCACGCTAAGCTACTTTCTCATGTCCTTGAGTTCTTTGACCATCCATAAGCCATCTGATTTATTTTCATAGTATTCAGGTAGAATCTCTTTGGTTTCAAATCCTAACTTGCGATACATGGCTTGGGCAGATGTATTGTCTCGCATCACTTCTAGTGTTAATTGCGAGACGCCAAGCTGTTGCATCAAATTTGCCATGATGCTGACAAGATTTGACCCAATCCCTTGATTTTGAAAAGTAGATAAAACAGCTAGATTAGACAGATGTACGGACTGTCTCTCAGGTACGATACGTGCACCGATAAAGCCGACGATTCTACCACCTGCTTCTGCTGTTAGAAAGATGGCCTGGTCATTGGTCATGATCTCGTGCTCAAAATGAGAAAAAGTCCAAGGCGTTTCACCGCCATAAACATCCCGCTCAATTGTCAAAAAACTGACGATATCTTCACGTTCTGAAATACGGTAGCGGGCCTGATCAATGACAGTATCTACTTCGAAATCATCAAAAGCGCGATACTTTCGAAATTGGTGGTACTCAAATTTTTTTGATATAGTTTGCATCAGTTGCTTCATCATGCGCATGCGTCTCCAACCATTTTTCTTCCGCTTCAACTTTCTTCAAATATTCAGGTGCAAAGAAATCCACGTTAACAGGCACCGCATTGATGCCTAAACAGGCAATTTCATAGGCATTTGGCAAACGCCGTTCTGGATTGTCTATAAAACGCGCATTCGGTAGTGCTTGATGAATGCTGTCACGAAATTGGGCAATCTCGCCAGTAAAATAAAGGGTTTCTTCCTCTGATAGCGTGTCCAATAACTGTGCCAATGGCATATGGCCTTCCGCACTAATCAAGCGTTTATCCTGATAAACACCGGCATAAACATTTTGGCGTCTCGCATCTATTATCGGGACTACCTTCCCAGTAACGCTCGCATTTGCTGCGATAGCCGCGAGACTTGACACGCCAACTAAGTCAATATTTAGCGTGCTAGCCAGTGTTTTAGCTGTCGTTACGGCAATTCTAAGGCCAGTATAACTGCCTGGACCCATGGCAACAGCAATTCTATCCAGTTCTTGCGGCTGTACACCAGCATTTTTCATTAGAAAATCAATGGCTGGCATTAAGGTTAGGCTGTGATTTTTCTTTATATTCAGATCAATTTTACCGAGTAAGCGATCATCTTCGCATAAGGCGACCGATAAAGCTTGACTAGAGGTATCAAAAGCTAATAGTTTCATATCTTGTCGATTCTTCCCATCTTTTTGCACAATCTCACGCCATACTAGGCGACTTGCCTATCAGGCTATGCATGTCTGCATTTCCAATTTGTGCTTGTTGAGTATATTACCATTTTATGATAAAATATAAGTAATTGCAATAATGCGACCTGTATTAGAGGTGCACCTGTAAACTAATTACCTTATAAAATGGAGAAAAAACATGTTATTTAAAGTCTTTTATCAAGAAACAAAAAAACGTAGCCCTAAACGCGAAACAACACATTCACTATACCTAGAATTGGACACAACAGACGTCCGTAGTGGTGTCATCCAAGCACGCGAAATCATGCGTGACAACACTGATTTTCATGTTGAATTCATTGATGCGATCAGTGATGAACAAGCTGAATACGAAAAAGAAGCAGCACATTTTTCAATTACAACCTTTTAAGCAACCTTACAACTTGTGAGCGTCATCACAGGTTTTTTAATAAACTCAAATAAGCATAATAATTATAGAAAAGAGACTTATGAGCGATAATAGCTACACCAATTTAGCCATAAACCCCGATGAAGTGGCAGTTTTTGCCATTGGTGGACTGGGAGAAATTGGTAAGAACACCTATGGTGTTGAATATCAAGATGAGATTATCATCGTTGATGCTGGGATCAAATTCCCGGAAGATGATTTACTAGGTGTTGACTATGTCATTCCTGACTATAGTTACATCGTTGAAAACCAGGACCGAATTAAGGGTGTTTTCATCACCCATGGTCACGAAGACCATATTGGTGGGATTCCTTTCTTACTCAAACAGGCTAATGTCCCGATTTACGCAGGACCTTTGTCACTGGCTTTGATTCGCGGTAAACTTGAAGAACACGGTCTGTTACGGGATGCCAAATTATTTGAAATCCAACCAGACGATGTCATTACGTTCAAACACTTGAAACTCTCGTTCTTCCGGACCACTCACTCGATACCTGAACCGATCGCCATGGTCGTTGATACCCCACAAGGTAAGATCGTTGCGACTGGTGACTTTAAATTTGACTTTACCCCTGTTGGTGAACCTGCCGATCTACATCGTATGGCAGCACTTGGTGATGAGGGCGTGTTACTGTTACTTTCGGATTCAACAAATGCTGAAATCCCGACTTTTTCTCATTCAGAAAAAATTGTCGGCGCATCTATCCAAAAAATATTTGAACGTATCGAAGGCCGGATTATCTTTGCCTCATTCGCATCAAATATCTTCCGCCTCCAACAAGCCGTTGAAGCTGCCGTAAAAACTGGCCGTAAAATCGTTGTCTTTGGTCGCTCTATGGAAAAAGCAATCGTTAATGGGATTGAACTTGGCTATATCAAAGCGCCAAAAGATACTTTCATCGAGCCTGGAGAAGTTAACCAATTCCAACCACATGAATTATTGATCATGTGTACGGGGTCTCAAGGTGAACCGATGGCCGCACTTAGCCGTATCTCTAATGGCATGCACCGTTTTGTTACCCTTCAAATGGGTGATACTGTCGTCTTCTCCTCTAATGCGATCCCTGGTAATACACATGGTGTTAACCAACTGATCAACCGCATTTCAGAAGCAGGCGCTAAAGTTATCTACGGTAAGATGAACAACGTCCATACGTCTGGTCATGGTGGACAACAAGAACAAAAACTCATGCTTCGTTTGATCAAACCTAAGTATTTCATGCCTGTTCATGGTGAATACCGCATGTTGAAAATCCATTCTGGTCTTGCACAAGATACTGGTGTACTTAAGGAAAACTGTTTCATCTTTGAAAATGGTGATGTCCTTGCCCTCACTGCCGACTCTGCACGCCCTGCCGGTCATTTCAATGCCCAGGATACTTATGTAGATGGAAATGGCATCGGAGATATCGGTAACGCTGTCTTACGTGATCGCCATGAACTTTCAGAAGATGGTGTCGTACTTGCTGTTGCTACAGTCGACTTCAAGAGCAAGATGATCCTTGCCGGTCCTGACATGCTCAGCCGTGGCTTTATCTACATGCGTGAATCTGGTGATTTGATTCGCTCAGGCCAACGCGTCTTGTTTAATGCCATTCGCAAAGCAATGAATGCTGAAAATGCAAATGAAGCAAGTGTCTCACGTGCCATGACAGAAGCAATCAAACCCTTCTTCTACCGCGAATTAGAGCGTGAACCCATCATCATCCCGATGATTTTAACACCTGATAAGAAATAATCAAAAAGAGAATCCTAAATATTCAGGATTCTCTTTTTTTTAGTCACAGCATAAACTCATCTGCCAAGTCAGCACGTTGTTGCGGTGACATGAAGCTTGCTTCAAAAGCATAGCGGGCCACTTGTCGAAAGACTGCTTCATCAAAGCCAAACCAGTCGGCAAGTTTCACATACTCGTCTGTCAGTGTGGTATCAGATACAGTTCGATTATCTGTATTGATGGTTACCCTAACACCTGCATCAAATAAGGTCTTAAAGGGATAGTTTTCAGCTTTATCTATCGCTTTTGTTTGAATGTTTGATGTTGGTGCCATTTCTAGAGTAATTTTTTTATCAATCAGCTCAGCCCATTTGTCAGGCATATCTTTGATGGCAACGCCATGACCGATACGTGTTGCGCCTAACTCGATCGCATCCATTACATTTTGGGCACACCCACATTCACCAGCATGCAGTGTCAAAGGAATATGACGTGACGTGACAACTTCAAGTACTGAAGCAAAGTCTGAAACGTAGCCATCTGCTTCTCCACCAGCCAGATCAAACCCCGCAAGATGCGTTAACTCACCTTTTGAAAATAGGTCAACCACTGTCATAACTGTCGCAACAGATTCATGCCGCATACCGCAAAGTAACGCATTAGATTTGACAGAAAAATCGGCTTCTCCTTTTGCCAACCCTTTTGTTACTGCCACAACGACTTGCTCTAGACTAAGTCCCCCTGCAGTATGGAGCGTTGGTGCAAAGCGGACTTCGATATAGCGAACATGATCTGCCTTTGCCTGCGAAATCAAGTCATAGGCTGCAAGCTCTAGTGCCTCTTGTGTTTGTAACATCGGTAATACAAAATCAAATGGCGCCAAATAATCCAACAGACTTTCTGCATTTTCTGGTGCTGTTATTTTAAGACGTAATGCCTCATCTGACTCTGGCATACTAATCCCAGCTTTTTCAGCTAAGACGCGGATCGTTGCCATCGAAATCGAGCCATCTAGGTGGCAATGCAATTCTATCTTAGGGAGTTGATTTAATTCAGTACGCGATAAGCACATTTGTCTAACCTCACTTGTTTTCTTAATTAATTGCTGTTTTAAACGCTCTTCATATATGATAAACTTTAATTCAGCTTTTGACCGACACCTGTCGTGTAGTCGATCTTATAATTGGGCTGAATATTAAACACGTAAACATTGATATCACACGCTTTACCGGCATCTTCGACAGACTTTGCCATCATGTGCATGCCACGTGGTAATAACTCATTATCTTGATAGATTGGCGTAACTTGGTAGCGGACATGCAACTTATCCCGATACAAGACATCAGAAATCTTGGTTTCTAATTCCTGCATGCCAGGTGAATTCATGGCCCGAGTACCAGTTACCAAATTTTTTGGACTGCCAACATCACCAGAAAACATCCAAGCGATGAGATGGCTCCGATTATATAAGGTCAGAGGTGTGTTATTAAACAAGATATCCTGATTATTTGAGCGCCCCTTATAATACCAGCCAACGGGATTATTTGGAATCCTGGGTCGCTTCATTTTTTTAATCTTCATATACTGTGTATAACTGAGACGGGCATTAGCCTGATTTGCTCTATTTAGCTGATCCAGTTTTGAAAAGGTAATCCAATAGTCTGATTGGCTATTCTGCTTGAGGTCTGCTTCAGTAAAAGTTGCACGACCACCATTTATCTCAGTATAGTATTTTCCAGACCCATTCCAGTTTAAGGTTAGGAATTCAGCAGCATCAGTTGCCGTGATGCGTTTCTCTTGTCGTACTGGCTGTTCATGCGTCGATTGTGATACAAAGTAATAGGTACCAAACCCAACCGCTACGATGAGAACAGCAATGAGTTGTTGGGTTTTCGTTAAGCCTTTAAAAACTTTTTCTGTTGCCTTAATCAATTTTTTCTCATCTGATTTTTTCAAGGATTACCCCTCCTTTCCCTTAACAAATTGTAACGGTTTGCCACATTTACCACACCGATATTTTTTAAGATCAATTTTTCTACGTCTCTGATAAACCTGTTTGCAGCTCATACACTGATAGACGAGGAAGGGCGTATCAGGTAAGGCGGGTGCAAATCTTAAGCCACCTACTTGTGCAAGTAAGCCCTTAAAATCTGCATCCCTATGGCGATAGCCCTTACCTGCTCTATACAGATGGTAATGCACCAGCTCATGCTGCACAATCTGCCGAAAGACATCCTCAGAAAAGGCATCATACATCTTTTCATTAAAATCTAGATGGAGGTCTTTGGGAAAGAAACGCCCACCTGTAGACCGCAAGCGACCATTAAATCTAGCCTCATGCTCAAACGGTTTAGCAAAATCAACCAGAGAAATCCATCTAACAAAGGCTAATAAGGCATCATTTTTACTTGTCATCAGCTTTAGCTTGTGGTGGTAACTCAATCATCGATAGACCAACTTTACCACCTCGGCTTTGATCTATCTGATAGACCCAAACGGTTACGATCTGGCCAACAGCTACGACACTAGATGGATCTTTGATGAATTTTTTAGACATACGAGAGACGTGGACTAAACCATCTTCTTTGATCCCAATATCAACAAAGGCACCAAAATCAACAACATTTCTGACAACGCCTTCTAATTTTTGACCCACACGTAAATCTTTAACAGATAAGACGTCAGATCGTAAAATCGGTGCATCAAATTCATCACGTAAGTCTCGACCTGGTTTTAACAAATCAGATATGATATCTTTTAATGTTGACTGCCCAACACTTAACTTTTCAGCTAGCTGCTTTAAATCAGCCTTTTTGAGTTTGGCACGCGCTTCATCAGCTAATTCATCGATACCAAGCTCAGTAAACAGTTGTGCAACCACCTGATAAGATTCTGGATGGACACCCGTATGATCAAGTACATTATCACTCGTCGGAATACGTAAGAAACCAGCTGCCTGTTCAAATGCTTTGGCACCCAGACGTGGGACTTTATTAATTTCTTTACGTGAGTTGATCATCCCGTTTGCCTCACGGTAGCTGACGATATTTTTAGCAATCGTTGCATTAAGTCCTGCCACATGAGCAAGTAAGCTGGCACTGGCCGTGTTAACATTAACGCCGACTTGGTTTACCACTGTTTCAACGACAAAATCCAGATTATCTGTTAATTTTTTCTCAGATACATCATGCTGGTACTGACCAACACCGATCGCTTTAGGTTCTATCTTAACTAATTCGGCTAAAGGATCCTGCAAGCGACGGGCGATCGAAATAGCCGAGCGTTTCTCGACAGTCAAGTCGGGGAACTCTTCACGTGCGATCGGACTTGCTGAATAAACTGACGCCCCACTCTCTGAGACAATCACGTACTTGGCAGATAAGTGATGCGCTTTAATGACATCAGACACAAACTGTTCACTCTCACGAGATGCCGTCCCATTACCTATGGCAATCATCTCTACTTCATAAGTCATAACGAGTTTTGCCAGCTCAACTTTAGCCTGCTCAATCTGTTTAGTAGAAGCCGGTTTAACGGGATAAATCACAGTAGTCATCAACATCTTGCCTGTTTTATCGACAATGGCGATTTTAGCACCTGTCCTAAAGGCAGGGTCAAATCCTAGAATAACCTTACCTTTTAAAGGCGCAACAAGAAGCAAGTTGCGTAGGTTCTTACCAAAAGTTTCAATCGCGCCATCTTCTGCACGTTCTTTGAGTTCTGCACGTACATTTCTTTCCATGGCTGGCACGATTTTTGACTTGAGTGCGTCATGAATGGCAGTTTTTAAATGGGTATTTTGTTTAGCATTATAGCGATTCTCAAACATAGCAATCATCTTATCCCAATTATGCTCAAATTTGACCGTCAAGATACCAAGTTTTTCACCTCGGTTAACGGCTAGCACACGATAGTTGGGGATGTCTGATAGGCTATCTGAAAAGTCATAGTACATCTGAAAGACCTGTTTCTCATCCAGACTGCTATCTTTTTCACTGGTCACCAATCGACCATTTTGCTTGAGCTCAGTTAGGACCCAGGCACGCATTTTGACATCCTCAGAAATCGCCTCAGATAAAATATCCAGTGCCCCTGTTATGGCATCAGCAGCCGTCGGCACATCATCGTTTAAAAAAGTCTCAGCTTGACTTGCCACATCGCCATCTTGCATGATCACTTTTGCTAGACCAAATAAACCACGTTCTTTTGCGATCATCGCTTTGGTACGGCGCTTGGTTTTATATGGGAGGTAGTACTCTTCAACCTCTGACAACTTTTCAGCAGCAAGAATCGTTTGCTTCAGGTCATCAGACAGCTTACCTAGATCCTCAATCTTTGCAAGTACGGCTGTCTTACGATCCGTTAACTTGATCACACGATCATGTTCATCAACAATCGCTTTTATCTGTACTTCATCTAACTCACCAGTCACTTCTTTCCGATAACGGGCAATAAAGGGAATCGTATTGCCTTCGGCAGTCAAGTCTAAAACTTGATTGACTTGCTTGGGTGAAATCGTAAGGAGATCAGCTATTTTCTTGATATGTTCATTATTTTCCATTCTCTTATTATACCAAAAAAAGACGCAATGCGCCTTTTGTCCCATACAAGGTTAAGCAATCTAAATGCTTGTGCTAAACCAATCATTATCTTGATTTGTTACCTCTTACTTTCCTCTATCAGACTTTACTCTGGTAACGCTTTAAGATTTATAACTTGCAATTCAGTAGGTTCAGTTACGCTTAAGTGATTCATAAATGCCGTTTTGCGCAACGTTTAGCCGCGTTTCATACTTGTCAAGCAAGTCTAAGTTATGAAATACAGAAATGACGGTCATCTTTTCAATAGTCGTTATAAAATCTATGATTTTTTCCTCGGATGCTTTGTCTATCTTGCTTGTGGCCTCATCAAGGATTAAAATTTCTGGTTTAGTCAATAATGCTCTGACCAATCCTAGTTTTTGTTTCTGTCCACCTGATAAATTTTTCCCATTCTCCAATATATGAAGGGCCAATCCTTGATTGCTCATATCAAAAATCTCAAATACTTGACATAGGGTACCTAACCACTCCTCATCAATATTGGTCATTCCCATCACAATATTATCATATAGGTTTCCCTCAAATGCAAAAGACTCTTGATCAACATACGTCATCTTTTGTCTATATGTTATCAAGTTTTCTTTATTAATTGGTTGCCCACGATAACTCATAACACCTTTATCTGGAAACAATAACGTGGCTAGAAGTTTGATGACGGTCGTTTTGCCACTCCCACTCTTTCCTATTATCCCTACTTTAGCATACTGTTCAATCGTGATATCGATCTGATTCAGGATAACTTGATCTAGATTATAGGAAAAGCTTACACCATTCAAAGCCAAATAGGCATTCCTTATGCCAGCTGATGGAGATACGAAGCTACTAACTCTTTCCAGTTCAGTAGTCGCATACATCACATCTTTTATTCTATCATAGAGCACTTTAGCATCTTGTACATCTTTTTGCATCATCATCAGTTTTTTGGCGGGACTGAAAAAGTAAATCATTAATGAATTAAAGACAATTAACTCACCTAAAGTAATCTGTTTTTTTGTTACAAAGATACTTCCTAAACAAAATATGCCCATCATCCCTACACTCTCAATAAAGCCAACTATTGATTCTGATGTGACAGATAGTTGTATCAGTTTTGAAATATCTAGACATAACCGATCGATAACCGTTGCTAGTTTTGATTTGAACCATGACTGGCTTGAACTCAATTTTATCGTACTAATACCGTCCACAGACTCCCTTAAAAGCGTAATCGTTTTTGCTTGGTTTACCTGTATTGCCTTATTTTTTTCGCTCATCGGTTTGATAAAGGATAAAACAAGACAGCCGTAAACGAGCATAATTAAGATCGTGAGACCATACAAAACAGGGCTGATCAACATTAAAATAATTGAGCTGCCAATAATTGATGAGAGCAGCAAACATAAGTCTAATACCATGATAACGACTTTGTCTAGTAAGTCTGGAACTGACTGAAACCTAGAGATAAGATTACCTGAATCGAATCTATTGAAAAAATCATTGGGAAGGCTAGACAATTTATTATAGAATGCCATCGTTCCTGATCTGCTCATTCTAAAGCTCAATCTAGAAATTGCACTTCCTTGAATGATACTAAAAGTCATCTGAACAGCATACAGAACTGCTAGCAAAATAAAGATTGATGCTACCAGATTGCCTTTTGATGTACTTTGAATGATTGCGTCTACGATGACTTTATACAAATAACTGCCTAAGAATGACATGATTAAAGTCGCTACGGATAAAATAGTGATCCAAACTAAAGATTGTTTTTCATGACGAAATAATGAAAGCATGAAATTGTTAGCTTTCATTTTTCTTATCGTCGCTTTCGAAACACTTCCAGATGACTTTTTAAAATCAGATCTGTTAAAATGAATCAAATTACCAGTCCAGAGTTTATTTAGTTCTGTTATTTTTAATTTTTTTATACCGAATGCAGGATCAAAAACCTTTGCATATTGACTAGTTAAGTTGATCAGCACGAGAAAGTGCCCTACCTGAGGTTTAATTTCAACATGTAAAATCGCTGGTAAAGAAATGGTCTTACTGCCAATACTAGCTGCTAGCTCCTCTAAATCCCCTACTAACCCTTCTCCTCTGATACCATACGTTTCAGCGGTCTTAATGATTGCATAGATACTAGCTCCTGATTTATCAACTCGCATCGTTTCTCTTAACTGGGTAACAGGTATTAACAGACGATGCATGTTAAAGACACTAGCTAGCGCGGCAGCACCACAGTCAGACTGATCATGCTGTAAAATCCCCCTTGTAATGATCAAAGTAACCTCCTAACCTCATGATGCATAATATTTTTTTTGATGTGTGCTCGTGACGACTAGACTCACCACCATAACCAAACATGCTGTGACGCCAATGATTAATAGATTTGCTGTGAAACTATTACGCAAAACCTCCTCGTTATTAGTCATCTTCTGTAAGATGGTATCGACACTAAAATTATTAATTGGTAAGTACTGTTGCACCTTGTTGGGTAAGGTCCCTACAGTAAAAAGTTTATCTAAGCCTTTTGGTATAACAAATATAACTAATGATATGATCATAGATATAAAAGGTGAATTTGTAAAACTGGAGATCAAAATAGCTAGACTACTGATAAATAGGACGTTAAAGAGTTGAATGCCTAGCATGACAAGATAAACTTGTAAGTGGCTAAGTGCGATTGGAAAGGTAAATGTTGCTAGTTCAAAATTTGCCTGAATACTGCCATTCCAGCCATCAAAGCCATAGAATATAAAGAATGACCCCAAAATCAGTAGACTGATGACAAGAAATAAAGTAACCGAAACAAGTCCTACTGCACAAATTTTCGAGGTCGTTAATCGCTTACGACCATGCTTAGTCGCTAACAAGAGTTGATCTATATTTGCGGCACGCTCGCTTGAAAAGATGCCCGAACATGCCACAATGATCGCCATCACAATGGGGAGATACATCATTTCTGTCATCTTGTACAAATCGGACCATCCGTAATAACTTGTTAATTTGATAGGTTTTATATCTTTGTTGATCCCCAAACTACTGATTGGCTTTACTGGTATGTCATCTATCGATACATTTGGATTTTTATTTACTTGATTGGGCAGATTATCTTTAGGATTTAGCACTGCATCAGCTATCCGATAGGAAAAGACATTATTTGGTAGCTCCTCTTGATCTTTATTCTCGTCTTGTTTTAGTGACTTATAAAAAGCTAAATAATCACTCAAAACCTCCTTAATTTTACTATCAGTTAAGTCGCCTTCATACTTTTTAGCAAATTTCTGGTTATACTGGACAGCCGATCGCTTCGACATCTCCTTGGGACCAATCCCCATAGGGGATATGTAGAAGACAGTCCACATGGCCCCTAAAGTGGTTACCAGTAAAGCGAGGCAAACACCTAAAAATAATTTTGTCTTGACTATCTTTTTCAGCTCAAATTTATATAACATATACATTAACTTTCTCCTATATTTGGAAAATAATAAAGATACAAGTCTTCCAGATTAGGTTGCACATGATGGGCACCCTCAATAGGGGAAACACTTGATACAATCCGTAGCATCAGCTGATTATTGACAACTTTTTGATTGCTAATAATGTATGATGCTTTGAGTTTATCAGCAAGGTCTATCTCCACTTCAACTTCCCAAACTTGGTTGTCTATTTTCTCTAATAATAATTGGGGTGTCGCCTGCTCAAGCAGGATGCCCTTTTTAAGAATGAGTATCTCGTCTGCAACTGCATCGATATCACCAATAATATGCGTTGATAAAATAATGATCTTATCTTTGGACAAGGAACTGATCAAGTTACGAAAGCGAATTCTTTCCTTGGGATCTAGACCAACAGTTGGCTCATCCAGAATTAAAACTTTGGGGTCTCCTAAAAGCGCTTGGGCAATGCCTAATCTTTGTTTCATCCCACCAGAGAAAGACTTTATTTTAGCATATTTTACTGTGTCCAGTCCCACCATCTGTAAAAGAGCGTGTCCCTGCTTCTCAAAATCACTTCTACTCATTCCTTTTAAAGTAGCCATATAGGTGATGAATTCATAGCCGGTAAACTCAGGGTAGTAGCTAAAATCTTGAGGTAAATAGCCCAGACAATCGATGAGTTGACTTTGACCACTTGCTATCGCTTCACCATCATAGTGGATATAACCAGAGCTTGGTTTGATCACGCCACAAATCATTTTCATCAGTGTCGTTTTGCCGGCTCCATTCGCACCAAGAAGGCCATAGATACCATTGTTTAAGGTTAAACAGATATCTTCTAGAATGACTTTATCCTGATATTTTTTATAAATATTGTTTAATACTAACAAGTTTCCTCCATACTTAACTAAAAAACTGCATATTGACAGTCATGCAATAGCAGTTTCCTAATCGTCATCACTAACTAGTGACTAGTTTATACGCGCGTTTAGCAGTATTGACAAAAAATTATCTTATTCTTGTTTCACCATAGTGGCCATATCGTGATTCATGCTCATAGGCTCTTTGACTTGCAGTAGCTCTGAATACATGATCAGCACTCTTAAACCGGCACTCCAAACACTCCCAAGATACCCCACCTACAATCTTTTGAGTTTCATTAACTGTTAATTGTTTCATTTTGAATCCTCCTTTTATTTTTAAAGTAAGCGCTTACTTTATGATGTTATTATACAATATCATAATCGGAGTGTCAAGGATAACCTAAAATTTGTTATTTTTTTAATCTAGCAGATGTTAGCTAGCGTCAGTGTGATCCTGATCATACTATCTGATACCTGATAACGTCAAAAAACGGATAACGATAAATCCGCTATCCGTTCGGATTGAAGACAAAGTCACCATGACTTTGTCTTTTTTTATTAAAACGCTGTAAGATGACTACTTACTATAAAAAAAGGATCCTTAAAATATAGATGCCTATCTTTTATTTACGATACTTAATGACTCTGTAAAAATTGAATTACTTGGATTGCCTTATTTCTACTTTAACTATGTTATTGATTCAACGTTTCAGTATAAACTAACTTCTGTATTTTTTCTTCTTAAATTTGCTTAGTACATGGTTGATATCGTTTTGAGTCTAGAATCTAGCTAAAAAATAGGGCTTGTCGATGATTAGACTTAGTAAGAGATAATTATTATCTCTGGCATACTTGACTAATTCTTCAAACTCTTCAGTCTGAGATACACATATTATAAAGTATATCTTTTTATAGTAATGGTATCAGGTATTGGTCACTTCTCCAGCTATTTTTCAGAGGATAGGTTATATTTACATTTTTGCACGTAGATTTGTTATCCAATTTAATAAAATTATAATTAAAATGGATATGCAAAACATATTTATAAAATTTAAACTGATTAACATGATATCTGACATAAAGCCTGGCTGGAAAAACAATAAGTATAGTAATATTAAATAATATATATATCTCAAAAATTTATTCTTAAATATTTTTTTGGTTATTTTTTTGATTATTAAAGGTACTTTATTTTTTATAGTAGATATATTGTACGAAAAAAAGGAAAATGCGACTATCATTATTAAATCTATTAAGATTGCCCAATAGCCAATTCTCAAATATAAAGAATATATAGAACATATTGTCCATAAAGGAAAAAGTATAAAAAGTATTTTTTTCTCCATCTCATTTTCCTTTCTAATTGTATAAACACATAGTGAAATTTATTCGTATTGTTGACTCTGCTTGAAGATAGGTCCCTAAAGAAACTAAAATAGCCGCGGGCCCCACTGATATAAATCCAATACCTAGAACTTTAGCCAAAGTGACGAAGTCTCCACTTTTTATACTGTTAAAATCTTTTTTGTAAAAAATCTTAACTAAAGTTTTTATCGCTGGGCTACCTAATCCAGCTCCGGCAAATCCCAAATAAGAATAATTGATTTGATCTACATCATTTCGAAAATTAACAGCAACATCACTATTAGATGGATTATTCACTGTACGTTTTCCATGTCTGGCTCTTTGAAACGCATGAGCTGATTCTGTTGACATACTATAACCAAACGTATCATTTCCTAAAATAGACCAGGCTGCTGTTTCTCTACCAAACTGACTTACATGCTGTGTCATCACATCTGTCGAACTATTTAGATAAATACTAGTATAGAAAGTGCTACCAATCAACAATGGATTTTTGGCAATTATAGGTTTATTGGCCACTGCCTTCGGATTCCCCATACTTGTAACCGGTTGATTTTCTACTTTTTTATCAAGAGAACCTACGCCATCTTGCCGCCAATTATACCAGCTCCTTGTCCACTTGTAGTCTATTCCTGCCAATCTGAATGTCTTGTTATTAGCAAGGATACAAAAAGTGCTATTCCACCATGGGTTCCATATTTCATAGTAAGGTGACTTACTCGTATCACCATCATTTGGGGTAACATAGCCAACAATAGCTAACGCATGACCATACCCTTCTTCTGGTGTCGTTGCATTAATATTATAAGCGTCCATTTGAATAATTTTACCAGAATCTATTTCTGTTTTGACCTCAGAGAAGCTCAGTGCTCTATCCACAATCGTGACACCAATGTTATAATTATCTTTTATTTTTTTGGCATTATCCTCAATTGTTGTCCCTGAAACTTTTTTTAATTCATCATCAGATAACCCTGGTCTATTTAATTTCATCAATATCTGAGCAGAAGTGACAGGGACATCAGTTGCTTTACGAAATGCATTAACTGCCGCAGCTTCTACATAGGATGAACACCAAGGTTCTTGATTCTGGGTTTCTCTTATGCCAAAATTGTTATTTGTATTATAAGTAGCTGTTTTTACTGGTGCAGTAACATTTGGTGTGGTTGGCTTAAATTGTGGAGATGCATTCTCTGGTTCAGATTTTTGACGGATATTATAGATTGTTAAACTTGGCAAGTATTTTCCAATCTCTCTTGGTATAGAACTATCCATCGTAAAAAACAAGTCATAATTGAAATTCTTGCTTTTAGCTATGTAGGTTTGATAAGCATTTGGACTACTCCAATTTATCGAATACTCAGGACCAGTGAACTCTGATTTAATAATCGAATTCAATCCAGGTGTATAGCCAAAGTTATTATCACTAAATCCGATTCCTATATTACTTGCTTGTTGATATTTGTTTTTTATATCAACAGCTTTATATGTTGTTAAATACAATTTACCTGAACTTGAAATCGTTTTAGTCAACTCTTTTGTCAATTTTCCACTTACAGTATCACAAGAAAAACCTAATGATTTATACCAGCTAACGATTTGCTCTCCGCTCACATCCTTATCTACAGCAATTTTAGCAAATGCTTCTAAATCTTTGACAGTTTTTTTGTTAGCTTTATCAAAGTAGAAGTTGATAAGAGATACTGCTGATAATTTTGTCTCATTACCTTTTTCCGTAATTGGCTGTGACTGCCCTAATTCTTGAACATCTTGGTCAGTAAAGATTGCATTTGTGATGTCATTTCCCGCCTTTGTCAAGTCAACATTAAACACACCATTAGCTCTGTTGCTAACAACTTTGGAACGACTATCCCATGATGGATCTTTTTTAATATCCGTAATAGATTTTATCCACCTAAAATCAGATGAAGCAATCGTCGTATCAGGATTATCATCTTGATTATCGAATTTAAACGGATTCCCTTCAGTCCCATCTTTAACTTCTAGTTCTCCATGATATGCAGTTTTTATAAAAGAAGCATGAAGTCCATCAGTTTTAGTACCAGTTTCAAGATCACTATGGGCATATAAAACGCCAGTTGTTTCTCTTTCTAACCAGTTAGCTACATTTTGGCTTTCGAAAATGGTGACGATAGGACTAGACTTGTCTAGACTTTTTTTAATTTCATCTGTTGTGAGTGCACGATTCACGATACTAGCTGTGTAACCGATAGTGTTTAACCATGATACTGCTTGCTCCGCAGAGACATTCTCACTTTTCATTTGTTCAATTGTATCTTCTGGATACAACCAAGTTAACATATCTGAAGCAGATAGCCATCCGTTATTCACTATATCAGTATTAACAATTGAGACCACAGTAGCTGCTAGAGATTGTGATATTTTTCCGTCTCTGCTATCTCCCGAATTAATAATTTTCCATGTTGGTTTAGCGACCTCCTTAATTTGTTTGAAATCTACTTTAATGTTATCCTCAGCACCAGAAGCATTTTCAGATGTGAAAGCTAGAACTGCTTGACCAGTATATGGAAAAAGAATAAAGATAACACCTATTAATAGAGCAACTTGTATACCTATTTTTCTAATTCTCATTTATCATCCTCTATCTTTTCTGTCGAGTCAGTTAAAACTTTTATGATTTTTCCATCTTTTTCAACATCTTGTATGACTGGATTTTTAATTTTTTTCTCGATATCTATCATATTTTTTTCGTTAGCGGGTTCTAAAGTACCAGCCAAATTAATATATAAACCATTAGAGATGATGTCTTTTTTGAACTCAGCGATGTTTTTCTTTTCTTCTGAAGCAGTTAATGTACTGCCATTCTTTTTATGATCTGAAGCAACTTTATCAGACTCTTTTGTGACTTCCTTTTTATTTGTTTTACTCTCTGACGACTTATTTATTTTTAGCTCTGACTCTTTTGTTTTTTCTTGTATTTGAAACACAAAAAATGTACACAGTCCTAAAAATGAAATGATCATGCTAAGTAAGACCAGTTTAGCTTTCTTTTTCATCATGCCTCCATTAAATTTCCCAACAGCTCTTTTTAGTTGCAACCTTCTTTCTATCAATTTCTAAAAAACATGTGTCCTTATTTCTCAAAAATTGCTTCTGCTAATCACTTTTAAAGTGGCTATACCGTAGTTCATATATGTAGTCATTTTATTTGTATTACCTACCAACGGCTACATATTGAGTTCCCTATTTAAAAAGAAAGCGATTACCTTATGATATTATTGTATATTTTAATTTTAGTCGTGTCAAGAATAAAGTAAAATTTGTTATTTTTTAATCTAACAGATGTTAGCAAGCATCAGTGTGAACTTGCTCATGCATTCTGACACCTGATAACGTCAAAAAAAAACCGGATAGCGATAAATCCGCTATCCGGTTTTTGACTTGTATTAGCTAAAGTTAAGCAATCTACTACTACTACTTATTTCGCCATTTCAGTATCACTAATTTCAAAGCTAGATGATGCTGACAAGGCTTTGAAGAAGTGAGCTGATTTTTTAAGTGTTTTGTCTTGTCTGTGTACATCAACTGCAATCAAACCATAGCGATTTTTATATGAATTTCGCCAGCTGAAGCAGTCTATCGGTGTCCAGAGGTGATAGCCAAAACAGTTAGCACCTTCTGCAATTGCTTTATGAACATAGTAAAGATGTTCTTTGATGAAGCGAATGCGATAGTCATCTTGGATGATCCCATCTTCACCTAAATATCGGTCTTCACGCGCCACACCCATACCATTTTCAGATACAAACCAGGCAATATTCCCATAATTTTCTTGGATATTTTTGGCAATATCATAGAGTGCTTTAGGATAAATTTCCCATCCGCGATCCGCATTCATACGCACACCGCGTTTGTCAAATACTTCAAAGTATTTGTCTGGTAGCCAATCGATGGCTAGTGAATCCGGTGCGTATTTAGGTGCTTGTGCACGGTTAGGATGATAGAAATTAACACCTAGGTAGTCGACAGTATTTTCCTGAATGATGGCTAACTCTTCAGCTGTTGATGCCCAAAGCACGTCATCATTTGTTAGCACATCGACGAGTTCTGCTGCAAATGCACCTTTAACAGATGCGTCTAAGAATAGGCGATTTTGCCATAAATCTGCAAATGTTGCAGCTGCCTGATCCTCAGGTGATGCTGATGCAGGATAGTTTGGTGTCAAGTTCAGAATGATACCGATTTTACCGTCAGGATTTTGATTTACCTGACGAAATGCGGCGATTGCTTTCGAAGAGGCAAGTTGTAAATTATAGGCAACTTGAACAGCCCGCTTACCATCTACGATATCTGGATAGTGAAACTGGTAAAGATAGCCCCCTTCAACCACTACCATAGGCTCATTATGTGTGAACCAATCGGTCACACGATCAGAGAACATGGTAAAACTTGCTTGCGCAAACTTAACAAATAAGTCGACAACATGTTTGGACTCCCAGCCACCATATTTGTGGACTAGTGAAACCGGGATGTCAAAATGATGGAGATTAATGACCGGTTTGATACCATTTGCGATAAATTCATCGATCACAGCATTATAAAATCTAGCTGCATCTGCATTAACAGTACCCGTTTCCAAATCATCAATCAAGCGTGTCCATTGAATCGATGTTCTGACAGAGGTTAAGCCTGCTGCCTTCATTAAGGCGATATCTGCTTGGTAGTCATTGTAAAAATTGGAAGCTGTATCTGGGCCAATCCCTCCCCAATAATGGTCTGGAAAGTGATCAAAGTCATAATCAAATATATTGTCGTGTGTCTTATGAAATCTACCTTCTGTTTGTGGTCCTGAGGTGGCAGCACCCCACCAAAAATTTTGTGGAAATTCAAGTAATGTCATAAGCGCTCTTTCTATTTTTACTAAGTTCTATATGGGTCGTCTTGTGTTTAGCTGATTATACCTCTTTTGATTTATCAATCATGAGTAAGAATGGTAGATAGATAAGGCCAACGGCAAGCATCTGAACGATTTGAAGCACACTACCCATAATCGAGTTAGTGGCAAGGAAGCCTGAAATGATAGCTGGCATTGTCCAGGGTACTTGTGCACCCGTCGTCAATGGTACAAGTCCTGATGCAAATCCTGCATAAGCGATGACAACTGATACAAGTGGTGCAAGAATCCAAGGGATGAAGAGTGTCGCATTCATCACCATCGGTAAACCAAAGATAACCGGTTCGTTTACATTAAATATGCCTGGTGCGATCGCGAGTCTTGCAACTTCTTTATATTGTTTTTTAGTCATAACAACCATAATCAAAATCAAGACGATTAAAGTTGAACCTGATCCACCGAGGGATACAGTGAAGGTATCCATAAATGATTTTGTTACGATATGACCATGTTCTTGTAAGGCTGTATTGCCTTTTTTGAGGAGTTCTGCATTGTCAAGCCCATTTGTTTGCCAAAATGGTTCAAATACTGAGTTAACAATCACTTGACCGTGCAAACCGAAGAACCAAAGGAATTGAACAAAGAATACGGCAATAATTGTGCCTGGTAAAGAGGTACCAAGTCCTGTGAGTGGTTTTTGGATGATGTTATAGATGACATCGTGTAAGTTGGTATCAAAAACGCCAACCATGATTGCATTCCCAATTAGAAATGGTAATAATGTGCCTAAAACAGGAATTAATGCTGAAAATGATTTAGAAACTGCAGGTGGCACACCATCAGGCATTGTGATGACAAAGCCTTTTTGTGTGAAGTAGACGTAGAGTTTAGCTGCTAAGAAGGCCGCAATCATACCAAGGAACATGCCCTTAGCACCTAAGCGATCAAGAGAGAGAAGTCCAGAAGCCTGAATTTCTTTCTTGCCATCTAGAACAGTCATGAAGAATGGTGTCAGAATTAAAAATGACGCCAATGATACGACTGCCCCAAAGATTGCCTCAACTTGTTTTGCTTTTGAAAAATAATAGCCGATACCAAGTGTTACAAAAACGGTCATGATAGACATAGTTGCATTCTGTCCATTACCGAATAAAGTTGAAAATTGTGCTTTTAATGAATCTGGCCAAAACGGTAAATTGTTAAAGACAACAATGAATGAGCCAAACATGGTGAGTGGAAAACTAAGCATAAATGCATCCCGAAGGACTGTCAGATACAGATTACCGCCTATTTTCTGTGCGATAGGTGCAATTTTAGCACCCAATACATCCATAAATCGATTCATGTGAGAACCTCCAAATCTTATTTTATAAGCTTATGATAACGCTTCCATTATAAAGTTACAAGAGGGTTTTCGGTAATGTATAGCTTATATCATACCTGAAATCATCTATATAAAGAGATTTATGCTATTTTACACCCGCTAATGTATAGCTTAATTCCGTCTGGTTAAGATCACATCCATGCTAAATGTCTCCCCAAGGTGTGTTGCCTTAGAGTATTCAAATACTTGACCTGTGCTAAAACGACCTGTTTGTCTAGCAAGTATGACCGGCTGACCAACGGCAATTTGTAAGAGTGCTGCATCCGTTTCGTTGGCAGTATGGACTTCAATTCGTCTATGTGATTTATCAATAATGTAGCCCAGCTGTTGCTCGATATATTCATAGATTGAATGTTCAACATGGACACGTTTCAAGTTGACAATCAAACTGGCAGGCATCCATATCTCTTCCACAACAAATGGCTGTTCATCCTTAATTCTCACGCGCTTAATATGATAGACTGCTGTATTGACAGATAGATTTAATTTGTCACTGATAAAGGCATCCGAAGGAATGATTTCAAATACTAAAACATGAGACGTCAGCGTGATGTCCGCATAGAGTGCCGTCAATCCTCTAAAATAATTTCCCTGCTTCATCTGGTCAAGAGAGCCTTCTGCAAAATCATTAACAAAGGTTCCCTTTGCCTTGATTTTGGTGATCATCCCTTCATCCACTAAAATATCTGTTGCCTTTTTTATCGTCATTTTAGAGGCCTGAAATTGCGCAATCATTTCCCGCTCATAGGGCAGTTTACTCTTGACAGGATACTCACCGGACAAGATCTTATTTCTTAAAATATTTGCGATTGTCACATATTTTTGTGTTTTCATACCTATATTGTAGCACACGGGTCAACGATTTGAACACATAGCCATGACTTGTTTTGTCATACGATGCGTTAGGTCATACTAGCTAGCAAGCCATGCTTTGCTAACTTATCCAATATATCGCTTAATACTGAGTTATTTTATATGCCTATCCATCGTCTTTTATGATAGAATACACTTTGTACCAATACTTTTACACAGACCGGAAAAAACAATATGACACTTACCTTAAAACGGATTTTCTCCGATAAAACATTGCTAGTGACCCTTTTCATGTCGCTGCTTGCCCTTATCTTTGGCACCGTAAAGCCATCTGATATTGACATGAAGACGATACTTACCCTATTAAGTTTAATCATTGTCATCTCAATCTACGAGCATCTGACAATCCTCAATCATATCGCTAACCTGATCATAGAGAAATGTAATACGACCAGAGGGATTATCCTCGTCATCTTCCTATTCTCCTTTTTCGGATCCATGTTTTTTACCAATGATGTTGCGATTTTGACACTTGTTCCGATTGTCTTCAACATTAGTAAAAAAATAAAAATTCCCAAGATAGCTGTCATCAGTCTGATGACAATATATGCAAATTTAGGTAGCTCGATCACGCCGTTTGGTAATCCGCAAAATATCTACCTCGTCTCTTTCTTTCATCTATCGATTGTCGATTTTCTAAGTCTCTCCTTACCCATCGGTTTGGTCAGTTTTCTAACCTTACTACTTTGCCTATTTTTCTTTCCCAAAGACAAGATTAGTCAACTTAAAAGTACTGAGTTAACCGTCCCTCGAAAACACCTCCTTGCCTTACTCCTTACGACGTTGATCGTTTTACTGGGGGTCTTATCCTTTATCCCGATTGTCTTCTCACTAATCGCTAGCTTACTTTGTACAGCTTATGTCGATCGCACCATTTATGAAACCGTCGACTATGGGATTATTTTAACCTTTGTCAACTTTTTCATCATTGTTGGTGCAGTAGGTCGCATTCCAGCAATTCATCTCTTTCTAGAACACGTCACAACAACAACTTTCTCGATTTTCTCGACTGCTATTATCTCAAGCCAACTCATTAGTAATGTACCAGCGGCGGTTTTACTCTCTAAATTCACCAACCATGTCTCTGCTATTTATTTAGGTGTCACAGTAGGTGGGCTAGGAACAATCGTTGCCTCTTTAGCTAATCTCCTAGCCTTAAGACAATATCATCTCTTATCTGATGATCAATCGACGAAAGCCTTTTTTGCCAAATTTACAGTCTACAATATCGTTTATCTCTTAGTCTTTTTCATAGCAGGATTGCTCCTATTACATTAAAGACACTTACTACAACTAGCTCCTCCACTTATCTGACTTATCATATAAAAAAGACTAAGGGCATCAAACCCTTAGTCATTTTTTATAAGCTCATTTCGTGTGCTATCAAAAACGCATTATTTATAGTTATCTGCCGATGGTGCATAATCGCCACCATAAAATTCTTTAGATAATTTTGCTAGTGTCCCATCTTTATAGAGGACTTTTAATTCTTTATCGATCACTTTTTGAAGTTTTTCTTGTGAGCCATCTAAAATAAAGTATTCATAGGTCTTAAATGTCGGATAGTTTTTGAGATCAGGAATGTTGCTAGCCACTGTGATATTGTGTTTTTTAGCAAAATTTTCTGCAGCTAATTTTGATGCAAATAAGAAATCAATCTGTCCAGATTCCACGGCAGCTAGTCGGTCTGTTAATGAGCGTTCTGAATACGCAACCTCAATTTTTTTATCAGGATTTTTCTTATTCCAAGCTTCAAAAATAGCACCATAGTTAGTACCTGCAGGAATCTCAGTCTTTTTACCAATCAAATCTTTAATTGATGTGAAGTTGTTTTTTGTACTTGAGAAAATCGCATTTACATTTTCTGAAATAGGGGATGTAAACAGATATTTTTTCTCACGCTCTGGTGTTTTACCAAAATTATTGGCACCAATTTGGCTACGACCAGCATCAACATCAGTCAAGATTGACTCGTCTGTCACTGTTTTAAAGTCAAATTTATAGTCGGGCAAGTTTTTATCAACCGCTTTTAAGACTTCAATGTCAAATCCTGTTAAGTTATCACCATCTTTATAAGCGTAAGGTTTTGAATCTGCAGTCTGGGCAATCGTCACCGTCGTCACTTTCTTGTCGGTGTCTGATGCTTTTTTATCAGATTTACCGCATGCTGCTAAAAACCCAACACTTAATAAACCAACTGCTGTTACCGCTAACATTTTTTTAAATTTCATAACCATTTCACCTCTTCTATCATTTCTAAGCTTAATTTTATCATAGATTAAGTTTAACATAAGCTATATTGCTTAGGACTTTTAAAAATGATATGACGACCTAAAAAAATAAGATAGCCAATAAATGACTATCTTTTCACCTTAAAGTTGATGGAAGGCTTGATACAGTTCTTGTCTGACCAGACCACGTGTCTTAGCTACTTTTTTGATGGCAGCATTGGTCTTTTCACCTGCCGTAATTAGGGCTTGCACGGCTTCTAAATCGGTTAAGTCTGAATCTGCTTGACTCAGCTCTTCTACTGAACCACTCACAATAATCAGGCATTCTCCCTTTATCGGCTGTTCAGTGATCGATGCTAAAACCTCTGAAATAGGCCCGCGACGATACTCCTCGTATATCTTTGTCAGTTCACGTACAAAGGCAACCTCACGATCACCATAAACTGACAACATATTGGTCAAAGTTGCGGAGACACGATGAGGCGACTCATAAAAAATCTGACTTTCAGGATAGGCTACCTTCTCAGTTAGGAAAGCAATTTGCTCATTTTTCTTTCTCGGTAAAAAGCCATAGAAAATGTGTGGCTGCGGCGCAATACCTGAGGCAATCAAAGCTGTAATACCAGCACTAGCACCTGGTAGTGCGATGACATCAATCTCCTGGGCAATACAGGCCAGCACTAAATCATGTCCCGGGTCGGAGATAGACGGCAAACCAGCATCAGATACCTGAGCGATTGATTTCCCCGACTTGAGCAAGTCAATCATCTTACTTAGTTTTAAACCACTGTTATGGTCATGAAAACTTTCCTGTGAAGTACTGATCTCAAAATGATTCAATAATTTCTGTGTGTTACGTGTGTCTTCTGATGCGATTAAGTCAACAGTTTTCAAAATCGTTACCGCACGAAAGGTCATATCATCAAGATTGCCAATTGGTGTCGGGACTAAAAATAATTGGCCTGCTGTCTTAACCCCTTTAAAACTCTGCTGAAAATTCATCATCTATATAAAATCTCCGCACAATACAAACACGTTTCTCCAGGCTCTAAGCGCTGCCCATAAAAATCACGACAGACATGAAACCCATCTTCATAAATTTCGTGTAGATTGGACATCGGCCCTTTCTTTGTTATCTGTTCGCTCTTGTTTTCTGAAACATGAGACTCTGAAAAGTCAGCTAAGCGATCACGCAAGCGTGCATTTTCTAAGCGCAGACTCGTATTCTCTGTCAGTAATTTTTGATAATTACTCTTAATGTCACTCACCTGAGTTAGCGTGGCGACCAGGATTCCCTCTAGTTCTGATAAATTATCAAAAAAGGGTACTTTACCCGTCATCAAACCACCTCTATTTCTGTCACATCATAATCTCGCACTGCATTATCCAAACGCACTTTTACAGTATTCCCTAAAATGTTTAAGCCAATGACACGCGCTTGCCCATCCGCTGTCTTAATCACATCTCCAAAATCTGGAAAGTTCTTACGCGCCTGACGATAAAAATCATCTTCATAGGTCAAGCAGCACATCAATCGACCGCAAAGCCCATTTAACTTATTCTGATTGAGTGATAAGGCCTGATTTTTTGCCATCTTAATACTGACATTGGGAAATTCACCCATAAATTCTGAACAGCAAAGCGGGCGACCGCAAGGACCGAGACCACCAAATGTTTTGGCAACATCTCGAGGACCAATTTGGCGTAAGGCAATCCTAGTCTTGAAATTGCTAGCTAAATCCTTTAATAGCGCTCTAAAATCCACACGATGCTCAGACGTAAAACTGATATACAGGCGCTTATAATCAAGCGTATACTTAGCTTCTATCACTTTCATATCGAGGCCGTGAGACTTGACTAAGGCTTTTACTTTTACTTTAGCCTGATCGGAGTCTCGTGTCACCTTTTCTGCTAATTCAATATCGAGCGACGTTGCTAGCCCAATTATGACGCCTTCGGTTGCTAACGACTCAGATAGCTCACGAATCACACGACCAATCATTTTACACTTGTCAACTTTGACAAGCACCATATCTGATACAGTGTAGTTTTTGTCGCTTGCAACAAAGATGTTATCTTCACCATGTGCAAATTTTATTTCATAATTCATTGTTTTCTCTCTTTATGTATTAACCCTATCTCAAAGACTGGCTGACAAGAGGCAAGCTGATCTGCCTAAAATCATGCGTTTATACTTGAGATACTACCGATTATCCTAAACAAATTTTTTCCAAACAGGATTGAAAATTAACATTTGACTGCCAATACTTTTGCGCCCTAAAAACATGTTCAACGCGTGCTGCTTGCCGCTTTTTAACCAAGCAAATGGCCAGTATTTTAAAGGCGAGTCCCTGTGCCTTTTTATCTTTAAAAAATGAAGCAAGCTGGGTGACCTGCAAAAAGGCTTCTGAAGCATCTGAGCTAAGTAGCATGACAAATTTTTCTATCTGTTTGATACCGTCCAAAAACAGCTTATCTTTGGCTAAACTTTTGGCTTCGGATACTGACGAGACAATCTCTGAGATAATCATCGCATCTGTCTTTAGCGTCCCATCTTGCTCTAAACTTCTTTGTACCATCTTGGACTGGTTTGGAAAGTTAATCACCTGTGCCCGAGACTTAATCGTATCTAAAACCATATTCTCAGATGCCGTGAGTAAAAAGATATAGATTTCAGATTCTGGTTCTTCAATCGATTTTAGCAATGCATTGGCTGCATTAACATGCATCTTTTCAGCACCATCTATGATCACCACTTGTCGACTACTCTCAAACCCTGACTGAGCAAACGTGAGTAATAACTCTCGAATCTGTTGGGTTTTGATCGTCTGACCATCTGGACTTACTATGTGTAAGTCAGTATAGTCATTGGCTGCAACCAAGCGACATTCCCGACAGGTACCACAAGGCAAGCCTGCTTGTTTTTGAAGACAAAACCTAGACTGAGCTAGCCATATAGCCATCTCCATCGCACCAAATCCCCCTGAAAACAGGAAGGCATGATGTAATCTGTCATTTGCTAGGACATGAGAAAACCGGTTAAACAAGTCCGGCTGTAACTGATCAATTCCCATCAAAACTCTCCGGAAATCTGGTCTTTATCGCAAATAATGTATCTGCTATGACCTGGTCTAACTCTTGTGAAGCATCTATTGTGATGACCCGATCAGGATGCAAGGCTGCTATTTTTTGATAGCCTGCTCGTACTTTTTCATGCATCTCTTGCGCCTCTAAATCAAGTCGGTTAACTTCGCGATTACCAGTCATGACCCGCGCCAAGCCTATCGCTGTGTCAACATCAAAATAGAGTGTCAAATCTGGTAAAAGACCATCCGTGGCAAAATTGTTTATCGTCTCAACATCTGACACAGGAATGCCTCGTGCATAGCCTTGATAGGCTACTGAGGAGTCTATGAAGCGATCTATGATGACGAATTTCCCATCTGCTAAAGCTGGTAGGACTTTCTCATTCAGATGTTGTCTGCGGGCCGCAGCAAATAAAAGCAATTCCGTCTTGCCATCAATTGCTGTATTCTCAGGTGCAAGGATGATTTCTCGGATGGCTTCAGCGATCCGAATCCCGCCAGGTTCACGCGTTGTGATGATGTCAATATCCTGTTTTGCTAATTCTGGTAAAATATGTTGTAAAACAGTCGTTTTACCAGCACCTTCTGGTCCTTCAAACGTTATCAAAATTCCCTTATTCATTCTTAAATTATATCATTTTTTTGATAAAATTTGGGCAAATCAGCAATATTGATGAGGCCAAGCACATCAGCGGGCCTCACCTTTTTAAAGTCTGTCACGTTAGTCAGTAATAAGACAACTGATTTTTTACCCGTTCTCATCTCATCAAGCATCATTTTTTCAGCTGTAAAAATAGAGGCAGATGACTGAATGAAAAAGACAACTGACTCAGTATGCTGAATCATCTCTGAAACAGTAGGCGCTTGTGAAACGCTCAGGGCATGCGCCATAGCATTGGCTGTTACGACCCGACGCATGAGCATACCATCTGTTCTGACGACAGGAAATTGGGTGTGATGATGTTCCCTCACTTTACGCATGACCGCGGCAAACTGATCTGATTCATTGACAAATATAACCTCAGATGAGAACAGCTCGCCGACTGTTATCGGTCTAGTCAGGACGTCATAGACATGCTTGATGCGCGTCACAACCTCTGGTTGAATAATAAAATACCGATTAGCAGCTTTATGCTGTATCATATTGCGTAAATTATTGAACAACTCAAAGTCAGTGGCAAAATCACGCGCCCCTGGAAGCTGGGCAAGAATCATATCTGTCAGTTGCGACATGGGCATATATTTACCCGTCTTGTTAAACTTTTGATTAGCAAAAGCTTCTAGCAGCTTATACTGCGCAATAAACCTATCATTTCTATTTTTGCTCGTCAGCTCTGTCATAGCAGGTGCTGTATCATCTGGTCGTTTTGTCATATAAAAAAGAACCTCTCGGCTCTATTCTAACATTTATTCTAAAGAATTTGCCCAAGATTTTTGTAGTCTGCGCGCAAACTGCGAGATGACAAAGTTGATGACAAAATAGATTGCTGCAACAAATCCATAGAGCATGAAAACTTGACCTGCTTGGAAATATTGACCCATTAAAATTTGAGAGTTCCCAAATAATTCTTGTAAGGCAATAACCGAATATAAGAAGGATGTATCTTTAATCACTGTTACAAACTGTGAAATAATCGCTGGTAACATTTTTCTGATTGCTTGAGGTAAAACAATACTCGTTAAAATTTGTCTATCGGTAAATCCTTGTGATTTCCCAGCCTCAGTCTGACCTTCTGGCACGCCATTTAAACCACCACGGATAATTTCCGCAAGCGCTGCGGTCGTAAAGACCGTAAAAGAAATAATACCAGCAGGTACTGATTTAACTTGAAAAATAAGGAAAATAACGAAAATCCATAAAAGATTGGGGACATTTCGAACGACTTCAATATAAACACTGGCAATTAACTTGAAAAATGGATTTTTACCATTGCGCATGACAGCTAAGAAGGTCCCAAAAATAGTGGATAAGATGATTGAAATAAAGGCGATAAAAATCGTCAACCCTAAGCCTTGAAAAAGGAATCGTATATTAGTTGCTGTAAAGACCTGTGCTGCTTCCTGTGCTAAACTCATATCTTATTACCTTTCTACCCAACACTATAGGATTTTTTATTCTTTTCTTCCATCCGTCTCGCTAATGTCGCAAGCGGGAAACATAGGACAAAGTACAGCACACCAACACCAACAAAGGCTGGAATATAGTTGACATTCATCGACGACCAAGATTTAGCCGTAAACATCAAATCCGCGCCTGAAATAATCGCGACTGTCGATGTATTTTTGATCAGGTTAACGACCTGGTTTGTTAAAGGCGGATAGATCATACGGATGGCCTGAGGCAAAATAATCAAGCGCATGGTATCTCCATAAGTGAATCCTTGTGCCTCTGCAGCTTCCGTCTGACCTTTAGAAACGCCCTCAATGCCTGAGCGAATTACTTCTGCGATATAAGCACCATGATAGAGACCAACACAAATAATCGCTGTCCAAAACGCTGAAATAACGAAATTTTTATTTAAAAGCGGAAAGCCATAGTAGACAATCACAAATTGGATCAAGAGTGGCGTATTTTGATAAACTTCCACATAAGCTCTACTGATGCCTCTCAGTAATTTATTTCGTGTCGCTGACAGCGAGCCAAAAATCAACCCCAGCAGTACCGCTAACAGTAATGAACCAATTGAAATCTCTAAGGTAAAGAGAAACCCCTTGGCAAATTGACCAAAGTCAGCAAAGAATGCCTGCCAACGTTCTAAAGCAAAAGGACTCATATATTACCTTTCTTTGTTTTTAACGCGCTAGCTTATCTAGCGCCTGTTGCTGTTTATGTTATTTTCAGCCATAAAACTAAGTAGCTGAGCTGGCCGTGAAACTTATGCTTGACGCTTATTTAGCAGTCGCATCTTTCAAGTTATACTTGTCTGTCATTTTTTTCAACTCGCCATTTGATTTGAGCGTTTCAATTTGTTTATTCAGATAGCTCGCCAACTCAGTATTTGATTTCTTAGTTGTGATACCATATTCTTGTCTAGCAAATCCTTCGCCAAGAATCTCTGTTTTCGAATCTACATAGCCTGACAAGATTGATTTATCAACTGAGAAAGCATCGATACGGCCTGATGTCAATGCTGTTTTTAACGTCGGGTAATCTGGTAATTCTGAATACTCAAACGAGATACCTTTTTCTTTCGCTAATGCTGCAAGACCTGTTTTTGTAGAAGACGATTGTGCGACACCAATTGTCTTACCATTTAAATCTGAGACAGATTTAAAGCCTGCATCTTTTTTAACTAAGAAGCCAACTTCATCTGTAAAGTAAGGCGTTGTGAAGTTATACGTTTTTTTACGTTCATCGGTAATTGTAAAGGTTGCAATGACAGCGTCAACTTGTTTGTTATCAAGTAATGGTCCACGAGTTTGTGCAGTAACTGGTACAAACTCAGCCTTAACACCTAAATCTTTAGCAATTTTATTGGCGATATCAATTTCAACACCTGTAAATTTATTTGTTTTGGGATCTTTATAGCCAAAATTCGGTACGTCTTGTTTCACACCAAAAACAATTTTTCCGTTGTCTTTAATCTTATCTGTTGCTGATTTTGAGCTGTCATCTTTTGATGCGCCACAGGCTGCAAGTGTTACCGCTGCAAAAACAGCTGCAAGACTAGCTAAAACTTTAATTGATTTTTTCATAATAGGCTCCTTTTTAATAATTGTCCGTACCTGAACATAGACATCATAGCATTAAGCATATGTTCAGGTAGTAGCGGTACAATACTGTATTAAACGTTTGACATTGATGCTTAAAGTCAAATCATTAATGATTGATAATTTTACTAAGAAACTGCTTAGCTCTAGGTTCTTGTGGATTATCAAAGAATCCAGCAACGTCCGTCGTATCTTCTAAAATTTCCCCTGCATCCATGAAGATAATCCGATCCGCTACGGATCTAGCAAAGCCCATCTCGTGAGTAACGACGACCATGTTCATGCCATCTTTGGCAAGTCCTTGCATCACTGATAAGACATCACCAATTGTTTCTGGATCTAATGCTGAGGTCGGCTCATCGAATAATAATAACTTAGGATTCATGGCAAGGCCACGTGCAATGGCAACCCGTTGTTTTTGACCACCAGAAAGTTGACCAGGATAGGCATCTTTTTTATCCCACATGTTAACAAACTTCAAATACTTCTCAGCAACAACTGTCGCTTCACGTAATTCTTTTTTAAGGACTTTAACCGGTGCTAATGTGACATTTTCTAGCACAGTTTTGTGAGGATAGAGATTAAAATGCTGAAACACCATCCCAACTTCCTTACGAAGTTCGACTAACTCTTTTTTAGAGGCATGATCAACGCGATGACCATTCACAGTTAATTGACCCGCTTCAATGCCTTCCAAAGCATTAATTGTTCTGATTAAGGTAGATTTACCAGATCCAGAAGGACCTAACAAGACAACCACTTGGCCTTCTTCAATTGCTAAATTAATATGCTTTAATGCATGATAGTCACCGTAATATTTTTCGGCATCTTTAAACTCTATAAGTGGCATCTAAAACTCCTAATCTATTATATCATCTGTTTTTTATATGTCACAACTTATAACATGTGCCTATTTTATCATGTAATATCTGAATTGTCAAACAATTTATCTTTTGAACATCGCTCCGATAGATGCTTTTAATTGATGAAAGGCATAAAAAACGGTATAATAGTGGTATTAATGGAGAAACTACATATGAAAAAAATACTCGTCGTTGATGATGAAAAACCTATCTCGGATATCGTTAAGTTCAACTTAACGAAAGAGGGTTATGACGTTTTAACAGCTTTTGACGGAGAGGCAGCATTAACTATTTTTGCTGCTGAGCAGCCAGATCTGATTATATTAGATCTGATGTTGCCTAAAAAAGATGGTCTTGAGGTGGCACGCGAAGTTCGTAAGTCGTCTGAAGTACCTATTATTATGGTGTCTGCCAAAGACACTGAGTTCGATAAAGTTATCGGCTTGGAGTTAGGCGCTGATGATTACGTTACAAAACCCTTTTCAAACCGCGAACTATTAGCACGTGTCAAGGCCAACTTGAGACGCTCAAACCTTAGCACTGAAGCGAGTGCTACACCTAATGATAAAAAAGAAATTAGAATTGGAGATATTTCGATTGCCCCTGAAAAATATGCTGCTTATAAGAACGATAAACATATTGATCTAACGCATAGGGAATTCGAACTCCTACACTATCTAGCGCAACATATCGGTGAAGTCATGACCCGTGAGCATCTACTCGAGACGGTTTGGGGATATGATTATTTTGGTGATGTGAGAACAGTTGACGTGACGATTCGTCGTTTACGGGAAAAAGTTGAAGACACGCCTAGCCGACCAGAATACGTGGCTACGCGTCGTGGTGTTGGCTACTACCTGAGTGATCCAAATGAAAAGTAAATTACCCTTCACCAGCAGTATTCTATTCAAAGCAGTCCTGTTACACCTCCTGCTTTTTGTAGGATTCTTTGCGCTAAATACACAAGCTTATATCGGACAGCATGATTCTTTCATAAGATTTTGTGCTTTTTATATATTATCACTTATCCTGATTGTCTGGTTTACCAGGCGCATCTCTATCGGTCTAAACCAGATTTCTGATCAAATCAACGAGTTTACAGACAAAAAATACACTGTCAGAAAGCAAATTCCTGGTAACACGGAGATCAATCGCCTTTATGATAAAGTGGTTGATTTAGGTGAAAAGAGTGAGCATGCACAAGAAAGATTAGAATCCTCAAGCACACGCTTAAATGGGATTTTGACTTATATGACTGATGGTGTTATCGCAACCGACCGACGTGGCAAAATCGTTCTTGCTAATGCAGCAGCTCTAGAATATTTAAATGTCAAAGAAAAAGATATCTTGTCACGTAAGATTATCGATGCACTTGACATAGAAGCAGATTACACCTTTCGAGATTTGTTAGAATCTGAGCCTGAAATCATCATCGACTGTGAAAATATCATGGGAGAGTTTACAACCCTACGCATTAACTTTGCCCTATTTCGTCGACAATCTGGCTTTATCTCCGGTGTCGTTGCTGTTTTACATGATGTCACTGAACAAGAAAAAAATGAACGTGAACGTAGGCTATTCGTTTCAAACGTCTCACATGAGCTCCGCACACCATTAACGTCTATCAAATCCTACCTCGAAGCCTTGGATGACGGTGTGCTACAAGATCCAGATATTGCGCCCTCATTCATTAAAGTCTCTTTAAATGAGACTGACAGAATGATTCGGATGATCCTAGACTTAGTGACACTATCCCGAATGGATTCCGACACGATCATTTTAGAAAAAGAAGTGATTAATCTAATTGCCTTCTTACATTATCAACTCAATCGCTTTGACCAAATCGTCGGCAATTCAGATGGAAATGAAAAGCAATTCAAGATTATTCGCAAAATCCCTTTACAACCCATTTGGATGGAAATCGATACCGATAGACTGGGTCAGGTCATCGATAATCTAATGAATAACGCGATCAAATATAGCCCTGACGGTGGTAATGTGACCGTCAGTCTAGAACAAACCAATACTCAGGTCTTACTCAGAATCACTGATGAAGGCATGGGCATACCTAAGAAAGATATCCCTAAGATATTCGACCGATTTTATCGGGTAGACAAAGCACGCAGTCGGAATCAAGGGGGTAGTGGCCTGGGACTTGCGATTGTTCGTGACATTGTCAAAATGCATGACGGCTTCGTCTGGGCTAAATCTGACGGCGAAACAGGGACGACTTTCACTGTCGTCTTACCTTATGCACCACTTGAGACCGATAACGATGACGATGCCAGCAGCTGGGGTAGTCAAACAAGCGAAAAATCATCGCTAATCAGTTAAACTGTCAAGGTTAGCTAGATGATGACACCATACTGATCATCCACTGGGCAAAAAAAGACGCGTCTCATAGACAGACACATAAACATGATTTTTAATAATAACTAGCCTTAGTAAGGAACAGAAATTGACGATGACACAAGGATTTAAATACAGTATATTAGCAAGTGGTTCCTCAGGCAATGTAACCTACATCGAAACGCCAGAACGTAAAATTTTAGTAGATGCTGGCCTATCCGGTAAAAAGATAGAAGGGCTCATGAATGACATCGGAAGAAGTTTAGCAGACGTTGACAGTCTTCTTGTAACCCATGAGCATAAGGACCATGTCGCAGGACTAGGTGTCCTGGCACGTAAGTATAAGATGGCGCTCTACGCCAATCAAGAGACCTGGCAAGCCATCGGAGAGGGCTGTGGGAAGATTGATAATGCGCAAAAGAACACTTTTGAAATGGGCAAATTATTGACCTTTGGGGATATCGATATCGAAAGTTTCGGCGTCAGCCATGATGCTGCCGCACCCCAGTTTTATAAATTTATGAAAGACGGCAAAAGTTTTGTCATGCTAACAGATACAGGCTATGTGAGCGACCGCATGCGCGGTACGATTGAGAACGCTGACGCCTATCTCATGGAGTCCAACCACGACGTCGAAATCCTTCGCATGGGAAATTATCCTTGGCGCCTGAAACAGCGTATCTTGTCTGATCACGGCCATCTCTCTAATGAAGATGGTGCCACAACAGCACTTTCTGTTATCGGCAACCAAACTAAAAAAATCTTACTCGGCCACCGTAGCCAAGAAAACAATCTCAAGGAACTTGCCCATCTAACGATGGAGAATACCTTGATGCAACATGATGTCGATACAAAAAATGGTATCCAAGTATTAGATACCAGCCATATAGAGGCTAGTCCCTTATATAGTATCTAGTGTTGCTTATCTCTATACTAGTCCCACTGGACTAACAACTGCTAGAAATTAAAAAAACCTCGTCTTTAGACGAGATTAAACGAATACTGTTAATGCCGCTGCAACTGCCGCAAAGACAGTTAGAATCAACATCAACCAGACAATGATCATGACGACTTTTTGAAAAGTCGTTTTTTGTTTCTTTTTATAAGCCATAAACAGATTTTACCTTAAAATGAATTATTTTTCAAGTGTTCGGTCAAATTAAAAATAATTTGACTTATTCAGGGACTATCGGCTTTCTATGCAGTCTACTCTAGCACCTTATCTAGCTAAGCAACTTAAGCTATTAATGTGTCATCAGTCGCTTCTAAACAAACTAGTTAGCTAATCAAAAATAGCTAATAAACGCATTAAAAAAAGGCTCTATAATAAATCGTGTGGGAAATA